>JBOEGF010000014.1:271041-511973 GCA_050633305.1 Nannocystales bacterium
TCTTGGCGGGGGCAGCCTTCTCGGCGGGCGCAGCCTTCTTAGCGGGTGCCGCTTCGGCGCTGGGCTCTGGTGTGATGGCTGGGGCGCTCACGAAGTCTTCGTCCGTGGAAGAAGGCGTCTCGGGATCGGGAGCCCTCGCTTTTTTCTTTCGAGGAGCGCGCTTTTTCTGCTTGGGGGCTTCGGCTGGCGCGGCTGCGTTCGGAGCGGCGGTGTTCTCTTCGTCGGTCGGAGCTTCCGCCGCAGGTTTGGTTTTCGCCCGACGGCTCTTCTTCTTCTTCTTCTTCGGCGGCGGCTCGGCGGCGGCGACCTGTTCGGCTTCGGTCTCGGTCTCGGTCTCAGTCTCAGTTTCGTTGGACTGGGGCTCGTCGTCAGCGTCAGCGCCAGCGTCGTCATCGGCCTCCGTCGAGTCCGATGCCGCCTCCCAGATCCCGAAGATTGCGCCCGCAGGGTCACCGATCACGGCGACGGGGCTGTGGCCCTCGACGTCCGAGGTGTCGACCAGGATTCGAGCGCCTGCATCCCGAGCACGGGCGACCGTCTCCGCCACGTTGTCCACGGCGACGTACGGCATCCAGTGGGCGGGGAGCTCTTCGTCGGCCTTGAGCTGGATCCCCCCGCCTGGAGCTGCGGGCGTGTTGATCTGGGTATAGGTTTCCCCACCGATCGGCACGTCGTCGAACGACCATCCGAGCACTTGCTCGTAGAACGCGCGAGCGTGCTGGATGTCGTCAGTGTTGAGCTCGAGGTGGACGAACGCGCGATGCATGCAGACCCAGTCAGACTGGGTCTTACTACGCGCGCCGAGGCGACTTCAACGCTTAGCAGCCAGTGGCGAAGCCCGGAACGAGGCTCCACTCGCGTTTTTGGCTCTCAGAGCCGGGCTGTGAGCCCCTGATGGAGACGAAATCGAGGCGGCTACTCGATGAGGAAGGTCTTTTGGAGGGTCTTGTTGTGCCGGATGACGGTGACGGTGACGCGGTCGGCATCCTGCAGGTCCGAGATTGCTTCGCGGGCGGCTCTGCGGGACTCGAGCCGCTGGTCATCGACGGCGGTGATCAGGTCGCCTTCCCGGAAGCCGAGCCGACGGAACAAGCCACCCTTGACGGTGTTTTCCACCCGGAAGCCGTTGAGACCGCTGCACTCTCGCTGAGGGACCAGGTCGCCAGCGCTGCGAAGCTGGCGTGGGTTGGCGACGACCGTCTCAACGACCGAGCGAGGGACCCAATGAGTCTCGGTCGCGCGGAAAACCTTGGCCCCAAGACGCTTGAGGTCGGCATTCCCGCGGCGCTTTCGGGCCGAGCGACGGTTGGGTTTGACCTTCTTGCCGTCTTGGTAGACGTCGATCTGGGTACCCGGGGCAGCCTTGGCAACGACCTTCACTTGAGTCTGGTGGCCACCACCGTTGCAGAGCAAGCCTCCGTGAGCCGCGTACGCAAACCCAGCGGCGATGGCCAGCGGTGCGATGGTGTACAGCAGCTCCTTGGAGACGAAACGACGCGAGGACATGCACTCATGATATGGCATGATCGTTTCCGCTTCATGCGTCTCGGCCCACGATGAGCCGCAAAAAGAACAAGATCACCGGCGACAACGCCGCGCTTGCGACCAACCCGTTTGCGGCCGCCCTCGGCGGGCTCGCCGGCGCCGAGGTTGCGCCGGGTCCCGAGCCCCAAGCCCCGCCAAGCAAGCAGGGCGGGGAGCAGAAAACCGGACTCGACCTAGGACGCCGTGCAGTGGTCCGACGCCAGAGCAAAGGGCAGGGCGGGAAGACGGTCACATGCGTCGAAGGAATTCCCCCGGCGACCGCCGAGGTATTTCTTCCACAGCTGAAGAAGGAGCTTGGCTGCGGCGGGCGTATCCAAGATGAGATGCTGGTCCTTGGGACGCGGAACCACGCCCGCGTGGCGGACTGGCTACAGTCCGCGGGTGTACCGCGGGTCACACTCGGGAACTGATCGGGGAGCGCGCGCTCCTGACAGTGGACGCATGTAGGCGTTACCGCTACCGTAGAGGCCGTGGGGCTTCGTCCCGCTATTCCCCGTGGAAGAGGCCGATCCAAAGACCGACATCTACGGCACGCCCGTGCTGAAGCCACGCGAGCCGACGGCTGAGCTTCCGATCGCCGAGGTGGATGTGCTCGGTCTGCTCGGCACGCAGATCCACGGGGGCTTCGTCGTCGAGGAGCTCATCTCGAGCGATGGCTTGAGCATGGTGTATCGCGCCGTGGCGCCCGACGGCTCGGGCGAGGCAGCCCTGAAGTGTTTCTACGGACTGCGGACCCTGTCCCCCGAGAGCCTGTCGACGTTCCGGGATCGGTTCCGCCGAATCACATCACTGCTGGGGGCGCTCTCCGCCGACCAACCGAGCATGACGCGGGTGCTGGGCCAGGGCTGGATGGGCGTCGGCGATCGCGAGATCCCGTGCATGTTGCTCGAGTGGGTCGATGGGGTCTCGCTGCAGACCGTTCTCGACGCCGAGCGGCGAGACGGCAGTAAACAGCGTTCCATCACCGAGGTGTTTGCGTTGATGCACCCCACGCTTCGTGCGCTGGCGGCGGCCCACGCCTATGGGCTCACGCACCGCAACCTCAACCCGGGCAACCTCTTTGTCGACGACGCCAACCTGGCTCTGGGTTCAACCGTTCGCATCATGGACTACGCCCTCGCGAGGCTCGAGGGCGAGCCGTTCGACGACGCGATCACCTTCCTCACCCCCGAGTACGCCTCGCCGGAGCAATTCATGGGGTACGAGCATCTCGTAGGCCCCTGGACCGACGTGTTCGCCATGGCCCTGGTGCTCATGGAAATGATGCTCGGTGGGCGGCAGGTCATGCCCGGAGACGACTTCGAGTCGCTGCGGGATGCATGCCTCGACGAGGAGCGACGACCCACGCCACGCTCGTTCGGACTCGACGTGTCGGACGCGGTCGAGATGGTGTTCCTCCGCGCATTCGAGATCAATGTGCACCGCCGATACAACTCGGGGGCTCATTTCATGGGGGCGTTGTCGAGGGCACTCGAGAGTGGGGACGCCCAGCATGTGTCCGCGGCGGGCGAGATCCAGCACGACGCGTCGCACTACCTCACCCGCAATGGCAAGCCGCCCGCTGTCCGGGAGAAGACCGGCGACGAACCGTCATCGCTGGGTGGGGACACGCTCGTCACGGCTCCCGTCGGCGGCGAGTCCAAGGCTCCTTTGCCCGCGATCATCACGGGTGAAACCGTCATCGCACCGCGGCCGGTTCGTACGGGACAGACCGTGCTCGCACCGGTGCCGACGCTCGAAGATTCGTGACGGAAGTGACCTCGGTGCTCCCGGTTCGGCTCGATGTCGACATCGCGACGCTCCCAACGATCTTTCCCACGCCGTTTCGCCAAGGCCGACCCCATCCGGTTGCCGCGCGTGCTGCCGAGGAACTCCAGACGTACCTGGCGGCAAACCTGCCGTCGGAGGTTGTCCGAGGTCCGATGGGTGGAAAGATGTTCGGCGTCCTGGTCGTGGTCGACGCTCAGGGCAGGCCGGGTGCGTTGTGGGGGTTTGCGGGCATGGTTCAAGGCTCTCGACGTCTGCCTGGCTTCGTGCCCGCCGCGTGCGATCAAGACGCGTTCGACCGGCTGTGGGCGACACAAGGCGCACGCGTGGAGTCCTTCAATGAAGCGATTACGGCGGCACACGGTCCGGTACGTGCGGCTCTCGAAGCCCAGCAGCAAGCGGTCTCCCGCGCGCTGCTTCCGAAGTTGCAGGAGACCTATCAGCTCAGCAATGCGCGCGGCGAGACGAAAGGGTTGGGACCACTTTTTGCGCCGAGACCGATCCCCGGCGGAGCGGGCGACTGCGCCGCGCCGAAGCTTCTCCAACACGCCTACCGGATCGGCGCGCGTCCGATTGCGCTGGCCGAGTTTTGGTGGGGTGAAGCCACGCCCGCAGGGGGGCGCCACCATGGGGTCTTCTATCCGGCGTGCCGAGGCCGCTGTGCCAAGATCCTCCCCTTCATGCTCGAGGGCCTCGAGTGCGAAGCACCACCCGAGTACGGAAACCACGGCGTGCTCGACGACGCGCCAAGCACAGTCTTCGAAGATGGCGATCTGTGGATCGTCGACAAGCCGAGCGGGCTGCTCTCCATCCCCGGTCGTGGCAACGCGCTGCGCGACTGTGTTCAACTCCGCCTTCAGCAACGCGCCGGCCTGGAGGATCCCAGCTGGCCCCGACTCGTGCACCGACTGGACCAGGCCACCTCGGGGCTGTTGATCGCGGCGAAGAACAAGGCCGCCTACGTGGGCATCCAACAGCAGTTCTCTCGAAGAACGGTCAAGAAGCGCTACGAGGCCCTCGTACACGGCCAACTGACGGGTGAGGGGCTGATCGACCTCTCCCTTGGACCCGATCTCAACGATCGGCCTCGCCAGGTCCACGACCCACTCCACGGAAAGCCCGCGGTGAGTCGGTGGGCATCACGGGGCAACGAGGGCGCGCACGCACGTGTCGCGTTGTGGCCCCAGACGGGTCGCACCCACCAGCTGCGAGTTCACGCTTCCCATCCGCTCGGGCTGCGGGCACCGATGCTTGGCGACCCACTCTACGGGTTCCCCGATGACGCGCCCCGTCTGATGCTCCACGCAGCGGAGCTCCAGTTCGCGCACCCACGAGGCGGGCACGACTTGGAGTTCTCCGCCGTGGTTCCGTTCTGAGGGGCGGCCCCTCGAGGCTACGATCGGCGTCGACGGGTCAGCGCGCCAAACATGGCGAGCGCAAGCAGGCCGAGCGGGGTCGAGCCTCCACTGCTTCGACAGCCGCAGCCGTCTTCCCCGCCCGCGTCGTCGTCCGCGCCTGGACCGGACGACGATGCGTCGCCGCTGGCATTCGTGCCGCCGCTGTCGGATGTGCTGCTGTCGCTTGAGCCTCCGCCCTCGGCGTTGGAGTCATTGCCGCCGGAGCTTCCGTCATCTCCGCCGCCGCCGGTGTCGTTGCCACCACCGGTGCTGCCGTCGGTTCCGCCATCGGTCTCGCCTTCGTCGATGTCAGGGAACTGCTTGAATCCCGCCTGCAGTATCCAGCCGGGGTTTCCGTCCGCATCGAACGCATAGGCACCGACGTCGGGCGGGTCGTTGACCGGCAAGCCGTTGAAGTCGAACTCCGCCGCGTAGTCGGCCGTACCGGTTCCTTGCAACGCGCCCGCGGAAGGGAACACGTCATTGGGGACGCCGCCGTGAAAACCTGCGTCTACGAAGTCCGCGACGAGGTCTCCGTCGGCGTACCCGGCGTTGGCACCCTCGAGTCCTCCCAGGCCGATGTTGCCCACAATGACGATCTGTCCGACTTCTCCGGCCACCCTGATTGCAGGCCCGGCTTCCGAGTAGACCGCGTTGTTGGCGATCGTCACGGGTCCGACTGCGCCCGAGACGTTGATCGCTCGGCTTCCGGGGACGACGATCGTGTTGTGAGCGATGAGGATGTTGTCTGGCGCCCCGGATTGATGGGGTTGCAGAGAGATCCCGCTGGCGTTGGCGCTGAGGATGATGTTGTTGCGAATGACCGAGTCTGCGGCCGATTGGATCGCATGGTCCCCGCAGTTCCACATCGCGTTGCCCTCGATGATGTTCGCCTCGCCGTTGCCGACCGCGCTGTAGGTCAGGATGCAGGGGTAGTTGGTGTCGTGGATGACGTTGTCCCGGATGATGTTTCCGTGGCTGCCTTCCTTGAGCTCGATGCCATCGCCCTGGGTGATTGTGGGTCCGTTGGTGTGGTGCACCCAGTTGCGCTCGATCACGGAGTTCGTCACGCGACATGCGTCGTTGTTGCAGCCCAAGTACATGCCCTCTCCGGTGTGGTCCGTATCGTGGATCTCGTTGTCCACGATGTGCAGGGCCTGATAGGTGACGCCGCTGTCGTTGGCGCGGACCGCAACGTCGTTGGTGCTGTGGATGTCACACTGCGAGATCGTCAGGTGGTCGGCCGACGAGATTCGCAGTCCTGCCGAGCCGCCGGACCACTCGATGCCCTCGAAGGTCACCCACTGGGCGTTGATGTCGACGATGTTCTGATTCGCGTTGGGCCGATGCACGTGCGGGACTTCGCCGTCCCGGGCGCGAATCGTAATCGGTTGGGCCTCGGTACCGACGAGGTCGACCCCGAAGTGTTGCTCGACGACGTACATGCCGCCTCCGAGGACAAGTTCGTCGCCTGGCTGAAGTGTTGCGATGGCGGCCTCGATGTCGTCCCCGGCCGCGATCTCGTAGGTCTCCGCTTGGCTGAGCGAGGGCACCGCAAGCCACACTCCGATTCCGATCCCGACGACGCCGACACGTTTCATGCCGCCAATCGTCGTTCAGCGGGGCCTGCGGGGCTATCGGCAGAACTACCGATTTCCCTCCGAGCATGACGCGCACAGCGCGAAAACCCCGAACAGCGCCGCGGGTGCGACGGCTGCTCGGGGTCTGTTGGCTCAGCCTTCCACTTTCAGTTGCAGTTGTCGCTGGACATCGGCGGGCGACACGACGACCGAGAGGTTTGGGATTCGCTCGGCCATCTCCTTGAAGAGCTCGAGCTCCTTGAGTCGAAGGAGCACCGGGTTGTTCTCGAGCAGGCGCGCGGTGTTGGCAAGCGAGCGCGTTGCAGCGGTCTCTTCCCGACGCAGAATGTTCTGCGCGGCTGCCCGCTTCTCGGCCTCGATGACCTGGTTGAGAAGCGCTTTCATGTCTCCGGGGAGAACAACATCCTTGATGTCCAGCCGAGCAAGACGCACGCCCCACGCTTCCACACGGTGGGTCACGTCCGCGGTCATTCGTGCCGCGATTTCGCCTCGCTGCTCGAGGAGTTCATCCACGCTCGAACCTGCGACCGCCGTACGAGCGGCAAGTTGCACCTCGGCATAGAGCGCGTCGTGGAGTACGGCGGTGCTCTTCACCGCCAGGACTGGATCGGTGATCCGGTACTTGCACACCAGGCTCAGCCGCAGGGTGGCCTTGTCGGCGGTGATCAGCTCTTGACCGCTCACGTGCAGTTCTTGCTCTCGCGTATCGAGCACGATGGTTTCGACAGTGCGGTCAAACGTGCTGAGCATGTACGAGCCCTCTGCGAGCGCTTCGACCAGTTCACCGTCTGCGAATACAACTGCGCGCTGCCACGGCGCCACAACGAGCGTGCGAACGATGCCGCTGAGGTGCCCCCAGAACCGGGAAGGCACCTCGACGTGTAGGGGGCGGAGGTCGACGATGTCGGCGTCGATGCGTCCGGCGAACTGCCACAGGACCCACTCTCCGGGTCCGACGATGCGCAGTGGTGCGCCCCGGTGCGAGATGAGAGCGAGCTCGTGTGCGGCGACCTCCAGCATCCGTGCGTCCTCGGAAGGGAGGACGCGCTCCATCCCCGGCTGGAGTTCCGTGACTTTCTGGCTCGCCGGGATGGTCTGGACGTCCACCTCCGCGAACCACCGTCGCACGCGATGCCGACCCGGTCCGAGGAACCGAGTGAGCACGCCGTTCTCGTAGACCAGCGCGCGCTGGTGTTCTTGAATGACTGCATTTTTCATCGTTGTTCCTCCTGCTTCGAATGCGGCCCATCGCCGACGTCTGCTGCAGAGCCTTGGCCGAGAACACGAGAAGAACGGGAGCGAAAACCAAGGCGAGGCCTTGCGGGGCCCGTCCCTCGGCAACCGGCGTGCATGCAGGCCGACGCAGAGTGAAGCGCAACAGCGGGCCGTCCTTGGCCACAGCCTGTGCACCGACGCACCACAGAGCGCAGCGACACCACCAGAGCGGCTCACCTCTGGGGTGGACCGGTCGTCGGGTTCGCGCTCCCGTTCAGTCGATTGTTCTCGTACTACAGATCTTCATTCTGTCGCGTTTACCAATTCCGCCACTCCCCCATAGGAGTGGGGGAGCCAGGATTCGAACCTGGATGAGCCTCTGCTCTTCACAGAGGGTTGGGCTTCAAGCCCGATCTCGGCCACTCGCGATCTGGGGAACCCTCGGTGCCGATTCGACCCGGGCTGCTCTTCCGGAGTTGGAGTCTGGAACAGAGCACGGAGGCGTTGGAGGGCCGCCTGGGATGCGACCAAGGCTCTACAGAAGACGCCGCGTCCGGCGTGCGTGTCTCCGGGGGGAGACGCGGCACGTCAGACGCTAGGCGATGGAGATGGGGTTGAGCACAGGGATGTGACTCCTTCTTCGAATCCGCTTCGAAGCTGGAGCGGTTTAGCGCCGCAACCAAGTTCGTCAAGACAATTTGTTCGGGGCCGTGTCAGCTAGAGCGCTTGATCTGCGACGCACTACGCTCCGGCTTTCGCCGTCGGCGTCGTTCCGACGCATCACGCACTGCATCGAACTCTCGGTCCTCGCGCATCTCAGTGCGATTTCACTTCCTTGTTTCCATCGCCGCGCGGCGTCACGTTGTTCATGTGGATACGTTTCCCATCGAAGACCGTGCCGGGCTCCCGGCCCAAGCACTGACTTCGTTGCGGAGGGCGGTCGCAGTTCAGAACACCCTTCAGTCGGCTGTTCGGTGGGCGCTCGCGGAGGGGTATCGGCTCCTCGATGTGATCGACCAGGACGAGTTCACCCGGGATGTGGTGTTCGAAATGGGCGCGCAGCAGTACCTCGTGTACGACGCGACGTGACTGGGTTCGGTCACGGCGGTCGCCGTGTGGGACTCCGTACCGACGGCCGATGTGCTTCTCGAAGCGCGTCTGGAGCGGGGCTGGCGGCCCACGCCCACCCCGACCGTTCAAGGGCCGCGCGTCCTGGGCCACGCCGCCAAGTACGACGCGAGCGTCTGACTCAGGGCACTCGTTATGCCGGCTGCTCGGTCGACGCTTCGCCTTCGGACGAGACGACATCCGTGGTCGCGGGGAACTCACCGTCCTCGATACAGGACACTAGGTAGGCTCGAACTCGCTTGGCGAGCTTGGACGCGCTCTCGCCCTGGTACGGCGCGGTGTCGAACTGGGGTCCGACGAAGACATCCACGGTTTGGAACGCGCGGAAGAACCAGCCCATGTTCTTGTTGTTGACCTCGTAGAGGCCACGGACTGCGATGGGGACCACAGGCATCCCGGCGTTGACCGCCATGCGGAAGACACCCGTCCTGAATTGGCCCACGTCCCCGGTCATCGTGCGGTGCCCTTCGGGAAAGGTCAGGACCGACATCCCGATCGCTTTGCGGTTCTTCGCGGCGGCGCTGATGTCCTGGATCAGGGTCTCGCGCTTGGTTTTGTCGACAGGAATTCCTTTCGACAAGCTCATCAACCACCCGTAGATCGGGATCTTGAACTGCCAGGCGTTCATCAACCCCGAGAACGCGTGCGGGATGACCTTTGCGGCCAGCATGCCGTCGAGCAGGTTGATGTGGTTCTGGCCGAAGACGCTCCGAACCTCGGGGTCGAAGTCCGGGTGGTAGTGCACCCGTAAGCGGATCGTCGCGATGGGCAAGGTCGCGGAGAACAACGGCGCCGTCACCCAGCCGTGCACCTTCTGGTAGGGGAACCGAAGGAGCAGCAGGGGGAGCGTGATGAACGCACCCAGGCCCATGACCGCGAAGGCAGCAGTCCATACGGCGGCGCTGTAGAGCGCCTGGCCGATCTTGCCCAGCAGCTTCATCCGCCGGACTGTAGGCGATTGCGCCGTCTCAACCGTGCGCGCCGAACGGGGGGGCGGCAGGTGGCTGTTATTGCCGGCGTTTTCCCGTTTTGACACCAGGTGCAACCCCAGGTTGGCGCGCGTCTCGGTGAGCGGTTCGAAAACTCGAGCCTGTTTCGGCAAAGCGGACGTACCGCGGAGAAGACCCGCACCTTCGGATCCGTCGGAGTGCACGTGAAGGCAACGAACATCGCAGCGGTGCTCGTCGCGTTGGCGATTGCCGGCTGCGACACTCCAACTCCTCACGACGAAGCCAACGACTACGGCCCGGGGATCGTCGTCCCAAAGCCCGAGCCTCGCCCGGTTCCCACGCCTGAGGTGAAGGAGGAGGTCCCCGTCGAAGATGGTCCGAACTGCGGCGAGCAGAGCATCGTCTTCGACTTCGCCACGCCGCAGGTCATGCTCGTGCTCGACAAGTCAGGGTCGATGGCGTCCAACACCTGGGACCACGACCGCGACGATGCCACAGCCGAGATCACGCGATGGGCTTCGCTCCATCAGGTGGTCCAGAACGTCACGACCGATTTCGATGCGCGGATGGAGATGGGAGCCGTCTTGTTCCCGGCGATCGACGCGCCCAACGAAAGCAACGCCTTGGCGTGCTCGATGGGCGAGGCACCGGACGCGGGGTTGTCTGCGATGGGTGGCGATGCGGTGCTCGGTTCACTTCCGGCCGCCGATTCGGCGAGCATCTTCGGTGGAACCCCGGCGACGGCAGGGGTCCGCATGGCTGCGGCCCACCTTCTAGACGTACAGAGCGAGCAGCCTCAGGCGATCGTGCTCATCACCGATGGCGCAGCCAACTGCGCTGAGGACTCCATCGGATCGGGCTTGTTTCTGCAGTACGACAGCGCGCTCCCCGTCGCGGCCGCGGAAGCGTTCGCCGCTGGGATTCCGGTCTACGTGGTCGGTATCGATATCGAAGATGAGCTGCTGGAGCTTCCCGTCGCCAACCCTTGGGAACGGCTCAGCGAAGTCGCCGACTACGGAGGCGTTCCTCGCGACGGTGACGTCCCGTTCTACGATGTGTTCGACGAAGTCGAACTCGACGCTGCGCTGGCGTCGATCGCTGAGGAGGTCAGCTGTGCTGTACCTGTTCCCGAGCACTTTGATTCCGCTCGGGTCGAATTGACCATCGATGGCGCTCCGATCCTGGCTTCGGATTCCTGTGAGGCGGGGGAGGGGTGGATCGCGGACAGTCCCGGGCAGCTCCGGCTGTGCCCCGACACTTGTCTTGCGGCCCAGACCGGAACGACTGTGGAGGCCACCATGAGCTGCATCCCGGAGGGCTGAGCCCGTTTCGCGTGCCTAACTGCCCACGTTTTGTTCCGCCACATGGCCAGCGTTGCTCCAGGCTGCTAGCTTGTCAGCGGGTGGCGGACGACGCAGAGCTACTGGAGCAGTGGCGGGCGGGCGACCGCAAGGCCGGCGAGGCCCTCTTCGACCGTCATTTCGACGCCGTCGCGCGGTTCTTTCGCAACAAGGTCGATCGCGGGATCGACGATCTCATCCAGCGGACGTTCCTTGCGTGTGTGGAGTCCCGCGATCGTTTTCGCGGTGACTCCAGCTTTCGGACCTACGTTTTCGCGGTCGCGCACAACGTGCTGGGCAAGCACTACCGGAGCAAGCGGCGGCACGGCGACAAGATCGACTTTGGTGTCACGTCGGTGCACGACATCGCCCCGTCGCCCAGCATGATCGTCGCCAAGCACCGGGAGCAGCAGCTCCTCCTTCAGGCGCTGCGACAGATCCCGCTCGACCTCCAGGTTGTGCTCGAGCTGTACTACTGGGAGCGGCTCCCTGCCAACCAGGTCGCCGAGGTTGTCGGTGTCCCCGAGGGCACCGCGCGCACCCGGATTCGGCGCGCCAAGCAGCTTCTCGAGCAAGAGATGGCGAAGATCGCCAACAACCCCAAGGACCTCACGTCCACCTTGGTCAACCTCGAGGACTGGGCCGCCGACTTGCGCGAGCACCTGCTCGACGAGAAATAGGGCGGGGGCCGTTTTCTAGCCGGCGCGCGCAAGAAGTTCGGGGGCTGCGATCCCGACGAACGCCCGGAACCGATGGTTCGGATAGGCCGCGATGATCTGCTCCTCGAGTGTCTTGGCGGCGGCCGCTCCCAGTCCCGCATTCGCGACGGCGTCGGCGCGTGCGGCCGCCTCGCGCAGGTAGGCGCTCTGTTCCGCCACAAGCCCCCTTCCTCCTGAGGGACCCCGCCCCGGGTGGACGAAGTCGATCCCCATGGCTTCGAGCTCCCCGAGTCGGGCCTGCCAGCGGTCGAGCATCCCGAGTTCCATCCAGCTGTGTGCGCCGTTTGCCACGAGGTCGCCGACGAACGCGTGGTTGTTCCACTGGACCACCACGTGGTGTGCACCGCAGCCCGCACCCAGGACGTGCAGCGTCAGCTCCAATCCTGCTCTTCGAAGGGTGGTGGTTGTGTCACCGAAGGCATCCGGTGCTGCGGGAATTCGGGGGAAGTCGGGCGCATAGCGGTCTCCGAATGCCCGCAATCGCTGCGCATGAACGGCCGGGATTGCGGCCCGCACTTGGGTCGAGGTCAGTACCTCGACGCCCCGAGCCTGAAACGTCGACGTCCCGTTGAACTTGTCCGGGTTCGGGTGAAGCACAACGGCGGCGACGACCGGTTTTCCGGTGACGGCCTCCGCCGCATCGAGCACCGACTCGGCTTCGCTGGCGAGGAACTGGGTGTCGAACACGACGACCCCCTCGTCCCCCTCGACCCAATAGGAGGCAGTGGAGAACGACCACGGGGTGGACTCGTACCGCCCCACGCTGGGCGAGGGGCTCGACGTTCGCGCGGGCGCAACAGAAACGCGGGCCCGCGTCGCGCAGCCTGATGCGAGACACGCTCCACTCCCGAACAAGACTTGGCGTCGCAACATGACCCCGTTCTTAGCGACATTCCGAGAAGCGTTCGACGCACATTCGGCCAGATACTTGCTATTTTCCGCCACGATGCGTGTCGACGTTGATCGAAGCCGGGCGCGCTGTTTCGGCCTCGCTGAAGACGTGCGGGAACTCGACGCGCGCTGGCATCGGCATCGTAAGCACCAGCTTCTGTATGCGGTTCGGGGCAGCATGCGGTTGTGGGTCGAGGATGCGATGTGGCTGCTTCCTCCGGGCCGCGCGGCGTGGCTGCCTGCGGGGGCCCGGCATCGCGTGACGTCAGGGCCGCTCTCCTTGCGAACGGTCTATCTGCACCCCGAGCTCATCGGTGGCTTTCCCGCGCAAACGAGCGTGTTCACGGTCGACTCGCTGGCAGCCGAGATGATCCAGCATGCGATGCGGTGGGGACCACGGCACCGCATCACGCCGCTGAGTCGGGCCTTCTTCGAGACGTTCGCCAGACTCTGTCTCGAGTGGACAGAGTCCTCGCTTCCTCTTCGGCTTCCCGTGGCCCGATCGGAGGCCCTGCAGGTTGCGATGGATTGGACGCTCGTGAACCTCGAGCGGCATCCCACCGCGGCCCGGGCGGCTCGGGCCGCGGCCCTCAGCCCGAGAACCCTCGCCCGTCGCTTCGCGGAGGAGACGAAGACAACCTGGCGCCGGTACCTTCATGACGCACGCATGATCGAGGCCGCTCATCGTCTCGGCCTCCCCGCCGCGACAGTCGGAGAGGTTGCGAATGCGCTCGGCTTCGAGAGCGTCTCGGCCTTCAGCCGCGCATTCAAGGCGTTCACGGGCCAAACCCCTCGCCAGATGCTCGCCCGCCATCCAGCGCCGCAGCGCAACTGAATCCCGCCGCCAAAGGAGACCCTCGCTGCTACGCCCCTGCGTCGTAGGTTCCCACGGGTCGCCCTCCGTTCCCAGGGCCTGAGCTTCGTTCGACGCAAGCCCAGACAAGCCCGCGACGTTTCGCTATCGTCCGCTCCGTGGAGCTGATCCGCATCTCCAGAAAACTCGCCGACGCTTGCGACACGCTCTCTTTTCGAGAGCCGGTCACACACGTCTACAACCCTCTCCGCTACGCGCAGGCCTCGGTCGAGCAGTACCTCACCAAGTACGGGAAGAAGACCGGACGGGTCGTGTTCCTCGGCATGAACCCTGGGCCCTGGGGCATGGCGCAGACCGGCGTGCCGTTTGGCGAGGTGTCCTTTGTGCGCGACTGGATGAAGCTCGACGCCAAGGTCGACAAGCCCGAGCACGAGCACCCCAAGAGACCGGTGCTGGGCCTCGAGTGCCAGCGTAGCGAGGTCAGTGGTGCACGCATGTGGGGCTGGGCCAAGGAGCGCTTCGGCCCTGCGCGTAGCTTCTTCTCTCGCTTCTTCGTGCTCAACTACTGCCCGCTGTCCTTCATGGAAGAAGGCGGCCGCAACGTGACGCCAGACAAGCTCCCCAAGGATGAGCGCACGCCGTTGTTCGAGATCTGCAACGAAGCCCTCGGCGAGACGATCGACGCGCTGGCGCCAAAGATGATCGTGGGCGTGGGTGCGTTCGCCAGAAAACAGGCCGAGCGAGTTGTGGGCGACCGAGGCATTGAGATCGGGCAGATGCTCCATCCGAGCCCCGCGAGCCCCAAGGCCAACCGGGGCTGGGCGCCCGCCGCAGAAGCGGACCTTCGCGGTCTTGGAATTGAGCTGCCGGAATGAGCGTCGACGTCGTCACCGAGATCGAGCTCAACGCGTCGGTTCATGAAGTCTCCACCTACGTGGCCGACCCGGACAACGCACCGAACTGGTACGAGAAGATCGAGTCGATCGAGTGGGTCAGTGCGCCGCCGCTCGCCCTGGGCTCGAAGATGAAGTTCGTCGCTCACTTTCTGGGGCGGCGTCTCGTCTACACATACGAGGTTGTCGAGTACAAAGCCGGCCGTAAGCTTGTCATGCGAACCGCAGAGGGGCCGTTTCCGATGGAGACCACCTACCTCTGGGAGAAACTCCCCGGCGATCGCACCCGGATGACCCTACGGAACCGCGGCCAGCCGACAGGCTTCTCAAAGCTGATGGCGCCGCTGATGCGTGGTGCCATGCGCAAAGCCAACGAAGAGGATCTTCGCGCGCTGAAGGTCCTCTTCGAAGGTTCCGGCTGAGCGCCGCGGAGCTACGGGCAGGTACACGTTCGGGTTCGCTGGACCTTCTCGTGTACGGGGCACTCATTGCGTGCGTCGCCGAACTCGCCCGGGCGCAGGATCGCTTGGCTCGCGTGCACGAGTACATCGAAGAGGCACTGGCCCTCATCAAGAGCACCGCACCGGTCGCGCTGCGGATCCGGGCGGTCGGGGCCTCTCTCCTCGCGGAACAAGGCCGGGTGAACGAAGCCCGCGTGCTCTTGGAGTTCCAGGCCCGGCGCTCCCTCGGACGAGCCAGCGACGCAGGCAAGGCCGAGCTCATCCTGAAGACCGACTCCTGCACCATCGAGTGGAGCGGAACGTCGCTCGACTGTCCGAGGCGTCCCGTCCTGTGGCGGCTTTTCCTCGGACCGTGTGAGCAGGCGCAGGGACTCCAGGCTGCTGTGCTCATCGAGTGCATCTGGAAGGGAGAGCCGGTGCCCCTCGCTCATCGAACTTGTGGATGGGGTGTACCGGCTGAGTGTTCCCCAACTCCACAACCCTCGAGCCACTCCGTCGCACGGGCGTGCGACCGAAGCCGCACGAAGTCGATGTGGCTCCACGCAAGATCCGCTCGCGCGTCGTCGAACCGCGTTCGGTTGACGGAGTAGCGGTTCCAGCTCCACAGGACGACGTTGTTCTCCGGATTCGGAGAGAACAGCGCGCGCAGCGACTCGCGGTTTCCGTTCCACAGTTCAGTCCTGCGAATCGCTCGACTCAAGGAGCGCAAGATCAGTTGGCGCATGACCGTCGGGCGCGGGAGGTCCAAGAAGACAACGGTGTCCGCCCGCTTCCAGATCACATCCCGCGCCTTGGTGTAGTTGCCATCGATCACCCAGGCATCGCCCGCCACAAACCGGCTGATCTCGTCGCGGAAGTCTTCCAGCGGGCGCGGCTGCCATCTGGGAAGATGGTGAATCGCATCGAGTTCCAGACGAGGGACGCCGGTCCGGCGCGCGATCGCAGCGGCAAGCGTCGACTTCCCTGACCCACTGGATCCGACCACGTTGACTCGCACTGCCGTACGCTCGCACGCTTCGCCGCCGACCCCAACCGGGAGTGGTCGTATGATCCGTCTTCGGGACAAACCCCCTCCGCAGGAACCGCGCATCGCGGCGGCGGATCTTCTCGTCCAAGGGACCCTCTGAAAAACTCGCAATCGTTCTCGGCGTGACGGGTACTCTCAAACCGGGTGAATCAGCTATACCGCTCGCTTCAAGACCGCTTGTTTCTCGGGGTCTGCGGTGGGCTCGCGGAGCGCTACGGATGGGATCCCACGTGCGTCCGACTTGCCTGTGTCCTTCGCGTGTTCGCGGGGGCGCCGGGCATCGTGGCGTATTCGGTGCTCGCTCTGGTCATGCCGCGCCGTCAGCTCCCGGCCGCCGCGTAGACGCGCCGTTTGCCCGGTTGGCCAGCGCAGACGCCGGCTCACTTCAGTCGACCGATATTCGGACCGCTGAGGGTCGGAGCCATCGCGAACCGAGAGTCACGCGAGCCATTGGCCTTCGTCCGAGTCGCGAATCGCGTCGACACACGCAGCGCAGAAGCGGGAGCGGTGATGGGCCGCGCTGCGTGTGTGGTACATGACGCACGGGACGTCATTGCCGTGACCATCGGGGTCCGTGAGAGCAATGGGCACCTTGACCTGACCTCCGACGCCGTCAGCCGGGATACCGTAATTCACCGCGAGGTCGTTCGCGACGTTGGTGGTGTTGTGACCACAATGATCTCCCTCCCCACCGTAGGTCTGGTCGTAGTGGAGGTTGGCGTTCGTGGGCACCATTCCCAGGCAGTGCCCGATCTCATGCATCAACAACACCAGTGTGGAGCGCCGAGCGGCCGCCGTCCCGTTGGTGCCTGAGAGATAGTTCGTGTTCACGAAGATGTTCTTGCCATCCCGGTTTCCGCCCAGCTCTTGCACCACTCGTACCTTCAAACGTAGGTCCGCATGTTGTTGCAGAGCCTCGTTTCCTTGAACGGGGACCGTGACCAACGCGCGATGGTCGTTGACCCGCCGTACCCGGAACGTCTGCGTCGGAATGTCACCGATTCGCAACTCTTCGATGATGTGGTCGAGACGATGGGGAAGCACGATGCGCTGCTCTGGGTGTCGTAGCTGGATCCTGCAGGTCCACGCATCCTGGTCCTGCGCGATGTCGAGGAGCTCCGACTGGTAGGGACACGGCCCCCCGAAGGGCGGCTGATACGTGTCCGGGTTCGGCGTCGCCCACCTGGGGTTGTCCTCGTCGTCGTGCTCGACGTCCGGATGCCAGGTGACGTTGTGTAGCTCGGCACCGAGCGGTGTCGCAGACTGGCTCGCCAAAATGATGCGAATATGCCGCGGCGCATGGGTCAACCCATGTTGGAGGTCCACGATGTTCTTCCAGTTCCAGCGCGCGATCTTCTGATCGGTGACGTAGGTGTGAATCTCGGATGGAATCCGGATCGGGGGCTCGGCCTCGATCAGGTCCACGTTCGACGCCGCGAACGTCTGCTTGAGCTCGGCTTTGACCGCGTCGTACAGCGCTTGCCCTTCATCGTCCATGCAGAACACGGAGTAGTAGAGCCTTCGCTCCGCCTCGATATCGTCCGACACCGCTGGGCCCCCGACACGTGGGTCGGTCCCGTTCTGCGCGACGACGTTGTCGAACACGGCGAAGTAGGCTCGTAGGGGGTTGACGATGCCCTTTGCCAAGCAATGACCCTCGAAACCTCGCGTGTAGTCTGACGTGTCGATCAGTACCCGCTTCGTCGCGTTGGACGTGGTCGCCGCCCGAAGCAGCTTGAGCTTGGCGGCGATGTTCGCAACCACCGGCAGCCCGAACGACACCCCCTTGTCTCCCGCGAGCCCCGTGTAGTCATTCTGGGCAGCAAGAACCTCCTGGTAGGTCGGGACCACTCCCTTGACCTGCATCTCATCGATGATCTCGCGGTTGATCGTGTCGCGGTGGCGCCGGTTGACCAAGACGATCCGACCCCAAATGTCGTCGTCCCAGGCGTCGTCGACGTTCACGTTGCCGATGTTCTGATCGGGCAACGCGACCGTCAGAGCCTGCAGAAACCGCACCCAACCCAAAACGGTGTCGCAGTTGGCAACGAGATCATCGTCGGGCCAATCCCAATCATCGAGCAGTGCAAGCACGTTGTCGTACCCACCCCGTAGCGCCACCAGGGGGTTTGCGTGGAGCTGGGTACGGTTGCGGAATTCCTGCAACTGTAGCCTCTGCCGTTCGCTGAGCTTCTGCGCGCGCTCTCGCCGTTCGAGGTCGGGCAGGACCATGTTGCGCTCGACCATGTTCAGCTGGCCCTGCACCATGTTGGGCTCGTTCGCGAGCCGTTGACGGCACTGCTGCAGACGTGTTCTCAGAGACGTGCGAAAGCGATGGATCTGTGGCAAGCGGAACGCTTCGAGCAACGTCTTCGGCGTGTAGAGTTCGGTCTGGTCCGAAGGCACCATCACATCGATGCCCGGCCCATACCCCCGCGATGCGTGCTTGCTTCCGTTTTGCATGCACCCCCCGACGAAGAGGGTGTTGTGCGGATTCCGGGGTACCTCCGCCTCGCCCACAGTCGACCGCTGAATGTGTGCGTTTCGGATCTCGTTCCAGAAGAAGGGAAACGAACACTGCTCGTTGCTACCCGTTGCCAAAAAGAGGACCTGGTTCCGAACATTGTTGTGATTGACCACGGCCTGCACGGCGTCCTCACGGAACGGTAGGATCTTGCTGCAGTTGACGACACACACGCCTTGGTCCGCCGCCCAGTTGAACGCTCGTGCGGTCGCAGCGGGCGTGATGGCGCCCAGCGTTTGCCCCTTCTGCACCATGAGGTCGAGGATCTTGATGTCGCCGGATCCGTAGGAGGCCTGGGCAGCAACGTTGGTTCCGTGCTTCGATGGTTCGTCTAGCAGGAGATCTCCGTCGTCCACGGTCACGCGGTCTCGGTCGCCATCCTCCTCGTTGTCGTCATCTCCGGGGTTGGGGATGCTGTGAAAGTACTTGGCCCCGACCATTCGGGGCTTGAGATAGTTCCCATCCAGCTCGTCGTCGAATACTCCGGTGTCGCAGACGCCAATCTTCGCCTCGTCGGCTTTGACATCGTCGGAAGAGGCGTCCTGAATCAGGCTAAACCAGGCGTCGTCGCCTGCAAACGCGTCGGCGTTCGCCATGGAAAACGCAGCGAACGCGCCCACGGGGTTGGCCGGCGCGGTCACGTTGACCCTCAGCACCGACCGATGCAGAAGCACGCCGTCTCGTCCAAGCAGCGTGGCCTCGATGAGCTCCGGGCCGTTGCCGGTCTCGAGCCCCACCACGGTGAACTCTCGCATCAGCTTGTACTGCCAACGGATCTTCCAGCGCGCCTCGTCGCACGGGAGCACGGTTGCACCGGTCTCCAGGTCCCGCAACGGGTTCTCGATGCCGGCCGCATCCTCGGCCATCCGAACCCTGGAGAGATACCGATACGGGGTCTCGGTCACCGACCGTGTCGCGGGCCGTTGCCCCAGCTTGGCCCCCACATAGCAAAGCTCCACCGTATACGGCGCCCGCACGTTCTGGTTGACGATGACAGCAATGCGGGCCGTCGTCCCCTTGCGCACGTCGATGCGTTCGATTGCTGCTCTAGCACCGTCGGTCACTTGGACCCAACGAACCTCGAGCGGTGCGACGTTGCGGTTGTTATGCCCCCGACCGAGTGCGACAACGCGATTCGGTCCGGGCCGCTCGGGTTCCGTGATGCGAACGGTTCGGCAGCCCAGCGTCTTCAAGAGCCAGCGCTTCACCTCCTCGGGGGTGCGTAGCGTGAAATCCCCCACCGCAATCGTTACGGTAAGTCGGTCTTCTTGGTCGCGGCCCAGCGCCCCTCGCGAGATCAACCAGTCGCGAACTTGCGTCTTCTTGAGGGTGACCCCGCGCTTCGTGACGACCTTCGTGATGTGAGTCCAACGCATGGGTTGTCTCCAATGCCGCAGTCGCGGGTCGAGGTTGTTTCAGCCTGAGTAGGCTTTGGTGAGAGCGTCGGACGTTCCGTCGTTGAACGTCCCCGTCGGCTCCAGCTCGTTGTCGATCTGGAATTCGACGAGGGCGTCTTGAAAGCGCTCGTCCCCCTCCTCGAACTCGAGCGGACCTGCGTAGTAGCCGAGGCTACGCAGGCGCCCGGCAACACCGCGAAGCGAGTCCAGCGGCTCGAGGCAGCGCAGCGAGAACGTGTATTCCTCATTCTCGTGAAAGCGCACCACCGCCGTGCGAGCATTCGGCGGAACGTAGTGCTCGAGCACACCGTCGTCGTCGGTCTCCCGGTCGTTCGAAAGCACGACCCCATCGACCTCCAGTTCGTACGGGGCGTTGGCCCGGGGCTCATCTTCGATCGCGAAAGTCAGCCGCAGGGTCTCCGGCACTCCCTTGCGGCGGAAGCGATGGACTTTGCCCGTAGGTGCGTCGACTTCCTTGCTGCGCAGCTCGGGGACGTTGACCACGTCCCCCGCTGTGAGGATGTAGGGATCCCCGCGGAGTTCCCTGAGGTCTGCATTCTCCTCCACGTTCCACAACGTCTCGGGAAAGAAACCGTGGGAGAACGCAATGCTGGCAATGCATTCCCCCTGTGTGACGACGTGTCGCGTAGGCATGGTCGCTGTTTGTAGTGGTACGCACGAACCACGGCTCGAACAATGTCAGCGGAGTGTCGAGTCGATGCCCGGGGGCGGCCAGCCAGCCTGCGCGGCGATGGCATGTTTGCAGTCGATGGGCGCCGAGATCTTGAGGCGCTCGCCGAGTCAAACGGGACGCCTTGGCGACGTGCTGGTACCGACGCATCGGCCGCAAGGGTTCGCGTGAACCGAGAGCGGACGAGTAAGCCCGGCGCGAAGGTGCTCGAGAGGAGCCCGCCGCCGGCGGCTAGAGGTGAACTGACGGGGTCTCTCACGACCGGTGTGTCCGTCGGGCTTCTTGGGGCGCTCCCGGCCCCACGTGTCCTTTTTGGCCTCGAGTGTCGAGGCGGTCCTTGGAGGCGGTCTTCGCGGATGCGTGGCGAAACCCACGGGTCCGTCGAGCCGCCTTGGAGCAGGAACTCTCGGCTGAAAGCGCTGCTGACTTCCTGGCCGTATTGCGCGGATTGGATGCAACAGCTGGCGATTGAGCTGACTGATATGAACTCACCGCATTCGAAGAAGAAGTCTGACGAACTCATCCGGAGCTGGAGCGCAACTCGAGGAGGAGAAGAGGCTCGCGATGCGAGCGAGGCCCTCTGGGAGTATTGGAGCGAGTGGCCGTCGGCGACGATGCGTTCGACGTGGCGCTCTACTTCCGAGCGTTGCGTGTACCTGTGCGAGGGTGCGGGAACATCGTGGGCGAGGTTGTTCGTCGGGACCGGCTGCTTTCGCCGGGGTCCCGCTACGCGGGGGGGATGACCGTGGCCGAGAACGCACCGATGCAGTGCAACTCCACCTGTGGGGTGGGGCCCAAGCATCCGGAAAGGCACTTCAGTTTCGTCGGGGCCGAGGTCATCGCGACCACTTCACCGCCGGTGGTCCGGAGCTTCGCGCCACTTGGGACGGCGGCATACGTCGGCCTCGTCGCACCGTACCCGGCCGGAACGCCGCCGGGGATCCCCACAGACTTCGTTGGGATCGAAGCTTCGTCGATCCACCCCACTGCATAGGTTCGCTCTTCGAGCACGAAGTTGGCTGCAACCAGCGCGCGTCCACCTTTGCCTCTGCCAAGGCGTTGGATGGTGATCGGACCCGAGAGTTTCGCGAACGCGTCGCCATCGGGTTTGTCCGTCATCACGAGGCCCCCCATGGGAAAAGAATCGACTCTCTTCGAGTTGGGGAGTGTGCGGGGATCCTCAGTAGCGAGTTCGTAGGCTTTCCCGACCGCGGAATCGGGAATCCAGCCCTTTCCCTCGACAGCCTCGACCTGGATGGAGACCTCGAGCATGCCGTCGAGTTCGCGCTGAACATCCAGCGGCGTGCCGGGGACGAGGGAGAGTCCGATCTCCGGCTTCATCGTCTTGGCATCCGCCGTGGGAGTGGCGACGACGAACGTCGTGGTGACCGGACGCAGCGCATCGGGATTCACCCAGACCTGGGTCGTAACTGCTTCGGACGCACAGACGACGCGTAGTCGCTCGCCCTCGCCTGCGTCGGGGTTGGCGATTGTGGGCAAGCCTTGCGAGAAAGGAGCGCGCGACCGTTCGACCCGCCCGATGGGCGTGTCTCCGTCCGTGGTGGGGTAAACAAGAACACGCTCGGTGAAAGCCGCGCGATGCGAGCAGCCTTCGGATCCGGGGCAAGGGCTTTCGAAGTCGTCCTGCGCAGCAGCGGGTTCGGACGTTGTCTCGGGTTCTGCAGCGAGAGGTTGTTCACCAGCAGCCGAGGGAGCGGTCGCGACCGACTCCGTCGGAGTTTCGACGTCTCGAGGGGTCGCACTCGGTGCGCAGCCGAGAGCGGTCATGAGAAACAGCAGTGGGGCTCGGACGCACATTCCTACGCGGAAGCTATCACCCGTGGCTACGCCCCAGGTCGAGCCAAGCTGGGTCCGGATGCCTGCGATGCGGCGGGTCTGCCCAGGGCATGCTCGCCGGCCGCTAGGAAGCTCGGGCCAAGGCGTTTGGAGGCCAGTCAGAACCACGACCACGAGGAGCCGCCCCCACCTTGATGCGGGCGCGGGGAGCCCGCTACCGCAGCGCTCGACGTTGGAGGTGCTGGCGCCATCTTCGCAAACCGCAGCGTGGTGTCGCGCGACTTCCGGAAGATGACACACGGCACAGCCAAGGCCCTGTTTGCGGGTGGTCGAGACTTTCCAACCGAGCAGGGCAGTATCGTTCCCCGAAGACATGATTGTTGTGAACCGTTCTCCGTGGCTGAAGCACTCCGCTCCTCTGTTCGCCGGCGCAACCTTGTTGGCCCTCACCCCCTCCGCGGCCCAAGCGATGGACCCCTTCGAGGACTCCACTCCGTTGGTCAACAACATGACTGCCACCAGCGGAGCGCCCATGGGTGTCGCGGACATGAACGGGGACGGTCTCGACGACATCGTTCGCCTCGACGACACGCGCTACCTCGAGATCGAGTACCAGCAGCCCGACGGCACGTTCGAGGTCAGTGCAACGATCGACACGTTCGTTCAGTCCTGGTCCATCGCCATCGCTGACGTCGACGGCAACGGCTTCAACGACATCTTCCTCGGCGGTGCCTTCGACGACAAGCTGTTGTACCTCGCCAATGACGACGGCAGCGCCTACTCGGAATCGAGCCTGCCGGGACCGGGCATCTTCGTGCAGTGTTCCAGCTTCGCCGACATCAACAACGACGGCGATCTGGACTTCTTCGTCTGTTCCGACACCAGCAAGTCCCTCGTCTACCACGGCGATGGAACGGGGACGCTGACGGCGACGTATGAGGCGTTGGACCCCGAGTCCACCGTTCCCTCGGACGACTCGGGCAACTACGGCAACGTGTGGACCGACTACGATCTCGATGGCGATATCGACTTCTACCTATCGAAGTGCCGGCAGGGCGTCAACAACCCTGAGGACGGCCGTCGCCTCAATCAGCTGTTTCGCAACAATGGCGATGGCACGTTCACCGATGTGGCGCCGGACGTCGGACTACGCCCGCGGGGGCAGACGTGGGCCTCCGACTTCGCCGATATCGACAACGACGGCGACCTCGACGCGATCGTGCTCAACCACGACTACGTTGCAGCAGACGCGCCGAGCGAGCTCTACGAGAACGACGGGACGGGCATCTTCTCGCCCATCACCGATGCGGCGGGGGTTCGAGGAGCTCTCGACTCCGTCGGGCTGGGGATTCAGACCTACTTCGGGGACTTCGACAACGATGGCTACGTGGACCTGCTGATCTCGACGGGCGATGGGGACCACCAGGTTCTCTTCAACGATGGCGACGGCACGTTCAGCGTGGACAACTCGGTCCTGCCCAGCGACGACGACGTTCAGAGCTTCGCCATCGGTGACCTCAACCATGACGGCGCGCTGGATATCGTCGCGGGGTACGGAGCCGGTTTCAACCAGCCCACCAACAACCCAGACCGGCTGCTGCTCAATCCAGCCAACAACGGCAACAACTGGCTCGAGGTTCGGTTGACCGGGACCACCAGTAACCGTGCGGGCATCGGGGCGGTGGTGCGCATCACGGGCAGCTGGGGCACTCAAACCCGGGAATTCCGGGCCGGTGAAAGCTACGGCATCAGCCACAGCCACACCGAGCACTTCGGGCTGGGCCCCGATGAAACGATCGACACGGCCACGATTACCTGGCCTTCGGGAACGGTCGATGTCATCGAAGACGTCGGAGCCAACCAGGTCGTTCATGTCTTCGAAGGGTGCGAGACGGAGTTCTTCGTCGATGCTGACGGAGACGGGTTCGGCGACCCATCCACAGGGGAGGTGTCGTGTTTCAAGGCAGAGGGCCGTGTCGAGGACGCGACCGATTGCGCCGACGACGAACCGAACAACTTCCCGGGCAATGCCGAGGTCTGCGACGAAGAGGACAACAACTGCAACGACGAAGCCGACGACGGCATCGACTGCGGAGCCGGCAGCTCGGGCGGAGACGAGTCCGGTACCAGCGGTGGCGGTGGCTCGAGCAGCGACAGCGGCGTCGACCCGACTGGCGACTCGGACGGCACCACCACTGGACCCGTCGACCCGATGGGAACGTCGAGCACTTCGGACGGCAACCCGACCACGGGCACGCCGACGACCGCCGGGCCGACCGATCCTTCGGGCGCGGCCGACTCGACGGGCTCGGGCACCGACGGGGAAACCGACGGTAGTCCAGGCCAAGCCGACGGCGGTGGATGTTCCGTCGGCACATCGGGGGACGGCGACGTGTCGCCGTTCCTCTTGCTCGGCCTGGTCGCACCCCTCGCCCGACGCCGCAAGCGTCGGTCGTAGTAGCCCCGGCGGTGGCCCTGCGGGGGCCGATTCGGCTGCCGAGCTAGGGCGGTTTGGAGGTCCACGTTGCGGGGGCCGCGAGCTTCGTCTGCATGACGGCAAGCCGTCCTGGATTCAGCCGGGCCAGGTCGCGGACCGCGTCAGGTCAGCATGGAATTCGAAGTGGAGTGGGCCTACGGCAAGCTCCGACGACCCGCCGAGCTGAATGCGACCACGGCTGCGGTCGGTGGTGACGTCCACACTGACGATGTCCCGGAACAGCAACGGGCCCACCGAGACCCCGTCGACCGTCGCTTCGGCGGCGGCGAATTCGAGTTCCAGCGCTTCGATCTGCTGGAGGCCACTCGACGGATCCACGGTCACGGCGGTCGGCTGCAGTGTCGAGAGGTGAGCATCCGTGACAACGACGTCGTGGGTGGCTCCCGTATCGTCGGTGAAGGGAAAACTCAGGGACGGCAGCGAAAACGTCATCAGCACTTCCGGTTCGCAGGGGCCACTCCCGGTACACATCGAGTTGTCGTACGACAGGACACCGTCGGCCAACGCGCTCAGGGGGTTTAGGGGGTCCGAAAACGACAGCTGTGCGTCCGCTTCCCAGACGGCGCCGCCCATACCCTGAGCCTCGCACGCCGTGAGGTACACAGGCTGAGGCTCGAAGTTCCCGGGATCGCAGTCTCCGTTGCCATCCCGCACGATGAGCTCATACAGGAGTTCCGCTCCCTCTGGGTTCAAGGTTTCGAGCGACGTCGCCAGCCATTCTTCGCAGCGTGCAGCGCAGAACTCGGCCGCGGCGAGGGGCTCCCAGTCCCCCTCAATACACGCCTCGAACGGGTCTAGGGCGAATTCGGATTCGTACTTGTCCTGTTCGTCTTCCTGTTCGTCTTGGTCTTCGTCGAGTCCCAGCGCGACCTCGAACTGCGCGACACAGGCGGCCGCGTTGGCGTTGGGGTTCTCCGAACCAGCCTCGTCTCCAGTCCCCGCGTCGCTTGAGATTGCGTAGACGGGAAACGGGTGTTCTTCCAGCGTGCACCCCACCTTGGAGCCGTCTTCCTCGTGGATTGCGGCCAAGGGAAAGTCGCTCGGATTCGCGTCCATTTCTCCAGTGTGCTGGTTCTCGGACTGCGAGCACGCCGCGGACATCGCTGCCTTCGTCACCCCGCCGTCAATGTTGCGGTTGATGCAGACTTGTTCGGGCTCATCCTCGTTGGCCGAGGCGCCCGGTTCACACGCGACGACCCAGCCGTTGTCGACAGGCTCCCAGGCCTCACATGCCCCATGCAGCACTCCGGCAAGCCCTGTGCCCAGGGCTACAGCGACTCGGATCCCCCACCGTCGAGCTGCGGGAGCAGCATTCGAAGGGCTTCGACTCATCTCGGTCTTCATATCCAGTACGTGTCGCGAGGAGAGACGTGGTTCACGAGAAAGCGCGTTCCGCCTCGGAAGCATGGTGATCGGGCTGACGGACGTCTCCCGACCTCGCCTCCCGGTCTGCACCGAGGGCCCATCGAGGTCAGGTTCCCCCTGCGGTCTCCGCAATCCGGTCAAGGGGCGCCCGCGTCGGGGCCTGCGCCTGAAATGATCGCGCAACGGCGACCGCGACCGCTTCGCCAACCACGTGACCCCCGCGCTTGAGCTGTTGGGCTTGGTCGAACAGGATCGACAAGCCGGCGGAGACCGAGTCTGTGTCCTCGGAGACGAAGTGTCCCTTCGCCACCCCGGAGACGAGACCCCGTTGGTAGGCTCGCCGGGCATGGTTGACACCACCCTGCCGGACCCTGACACGCTCTCCGTCTTCCAAACTGACGAGGAACTCGGCACGTTCTGGAGTTGGATCGAGCAGGCGCGCGCGAACGAAGAGGCCTACCGCGCAACGCTGCGAGAACTCAGCAGCACCCAGCTGGTGCGGTTGGTCTGGACGTTCAAGGAAGTCGAAGACCGGCTCTTCGATGTGCTCGAGGATCTCGAGTTCGAGCCACTGCTCGGCGAAGACGAGTCGGTATCCGAAGACCGCATCGAGGACTTCTGCGGCTGGATGGTCGTGCAGGGCAGGAGCCAAGTCGAACAGTGGCTCGCTGACCCGGAATCGCTCGAGGCCAAGGAAGACTTCACCAAAGAGATGGGCATCGACGCCCGCTACATGGCCGAAGAGGAGTACCGAGAGCGTCACGGGGACGGGCCGCCCACCTACTGACGAAGCTACATCCCCCGAGGACGCCACGGCCGGCGCGGCGAAAGGTCACGGCAGGCTTCGGGCCGCGCTGGGGGACCGACCGGTCATCCGCTTGAACGCGCGGCTGAAGGCGGCCTCGGATTGATAGCCGAGCTTACCCGCGACTTCGGCGATGGAGGCATCGTCCTCGCGCAGCCAGCTGTGGGCGACAGCCATGCGCCAACGGGTTGCGTACCGGACGGGCGGTTCACCCAACAGTTCGGAGAACCGAGCGGAGAATGCCGAGCGGGACATACCGGCTTCCTTGGCGAGCTCCTCGAGGCCGACCTCGCGCTCCGGCTCGCGGTGGATGTGCAAGATGGCCCGGCCGATGCGTTCATCTCGTAAGGCGCCCAGCCATCCAGCGTTGGCTTCGGGCGCGGTCGACAGCCAGGAACGAACGGCCTGGACGACGATGATGTCACACAGCCGCGTGATGATCGTTTCGCCTCCGGGCCGCAATGACTTGGCTTCGTCGGCGAGGAAACGGAGCGTGCTTTGCATCCAGTGTGACTCCGCATCGCTCCATGCATCGATGTGGATCAGATTCGGCAGCATCGAGACGAACTTGCTCGCCACCGGATGGTCGAGGCGCACGGCCCCGCACAGCATCGTCGTTTCTTGGCCACCTCCTCCGTGCTCGACCTGCTCGTAGCGGTCGGAGAGTTTCTGGACATCGAGCGAGAAAAAGTCGACCGACGGCTGGCCGGACTCGCTGAGGAGGCGGTGTCCCAAACCGTGGGGGACCAGAGCCAGGTCTCCGGGTTGCAGGCAGCGCAGGGGGTGTTCCGGAACCTCGATCCAGCAGTGCCCCTGGGTCACGACGTGGAACATGAGGGTGCCTTCGAGCGGCGGCATGTCCACGCCGTACGGGGCGGTGAAGGTCGAGCGGCAGTAGAACGCACCACTCATTCGCAGGTGGTGCAGCGCTTCGCCGACGGCGTCGATCCGGCCGGGACGGGGGCGGTCGCTCATGCGAGGAAGCATCGCCCGCCGCGGGCGAAGAATCCATGGGACAGGACTTTTGGTCATGAAGTGCGGATGGATGGTCATCGTAAGTCCCGCTGGCGGGGCCTAGTCTGGAAGCAGCAAGAACAACGAAAGCGAACTCAGAATGAGCGAACAAGACCGAAAACTCGAGATTCTAGTGGTGGGAGCAACGGGCGGATCCGGCCGTGCGACGGTCGAGCACCTTCTGCGGGAGGGCTGCCGGGTGACGGCGTTCTCCCGCAATGCCTCCCGTTTGGCAGAGCTCTCCCCCGAGCTTCGGATCATCGACGGTGACGCGAGCAACCCAGACGATGTCCAGCGGGCCGTGCGGGGCCATGACGCGGTGATCGTCACCCTCGGCATTACCGAGAACCCGTTCCGCGTTCGGCTGATGGGAACAGCACGCACCCCGATCGACATCCGCTCGGTGGGAACGCAAAACGTCATCGAGGCGATGAAGCTACACGGCGTTCGCAAGCTCGTCGTACAGACCACCTACGGCATCGGCGAGACCGAGGGCAGGCTCGGGTTCGGAGACCAGTTGTTCTTCAGCCTAATCCTGAAGCCTCAGATCGACGACACGAAGGTGCAAGAACAGTTCGTACGCCAGAGCGGACTGGACTGGACCCTCGCCCAGCCCGTGCATCTGACGGACGAGACCTCGGGCGCCCCGGCGTTCATCTCCGACAGCGGAGAGACCGAAGTCATGAAGATCCCCCGCCGGTCCGTGGGCGGCTTCCTGAGTACCGCAGTGCTGAGCGAGCGATTCGTCGGGAAGTCGGTGGCGTTGTCGGGGAAGGCGGCATGACGACCCTGGTGTTCATCGCCGCCTTCGCTTCGGCGTTGCTGGGCGGCATGTTCTTCGCGTTCTCGTCGTTCGTCATGCCCGCGCTTGGCAACATCGCGCCGCACGAGGCGATGAGGGCGATGCAGCGCATCAACATCGACGTCTTTTGTTGGTCGTTTGCAGCCGTGTTCTTCGGTGTGCCGATTGCGTCGCTGGGCCTCGTTGGCTACGCGGTGCTCCACTGGTCGGAACCTTGGTCGGGGTCTCTGCTGGCGGGCGGCCTTCTCAACACCGTGGGGTCGCTGGGCGCCACGGCGCGCGGGAACGTCCCGCTGAACGAGAGGCTGGCGAAGCAGTCGTCCTCGTCCGCCGACGCGAACTCCTACTGGACGGCGTACGCGAAACCCTGGGTTCGCTGGAACAGCCTACGCGCGGCCGCGAACCTGTGCGCGGCGGCGGTGTTGTTCGCCGCGCTGGTGCCGTAGTCGCTCGCCCGAGACAGTCAAAGGGGCGGACTCTCTGTGCCGCGTGGAGGGTCCGTCCCTACGGCCTCGTCAGCGTAGCGAGCTCGCGCTCCAACATCTGGGCTTCCCAGTCGACCCGCTGCGCCTCGAGCGATTCGTTCCCATAGACAACGGCGGCACAGTCTTCGGCCGAGGACAGGATTGTGCTCAGAGAGCACGAGCCCATGAACACCGTGGTGACCACGTGACGGACGGACTCGTTGAGCCCAGGACCGGCAAGGATCTCGGCGTCGTAGTGGGTGTGCATGTCGATGAAGCCCGGCATCACCCACTGGCCTTTAGCCTCGATGACACGGTCGACCAACCCGAGCGATGCGGCGGCGGCGTGCTCGGCCGTTGCGACGACCCCGTCGGCGACCAGCAGGTCGCGGCGCGTTGGGTCGGACCCGGACCCATCGAAGAACACGCCGTTTCGAATCAGTGTCTGCATCGGTCGGCCCCGCGATCACCACAGTAAGATAGATAGCGACCACTATCTATCTCTGTGTTCATGGAGGCTCACGCCCCTTCACTGCGGCGACCGGGCGGCGATGCCAAACTCGGGCACCCATCGCGGCCGATGGGCCAAAGAACCGGCGCCATCTCTGGGGTCGATTCGCAGCTCACCCGTCACAGTTCCAAGGTGGTCAAGTTCGCATCCGACTCGATTTGCTCGGAAGTGAAAGGGAACTCGAACCAATCGTGGGCGGACCAGCGCTCGGTTTGATCGAGGAACCACGGCGAGTCGGGCTCGGTGGCCTGGCTGTATGCCAGCACCCCCGTAGCCTTGGGCGCGTCTGCTCCCAGTTGCACCGCGTGGAGGTAGCTCGCACCGAAGACTGTCGGCGGCTCGAAGCCATCGAGGCTTTCGACCCAGCCGTCGAATGCGTAGAACCCATCGGTGCTCGCGTTGACGTCGAACACGCCCTCTCGGCCCAACCCGCCTGGGACGGCTATGGGGCCTTCGGCGGTCAGCAGTGCGTTGACGGAGCCCCACGGGGCATCAGGGGCAACCCCGTGCTCATCGAAAGCCAGCGCGACGCGGGCAAGCGTGTCACGAACCTCGGCCCGGATCGCGGGGTCGGTCGTGTATCCGCTTGGGGTGGTCAGTGGCTCCTCGATGGATGCGGGGACTTCGAACATACGCTCGGGTCCCTGCATCGCCATCCACAGGCCTCGGAATACCGCGGCACCGGTGCTCGCGGTGCCGTTGCGGCGGTCCCAGCTCTGGAGGGCTGCACACACTCCGGAAAGGTCGACAAGGGTTCCGTCGACCTCCCCCGTCGGGGTGGCCTCGCAGTCCGAGACGATGTCCGCGGCGAGCAGCTCTCCCCCTCGATTCCGCGTCTGAGCGAACACGGCTCGGGCGAGCTCCGGGGTGAATCCGCCTTCGCCCAGTCCGTCGTCGCCCGAGAGACGGTCGTGGATCATGTGCAGCCCGAGGCTGGGTCGTAGTCCCAGGCCTTCGCCGCTCACGCCGAACACGGGAGAAAAGCCCGAGAGCAATGTGTCGGCGTGGGGCCGGTCGTAGGCGTTGTTGCTGTTGGCGACGTAGTCGGAGCGAACGACGCGGGGCGACGCACTTGCGGGCAGCAGGCCTTCCCAGTCGCACGCGGAACGGGTGCCGTCGAGCAGCACGAAGCCCGACGTGAGCAAGAGTTGTGCGGTCGGGGTGGTCACGCATTCGGTGACCTGCTCACTGGGTACGTTGGGAATCGCGGAGACGTCGCCGAACCAGACGTCCCCCGCAGCGTCGCTGGCGACCACGTACGACCACGGGATGCCACGGATGTCTTCGAGGGCCGATTCGACTTCGAGGACCGTGCTGGCCTGCGCAATGTGCAGGAGTTGCTCGACCATGCGGGTGTTCGTCGCGTTGACGTCGCGGACCGCGAAGGCCGAGGTTGTACTCCAGCCCATGCCGAATGCGGGCGCGTCCAGCAGGGGGCGCCCCTGGGCACGGTAGAACGGCACCTGCCTGGGTGCGGCCTCCCCTGCGACCTCGATCGAAAGCTGCGCCGCGTCGACCGAGTGCTCGGCACCGTCGACGACGTAGCGCATGGGGTCGTCGGTCAGCGCAAGTTCGGCTTGGGTGTGTCGCGCGGCGTTGGAGAAAGTGAGTCCCCAGGCGATGTCGCGCGTGAATCCGGCGGCGGGCAGCGGAAAGCCTCCGAGCGCCGGCCCCATGACGTCGACCTCGCCTGGGATCGACGCGTGTATCAAGTACAGGCGCTGGCTGCCCGACCATGGAAAGTGTGGGTTGTAGAGGTGAACCGAGGACCCCTCGAGGGTCGCATCTCGGCCGATCGCCCAAGCATTGCTTCCGGCTCGAGCCGCCGGAAGTGGGCGAGGTCGGACGCTTGGCGGCAGGGGGGACGCAGCCGATGGCGGCGCCTGAGCCAGCAAGCTGACCAGCGCTTCCCCGCTTCCAACCATGGCGGCCGCAACCCAGATCCGATACAGGTCAGCCGCGGTCACGTCGCTACTGAACTCGACGGCGCACAGCGGCCGGTTCGGGTTGTCGACGAGGTAACGGTTGATGCCCGCGGCGTAGCCCTCAGCGAGGTCGATGACCCGGTCATCGCCCGCTTCGAACCCGGCTACGATCGCCTCATCGTCCAGCCATCCGCGGTAGAACTGATCGGACCGAATGGCGGGCACGGTGGTGTCATGCACTGCGTTCGTCACCGGCGCATCGGCGCCCAGCTGGGCCGAGAGGCGTCCTTGGACCTCTTCGATTCGATGGGCCAGCAAGCAACGATTGTCTTCGGTGTACGCGTAGCCCACGCCGTAGCCGAGGCCGAAGTAGGTCTCCGATTCGACGTGGACGACGCCATGCGTGGTGCGGCGCAGCGTCGCAACGGTGGAGTCGCCGCCCTCGGTTGACCCCGTGCTCGCCGTTTCTGCACCTCCGCCCGTCGTGGTGAAAGATTCGGCGGGGTCGGTGTTGCTGGACGTGTCGGTGGTCGTCCCCACGGACGACGATGTCTCGACCGTCGTGTCGGTGGCCGGACCGGGACTGCATGCAATGAAGAGCAGCGCCGCGAGCAATGCTCGTGACGCCGTTCGCGTGTTCGTGGCCTGAGAACGAGAATACATTATCGATTCGCTCGTTGGCCTCGGAGGTAGCAGTGCACATTGGCCTGCGCAACCGCGGCGCGCTGCAGTGTCGCGCGCCGCAGTGTCGCGCGCCGCAGTGTCGCGCGACGATGGGTCACACCTTCATGGCCCCCGACGGTAGTCCCAATCGACTCCTCCGCGGAGGGCTTGGGCCGCGGGCCCGGTGGCCCACTCGGCGCGTTACCAGGGCCGTCAGTCCTGGATGACGCGGTAGGTTTGAATGCGCGACGCCGCGTTTCCACTCATCGGGGGCAGGTAGCACTGCAGCATGAAGTGGCTCCAACTGTAGCCGTCGTTCACCGGGTCGACGTCGAGGATCTGGTAGCCGCTGCTCGACCCAGACGAGCACTCCCACGACGAGTACTGATACGAACCGCTCGGGTTCTTGCTCGCGGCGCGGCAGCAGGCGTTGGAGGTGGGGTGTTGGTCGACAACGAACACACGCCCGGAAACTTCGGTCGCGAGGTCGTCCACGGGTCGTTCCGCAGGGCAAACAGCATACATGCCGGACGAAGTCTGGTTTTCCGCCTCACCGTCGATTCGCACACTCAACGGGTTGTCTCCGGTCGCGACACATGCTGCGCCGGGGTTGTTTTCGTAAGTCGGAGCAGCAAAGGCGATACTCGCCAGGGTCAGGGTTCCGAGGAACGATGCCAGGGTGATCGGGCGTAGGGTCTTCATGATGTACTCGTGGGTGTGGTGAAGGTCAGTGTGTGGCATTACCGAAATGCCTGTTGTGGCCGATACGTGTGAATCCCAGATTCGCCCCCGCTCGACGACGGAGGCACCGAGCAAACCAGACTGAACTGGCTCCAGCTGGTGTTGTCGTACAGGGACGGGACTTGCAGCGTCTGGTACGACGACGAACTCCCGGACGTGCACTCCAGCGCGCCATCGATCTCGGCGCCACCAGGGTTCTTGCTCCGTACGAAGCAGCATACGTCCTCGGTCGGGTGTCGGTCGTAGACGAACATACGAGGAACATCCAGCTGGTTGGCGAAGACTCCCTCATCGTAGACGCGGCGAACTGGGCACACCACTTCCGCGGTACTCGCAGAATCGTTGTATGCGACCCCGTCCAGTGCGTAGTCGAGGCTGTCGTCCCCGGTCGCCCGGCACCGTGTTCCCGGACGATTGTCCAGTTGCATCGGCGGCGGGTTGACAATCGAATTCACCCATTCGTGGAACGCCGCAGCGCTGGTCTCCCGGTTGTAGTCGGTGAGGTTGCCTGCCTTCGACACTCCTGTGAGCCTCGAACCGTTCCAACATGATGAGCCCGAGTCTCCCGGAAGGAGCATTTGGCCGTCCTCATTGGGAACATCGAACCGGTACCAGGTGTGGGAATCCACGGGGTCGGCGATGATCTCGAACGTACCGGTTCGCAACGTGTTCCCCGTCGATGTCAGGCACGAGCCCCATTGGCAGAACTGCCCGGAACCGCACTGGGCACTCGTGGTGCAAGAGTTTCCGATCGCCATGGCGCCGTACCCGGCACAGAACACGTCTTGGCCGACCAACGCATTGGTGGATCCGGTATAGACTGGTAGCGACGCCACGCCGGTATCGATCGGCACAGACAACCGAATCAGCTCGACGTCCACCCCGTTGGCCGTGTCAGGGTGACGCCGAAGTTCCTCCGCGGTGCGCACAACCGTGCCCGACGGTCCAAGCCAAGTGACGCTCACCGCTGAAGGCGATTCGTCCGATGGCATGCAGTGGGCGGCGGTGAGGACCCACTCCCGGTTGAGCAGTGTTCCTGTACAACCCCCGGTGCTGCTGCTGACTCGGACGATGTTTCGAGTCCAGCTCTGTGCGCTGGTACTCCACGGGTCCCATACGTCCCCGTTGAGGATACGAAGCTCAGAGTCTTCGTCGTCCTCCGCGTCAAGGCTCAGGACTTGGGCACTCTCGCCATCAGTGCATCCTGCGGCGAAGGCCATGATGAACAGGAATTGCCATCTTTGCAATGACTGGTACATCGTGGTCATTGCCTCAGGCCGACGTTCTTTGGCGATGGCGTTCGTACGGTCAAGGACGGGGCGGCCGGCCTTCTTTCGGTCGCACCATTCATCGGCGGCGTCACCTTCGGGTTGTTGCTTCCTGCGACGTTTGCGCAAATGGCCAGGCGTTCGTTGTCCCTACAATCCAGATCCAGACTGCTCAGAGCAGGATTCGAAGAGCCTCGGTTGACTCGCCATTCGGGGGAGGTCGTTTTCGTCTGAGACCCGAGCCGGGCGCTTGGAAGTCTTGTGAGTATGGTTCGTATGCGCATGCGTCTTCCTCTGCTGTGCAAGGAAGACGCGGCTGTCATGGAATGTGACCGACAAATATCCCGACCGGTCGACCGGATGACCAGCACCCTCTCTCAGCCGCTCCCCGCAGCCCCCCCGCACGAACTGCACGAGGGTCACGAAGACGTCGGTTACCGAGCAACACTTTGGCCCAACGAGTCGCCGCGCCGGCTCTCTCACCGCATTGTGTTCTCGTGGCGGCTCTCGGGATGTTGTCGCCGACGCGCGGCGGGTGAGTTCTTCGTCCATTCCCGACCACGATTGCCCGCACGGGAGACACGTTGTGGTCCGCCAACAGCCAACTCGACCATTTCCTGCCCTTGTTCGGCGAAGAAAGACCCGGCACAGCTTCCGTTGGCTGAGCGGCGCCGAGTTCGGTGCGCTGCAGGGACGGACACGAGCGCAGCCGGGTGCAAGCAAAGGGTGCAAGCGTCGACCAGCGTGGAGCTCGCGGAGCTGAGATGAGGAGGGGCGCCCCGTCCCGCGGGAATCCCGCTGGCCTCGAGGAGGCTGCTTCGGGGACCCAAAGGGGGGCATGCAGCAGGTTTTGAGCGCACATACGAGTTCCCCGATGGCCCCCCCGAAACTTTCCGGGTCATGGTCTGTGGGAACGTTTGGTGCCCCACAGATCCACAGCGCCTCGCCGGGCTGACGCCGAGCTCGACGAGATCGCGTTGGCGCGCGCAAAACGGGGAGACGACGATGCCACCCGAGACCTCGTTGCGCTCTACCAGGGACGCTGCTTTGCATTGGTCGGGCGCATGCTGGCGCCGCGTGGGCTCGGGACGCTGGTCGAGGATGTCGTCCAAGAGACTTTTCTACGGGCGTTCCGGGCTCTGGGGGAGTTCGAGTTCGGGGGGCCGGCCAAACTCTCCACGTGGTTGCTAACCATCGCGTCCAGGCTCGCGATCAACGAGATCAAGCGTCGTCGGCCCGCGTCGACCGACCTCGACGCGCAGGAGTTGGCTGCCCAACTCCCGTCTCGTCAGCTCGCCGATTCCGACCTTCATCGCCACCGGTTGCGGATTGCCCTGTGCCAGGCCATTGGCGAACTTACCGTCGAACAGCAAGCCACGTTCGTGCTGCATCAGTTCCATGGGCTTGACGACAAGACCGTCGCCGGTGCCCTCAAGGTCGAAGTGGGTGCGGTCAAGTCGAGACTTCATCGCGCCCGCACCCAACTCCGCAAAGCCCTCCGCGAGGTCATCGATGAGCACCCCTCCGCAGTCTGACGAACTCTCCGAGCTCACGGCACAGTGGGACTACCGCGAACCACCGTCCGGCTTTGTCGACCGCGTCGCTCGGGCTCGACGAGAGGCTGTGGAGGTTCGCGTGCCCCGAACACGACCGGCCCTGGCCTGGAGCGGTTGGTTTGCTGCCGCGGCGCTCCTGCTTGCCGCGATGGCGCTGTGGCCTTCCGACACGGAAGCTCCGGACGTCGCGATGGCCGCACCAGTTCAGGGCTCCCATCGCGTCTCGAAGAGGACCTCGATCGCGCTGGGTCACCGCGGTGTGGCCGTCGCCGACTCGGGAGCAACGCTGCGCTACGCGATCGACGAACAAGGATCGGCGAGCGTCTCCCAACCCCTCGGCACGGTCTTCTACCGGGTCGAACCGGGCGGGCCCTTCAATGTCACGACGCCGCATGGAACGGTGGAGGCCACCGGGACGTGTTTCTCGGTTCGCGTGCTCCGAACGACCACCCTCGTTGAGCTCCACGAGGGACGAGTTGCACTTCGGACCGCGGAACTCGAGCGGCTGCTCGATGCGTCTTCCGAAGCGCGGTCGGCGAGGCTTCACGGAGGCAAGATCTCCGTAGGTCCCCGGAACCCAGACGCGATGTCCACATCTCTTCCAGCCGAGAGCGGGGCCCTCCGAGCCCGACTCCGCGAACAGGAGCAGGAGCTCCGCAAACTTCGGGCGGACCAGGCTGGGCTTCAAGCGCAGCTCGACCACACGCCTCGGGCCGACACGACCCTGGCGTGTGCCGTCGCCGGCCCCGACACTCCACCCACCCCAGCGTGTTCGTTCCCCCACCCCGAACCGGCAGTGCTCTTGGAGATGGGGCGATGTGGTGTTGTCAAGACCGACTACCCGGCCCTGCTCGTGGCCGCCACGGCGCCGCAAGTGTTGGGGTCTCACTGGGACAAAGCGGGGCTGACCACAGAGGAAAGCACGCGACTTCTCGCTCGCGGGTTGAAGTTTCGCGCGCGGTACCTGGCCGTCCTTCGGGCGCTGTTCGTCGAGGCCGGTGGCACCCCCGACGTCGCACGTGCGCTCAGCGGACGTCCGCTACTGCTGCAAGCCGATCAGCGTTTCGAGCCCGAGGAACTGGAGTCGTCGAGACGGCAACTCGCGCTCGAACGTGCCGGCCTCGTCGACCCGCTCGGCGACGACGAGATGGCGCTCGAAGACCGGTACATTCGCCATCGACTCGGCGCCGGGGATGCGTTCGAAGGGGTCGTCGCCGAGGTCGTCGGGACCGAGCGGGCGCGGCAACTACGACGGGCGCACAACGGGTGGCGAGGAGAAAGCACGGTTTTCGTCGGCGAATGTGAATGACCTGAGCACCCCCCCGAAACTTTGGAGCGTTGCCGCGGTGTGAAGGGGCGTGCGCCGACTCGTCTACCCTCTCGGGTTCTCTCTCACCTTCCTCGGCTGTGCCGCCAAGACACCCTCTGCCAGGCTGGCGGGCGCCGAGGACTCTGCTGTGCGGTCCTCCGTCAGCCGGACCCGGGCCGCCGTCGTGGGCCACGAACTGTTCATTCTGGGGACCCTCGACAGTTCCACGCACGCCTTGCTGCTCCCGTTGCTGCGCGCGCATCCGGAGGTCGGCACCCTGGTCCTCACCGCCAACGGCGGCTCGATCGATGATGCCGCGAATCTCGAACTCGGCCGAGCGCTTCGCCGTCGCGAGATCGCGACTCGGGTCGCCTCTCGCGGGGTCATCGCCTCCGGTGCGGTCGACTTGTTCTTGGCAGGAGCTCGCCGAAGCATCGGCGTTGGGGCCAAGGTCGGCGTGCATTCGTGGGAGCACTGCTTCACCGATGACGCGCACCCGCAGCCCGTCTGCAAGCAGGCGAAGGACCACCCCGTGGACGACCCCGGCCACGGCATGCATCGCGACTACACGGTGGAGATGCTAGGCAGTGATGTCTTCTACTGGTTCTCGATCGAGGCAGCGGGCTCCGACTCGATTCACTGGATGTCGTCGTCCGAGCTCGCAGAGCACCAGCTCGGGGGGGTTGCCGACGCCCCTGGTTTCGAACAACCCTTTGGAGAGGCGTTCGAGCGCGAACGGCGAGACATTCTCGGGCCGGACGCGGCGTCGTAGGGGGCCACGGACTCCGCTGTCCGAGGGAGCGGGGGCCGCCGACGCTCGCTGCGATGAACGAGGCGCTCCGTCGGCCGCTGGCCATCCAACGCCTGCTCGAGTGCATCGAGCACGAGGTCCGAGCGCATCGAGTGGTCCCACCAGCGATGACGAAATGGCACTCGGTCACGTGGGTCGGTGACGCAGTGCCCCTCTCGTCACCGCGAAAAACGACAATACGCTAGAACACCACGCATCGTACGTTGGTCCGGGGTGTGCACTGCCCGGGCGCATGCACGCTCTCATGACGCTCACCCGTTGGCCCCGCATCGCTCTTGCGATCGGCGCTCTGTCCTTCTCCGCAGCGATGCTCGTGTATACGGGCAGCCACGACGACACGCAGGTGTCCGAACCGCTCTGCGCAGCACCGGCCCCGACCGAGCCGCCGCCGCCAGAAGTGACGGTCTTCGCAACGATGCAAGCTGTCGACCCGGACCAATCGCTGGCCACCGTCTACACGCCCAGCCGCGGCACCTGGACGGCCGGCGTGGGCGATACGCTCAGCCCCGGCATGGTGGTGACGGCAATCGACAGCGGCCATGTGAGCTACGCCCGGGGAGAGGCCACCGGCGTGCTCCTGCTGGACGACTCGATCGACGTCAGTCGCTGAGCCGCCTGGGCAAGACGACCCGCGAAGCCAGTGTGGTGGCGACCCGCAGAGGCGACAATGAGCGACGAGCAGTCGCGGCCGCTCCACCCCCGAGAAGAAGCGGGCCTTGAACGACGATGCCGCGAAGCCTGGCGGTCTTGCACGACGCGACGAACAAAGGCCTCAAGGCCAACCTGCGGTCGGACCCGAGGGCGGTGCTTCAACACTCGAAGTCGAGGTCGAGAATCTCCCCCCGCCAGTACTCGAAGTCCCCCTCGGGGGACCTCCACGCCACGTGCCCGCTCGACGGTGCACGGATCGCCCCGAACTCTCGATACTCACCGAACTCTCCTCCCCATGGTTCCGAAGTCTCGTCTCGACACCGCGCGTCCGTGTGGGCCCGGACGATGTCCCCAGCGTCGTCGAACACCAGGTCCATCGAGGTTGCTTCGTCGAATACCCAGACCCGGACGGTACGCGCGTCGAGCTGACGGAAGCGAAGCTCGGGGTTCTCCCACAACGCCAGCGGGCACCAGGGGAGTTCGGCGAGGTAGCGCTGCGCTTCGCCGCGATCGACCTTGGGACCGCGCGCATGGGCGACGGGAACCAGCCCCCACACCTTGGCGTCGAGCCGACCCTTGCCGTCCTCGAACGCGTCTTCCACCACCGCGGTCACCAGCGGTGCCATCTTGAAACGCGCGTGCCAGACGAAGGCCGTTCTGTCGCTACGCATGCGTTGCTCCGCCGTGAACGGCATCCACCGCCGCTCGGGGCCCAACCGCATCTCCCCACGCTGGTGAAAGAGCACCGGACAAGCCTTCTCTGGCGGCTGAACCACGGCACGAAGCACGAAACGGTCGATGAGTTCAGGACGCTCCCGCACCATTGAGGAGTCGCTCCTCCAACGAAACCACACCACGAAGGCTTTGCCGGCTCCGCACCGTCACCCCCGCAGAAGTCGCCGCCACCGTCACCGATCCGGCCTATATCGGTGCATCGGCCCGCTTCGCGACGAGCAGGAGCGACGCAGGGCGGAGCTGGCGACCTACGAGAAGCTCCTCAAACGTCTCAAGAAACTGATCGATGCGGGCACGATCAAGATCTCGTTCCGCAAAGGCCGGATGATCGTCGAGTTGGAGTCTGCCGCCTTGTTCGATTCCGGCAAGACGGCCCTCGAGGAGGAGGGGCAACGGGCACTCGCCGAGCTGGTCGAAGCGTTCTCTGCCGTCTCCCACCGCGACTTGATCATCGCTGGCCACACCGACAATGTCCCGATCAAGACGCGGGTAAGGCCCACAACCGCCGCATCGAGATCCAGCTCATGCCGAACCTCGCACCGCTCAAGGGCATCGACCAGCATCTGACGGAGCAGTCGAAGCCGAGGAAGAAAAAGAAGGGCAAGAAGAAGAAGTCGAAGTAGCGCCTGCGCGCACCCTGGCGCAGGAAGCCCTCGACCGGCTCACCGCTGGCTCGAGGAGCGCACAGGCGGCTCGTACGCTGCGCTCGCGCCGAAGCTTCAGCAGCGCTGGAGCGGCTCGAGCCGTCAGTGGAGCGAGGAAGGGCCTTTTCTGGCCGGCGGAGCGGTGGCATGCTCGGCATCGCGTGACTTTTCGACGAGCCGCATCCCTCCTGGTGTTGTTGACCCTCGCAACCTGCGACGCCGACTCAGACGACGGCGGCTGTGAGGTGAGCGACGATCCTGCATCGGTGACGATCGACAACCGGACCGGCGGCACGGTGGAGTCGATCACGGCGACACCGTGCGATGGTGGCCAAGAGGTCGAGCTGCCGTTGCCTGGAGAGAGCTTGGCGTTCTCGGACCAGGCGACGCTCGAGCTACCGGGGCCAGGATGCTGGTTGCTTCACTGGAACGGCAGCGGGTGCACCAACGACCCTCCACACCGAACGACCAGCGATGTTTGCGGCGGCGACAGCTACGCGTGGAGTTTGACGGTTGATGACCGCGTGTGCGATGGCGGCTGGTAGCGGCTGAGCGGCTGCGTTGGGTTCCGCTCGTTCTGCGAAGAACGGCGTGGGTGTTCGCCACGTTCAGGGCAGAGCCGAGAACGGAAGGAGTTGTTCGAGCGCAGGCCCGGGCGGAGGTGGCCGAGCGCCATGACGCTCGGCGGCGTGCTGGGTTCCGCTTCGACCTTGTCGCACGCCACGAGCAGCAACCCTGTGAGTACCCATCCTGGGAATCGCACGGCCCGAGCATACTCGGTGCGCATGCGTGAGCGGTTGTCGCTCCTACGCGGCGTTCCGCAGGCCAGTCTTGGGTGCCTTCGTGGGGGGGGCGGTGCCGGAACTGCCACTTCAAGGACCCCGTGGAGTGCAGTCCTCTCGGGTATGGCCGTGGTGCCGAGGAAGCACGCACTGGTCGGGGCGCCCGACCCAGTCCGTCAGGAGCCAACCTGAGCACGGGCGGCCTCGACCTCGTGCCCGATACGACAGCCGGGGAAGAAGAAGGAGGCGATCGTGTAGCGCAGCGTGGGGGCGTCAGGATGTGGTGCGCCTCCGCGGTGGGCGATGTTGGAATGAAACATGGCGAGGCGTCCGGGCTTGGGGATCACGCCGGCCACGACCTCTCCCGCGCTGTCGTAGAAGAGCGTCTCTCCGCCCCAGTCGCGCCTCCACGCAACGTTCCCGTAGTACAGGAAGCTGACGGCTTGGGGCGCCTGGCTGTCTTGGTGGGGCAGCAATGCGGTGCGACTGTCGACGGCGGCTGCGTAGACGTGACTCAGCCCAACCGTTGGGTCGCTGACGCCGAAGCGCTTGCTTTGGCTGTCGAGCAGGGCCTCGAGGACCGGGTAGAGGAACGGGGCCCGCTTGAATGGCTCGTTGGCGATGTTGCAGTTGAGTTCGTTGTCGAACGAGTCACGACGCTCGTAGTTCAACTGGGCGATGATCGTGGAGAAGTTCGCGACTTCTTGGGGGTCGAAGAGATCATCGAAGACGAGGAGGCTGCGGTCGGACTCTACGGTGAACTGGCGGGTGGGAACTGTGGGTTTCATGGCGCGTCACTTCCTTGCTTGCCGGCATTCGGAACGATCCAAAGCGCACTGCCGATCGCGCTCTGGGTCTGGGCGACTCCGGCTTCCGCGAAGTACAGTCCAGTGATCGGGTCGGGCCTGGGCGCAAGCCACACGACAGACCCTGCTTGGTCTTGGCGAACTCGATTGACGCCCCAGCGAATCGGGCTGCCGACCTCGTACTGCGGTTTATCGCCCGGAGCGACCGCGAAACGGAGCCTCCGTGCATCCTTGGACTCGACACGAACGAGCGGCTGTCCTCGAGAGACCCACGCACCAGGATCCACTTCGATGGAGGCGACGATACCGGCGAACGGGGCGTTGCCATCGCCATCCGCAATGCTCTGCTCGAGGGATGACAGCCCCACCTCCAGCGTGTGGCGCTGGGCCTTGATGACACGAGACTGGCCGGCTTCGATCGCCGCGTCGAACCTCGCATTGCGCACCAGCTCACCGGCAACATGCTCGGAGACCTGCGACAGATCGGCTGCGGTGCGGTCGAGCTTCTCTTGGCGGGTGGTCGCGGCAGCGACTTGCTTGGCCGAGACCGTGAGCTCGGCCCGGGCCTGCGTACGACGGGCGTCGTCGTCGGGCATGACGATTGAGAACAGGGGAGCCTCGCCTCGAATCTCATCACCCACTTCCACCTGGAACGACACGAATCCCGAGCGGCGCGCGGGGATGGTCAGGCTTCGCGAGGGCACGAGCACCGCAGGCCGGACGTCGGACCTTGCGGCCACCGGGGCCAAGTTCACGCTGCCTGTCGAGGGCTCCTCGTCGAGGCGTGCCTCCCCGGTGGGCTCGGGCTGTCGTTGCGAGGAAGGCCGCTGGGGCGTGCAAGCGGCCAAGGAGAGCTGCAGCACAAGAAACGACCCCCGAAGCGACCTCAGCACGCGAGTTGTTTCCCTTCATCGTTGGCGACCTGCGAGGCAACCAATCGCGCATAACGTCCGTCGAGCGCCATAAGCTCGTCATGGCTGCCCTGCTCGACGACCTGGCCGCGATCCATCACGACGATGATGTCGGCGTCGCGAATGGTGGACAGGCGGTGGGCGATCACCAGCTTGGTCGCGCCATTCTCTCGGAGACGCTGATGGACCAGCCCTTCGGTTTGCGCGTCGAGGGCTGACGTCGCCTCGTCCATGACGATGATGTTCGGCTCGCTGACGAGTGCTCGGGCGAGCGCGAGCCGCTGGCGTTCTCCCCCGGACAGTGATGTTCCCCCCTCGGCAATCGGCGTGTCGTAGCCGTTGGGCTCCTCGAGAATCCGCTCGTGGATCATCGCCGTACGGGTCGCCCGGATGATCTGCTCGTCGTCGACGTCCGCGCCGAACGCGATGTTCGCTCGGAAGGAGGCCGACAGCAGTTGTATCTCCTGCGGAACCACACCCAGCTTGGCCCGATACTCCAGCCGGTCGGCGTCGTGCAGTGAGACTCCGTCAACGGTGACCTCACCGCGCGTGGGGGAATGCATCGCGAGGAGAAGCTTTGCGACCGTGCTCTTTCCGGACCCCGTTGGCCCCACGATGGCGACCGTCTCGCCAGGGCCAATGCGTAGGTTGAAGTCACGAAGGATCGGCCGAGCCTCGTTGTAGGCGAAGTCGACATTGCGAAACTCGATGGCGCCCGCAGAGTCGATCACAGGGGGCTGTACCCCGGCTTTCGGGAGCTCGCTTTCTTCGACCAGGACGTCGTTGACGCGAACGGCGACGCTTTTTGCTGCGGCGAGGCGTTCGAACGCCCCGATCACCGAACTCATCGGCGCCATGAAGGCCGGCGCCAACGCGATGGAAGCGAACATGCCGCCCAGCGTCATCTGCCCGCTGACGACCTGCGTTCCGGCGAAGCCGATGACCACGGCGGGGACGAGCATGGCGACGCTCGGGCTGACAGCATCGAGCACCGCCTCGAAGTTCCCTTGGCGGCGCTCGACGGTCAGCACGTCGACGAACGGCGCCGACCAACGTTGAAGCATCGCTTGTTCTCGACCCATCGCCTTGATGCTTTGCACGTTGTTGATGAGCTCGAGCTGACGCGTCTGGCAGATTGCGTCCGCCGTGAGGTACTCGGTCATGAGGCGCTCTCGGGTTCGGCGGGTCAGCCTCGTGAAGCCGGCATGCACGACCGCGATGATGAGCACGACCGACGCGAGCGACGGACTCATCCACACCAACGCAACGAAGAACACCACGGCCGCACCCGCATCGAGGGCAGTGGACAGCGCAAGGCCGGAGATCGCTTCGCGAATCCGTCCCTGGCTGTTGACTCGCTGGAGCACGTCTCCCGAGGACATCGAGAGATGGAAGTCGTACGGCAGATGCATCAAGTGAAAGAGGAACCGAGACCGCATCGTCGACTCCAATTGCACGTCGAGAGCAGTCAGGATTCGGCCGCGTACGATCGACCCCCAGAGCTTGGCCACCGCAGCAACGACGATTCCCGAGGCGACGATCCATAGCTGAGAGATGTCCCCCCAGGGGATCACATCTTCGACGGTGACGGCGATGGCAATGGGGACGCTCAGGCCAAGAGCCTGCAGGACCACTGAACACAGAACCGCAGCGACCAACTCCTTGCGCCGTTCGAGGATCAGTCGCATGTGTGGCGCCAGCGGGGCTTCCTGGGCCTCGAGTGCCCTAAACTCCGGCAGGCGCTCGAAGGTCATGGCGATGCCCGTGAAGTGATCGGAGATCTGCTCGAGTGACATCTCGAACAGCGCCCCCGCGGGGTCCAGGACCTCATAACGTTCCCCCCGCTTTCGACCGAGGACGACGAAGTGGTCCATGTTCCAGTGCAGGATCGTCGCAGGCCCCAGGTCGCCGAGGCCCTCGACATCGACCTGGTAGGCACGGGCATGCAAGCCGTGTTTCGTGGCTGCCTTCGCGAGTTGTGCGAGTGTCACACCTGAGCCCATCGCGCCCACATCACGACGCAGGTCACGAAGCGGAACGTGTCGGCCGTGGTAGCGCAAGACCATCGCGAGGCTGGCCAACCCGCATTCGACGGCACTGAGTTGGCTGACCAGTTCGAGTCTCTTCCCCTTGGCGAGTGCGTCTGCGAGCCGAGTGGTGATGCGACTGGAAAACTGTGTCGGGGAGTTCATGGCAGGGCCCTAGTCCGGGAGAGAGGGGCGAGAGGAGCGGTATGGGTCATGCGTCGGCTCGGAGCAGACCAAGCCCCTCGAGGACGCGTAAGAACAAAGAGCGGCGGCGAACGACAAGTTCGGCACGGCCGGCCAGGCCATCCACCAACACATCGCCTCCCCCGTGCCCAGCAGGCACAGCACTTGTTGGGGACCCAGATGCAGGTGCGCGACGGTCAGGGGCGAACTTGGCGCGTATGGCTACGACCGTTCTCGGCTGTGTGTCGGTGTTCCCGCCGTTTGGCTGGCTCAGCGCGCTGCGACGGGTCGGGGATGCCGGAGCCAGCGCTTCGTGGTCAACCTCGGTCACCGTGAACCAGAACGCCTCTCGCTTGCCGTCGTCGAACTCGACCCGCAGCGCATCGCCGGTCTCGATCCTGGGCGCGAGATGACCGGGAAAGTAGGCGATCGCTTCCGGAGCACTTCCGGGACGCTGGATCGAAGCGAGAATGTCCCCCTTACCGACGACGCTACCCTCTTCGACGCGGATCGCGGTCACGGTCCCTGTGTCCGGACTGGTGATGGTGAGCTGGTCCATCCGTGCTTCTGTGAGGGAGAGCGCCTGGTCCAGATCCCGAAGTCTCCGCTTCACCTCCACATCACGTGGTGTTCGAAGCATGGCGAACATCGCTTCGTCGCGGGCGCGTCGTGCCATCTCCAGCTCTCGCCCAAGTGCCTCATCGTGCAGCCTCATGAGGGGGACCCCTGCCTGCACGTGCTGGCCTGCCTCGACCGCGACGTCTGCCACGACCGAAGGAGCCGGAGCGCGAGCGAACTGGGTGCCCGGAATCCGAATGACGACGCGGCCCTGTGCAACGTTGTTGCTCGTCAAGAGCGCGGAGAGCAGCAGTGCTGCAACGAGGGCCACGCTGAACAACACAGGGAGTCGAAGCAACCTGGGGGCGGCCAGGGAGCGGTGACGGGCAACGCCGTCGTTTCGCACACGCGACACGCATGCTTCCCGAAACTCCATACGCGAATCCTTTGGAACAACCAGAGCGAATCTGACGCGCGATGTTTTTCAGAGTGTTTTTGTGCAGCGGCGTCAGATACCCGCCGCTGATCCCAATGTATCCGTGCTCGGGCGTCACGGACGACTTCACCGTCGCACGCAGGCGTCCGAACCCGATAGGACGAAATCACATGAGCAACAGCAAAAAAGAACTCACCCTTGAAGACTTGCAAGACGTTCGCGGCGCCGCCGAAGCCGCGGGGACCAAGTGCCACACCTCTCGTACGGAGGATGGCTGCACGAAAGCGGGCGCGGTTCGTACCGAGAGCTGTGGGTGCGAGGCGGCTGTCGCCCCCGCAGCCCCGATGCCCGCGGGCTGATTCGGTAGAGCTGATCGCGCAGGAAGTGGGCGCCCACTTCCTGCGCTTCGACTATCCCCAAAGAGTTTCCACCCCATTCAGGTCCCTGACGCGATGTCCCCCAACCCAACTGCCCGCCAATCGCTCATGCGCCACACGCCCATCGAGCATTCTCTGAAGGACGAGAGCATTGGGGTCGAGCGCCGCCCGTTCGATGCTCGCTGGATCTACTCCGACCTCACCAAGACGTCGAACGCGGGGTTCAACCCATTCGTCGGCAAGGTATTCGTTCCAAGCGGGTCGATGTTTGCCGCGTGGTTCGACGATCCGGAAGCCGATTTCCGCGCGTTGAATGAGAGCGATACGCTTCTCTACGAACTCTATTTCTTCGTGCACGACTACCTGCACACCTGGGCGACACGGCAGATCCAGTCTCTGCTGCCCCTGCGGGGGTTTGGCCGTAGTCGGGTCGACGAGGGAAACCTCGAAGACTACGCGTTCTTCATGTTGATCACCGAGGCGTGTGCGACCGTTGGCGGGGACTACTGGTGGCTGTCTTGCACCGACCTCCCCGGTGAGTTGAACATCGGATCCAGGTTCCGCAACTTGACGGTGTCCTACCGCGAGGAGGATGAACCCGAGTTTCGCCGCTTCAATCGCGAGTTCTCGGCCCAGACGCCAGCGTTCTTCGGGCAGATCGCGAACTTCTACAACACCGGTCGTTTCCCCGGGTTCGATGCAAACGATGTCCGGCGCAGCCCCATCTTGTTGAACTGGTTGCGTCACGAGACGACCTACGGCGAGCTCCAGCGCCGCTACTCTCGCGCCTGGCTTCGGCACCTGGGCGGCCTTCCGTTGGTCTCCAACGCTGAGCTGGACGCGCCCGTCGCCTGCGACGAGCCCTGGCAGCAGAGTCTGATTCGCGACATCGGTGAGCGTCTGTGGGCGAAGGTCAAGGGGGGCGAGATGTTGGCTCAGCCCGCTCAGATCCCCGCCGAGGAAACGTGGCGTGCGCCCAACGTTGGCCCGATCGACTTCCGCTTCACGAACCTTGCGAGTTTTGACGATCCCGATGGTGAGCTCGAGCGCAGGGGGATGGTCGACGACTCGCGCGGACATTGGGTCAACCAGCGCCTACGCCTGCTCGATTTTCCCGCGGATGACCCCGCGTTCCGTCAGATGATTCCCGCGTTACGGGCGACGGTGGAGCGGGATGGTGGGGCACTGTTTCGATGGGCGCTCTCCCAGAAAGCGCCGGAGGTCCGAGGGACCGAGGAGCTTCGCGACATCTTCAATCTTTGCTAGGCTATGGGGAATCAGTCCACAGGAGAATGCCGTTGGTCGGTGGCGACCGCCCTGGCGCCCGCGAGTTTTTCGAGCCTGTTCGGGGAGCACGCGCATCTGGGGTTGCGCACGTGCCTCGCCGACATGGGGGGCTTCTCGACGCCAAGGTTGCCGGCCCGTGCCGCCTGGGCCGACTTCCAGCACACAGCCCTGTACCCCGGCCGGCTTCGCCAAGGTTCGGGACGGGCCGTCTTCTATGAGGGCCACTATCTCAAGGGGGTGGGGCGCACGGCTTTGGCCGCGAACTGGACCCTGGAGGGGGATACGCTTCACGCCACCGGACACCTTGCACCCAGCGCAGGCGCCCGCGAGCTGTTGATCTCGCACTACATGAAATGCAAGGGACTCTCGGACACGATCGTTCCCTGTGAGGGGCTGCTCGTTGCAGCCATGGAGACCGGGTTTGCGGCGGCCTACACAGCGTCAATGGCGAGTGATGGTTGCTCTGTGCCAACCTGCGATCGGGCCTTGCAAGCGATCAGCGTCAAGGGAGATGACTTCGCTCGGTGGTCCAACTTGGTGTGGTTGGCCAACCAGATGCCCGCGCAGGCCGAGTCAGTCATCGCGTGGTGTTCGCTCGCTGGCCACTTCGCTGCTGAGCGCTCGGGTGCATCCTCTGCATCGACGGCACCCTCGGAGACGGGCTCCTGGACGGCGCGTGAGGTCGCCGAGTCCCTGGCGCGCGCGGCCCGACGAGCGATCGAGACGCTGGCGATCCACGTGCGGGCAGGTGTGACGTGGAGCTCGTATCACAACAACTCGACCCTCGATGGACGCTTTCTGGACCTCGAGCTGCCGACGGTCATCGCAGAGCCCGTGCTGTGTCGGTTCGTCATCAGCCACGAATCCCTGAGCGCATCACAGTTGCCGCACCATGGTGTGCTCTTCGGTATGGAGCTGCTCTTCGAGGCCCAACAGATTCGTGTCGCCGTGCGAACCCTGATCGACCGTTTTCGGCTGCTTCGTTCTGTGGCCGTTACCCCGTCGGTGGCTCAGTTTCTCGAGGAACTCGAGTGCGCTCTGGAAGAGGCGTTCGGAGAACGGCACTGGGTCACGAGCCGCGAACAACAGCGGCAGACCCTGACCAGTCTCTTCGAAGACGCCTGCGTCTCCACGTCGCGAGCGCGGCGGGCTGCGGACGAGGCGATGGCTGAGTTCTACGAAGAGGACGGGGGCGAGACGGACGTGGCTGGCCGGCTCTTGCCTCTCGCCCTTCCGGCGCCCGAACCCGGGGGCCACGTCGGCGTCTACCTCCTCGATGGGGGCCGGTGTTTGGAGTCAGCACGGGCCCGAGATGAGCGAGGGGCCTTCTTGACCTCCATCGAGCAAATCGAAGCCTGCTCGACGCCCGAGCGATTTCTCGATTGCGTGCGAGAGGGGCTCAAACGGATCGAGGCCGCGACAGCTCCGACGAGAAGGCAGGTGCTCGATTTCTGAGATGGCCCATCCCGCGACGACCTGGAAACGTCGGGCTTCGGTTTGTCGGTGGCAGCCCGGCAAGGCCTCCTCGGAGTTTTGGGGCGGTGGACATGCCGTCCGGACGAAGAGTATGGTCGGCGCGGCCTCGTCCGTGACTCCGGAAGACATCGACAGGGCCCTCAGGGGCGACCGAGGGGGGATGACGGCCTTGGTCGAGGGCCTCAGGCCGGCGGTTCAGGCGGAGGTTGCGTATGCACTGCTGCGTCGATGCGGGCAGGCTGGGCCAAGCGCACGGCAGGACCTGGCCGATCATGTGCAGGAGGTCTTTGTCAGCCTACTCGCCAACGACGGCAAGGCTCTTCGGTCGTGGGATCCCAAGGGGGGGCGGAGTTTGACGAGTTTCGTGCGGCTCGTGGCCCGACGACAGGTGGCGACGGCTCTGCGCAGCGGACGGAAGAACCCCTGGCGGGAAGCCCCGACCGACTCCGAGGTCTTGGAGTCGGTGCCCGCACAGCAGGAGCACGCGCAACGCGTCGAATCTGCCGACTTGCTGGCTCGGGTGCTCCAGTGCATCTACGGCCGACTCGATGAACGGGGGTTGTTGCTCTTTCAGATGCTGTATGTGGAAGAGCGAAGTGTCGAGGAAGCCCAGGCCTCGACTGGCATGACTCGCGATGCGGTCTATGCTTGGAAGTCTCGGCTCAAGAAGATGGTCAGGGATATCGCGCCCTGCTGAGCAAGCACCCCGACTGAAGGCGATGACCATGACGGCTGAAGACGAGAGATTGTTGCGAGACGTTGCAGAGCAGCTTCGAGACCGGGAGCGCCAGATGCCGCGGTGGGAGGCGGTCACATCGGGGCGCATGTCGATCGACGATGCTCTGACGACACAACCGCAGCAGGACACGGACCCTCCGAGTGCCGAGCTTGCCCGCGCCCTGTTCTCGCCCTACAGCGCGGAGGAAGAGAACGCGTTGGTCGATCAGTTGCTTGCCAGAGATGACGACGGCACGCGAGGTGAGGACGCTGAGGGGGAGGACGCGGAGGCTGAGGAGAACCAAGTTCGCGGCACGTCTGCCCCGTTGCGGATCGTGGACGACTCCGAGGATTCCGACGACGGGGGAACCGATTCTGGCCGCGGCACAAATCGTGAAACGCAAAGCTCCCGGGCGTGGCTATGGGGGGGGCTCGGGGTCGCGGCGGCGGCGGTTCTGCTTGGTGTCTGGAGCATCGCGCCCGGTGACGGGTCCGCGAGTTCAGAGCGATCCACGATGGTTGCTCGGGCGAGTTCGGTGCCGTCCTACGCGCTGGAACTGGACGGCAAGGTTCACGCGACTCGTTCGGCCAAGAGTGGGGACGATGGCGACGTCGAGCGCTTCGCCTCCGACAGGCCGCTCGTGGCTGTGCTTCGGCCTGCGTCCGCGGGGGCGCAGGATGTAGGAGTTCGTGTCTGCGCTCTTTCGAGCACCGGTGCGTTGTTACCATTGGGGGTTTTGCCAGAACGTGCAGCTTCAGGCAGCTTCCGCATCGCCGAAACCCCAGAGGCGATGGGGCTTGGGGCAGGGGAGTGGACGTTGGTGTTCTTGGTCGGAGACGCAACCGCGGTTGCGGCGGTTGACCTGGAAAGGGTCGCGAGTGAAGACTTCGACGGGCCATGGCAGACGATCCGGGCCCAGGTCGAGGTTCTGCCCTAGCGGCCCTTGGCGCTTCGTTGTTCGTTTTGCTCGCGTGCGGTGAGCCGCGCGGTGGCTCGGCGCGCGCGCAGCTCGGTGCGAGTCCTGCCACCTCGGCTCACGCTGCCCCCGATTCTCCGGCGGCCCTCGATCCCTTGTTGTCGCCGGTTCGGTTCTCGGGGTGTCGGGCGGTCCATCGTTCCGGGGTTTGCTACGCACCGCGCAATGGAGCGGTCGCGTTGTGGGTCCCGAAGAGCGTGGGCGTACCGAAGACGGTGCGGGTGGATGGTGTGGAGTCCAAGTTGGACCTCGTTGCGCAGGCCGATGGTCACCACCTTGAAGTCGAGCTCGAGCAAGACAAGGCGGAGATCGACGTCGAGATCGAACACCCGGACACTTCGGGGTCTCGATGGCGGCTACAGGTCGAGCCGCTGAGCAAGCAGGACCCGCCGCTGTTCGATCGTGTGCGATCCCTGGCGAAGCAAAAGACGCCGGGGCTCGCCCTTGCCGAAGCGCAGGCCCAGCTCGAGACCGCGGAGCTGGCTGATCGAATGGTGACACTCGAGCTCGTCGCCAACATCCATCTCTCCAATGGGGAGGTCGACGAAGCGCTGCAGGTGAGTGAAGACGGCCTGAGGCGAGCGCTTGCGGCCAACGTGCCCGATAGTGCGGTGCGGCACGCGATGCGAGGGGTGTACATCTCTCTGTACGTCAAGCCGGACCTCGAGCGAGCGCGGTCGCTGCTCTCTGAAGTGGCAGAGCTCCTCCCACTGTCGATGGGGACTGCGGCGCAGCAGGCCTACTACGAGGGGTTGTTGTCGCTGCGAGAGGGAGACCTACGCAAGGCCGAGTCCAAGTTGGCCAACGCGGTGCAACGGGCACGTGAGACGAAGAGCGTGAAGCAAGAATCGCAGGCCCTCGAGATTCTCCTGGTTCTCCGTGCGCAGGCGGGACACGGGCCCGCGTTCGAAGCACTCGCTGGACGTTTGCAGGAACTCGGAGCGCACGCTCGCCCCTGCGGACGGGCGAGCCACTCCAACAACCTCGCATGGGCTCGGTTGCTGGCGGCGGATGACGAGGAGGGTCTTCTCGCGGCGCGGGCAGGATTCGAGGCTGCGCTGGGAGCCGCGGCGCAGGGGGGAGACTGCCCGAAGCTGGAGGTCGAGCACGAGGCCCGCCTGAACTTGGCGATCGTTGCGGCTCGCTTGGAGGATTGGACGGCGGTCGAGCGCTACACGGCGGAGCTCGACCGGGCGAAGATGCCGAGCACCAGGATTTGGCGGGATCTCCTACGTGCGCAGCGCTGGACCGCGAAGGGGGAACATCGGCGGGCACGTGTCGTGCTCGAATCGGTGATCGAACGCGCGGACGGCTTGAGCGACGCCGGCCTGCGCTGGCGTGCCAACATCGCCCGAGCGGAGACGGAGCGCGCGAGTGGACGTACCAACGAGGCCTTGACCTACTACGACCGCGCCCGGTCGGACTTCGAGGCGCGCCTCCGACAGGTGCCGATGGACGGCGGCCGAACGCGCCTTGCAACGCATGCAGACCGCGGGACACAAGGCGAGCTCGAGTTGCTCCTCGAGGTCGGCCGCGTCGACGAAGCGCTCTGTGTGGCACGACTGGCCCGCCTCCGAAGCCTCCGCCACCTCGCTCGGCTCGACCGGATCTCCGGGCTCGGGCCTGAGGAACGCGCCCGGTGGACTCGGTTCATGGAGCGCTACCGTCGCGATCGGGAAGCGCTCGACGCGTCGATCGAAAGGGACTGGGAACGACCCGCGGACGAACTTGCCCGAGTCCGAGTCAAGCGAGCCTCGCGTGTCCGTGAGCTCGCGCGCGAGCTGGATGCGGCCTACGCCCGCATCGACGCCGGGGGAGACGATGTGAGCTGTTCTTCGCTGCCCTCGCCCCCCGCCGACGAACTCCTCCTTTTCGTCCGCCCGCTCGGCGACGAACAGGTCGCATTTGCGCGGCCGGGCGACGGAGCGTTCGAAACCCGCGCGTTCCGATTTTCGTCGACCGGTTCGGGCGAGAACGAAGCCCTCGCAGCAGTCCTGCTTGCGCCGATCTCCGGCCTTCTCGACAAACATCGACGCATCCGCCTGATCGCGCTCGGTCCCGTCTCGTCGGAGGACTTTGGGGGTCTCCCGTGGAACGGGCACGCCTTGATCGAGTCGCATCGATTGACCCATGCGTTGGACCTCCCGCGGACTTCACGATCCCCGCTGGGCACGGATCCCCCGAGCGCCTTGCTTCTTGCCGCGGGGGACTCGGGGCTGCTGCACCAGGAGGAGGAGGTCGAGACGGTTTCGACCTACCTGTCGAGCATGGGGTGGCAGGTGGCCCGCCCCTTGTCGCCGCCGATGGCCGAGGTCATGAAGCAGCTCTCGGAGGTCGACCTCGTCCACTACAGCGGCCACGCGAGCACAGGAGGTGGGTCTTCAGCCGATGCCGGCTGGGGCAGCCGACTTCAGTTTGCGTCGGGCATAGGGATCGGCGACATCCTGATCCTGCCTCGTGCTCCACGAGTCGTCGCATTGTTCGCCTGCGAAGCGAGCGAGCTGAGTCCCCGAGCTCTGGCCGGCAGCATGAACCTGGCGCACGCGTTCTTGCTGGCAGGCAGCGACGTTGTGTTTGCCGGTGGTGGCGCGGTCGATGACGCAAGTGCAGCCTCCTTTGCCAAGCACTTCTACGCCGCGCTCTCTGAAGCGCCGGTCACCGGCCGGCCTTTGCGAACCAGCGTGGATGCGAGCTTGGACGCCTTCCATCGTGCGCAGCGTAGCTACGCGCGGCAGCACGGCACTTCGGGTCCATTTCGAGCCTGGACCCCGTAGCAGACCGTGGTGAAACGCTAGGGCGCGACGAGGATCGCGTTGCTCACCGTGAACTTGCGGTCGGACGACCCGTAGTCGCAGGTCATGCTCGCGCTTACGACCGCTCGGACGGCGGTCTTTGGGACGCCCCCGCTGCTCGCGGCGAACGAGGGGTTCGCCACGGTATGGATCGTGCTCGAGTCCAGGGGGAGCGCACCGAGGTTGAAGACCGACGGGGCGGAGTAACCCTGGTAATACACGGTCAGGGACACGTTGTTGACCGTGATGTTGGTCTTGTCGTACGCGGCGTTGAGCGAGGCCGTGAACTTGTCGTCGTCGATCTGGCACACGTCGCAGAATGGGTACTCGGGCTGCGGGTTCGTCCAAGGCTGAGGCAGATCGTCCGTGAGCATCCCGAGGATTGGCACCGTCGTCTCGACTGCTTTTCCGCAAGCGTCGAAGCAGACGTGCGTATTGGCATCGAGCTCCACCGACAGTGGCGTCGCCACACCGGCGTAACTATCGACGACCAGCTGGGTGTCCGAGGTGTCGACCTCCGTGTCTGCACACTCGATGGCCGTGCAGCTCTCCGGCGCGTTCAGGGCTTCACATGCGGACTTCACCGTGCCACATAGTGAGATGCGGTGAACCGATGTGGAGGGCTGGCCCGTGAGGTTCACAGCGGACTGCTGCGGGGTGGCGAGATCGACACCGCCCGCGTGAACCAGTGCCATCACCTCGGCAGCGCTGAGTCCGGGGTGTTGGGACCAGACCGTTGCCGCAGCAGCGCTGGCGACCGCGGCAGAGACCGACGTGCCCGTGAAGGTCTCGTTGACCGCGCTCGGCTGGTCGATCTCCGCAGACGCGTGATATCCGGGGGCTGCAATGCGGGGCATGCTGCCCTCGCGGGTCATGGCGATGGGGAGCTCGTCATGCCCGATCGCACCGACCGCATGGACCAACGGTGTGTAGCCGAGCGACGCCGGTGGCTGCGTGCTCCACCCATCGGCATGGGGCGTGGGGCTGAACCCCAGATCATCGCACTGGGCGGCCGTGGGGGCGGAAAGGCGCTCCCACGCGCCCGGGTTGAGCGCGCCGTACTCGCAGCCTCCCACGGGTTGGTTTCCCGCCGAGACGATGATCAAGGCGCCTTCACAGGAGGCGCGTACGAGTGCGGCGTGAACGGCTTGGGTGCGTACGGGGATGTCAACTTGGCTTGCGGGGTTCAACAGGGTGTTGATGTGCGAGGACGCGCCGCCGCCCACACCGATGTCGCCGAAGTGTGCATCCCATCCCACGCTGAGGTTGAGCACCAGTCGCTGCGCATCGTCGGACCCTCGGGAAAGGAGCCAGTCGTTGACCGTGTTGTCGATTGCACGCGCGAGGTCGACCTGACCACCAAAGTGGCCTCCACCCCATGTGTCGGTCGTCGGAAGTCCCACGTTGTTGTAGTAGCGGGGCAGGGCGAGCTCGGTCGTGACCGTCCGAGGGCAGTTTGGGCCCTGGTCTCCACACGCGAGGTCCGCGATGAGGTCGGCCATGGCTTCCCCGTGCGGCGATCGGGCTTCAGCGCCGGCAATCCGGGCCGTGTCCAGAACCGCAACGGTGACCCTGTGCCCCGGTTGGTTCAGGTGCGCGTCGGGATCGCTCATCCGCCCGGCGTGCTTGCGGAACGTGTTCGTCAGCGTCGCGGCCGTGGGGTCTGCCAGTGCGTTGTTCTGGGGAAAGACCCAGTCACAATCCGGCTGCATGGCGAGCACATCGGTTGGCAACGCGTCGTACTGTGGAGCCTCTTTGAACTTCGGTTGCGTCGAGGCCCACTCGTAAAGGCAGTAGCGGTTGAGGACCGGGACGTTCCCCGCGAACACTGGGGAAACCCTCCATACCCCAGTGGACGTCGAGATCTGAGTGCCGCCAGGACATGGGGGAGCCGAAAGCGTTGGCTTGGGGTTCTTCTCATCCGCCGATGATGCGGGCGGAGGCTTCGGGGGACCGATCAACGCGACGATGCGTCGCCCGTCGCAGGCGGTCGCGATATCGGGCGGCCCGAACGAGCTAGGGTCGCTGCAAACCGACGCTGCGCGCAGGCGGGTGTCGCCCTCCTCGTTCGCGTCTTCGCCAGGGACGTTGTCCCCGGCATCACAGGCCGAGGGAACAACGAGCGTGCAGAGGGTAAACAAACTCAGGCGTGTCGAGATATGCATAGGTGTCATGGTCGAGCCCGAACCGCGTAGAACGCGGGCAACGTCTTGTGTCCCGATGAAGGGAACGACTACGTACCCATTCGACATGACCCTCGAAGATCGGACGAATGAAAATTCGGGGTCGCTGACGGAGACCCGCGCGGCGGTTGGTAGAGAGGCCCGGCTGGCCGGCTGGCCACCGACGTCTCGATCGTAGGGTCGCGGCGTTTGAAGTGAGACGACGAGGAATCCGCGGGCCAGGAGCGTCGTCCCGGACAGCTGAGAAGGGGCAATATCACGCAGCTGAGCAGCCGACCTGCACGCCGCGTGTGGTCTCGAGGTCGACGAGGATTGGTGCTCGTCGTGTGAAGAGGGGGTCGACAACGGCAACAGCTGCGAGCAGGAGTGCTCCTCGAGCTCCCTGAGGTGCATGCTCGCAACGCCCGAGTCTTACGAGGATCCGGCGGACAAGCAGCAGAGCTGCGCGTCGTCCCAAGGTGACGAAACCTGCCAGTTCGAGAACTGCAGCGCGGGCAGCACCTCGGGGGGAGGCCAGTCGCTCAGGCGCGTCCGAACAGCCAGTCGACCAAGCTGGCGCCGATGAGGGTTTCGGCTGCGACAAACGGCAGTAGCCCCAGCGCAGTTCCAAGCACATAGGGGCCGAAGCGCACCTTCGACACACCGAGCATCAACTGCATCGGGCCAAAGGTGAAGAAGGTCAGCCGCAGGACGAGCACGGTTCGAACCCCCTTGGTGGCCAGAGCTTCGTCATAGCCCGCGAGGCGTTCGGGGATCCGTTGCTGCACCCAGTCGTACCCAACGAAGCGAGCGAACCCGAACGCAGTGCATCCCGCGAGCGTCGCCCCTGCCCACGACAACGGCAGGGCGAGCGTTGCTGGCCAGACCAGGCTGGCCGCGATGATGAAGACGTGCGCGCTCAGTCCCACCGGCTGCAGGATCGCGAACGCGAGCAGGAAAACGATCGGGCCCCAGATCCCCGACGCCTGCAGCCACGCCCGGACCTGAGCAGCATCGAAATCCTCGTAGAACCCACCGAACAGCACCGAGAGCACGGCCGCGAGAAACAGCAGGCCGAGCGCGAACTTGAGCCACTTGGCTCGTGCTCGGTCAGGGTTCATGGGCGCGAACCTAGCAGGCAGCGGCCACCGATGGCGGACTCCATTGGCCTCGCTCCACGCAGAGGAGCGCAGCCGGGGTTGGCCGACACCACGCCGTGGTGCAGCACCGGCCCGTGGTCGGCGGAGGGACGAGCCCAGACAGCCGGGCGAGGAAGGTGTGCCGGCCCATCAGGATGGAACGAACGCCGAGGGTGCGGCCCTTACGAGAATCCTCCGGCCTTCTGAGAAAAATCGCCAGCGCCCTGATCGAACTTCAACCCGCGGACATGGACAGAGTTCAGAAGCCTCCGAGGCTCATATGGAGGACTCTGTCTCGGTTGCAGAGTTTAGCGAGAGGTACGCCCTGGAGGATTCGCCAGCGTTGCGCTTGCAAACCGGAGCGCCGCATGGCCCCATGGGCAGGAAAGGGCTCCCCATGTCGACCAAGAATCCTGCAGAAATCGCGATCGAGAGCAGCTACGCCAGCTACCGCCGGTACGGGATCCTGATGGTCGTCGTAGGTCTATCGGGGGGCTTGCTGTTGCTGTTCCTCGCGTCGCGGCACGGGATCGATGTCTCCAACGACTGGCCGCAAGCCCTCGGCGGGCTAGGAGGTCTGGCAGTGGCGGCATTCGGCCTCTCGTGGCTCGTCCCCGCATTGCCCGAGACGCTCCGTCGTCACCCGGAGGCCGTCAGACAAGCGTGGGTCCACAAGAGCCTCCCGACCGGTGAGTTCTTCGTCTACCTCGTGTTGCCTCGGCGGAAGTACAAGCTGAGCGTGGCCAACGAGGGGCAAGCCAGTCAGGTCCTGGCCTACCTGAAGAAGCGCTGCAAGAAGGCCTCTTTCGAGGTCCCCGCGCACGCGAAGGTCCGCAGCGTCGCGGCCCGAAGCCGCCACGACAACCTCGACGGCTGAGCAACGCCGCTCGTTTCGGCCCCTCTGGCCGTTGGATGTCCAACTGGATGGGCCCGGGGCGGCGGCGTTTCGGCTCGACCGCACCGGGCTCCACAACGGGTTGTTAGACGGCCTTCATCGCTTCGATGGTGGCATCGCAGGCTTCTTTGCAAGCCTTGCAGGTGTCGTGGTGACCGACGTGCGGCGTGCAGGCCTTGGAGCAGTCGGTGCAGCCATCGATGCAGAGCTTGGCGATGGCCTTGAGGTGCTTCGAGTTGTTTGCGGCGAGTGACTCGCTGGCGCGGCAGATGGCCAGCATGTCGTTGACCGCCTTGGCGCAGTCGCCCATCGACTTGTCGCCGGTGCTGAGCAGGCGGATGCAGTGCGACAGGCACGCCTGTCCAGCCGCGATGCAATCGGCAAGCGTATTCACCAGTGCCATGTCGCCGGCTTCTCCGGCGGCGGCGGCGTCCTGTCCTTTGTGGCCTTCGTGACCCTCGTGGCCTTCGTGCTCGTCCATCTTGCTGTCCTTCTTCTCGTCGGCCTTGGCGTCGGCTTTTGCGTCCGCCTTTTTGGGTTCGGCTTTCTTGGGTTCGACCGGGTCGGCGGCGCAGGCGACGACCGAAGCCGTGGCTTGGGCCGCAAGCGCGCCCGCACCCGCGAGCAGTAGTTCTCGTCGATGAAGTCGCATCGGGGGCCTATCCGAGGTTGGTGAGGCAGGCCGAAGCGCCGCTCACGGTGACGCCCTTGCCCTCTTCGACGTCGAGCGATTTCACCACGCCGTCTTCCACGGTCATGCTGAAACGCTTGCCGCGAACGCCGAGGCCGGCGCCGGAAATGTCCTGGTCGAGGCCCATGGCCTTGGTGAAGTTGCCGTCCCAATCGGGAAGCATGCTCACCTTGCCGTCGGCGCCTTGTTGGTCACTCCAGGCCTTCATCACGAAGGGATCGTTGACCGAGAGGCAAGCGATCTCGTCGACGCCTTTGCTCTTGATGTCGGCAGCGTTGTTGACGAAGCCGGGGAGGTGCTCCATCGAGCAGGTGGGAGTGAATGCGCCGGGCACGGAGAAGAGCACGACCTTGCGGGCCTTGAAGAACTCGCCGGTGTCGACGTCTTCGAGGCCTTCGGCACCAAGGCGCTTGAGTTTCACTGCGGGGACGGTGTCGCCAACGTTGATCGTCATCGTTCGTATCCTGGGCGCGCAAGCGCCGGCGCCACGCTAACCGCAGCCGGTCCCCCCCACAACGCGTGCCCGCAAAAAAGCACTCAGACGGCCTGCCAAACGGGGGATCGGCCGCAGGCCCTTGTCCGGACCCGGACGAGTGAGGCTCCCGATGGAGTCCGTTGTCGTTTCGTGATAGGCAGGAAGGACGGCGATGACCGATACCGAGGCGCCAACGTCGGGCCCTTCGCGGGGTGCGGCCCTGATCGACAACACCTCGCCAGACGAGATCCCGCGAGCGGCGTCGAGGCCGTCGCGGGTCAAGTCGTTGCGCCATTCGATGGCCGACATGTTGGTCGGGACGGTGTTGGCCGATCGGTACCGTCTGCAGAAGCGCATCGGCGAGGGCGCGATGGGATGGGTGTTCTTGGCGGAGCACCTGGAGATCGGGAAGAAGGTTGCGGTCAAGGTTCTTCGCCCGTCGCTGTGCAAGCTCCCCGAAGCCGTCCGCAGATTCCGTCGCGAGGCACGGTCGGCATCTCAGATCGGGAGCCGCCACATCGTCGATGTCACGGACTTCGGCACGACACCCAACGGCGCCGCGTTCTACGTCATGGAGTACCTCCACGACGGGGAAGACCTTGCGGCGCTGATCAAGCGCGACGGCAAGGTGCCGTGGATGCGCGTGGTCAACATGCTCAAGCAGCTGTGTGTGGCGCTTCAGGCTGCCCACGACGACGGGATCATCCACCGCGATGTCAAGCCTGCGAACTTCTACCGAATGGAGTTCGAGGGCAACCCGGACTTCATCAAGGTGCTGGACTTCGGCATTGCGCGGCTGAGCAGCCCCAAAGACAGCATTATCACGGCGACGGGCGTCATCATGGGAACGCCCGACTTCATGGCGCCCGAGCAGGCGCAGGGCAAGCACGTCGATGCGCGCGCAGACATCTACTCGCTCGGCGCCTGCGCATACTCGTTGCTCACTGGGCGGCCTCCGTTTGTTGGCGCCAACGAGTACGACGTCATCTACAAGCAGCTGAACGAAGACCCTGACCCTCCTGGACAGGTCTTCCCGGCGGGCGGGATCCCGGCCTGGCTTGATGATGCGGTGCTGCACGCGATGCGAAAGGATCCCGAGGATCGCTTTCAGTCGATGAAAGAATTCCTCGCCGCGCTCGAGGACGCGGGCAGCCAGGCGCTTGCGACCGGGCGAAACGAAGCCGCCGCTGAGCAAGCTCCGACCAAGCGCGCGAAGCCTCGGCTTCCTTCCAAGCGACCGATGCCGATCAACCCGTTGCTGCTCGTGGCGGCTGCCGCGGGCTGCACGGTGGTCGGCGCGGTCGGCTACTACATGCTGTTCTACGTCGGTTGAGTCCGACCTCGCGCACCTCATGCTTGGTTTGACCAGGCGCGCGCAAAACACGCTTGCAGGGCCAGGTACGTGCCGTGCCGGGTGGATCCCCCCTGTGTGCACGGCCTGCTAGGTGGGGGTAACGCACCGTTCTCCCCGGTTTGCTGAATCTGGGAGCCGGGGGGCCCGTCGGATGAGCATGTACCGCCAGATGACGACGCTCGGGTTCATCCTGCTGGCCGCCGCCACCTCGGCCGGCTGCAGCTTCCACCTCGGCAGCGCCAACAGTGCGCCTCAGCCCGCGTACTACAGCTACCAAAACGGCTACGCGAAGGCGCCCCGCGAGGCCCAGGCTCAGCCCGCTCGGGCCAGCCGTACCCCTGCGAGCAAGCCCCCGCGTGGTGACGCTCCCAGGCCTGCCGCGACGACACCTTCGCGTGCCAACCCCGAGGTCTCGAAGCCGAAGCGTGCNNGTGCGAACCCGAAGGTCTCGAAACCGGAGCGTGCGAACCCGAAAGCGACCCAGCCTTCGCGCACGAACCCGAAGACCAACCCTTCTCGCACGAACCCGAAGACCAAGCCTTCGCGTACGAACCCGAAGACCAAGCCCTCACGTACGAACTCGAAGACCCAGCCTTCGCGTACGAATCCGAAGACCAAGCCCACCGTCGCGGAGTCAAAGGCCAGCCGGTCTCGGCGCTAGCAGTCACCAACTTCGTCCCTCGAAGCGCCACGCGGACCGTCCCCGCCGTGTGGCGCTTCGCCTTTGGTTACAGAGACACGCCGACCAGGGTCGGCTCGGGCTCCAGCTGGACATCGAACACGTCCCGTACCCGGTCTCGGACCTCGCGGGCGAGCGAGACGAGCTGGGCGGTCGAGCCCCCGCCCAGGTGTACGAGCGCAAGCGTGTGTTTGCTCGAGACTGCGACGTTGCCGCGGCGCATCCCTTTGGACACCCCCGAGCGTTCGATGAGCCACGCGGCGGGAAACTTCGTCAGACCCTCTCCCGCGGCGTAAGTTGGGACCTCGGACGCTTCGGCGACAACGCCGGCTTCAATTGCACGGGCGCGGACCCGGTCCGCCGTTGCGGCGTCGACAATGGGGTTGGTGAAGAATGACCCGACGCTCCGGGTATCGGGGTCGCTGGGGTCGAGCACCATCGACTTGTTCTTCCGCAGCGTGAGGACCATGTCACGAACAGTCGTGAGACTCACATCATGTCCCTGAAGGGCATTGCTGAGTTCACGGTATGCGACCGTGGGCGTCCCGCCCGGGCGGAGCTGGAAGTGAACTCGCGTCACGACCCAGCGTCCGCGTTCGCGTTTGAATCGGCTACTGCGATACGCGAACTGGCACTGCGAGGACGTGAGTCGAACGGACTCGCCACGTGCGAGGTCGAGGGCTTCGACACAGTCGATGACCTGGGAAACCTCTTGTCCGTAGGCCCCGACGTTCTGGATCGGTGTCGACCCCGCACAACCGGGAATCCCCGAGAGGCACTCGATTCCGGCCCATCCTCGTGAAACCGCGTACTCCACGACCTTTTCCCAGGGTTCGCCAGCCTCGACGACAATCCGCCCAGAACCTTGTTCCACTATCCCTTTGAGCCCCAAGTGGATGGTCAACCCGTCGAAGCCACTGTCTGCGATCACCAGGTTCGAACCTCCGCCCAGGAGCAGCACAGGCCCTTGGGCCTCCTGCGAGGCGAGGGCTTCTCGGAGACTCTCGGAGGTCTCGGTCCGGATGAAGCGCCGCGATGGTCCACCCAGGCCGAGGCTGGTGAAGTCGGCGAGTTGCACGTCGGATTCGAAGGGGAGGGTCACGGGCGCGGGGGTGAAGGGTCGTGATAGGGTTTTGGCCGAAAATGGATCACGCGGACATCAAGCGCGCGATCTTGGACGTGAGTCTCAAACTTGGCACTGAGCTCGGTGAAGAGGGGCTCACCATGAGAGCGATCGCCCGAGGGATGGGGGTCAGCGCCACGGCGTTGTACCAGTACTATGAGAGTAAGGCCGCGATCCTCCGCGAGCTTCGAACCAAGGGCGTCGAGAAGCTCAACGCCTTCCTCGCCCCCGCGTTCGCAGAACCCGACCCCATCGATCAGCTGAGACGCAACGCCGAACTCTATCTGCGGTTCTCGCGCGAGCACCCGTGGATGTACCAGCTGATCAACGAGACCCCCGAGGACTGGGGTGCCCACAACGACGACCGACGCGCCGCAGCGATGAACTCGGTCGAGCGCACCTTCGAGGCGCTGCGTCTGTGTGAGCAGCGGGGACTGCTGCTCGAGGGAGTGCGGCTCGAGGCCGCTCCGCTCTCGATCTGGGCGGCCCTGCACGGGATGGCGCTGCTCATGTCCACAGAGCGCGTCAGTCCCAATCACAGCCAGTATCCCAGCCCGCCCCTCGAAGTGGTCATCGAACGCTTCGCGGACTACATCCTGCGCGGTTTCCTGCGCGTGTGACCTCCCCGCCGATCGGGCGGGAGTCGTGGCAACAGAAACCGGCGGTTCGCGGCTATGCTACGCGGCCGTGGGAACGTCCCAATCCGCATCGCGCTACCAGGTCATGGAGTCTCTCGGCCACGGCGGCCAAGGCTCCACATTCCGTGGTGTCGATCGTGACAGCGGCGAAAACGTTGCGATCAAGGTGCTCTCGCTCAAGGGCGCGAAGAGTTGGAAGGCGTTCGACCGGTTTGAGCGCGAGATGGATACCCTCGCCAAGCTCACCCACCCCGGTATTCCGAAGTATCTCGACCGCTACGCGTACGAGGCGAGCGGTGACTACTTCCTGGTGATGGAGTTGATCGAGGGGGTGCCGCTGTCGAAGCACCTCAGCGAGCCTGGGTTGAGCGAGCGCAAGCTCAGGAGCGTTCTCGACCAGATTCTCGAGGTGCTGGCGTACCTTCATGAACAACGCCCGCCACTCATCCACCGGGACATCAAGCCCGCCAATGTGATCATGCGACCCGATGGCACGATCTCGCTGGTCGACTTTGGTGGTGTTCGACAGCGCGGGGGTGGAGAGACGGAGGCGACGACGACGATCGGAACCTTCGGCTACATGGCCCCGGAGCAGCTGCATGGCACCGCGACTTCGGCTTCCGACATCTACGCCTTGGGCGCGACGATCCTGACGCTGCTCGCTCGGAAGAGCCCGGGCGCGTTGCCTCATCGTGGGCTCCGCTTCGACTTCGAAGCCCTAAAGCTTCCACAGCCCTTCGCGCGGGTCTTGCCGGCGATGCTGGAGCCTGATCCGGAACTTCGGCTGACCGACGTTGCGGCGGTGCGCGCTGCCCTGGCAGCCAAGCCCAAGCCCACGCCTCAGGCTCCCCCGCGAGCTGAGCCGAGCGCTGGGTCGACCCCCAAGCCGGGTTCGCAATCGAAGGCGCTGGTTCGGTTGCCCGAGGAAGCGCTCGCGCTCGCCAACACACCCGCACCCTTCTCGGTGGTCGTGTGGATCTTGGCGGCGCTCAGCTCCGGGGTGTTGCTGGTGTTCGAAGCGGTCTTCCTCCCGTTCTTCTTCCAGCTCGCCACGGCGCTGCGCAACAAGCCTTCCAACGACCCCAAAGCGGTCGCGTTTCGAGCCGACTACGAGCGCTTCAAGACGCGGGTTGGCGAGATGCGCAACGCCGCGACGCATGTGGCCGACGGTACTCGGCCCAACACCTGATCACTTCCACTCGACTTCGGTCTTGCGGGTCGCCGAGCGCCCGATGAGACCGATGACGATGAGGCCCAGCCCGCCGAACGACAGGATCTGCTGCAGCCGTTCGTAGCTTCCGACCGCGGCGGCGGCTTGCTTGACGAGGTCTTCGTTCTGGAACGAACTCAGCGCGAAGCCGGCCAGGCCGACGGCGACCCCCAGATAGAGCAGGAACTTGAACACGGCAGACATGGTCGCTGCCCGAGGCTACGCGTTTCCTGGGGCGGGGTGAACCCGCATGGGGTGCTCATTTCTTTCGACGCGTTCGGCGAGGCCGGGGAGCGGGTGGCTTGGCCTCCAGAGGGCGCTCGGGCCAGTCGTGCCTGGGGTAGCGCCTCCCCAGGACCTTTCGTTGGTCCGGGTAGTGCCGCTCCCAAAAACCGGCGAGGTCGGTCGTGACTTGGACGGCTCGCATGTTGGGGGCGAGCAAATGCAGGACCAGCGGGGTCCGCCCATCGCCGACCGTGGGGCCCTGCGCGCTGCCAAAGAAGTCCTGCAAACGCGACTCGGCCCAGGGATCGCGGTCGAGTTCGTAGTGCACACGGAGCCTCCGTCCCCCGGGGATCGAGACGTGCGAAGGGGCGAGCCGTTCGAGTGCCGCCCGGGCCTCGGACGGGAGCATGTCGAGCGCGCGTCCCAAGACTCGCGCTTTACGAAGCTGGGCGAAGCTGCTGCGTCCCTCGCAGGCCGAACGCAGCATCTCCAGCATTCGTTGGTCGTCGACGATCGGGACACGTGGGTCGTGGCGATGCGCGAAGCGAGTCCGCGCCTCCAAAGCCCTCGCGGCGTCGCGGTCGTCGACGAAGGCTTCGAGGCCCTTGCCGCGCGCCGCCTCAAACAGGACCTCGGCCGCTTCGGGGGGGAGCTCGCGCAGGTGGGTGGTATCGACGACGAGCGCGCCCAGGCGAACCTCTTCGAGGGCGGTGACACGCTCCCGGGTGGCATCGAAGGTCACGACGCGGTGCTCTTCGAGGTCGTCGACGAACAGCTCGAGCAAACCCTCGAGTTCGACTCCAGCGGCGCTCCTCACGAGTACGGTTGGCTGCCCTCGAGGACCCTTTCGCTCCTCGATGGCCAGGGCGACGGCGAGCTCGGTGTCGCGGACCGCGGAATGCTCGCTCAAGGCGGCACTGCCTCCTTCGGCAAACACGATCTCGAGGCCACCGCCGGCGCCCTCCCGTAGTCGGCCGATGCGGTCGGGGAAGCCGGCCAACAGTGCGAGTCCCAAGTCATCTTCCTCGGCGGGGGTCGGCCGCGCCGAGTGTCCTTGTACTCGCATGGACTTGCGCAGCTGGGACTGGACTCGCTGCACCATCTTGCATGCACCGATGTCGAGTCCGAGTCGATGTGCCGCCGATGCGCCGTCGCGTTCGAACGCCCGTAGGTCTTCGGTTTCGACGATGACGTCGGAGTGCGCGGTTCGGATGTCGCGGCGGGCGTCACGTCGGTGAATCGCGCGTTCCGAGAGCAGCGCGACCGCGGTCGTCCCCAGCCCTTCAACGCCACGGGTCCGCGCCTCTTCGAGCACGCGCGCGAGCCGGGGGTGCACGGGATGGCGGAGCATGGAGGTGCCGACCTTGGTGAGCGAGCCGTCCTTCTTCACAGCGCCGAGGCGTTGCAGGAGGGTCTCTGCCGCGTCGACAGCCGCGTCGGGGGGCGGCTCGAACCACCGCAGGTCTCTGGGTCCCGCCAACCCGGCCGCGCGTAGGTCCAGCATGGCTGCGGCGAGGTCGAGGCGGCACAGCTCCGGGGCGTCAAACGCGGGCCGACGGTCGAAGTCGTGTTTGGAGTACAGCCGCAGGCAGCGTCCGGCCTGGACGCGACCGGCCCGGCCAGCGCGTTGCTCTGCGGACGCCCTGGAGATCTTGGCCAGCGTGAGCGTGGGGATGCCCGTCCACGGGTTGTGGCTGGGCTTGCGCGCAAGCCCGCTGTCGATCACTGCCACCACATGGTCGATCGTCACGGAGGTCTCGGCGACGTTCGTGCTGAGGATCAGCTTGGGGCGGTCGCCGGCTGACACGGCGCGATCCTGTTCGCGAGCCGGGAGGTCGCCGTGTAGCTGCACCAGTTCGAGTCCCAGATGCTGGGCTTGCCCGGCCAAGGTCTTGGCGCAGCCGCGGATCTCACGAGCGCCAGGAAGGAACACGAGGACGCTGCCGTTTAGACCGTCATCGGCGAGTTGCCGAAGCGCGACGCTGACTTGCCCGGGGAGCGGACGGTCGCTCGCCTTGGTGGCATGGGTCACGTCCACAGGGAAGGTGCGACCCTCGCAGTGCAACGCTTGGCAGTCGAGGTAACGCGCGATCGGTTCCGGTGCGAGCGTTGCCGACATGACGCCGATGCGCAGGTCGCTTCGTGTCTCGGAGAGACGGCGTAGGAGGGCCAAGGCGACATCGGTGTGGATGTGTCGCTCGTGGAACTCGTCGAGGATGACCGTGGACACGCCTTGCAAACTCGGATCATCGCGAAGCCGCCGGAGCAGCAGTCCCTCGGTGACGAAGCGAATCCGGGTCTTCCTGCTGACCTTGCTGTCGAAGCGGACCTGATAGCCGCACGTCTCGCCGACGGGTTCGCCCAAGGTCGAGGCAACGCGAAGCGCGGCCATTCGGGCGGCGATCCTTCGCGGTTGTGCGACCAGAACCTCACCACCGTCGGTGATACCGGACTCGTGTAGCATCACCGGGACGCGGGTGGTCTTGCCGGCGCCAGGCTCGGCCTGAAGGACGAAGTGGCGGGTGCGTTCGAGACCCTCGAGGAGGGCCGCGCGAATCGTCTCGATCGGAAGGGTCATCCGGGATGCTTGGCGAGCCAGTCGCGAGTCTCTTGCGCTTCGACCTCGCCGTCGAGGCCGGCCTTCACAAACATCTGCAGGGCCTCTTCTGCCAGTTTTCGGGCCTTTTTTCGGCCCGTTGCGCTGGAATCGGTTGCGAGCGTCGCTTCGCTCAGCGTCATCGTCAAGCGACCGTGCTCCGCTGAAGCCAGGCCACTCTTTCGTACGTCTTCGAGGGCGGCTCGAGCGACGGCCAGCGCCTCATCGTTTTCGTCGTTGAGGAGCAGGGCGCGAGACAAACCATGGCGATTGAGAGCGATGCGGGGTGCGTCCGAGTCGAGCTTGGGCTCGAGGACGCTGGCGATGGCGCGTCTCTGCGCGATGGCGGCGTCGTACTCCCCGAGTTCGGTGAGCGCTTCGGCCAGGTTGCCCCGTGTCTCCAACAGCGCGGGGTCGTCGGGCTCGAGGGAGGAACGCTTGATCTCGATGGCCCGCTCACTCTCGGCCTTGGATTCCTCGTACCGCTTCATGTCCAGGAACAGGACGGCGAGGTTGTTGTGGACGTTTGCGAGGTCGGGGTGGGTGGAACCGTAGGCCTTCGTCCAGATTCGTCCGGCTTCGCGGTACACGGTCTCCGCCTCTTCCAGGCGATTCTGACGGCGCAGCGTCACCGCGATGTTGAGACTGATCCCCGCCACACTCGGGTCGTCCGGGCCGTTGAGTTCGGTTCGGATCTCCAAGGCTTCTCGAAATGCTCGCTCGCCCTCCGCCGCTTTGCCCTGCATGGTCAAGATACGTCCAAGCGAGTTGACGGCGTTGGCGGTCTTGCCGTGGATTTGTCCTGCTGCCGCTCGAACGATCTCGAGGGCTTGCTTCGCCTCGTCCTCCGCTTCGTCGAACCGGCGGGCATCGGTCAGGATGTCGGCCAGAATCGTCTTTCCTGAGCCGTACAGGACATGCTTCGGACCGAGGGAGCGCAAGCGGGATGCGTCGGCAGCTCGGGCTTCGGCCTCGGCCTCGTCGAGCTGGCCCCGCAGTCGCAGCAGCGTGGCCAGGTTCCCGCGGACGATCGAGATTTTGGGGTGGTCGGCCCCAAGTGACGATGTCAGCACGTCGATCGCTGTGCGGAATTCGGCCTCCGCCTCGGGGAGCTTTCCTTGAACTCGAAGGACGCCGGCCAAGCTGTTGTGCGCTCCGCCGACGCGTTGGTCGTCGGGGCCCAGGGTTTCAGTCAACACTGCGAGCGCGTCGCGAAGTTCGCGTTCGCCAGCCTTGAGCTGGCCGCTCTTGGATAGCACCAGCCCCAGCGCCAGCGCGACTTGGCTCTCCCGCAGGGGGTCCCCCTTGGCTGCAGCCTCCGCAACTTCGCGCAACGACATCACGTCGCCGGGTTGCTCGAGGCGGTAGCCTACGGTGTGGAGCAGCTCGGCGGCGGCATCCGCCGTTCGGTCGAAATCGCGGGACTCGATCGACAAGCGCAGCGCCTGGCGGAAGGCGGTCGCCGCATCTGCCTGTCGACCCTGTGCGAGCAGCAGCTTGGCTCGCTCGAGCTGGAATTCTCCGCGGACGGGGACGTAGTCGACCTGGTCGATCTGTCCTTTGGCGCGGTTGAGTTCGGTGTCTGCGTCCTCGAACCGCGCCCCGAGGCGGTCGACCTTCGCCAACTCGAGGGCTTCTCGAATGGACGCGACGGCCTCGGCCTCGTCGGTCGCAGGGGGATCTGTGCCCTCTTGCAGCGCTGCGATGTCGCCACACCGAGCCACCTCGGGAAGCTCGTCGAGCATCGTGTCGACATTGCGGAGCACGTCGACGTCGGATCGGATCAAGAGGTCGACGATCGCTCCGAAGGCGATGCGGCCACGATCGAGACATCCGACGCGGAGGTCGCGAAGCGCAGCGGAATGCTCCTTGCGGACCGTCGCTTCGCACGCAGCGCGATGTCCTGCGACCCAATCCTGCGCGTAGCTGTCGAGCCGCTTGTCGACTCGTCCCCACAACGCGCGCGCATAGACAACGTCGACCGAGGTCACCCCGGACTTCACCGCGGCCCGGGCGTCGGCGCCCCACTCGTTGGTCAACTGCAGTTCGGACCCGCTGCAGGGGGTCGGCGTGTCGGAGCGAGCCGCGTACGCTGCACCCCCGGCTGCGGTCATGAGACCCAAGACGGCGGTTCCGCGGATGAGCATCGACCGGCGGCCGCTGGGGTCGCGCGACAAGGCCGTGAGAAGCGCGTCCATCGACGGCCAGCGGTCCTCCGGTTTCGGAGCGAGACCGCGGGAGAGGGCGTCACCAAGCCAGCGAGGACCACATGCGGTGGGCCACTCGGGGGGACCTTTGGCTTTGCGTCGCGCGAGCTTGTGCCCGCTGTAGGGCGGAGCTTGAGTCAGGGCCTCCCACAGTGCGACGCAGAACGCGAACTGGTCGACTGCATGCGACAGCTCCTTCCCCTGGTGCTGCTCGGGAGCCATGTACCGCGGCGTGCCCATCACTTCACCAGCACGGGTGAGGTCGTCGTCGCCCACCTCTTCCCAGTTGTCGTTGCTGGCGGAAAGAGAGGAACCGGAGAGGTCCTTCGCCCGCTTGGCGAGTCCGAAGTCGGTAACTTTGGCGATCTCGGGGGTGACCAGGACGTTGGCCGGCTTGAAGTCGCGGTGGAGAATGCCGGCTGCGTGCGCGGCCGAGAGCCCCCGGCCGGCTTCGACGAACGGCCTCAGCACGTCTTGCCATGGGCGGGTGGTTTGCTTGGACCAGGCGCGGAGCGTGGGGCCATCCACGTATTCCATGACGAGGACGATCTGCCCGTCGTCCAAGGCCTCGACGTCGTACACACTCACGACGTTGGGGTGAGAGAGGCTGGCCATGGCGCGTGCCTCTTGCTCGAAGCGAGCGCGCCCCTCTTCTCCCAGAGACCGGGCCCGAAGCTGTTTCAGTGCGACCTCGCGCTGCAGCTTGGGGTCGTAGGCGCGGTAGACCGAGCCCATCCCGCCGCGACCAACTTCTTCGAGCACGACATGCCGGCCGATCCTCTGCGCCATCTCCGGCTCGTCGATCGCGGCATCCTCGCTGCTCACGAGCGCGACGGTTGCCGAGTCCGCGTTGGCCTCGCTGTCGTCGTCAGCGCGGGGATCGTGGCCCTCGTGTGGCCCTTTGGAAGATCGGTGGCTCAACGGGTGACTCGCTCCATAATACGGCCACCGGCGGGATTGCCGAACGCTGAACCGTACATCGAGCAGTTCCGAGGGAACGAGGAACGGGCCCGTTTGAGGACGAATCTGGCCACAGACCGGCATTTCAGACCCCGAGCAGGGCGGACCTGCAGCACCCGGGCGCGGGACGCTCCGCAAAGGGATGCGCCGCGACGAACGGGCAGTCGGTGCCTCTTGTTGGTTGGCGCGGGATTCCCCGCTTGACGGTCTACACACCCGGCCGGATGCTCGCCGCCATGCTGAGCGCGGAGTCGTTGCAAGTCGGAGAGTCCGGTGTCGTGGAAGACGTGGGCGGCACCGACACGACCGCGCTCCGGCTGCTCGAGATGGGACTGGTCTGTGGCACTGTGGTCACACTCCTCAAGCGGGCGCCGACCGGCGATCCGCTGCAGTTTCGCGTGCGCGGTTTCCATCTCTCGTTGCGCCGCGCAGAGGCTGCTCGGATTCAACTCGCGGGGTCCGGCGAATGAACATCGCGGTCGCAGGCAATCCCAACGTCGGCAAGACAAGCCTGTTCAACGTCCTCACGGGCTCACGCCACAGCGTGGGCAACTATCCTGGGATGACGGTTGAGCGACGCGAGGGGGAACTCGCGAATCGCTGGGGCTCTGGAGAGCGTCGGTTTGTCGACCTCCCTGGGACGTACTCCCTGTCCGCCGTGTCCGAGGATGAGGCGGTCGCTTTTCGGTGCCTCCGGGGGCTGGACGCGGCGCCGCCGGATGCTGTCCTGCTGGTGCTCGACGGGACGAACCTCGCGCGAAACCTCTACTTCGCGCTGCAGGTCCTCGAACTCGAGCTGCCGACTGTTGTCGCCCTGAACATGGTCGACGCTGCCCGGGAGGCCGGCATCGCAGTGGAAGCGTCGGCGCTCGAGGCCGCGCTCGGCGTGAAGGTGGTCGAGACCAACGGCCGAACGGGGGATGGTGTCGATGCTCTGGTTCGCGCGTTTGATGATGTTCGAGCCGCGCCGGCGCGCGAGTACGTCGAGGAGACCGAGCCCGCGGTTGGCCCCGCCCTCGCCAAGCTCGAAGACACCGGGGCTGGACGTGCACAGGCTCGTTGGCTGCTGTGCTGTGCGGCGGCGGGTACCGTGGAACTCACGGGCGCAACCGAAGAACTGAGGGCTGCACTCTCGGCGTTGGGTCAGGATGGTTGCTGGGCCGCGGCCCGGCGTCTTGTCGCGGCCCGGTACGCCACGGTCGATTCGATTCTGGGCACGCTCGGCGTCGACGAACGGATTCACGACGCACCGGCGATGAAAACATCCGAGCGCGTCGACGCCGTCCTGACCCATCCGGTGTTGGGGTTGCTCGGCTTCGTGGCGACGATGGCCCTGGTCTTCGTCTCGATCTATTGGTGGGCCGACCCGTTGGTGGGCCTGATCGAGGATGGCTTCGGCGCGCTGAGTGAGGCCATCGCGGGGGCACTGGGCCCCGGCTTGCTCACCGATCTGATCACCGAAGGCCTCATCGCCGGGGTGGGCAACGTCTTGGTGTTCGTCCCGCAGATCGCGATGCTCTTCCTCTTCTTGGGGTTGCTCGAGGACTCCGGGTACCTCGCACGTGCTGCGTTCCTGCTCGACAAGTTGATGTCGAATCTCGGGCTCCACGGGCGTGCCTTTATCCCACTGCTCAGCGGCTACGCCTGCGCAATCCCGGCGATCATGGGAACGCGAACGATCTCCAGCTGGAAGGACCGGGTCGTCACCATGCTGATGATCCCGTACATGAGCTGCTCGGCTCGTCTGCCGATCTACGCGCTCGTGATCGGGGCCCTGTTCGTCAGCACCCCCGAGGAGGCCGTCATCAGTCCCTCGGTGGATCGCGGACTTCTTCTCCTCTCGATGTACCTGCTCTCGACCGTGTCGGCGTTGGCGGTCGGGTACCTCTACAAGCGCACGATCCTCGCCAGTCCGACCCCGCCATTGGTGCTGGAGCTTCCGCCGTACCGACTCCCACGGGTCGCCAACACGTTGGCCGTGGTGTGGGACAAGACGCTCGCCTTCATCAAGGGGGCGGGCACGGTGATCCTGGCGTTCACGATCGTGCTCTGGGCGATCTTGTCCTTCCCTCGCGAAGCCACGGGGGCGGGCGGAGATGGGCCGACCCGAATCGAGGCCAGCTACGGCGGCCGAGTCGCCAAGACGTTCGAGCCTCTGGTGGAGCCCATCGGGCAGGATTGGCGCGTGGGCATCGGCATCCTCGGGAGCTTCGCCGCACGGGAAGTCTTGGTGAGCACGTTAGGTCTTGCGTACGGGATGGAGGCCGATGATGACGACCCCGTCCAGCTTCGCGAGGCGATGCGCACCGACGTCGACGAGGCTGGGAAGCCGGTCCACACCAAGCTCAGCGGGTTGGCGCTGATGGTGTTCTTCGTCTACGCGTGCCAGTGCATGTCCACCGTCGCGGTTGTGAAGCGAGAGACTCGGGGGTGGAAGTGGCCGCTGTTCATGCTCGTGTCGATGACCGTGATCGCGTACGCCGCCGCGCTGCTCGTGTTTCAAGTCGGGCGGCTGCTCGGATACGGGTAGGGGGGGCGATTTGAGGCTTCGGGGCCTCTGAGGGCAGGACTGGGCCCTCGGGAATGCGGGCCGCGCGGTGAAGCGTCAGCGGTACATGCAGACGAGACGCCCTCCTTCCCGCTCCCCGATGACGCTACGCGCGCTACGGCGCGATATCGCGATCCTGTCGGCAGCGGCGGCTGTCTCGATCTCGTTCAGCGCGTGGGTTCACGGGCAGACGTGTTCGCTCGAAGCCGAGCCCTCGGTGCCGTCGCGGTTGCACGCGTCCATGGTCGCGCCGCGCCCCGCCGAGCACCGTGAGGTGGTCGCTCCGCTCGAGGTCGCGCCGCTGAAGTACGGCGAGCATTTCGCCTTCGTCGTCGATCTCGAGGAGCCGTACATCGTGTTGGCAACCGATGTTGACGCGTCGTGGGAGGGCAGCATGGACACGCTCCTGGGTGTGGATACCGTGTTCCGAAGTGTTGATGGACCCGCGCTCCCGGAATCGCTGCAAGCCATGGAGGGTCGGTCGGTCGCGTTGTGGGCGAACGAGTCCGACGGGCACGCCACTTCGCTGGGGACCGCGCGCATCGGTGCGCCGCGCCTTGTCGCGCAGGCCTCCGGGTCACTCGGCCCCGACGCGCGACTCGATACCTGGGCGTTGTATGAGCGGCTGGAGCGTGACGGCGTGTTGCCGGGCCGCGTGCAGGGCCGCCTAAAGCAGGCAATCTGGGATGATGGGCAGCGTCTGCTCGTCGCGCCACTCGAGGGCGCTCGTGCTTCCGAAGCAACGTGGGCACGTTCCGCCGAACTCCCCGAGCCCACCTTCTTCGTCCCGAGGGAACTCGAGGCTGCGGAGCAAGGAGCCATGCGGCACGCGTTCCTCGCCAACCACGAGGGTCGGGCCGCTGCCGATGAACACCTACGGATGGAGTTGGGAAGCTTGGCTCCCCACATCCGAACGCAGGGGTGGGCCGATACGGCCGGTGAACTCCAGTTCTCGACAGCGTTCGTCGACTCTCCGCACGTCGAGACCTGCGGCGGGTTCGATTGGTCGTTCGCACTCGCAACCCAGGTCCATCACGGTGAGTGGGCGGTGCCTGGTGCTGTGCCCTCGGCGCACACGATCGGTCCCACGTTTGTGGGGGACCTCAACGCGGACGGATTCGCCGATATGTTCCTCGAACCACGACCCCTCGACGGTGGGACCATGCTGCTTCAGGGGTCGCCCGAAGGGCTCCGCGTGGTCGACACGCTCGACGAGGTTCCGTACTTCGGCTGCCGCTGCTGACGCGCTGCCGAGGCCCGCTACTGGACCGATGCAGGAGTCGGCGGTGCGACATCGCCGCTCGCTGCGGCATCGTCGACCGGAGCGGGCTTGGGGACAGGAGCTTCCTCGGGGGCTGGGGCTTCTCGAGGGGCGGGCGCTTCTCGAGGGGCGGGCGCTTCTGCGGGGGCGGGTGCTTCGTCGGCGGCGTCAACCGCCGGATCCGGCAAGTCCTCCGCGTCTTCGTCGTCCGTTCCCTCCTCATCCTCGGAGGGGTCTTCGGCGAACGGGTTGTCGTCCTGCTCGAAGTTGGTCGGGACGGGTTCGTCGACCTCGTCGGCTGGGGTGTCCGCAACTGCGTCGTCTTCGGCCGCCGATATGGCAGGAAGGTTGGCGAAAGAACCCTCGGCCGGGTCGGCGACATCAGCGTGGCTGACGGGGGTGGCAACCGACCCTTGCGCGGGCTTGGCGGGGATCGCTAGCGTGACGGCGGGGGCGGTGGTCGGCACGGCTTGTTGAGGTTGTGCCTGTGGTGGTTTGGCCGACTGCCGCGCGATGCGTGGCTTGGACGGAACCCCGATAGGGTCTGCGGGAGCGTCGGTGTCCACGGCTGGGCCGAGCGTGGCGCTGCTCTGCAGGTGAGCGGAGACCGCGGAGAGCTCTCGCGCGGAACCTCGTAGGCTGGCTGAGAGCTTGTGCGGATCGGAGTTGCCGCCCAATGAGACCGCGGCGACGATTGCGGTCAACAGGGCGAGGGTCCCAGCGCCGCCGAGAATCATCCAACGACGCTCGTCACCGCGGCTCCCACCGATGCGAGCCTGTGATTCGTCGCGGACGAGGATGTCTTCTTCGAGCGTTCCCAGCTCGTATTCGTGCTCTTGCGTGTCCATGCGGACCCCTTGGGTTTCCGCACCATAGCCCGCGGAGGGGACCGGTCAAGGAATTGAGAAAACGGTGTTTTTGCGGACCGCCAGCTTGGTGATCCGCACGACGCTTCTCCCAAAACTTGCACCCGGGCCTCGAACGACCTCGCGTTACTGTGATCCTCGTGCTGGGCCGGCTGACCCCGATTCTCCTCCTTGTTGCAGTGGGGTGCGACACCCCAGATCGGGTTGAGGGGCTTGAACGGGTCGCCGCAACCCTGGAAGAGGGGGTCATCGGTGCGACCAAGGACGCGCAGTCGCTCCGGGAGGACATCGAGCTCCTCGAGACACGCGCGACCGAGTTGGAGGCCGACCGTCGTGCACTCGAGGAGCGGGTCGAGTCGCTGGAGACCGCGCTTGCGCGTGTCGAGGCCAAGCTCGACGCTCCGGTTGCGCTCCCCCCTGCGGCTCCTGCCGAACCCACCGTCAGGCCCGGTCGGCCAGACCCTGCGGAGCGCTACCGGGTTCCCGTGGGCGACTCCGCGGCCAAGGGGCCCGCGGATGCCAAGATCACGTTGGTGATGATCACGGACTTTCAGTGTCCGTTCTGCAAGCGGTCGCAGGCGACGATTCAGGCGCTGGAGCGTCGATATGGTTCGGACCTGCGAATCGTTGTGAAACACAACCCGCTCGCGTTTCACAACCGAGCCCGAGCCGCTGCGCTGGCCGCAGAGGCTGCCAACGAGCAGGGCAAGTTCTGGCCCTTGCACGACCTGCTCTACGAAAACAACCGGTCGCTCTCCGACGCAGACCTCCGACGCTGGGCAAAGAAGGCCGGGTGCGAGATGTCGAGATTTCGGGCAGACCAGAACAAGGCTTCGCTCGCCCGACGGGTCGACGACGACATCGCCCTTGCCCGAAAGGTGGGTGCTCGTGGAACGCCAGCGTTCTTCATCAACGGTCGGTTCCTCTCCGGGGCGCAACCGGAGTCGGCGTTTGCCAAGGTGATCGACGAGGAGATCGCCGAGGCCGACCGGCGGATCGCCGCTGGCACACCTCAGGACTTCCTTTATGCGACGCTGATGAAGGGCGCGAAGCCGGGCGTTTGATCCCCCCTCCCCCAGATCCCGCCGCAGATCCCGACCCAGGGTTGTTGACGGGCCGGGCGAGAGATTGGCGCGCCGGTGGGTGACAGGCAGCCTGACGAGGCGAGAAAACCGCGGCTCGGGGCGGAATCCGGGCTGGGGCACTGCGTCTGGCGGGCGATACCGGGCCACGTCCGGCGAGGAACCAGCGCCCGCGGACGAGCACTGGGCTCGCCTTCTGCGCCTGAAACCGCGAGGGCTCAGTTTTTTGCGACGTCGATGGCGACGCCGAAGCGCTGGACCATCAGGTATGTACCGAGAGGAAAGACGACATTTCGCTTCCCGCTTTCGAACAGCAAGCGTGCTTGCTCGTGTGCCTTGAGGAAGGCCTCGTTGCGCTGTAGCGCTTCGATGCGGGCCCACTTGTTCTTGCCCGCAACGGTCGGCCGAATGCCGCGCCGCGGAGCCCGGGTGCTGGGCGAGCTTTCGGTAGGCTGCCGACGAACACGCGCCATGCCGACGAAGGACCCGCCGTTGTTCCGAAGCTTGTCCGCAATCAAGTGGCTTCGCTCGCGGGCCCGGTCTCGAAGCTGCTCGCGAGCGTCGGCATCGCTAAGGCCGGGGTAGAGGGCTTCGGGTCGCACAAGGGTGAGGACCTCTTCTTCGAGTGTCTTGTCGCTGGACTCGTCAAAGAACCCGGTGGGCCGCCGAATGGTCTTCGACTGCCCGTAGTTCATGCTCCAGCTGCAGACGCCATCCCAGTACTCGGGAAGCTTGACGAGGCCAGCGTCGACGACGTTGCACAGGGTGTAGAGGCACTCGTCTTCGATAGCGTCGTCGTCGACGAGGGTGACGGCGTTGTAGGAGCCCGGAGCAAAGAAGCTCTCCCAGCGGCCGAGGCTGGCGTTGACGCCTCGAGCGACGAACTGGTTGAGCTCGCGAAAGAACAGCGGCCGCTGCCCACGAACATCGGTGAAGACGACGTGATAGTGGTTGCTCAGGACCTGGAATTCGTGGAGGAGAACCCCGGAGAGCCGGACCGCGCGGGCGAGGCAGTAGAGGAAGAGGTGGTCGGTGGTGGGGCTGGGTCGTAGGAAGAAGCGACGCTCACTGCAACGACGGGTCCCCATGACGACCTCTCCGGCCTTGACGAAGCGAGGGCGAGTCATCGGGATGGCCTCCACGTGCGTCCTGCCAAGCGCGTGCAGGAAATGCTGCATGCTCGGTCAAGGCAAGATGGGTTCGCGGGACACACCGGTGTCGGAGAGAGCAAGGAGTTGGCCAGTTTCGCCGCAGCGAAGAAACCGGGTGATTTCAGGCGTGCTGACGGGAGCGTTGGGCGAAGGCGGCCAGCGCTTGGGCCAGTGGGTGGGCCACTGGGCCAGCGGCGGTACCTCCGCTGAAACAACCCCGGGACTAGACAGCGGGACGGACAGCGGGACAGAGTCCGGACAGCGGGCGCGGGCGCCAGCGGCGGTAGCTCCGCAGAAATAACCCTGAGTCCGGACAGAGAGCGCGGACAGCGAGCGGCGGTAGCTCCGCAGGAATAACCCTGAGTCCGGAGAGCGGCAAGGGTCGGTGTTGTTCACCACGTCCGAGGGGCGCGAGACGGCCTATGCGTTTCAACGTCAAGGGACGGACTACGAACGCTCGGTGACCTTCCCGGATGGGACGGTGACGGCGAGTGTTCTGACGCCCGAGCAGGACCAGGTGACGTACGCGGACGGGACCGTCGTGACCACCCAGTGGGAGGCGAACGAACGTCTGGGCGCGAACACGCGGGCTCCGGCATCGATTCGCACTCAGACGCCGGGTGCAGGGGACCGAGTGGTCACGTTCGTGCGCGAGTTCGAGCCGCGTTGTACGGTCTACACCGAGGACGCTGAGTGCGGGGATCCGCCTGTGGAGTTGCCCAATCTGCGCGCCGACCGGATCTCGGAGACCGCGCAGTCGGGCTCGGAGACCTGGACGCGAGTCTACGACCGCGCCCACATTGACGGTGGAAGCTCGGTCGCCGCAACGATCGTGAGCACGGCTCCGTCTGGTCGCGTGACCACGACGACGCTCAACGGCGACGGCCAGGTGGCGTCGCTGCAGGTCGGCACGTTGGCACCGGTGATCTACAGCTACGATGCTCGTGGCAGGGTTTCGGGCATTTCGCAGACCGACGGATTGGAGGTTCGCGGGGTGACGTTCGGGTACCACGCAACCGAGGGGTGGCTGGAGACGGTCACGGATTCTGAGAACCGGACCACGACATACCAGCGCGATGAAGTCGGACGGGTTCTGCAGCAGATCGCTCCCAACACGGAGGTCGTCAGCTTCACCTACGATGAAGACGGAAATGTCGAGTCGGTGACGCCGCCGTCGCGCCCTGCGCACGACTTCTTCTACGACTCGGCCGACCGGCTTCGGGAGTACGCGCCGCCTGCGGTCAGCGGAGTCCCGGACCCCGAAACGCAATACACGTACACGCCGGACCACCAGCCGGCTGTCACGTCCCTACCGCAGTCCTCCGACATCACGTACACGCACGACGTCAGCACAGGCAAGCTGAGCACGATCGCAACGCCCGAAGCGCTCTACACGTTTGTCCATGACGACGACGGTGGAGTGGACGATACGGGCCAGCTGCAGTCGGCTTCGATCGACCCCGACGCGATGGGAATGGCGACGAACACGCTGACCTACACCTACGACGGTGACCTGCTCACCGGCGAGGCGATGACCGGTGACGTGACCGGCTCGGTGAGCTGGGGCTACGACAGCCAGCGGCGGCTGGACTCGGAGACGGCGGCCGGGGACACTGTGGCGTATGGCTACGACAGCCAGGGGCGGATGACCTCGATGGGTGCCATGACCGCGACGTACGTGCCGACGACTGGCCAGCTGGACACGACCACGGTGAGTGGGGTGTTGGCGACGTACAGCTACGATCCATTCGGCGACTTGGCGGGGATCCTCTACGAGGACGGAGCTACGGCGGTCTACGAGGTCACGTACACGCGGGACAGCTACGGCCGCATCGAGACCAAGACGGAGACCCACAGCGGCTCGACGAGCCTGCGTTGCTACGAATACGACGACGCAGATCGGTTGGCGGACGTCTATGACGCCGCGGACTCGATGGGCTGCACCGGGACGAACTTGGAGTCGTACAGCTACGATTCCAACGGCAACCGGAGCACGGTGACGAATAGCGCGGGCACGATCGGCGCAGGGGGAGTGGTGACGGACAACCAGGACCGCCTGCTGACGCATGGCGACTGGACGTACACGTACAACGATGATGGGCAGATGGATTCGCGGACCGATACGTCCAGCGGGGACGTCTGGCTGTACACGTACGATGCTGTCGGCAACCTGCTGGAGGTGGACCCGCCGGGGACAACCGCCGGCACCATCACGTACATCATCGATGCGCGGAACAGGCGTGTGGGCAGGGAGGTGGACGGAGTGGAGCAGCATTTCCTGTACGGAGACCAGCTCAACCCGGTCGCCGAACTCGACGGGGCAGGCGCGTTGGTCTCGCGGTTCGTGTACGGGGCCAGTGACCACGTGCCGGACTACATGGTTCGCGGCGGGACGACGTACCGGTTCCTGACGGACCAGAATGGCAACGTGGTCGGCGTGTTCAACACAACGACGAACACGATGGCGCAGACCCGGGAGTACGATGCGTACGGGCGGGTTGTCGGAGGCGCGACGACGGAGGCCGGGTTCTCGCAGCCGTTTGGGTTCGCTGGCGGGTTGTACGACGAGGATACGGGGTTGGTGCGGTTCGGGGCGCGGGATTATCGGCCGGAGGTTGGGAGTTGGGCGGCGAAGGACCCGCTCCGGTTCGGTGGTGGCGCCGCATCTTTGATGCAGTACTGCCTAGGAGACCCCTTGAACTTCGTCGACCCGCATGGCCAAGCTCCGCTATTCCCATTGCCTGCAGGCGGTGCATCCCCTTTGTCCGGGGCGGGGCACATGTTGATAGTCGGAAATACTACCTGGGGCGGGCTTCAAACGATTCTTGGAAGTATAGCGTCAATTGGCGGAGAATATGACCTTGAGCATGCACCGGACGGTGTTGTGATGGTCCGTGGCGGGTGGATCAATGCCTTCTTGCCCCCGCGAAGCGCAATGACGCTCGGGCCTTTCATCTTCTTGAACGAGTGTGATCCGAACGGCCTTGAGGGCTACTATGGGGAGGTCCCGCTCTGGGAACACGAACGGGGGCATACGGCGCAGTCTGCTTTGATGGGCCCTGCGTATATCCCGGCGGGGTTGCTCAACTACTTGTTCTATCTCCAAACCTATAAGGATGGAAGTCCTCTAGATCGGAACGCAAATGACTGGGCGAATAATCTCAGGTAGCCGGAATTCTATGCTGCAGGTCCTGCTCGTTTCGGGCGTTGTGGGATGTAGCACCCCTCTCGACGCCGACCCGTCCGAAGGGGTGTTCGCAATTTCAGACTGCCGGCCGGACGCTCTCGAGCTTGGCGGTGTTGTTTGGGCTCGACCACGTGGGTTTGAGGTCGCGGATGTGGAGCGGTGGATGGCCTGGTGTCAGCAGCGACGCAAGGATGGGAGTGTGATCGTGGTTCACACGGAGGTCGACCACATTCTGGTCTACCGGGACGCGGAACTGAGGTCAGTCAGGTCCAGCTATTCTATTCAAGGCGCGGGTACCAGGCGATGGTCCGGGGTTGGAGATGATGGCCTGGCAGAGGGGATCTTGAAGATCTACTTCGGAGGAGTCTCAGGCATGTTCTACAACGGGGAGTGGGTCGGCTACGTCGCAGAGAAACAGGGGGCGTTGCGAGCTGGGCGACGTCCTCGGAGTACGACTTCGCATCGGGCCGTTGACACTCGGTCGGGGCCAACGGCGCAAGATTGATTCGAAGGTGTGTCCAGTCCCCGGCGCGGTCGTCGCCGGACCTTTCGAGCTGGAGGTTCGTTGTTAGCGGGCCGATTTGATGTCGTAGTCGGTTTCAAGTGTGACGTCGTATGCTCCGTGGCGGCTCGTACACTGACGTAGTGGAAACCGCCGCTGCGGTGCTGGAATGAAGGCCTCTCCCTCAGTGCGGGGGGAGGCGCTGAGCACCCTCGGAGAGCCCATGCGTGGGGAGGGGGAAGGAGCGTGGGCGAGGATTGTCGGTGTTGGGTGTTGGCCTTGGCTCAGAGTGTTCGACGGCATCTTCGATCAAACCCGCGATGCTATTGCCGTACGCGACCGGTGGCCCGGTGACCCAGCCGCCGTCTTCGCTTCGACCTGTCGTGTGCATGTGTTATTGAATGATGATGATGATGATTGGCAGGATGTTTAGGTCGTCGATTCTGCCGACCTCCCGGGCCCTGATGACGACAGTCTTCATGTTCGCCGCCTGCAACGGCGAAGAAGGAAGCGGTGATGGGGGCTCATCAGACACCGATGAGCCGTTTTCAGACCCGGATCCGGCGGGGTTGACGTGTAACGAACCTGGGGAAGGGGGGTGGGAGATTAGATGCGGGGTAGATGGAGTGAACGCCACCTATGGAGGCGAGATCCTCTTTCTTGCGAGTGGCCCCGCTTTTGGGGAGCCTCTGTGGCTCTTCGATGTGTTCCCCGGAGAGTCTGAGTGTTGTGGTGGGTGTCCTACGCTTCAAACCGTGCAGGAGAGTTGCCTTGCGAGCTGCAAAGAACAGCTGTGTAACATCCTGAAAACTCACCACGATGCCACGGCCTCCTCAGATGGGTTTTGTGGTGTTCCGAAGTTCAATATGGACGCGTGTCTGTCTTCGGGCTCCTATATCCAGCCGAGAAGGCGGGCGGTGGTAGGACTTTCAGGTTGTCAAATGACAAACGATGTGGCCGTCAACGCTCTGTGCGGGCCGGTCGAGGACGTTGTGCGGGATGAAACGTTTTTTCTGGGCGGCTCTTGTCTACCTAGCGAAGGATTACCTCCCTCTTGCGGCACCCCCGAGGCATCTGAGGTCGGGCGGACTGTGGTCGGGGGGCTCACTACCGACACTGCCACCGCGGGTGCGGGCTCCTTTGCTTCGATCTCCTGGACCTTCGGTGGCGAGAACGGGTTCTCGCGGACCGCGGATGTCGATGTCGATGTCGCCTACGCCGACATGGAGTGTGGGGCCGAGCAGTGCTTCGCCCTCTCGCAGTTCGAGGCGTCCATTCCGACGAACTCGGTGGAGGGTCTTACAATCGAGAATGCACACTTCTACCTTTACAAGGCGAACGATGTTGTCCTCGGGCGGAAGGGTGACTTCAGGTACGAGGCGGGTGATGTCGAGGCGGTTCTCAGTGCGGACGTGAATGGGGTGCGGATCTCGGCCGTTGGCGCGTCGACACGCGCGGCGGTTGGTCACGTGTCTCCCTCGACGGGCGTCTTGTCTCTCCGCGAGCTGGAGTTCCAGTACACGTCCAAGGTCTTCGCGGCCACGCTCATGCTGTCAGTCGAGGGGGCATACACATCGAGGCGGCCGGTTGCGGACATTGCGCTCGTCTCGGCGCCTGCGTCCTGCGCGGATCCTGTGGCGTTCACCGCCGCGAGTCGTGACTACGACGGCGATCCGTTGACCCATCATTGGGAGGTCGCGGGCGGCGGACAGCTGGGAGAGGGAGAGCTCTTCGAGGTTGCACTTTCTGAAGGAGAGCACCGAATTGTGCTTCGTAGCTCTGACGCAACGAGTCGGCACGGCTACACTTCGTTGGTCTATCGTCGCCGCTGCCAGCCATGATGACCGACCGCGCGTTCTCGACATCTTGCGCTCATCCGCCGGGCTCCATCGCGTCGGCGGCCCGGCGCGGTCTGTTTGGGATCACGCTTTGCGGAATCCTCGGGGCGGGGTGCTCCGAGGACTCGCCCTGGGTCGAGACTCGGCACGCCCGGATCCAGGGAGAGCATGGGGTGTGCGCGGGCCTTGTGGCGTACGTCGACGAACGAATCGAGGTCACGGCGGACTGGTTCGAGCTCGAGCCTGGTCCGAAGATCGACATCTACCTCGGCCAGAGCTACGTCGACGAGCAGCAGGAGAACTACGACTATCGGATTGGTGGAGTTGCGTACCGCCGAGACGGAGAGGTGAGTGTGTACGCAAGAGGCGATACTCTCGGTCACGAAGTCGTTCACGCGGTTCGGTTTTCGAACGGACTGCTGCTGCCCAGGCTGATCGAGGAAGGGCTTGCGCTGCTCTACGACGGCGGAGAGTTCCACGCGAGCGGAGGCGGGGTTTCCTACAGGATCCCAGAGGGGGCCACGCTGCCCGACGATCCGCACTCCGCGTCGGTAGGGGTTGCAGCGACGTTTTCGGGGTGGTTGCACGAGACGTTGCCGCGTGAGGACTTTCTCCGCTTGGTCAACGATCCCGAGCTCAACCGCGGATACGGAGCGGCCAGCAACTGGGAGCGCATCGAAGCGGCCACAGGGATGAGCAAGGAGGTCCTGGAGGAGCGCTGGGCAAGCGAGGCGCAGCAGCACTACTCCGCGGTCCCACGTTGCCGCCCGGAACGGACACACCGCCTCGAGGTCGGGGAACCGCTACTCATCGAGGACACAGTATCCTGCAGTGACTCGCCCACGACGTTCGGCCCCTACCTCGTCTCGGACGCTCTCGTAGCCACGACGCAGCGGTGGCACTGCTTTCCGTTGGACGAACCCACGTCGGTGCGGATCACGGCATCGGGCCCGTCAGGGAGCGACCTCCTGTTCTACCGTGTCTACGACTCATGCCTGACGTCCTCTCCGCTCACCGAGGAGACCGCCGCCAAACAGATCGAACTTGGAACAACGGCCGAGTTCTCGTTCGGTGACTGCGAGTGGGTTGCGCGAGTTCGCAGCGATCCCGATACCGTCGGTGATGTCTCGATCACGATCGTCGCGGTGGAGTAGCGGCAGTGCCCTTCGCCGCGAAGGCCCTCAAGGGTCCGGCGGGTCGAGACCGACTTGGCGGCGCGTTTGCGCGAGCGGAGTCGGGTAAGGTGCGCGGCACTTGAGGGGAACGATGAGACGGAGCTCGAGAGAGAAGGCCATCGCTGTGTGCACGGCCAAGATCGCAAAAAAGGCGAGGGCGTCGGGCTTTCGTTCTACGCGTTCTTCGCCAACAAGAACGACGACCCCGAGGCGCTGATGGAGGTCGCGCAGTGGTGGATCTCGACGCACCAGCTCGACCACTTCGAGAAGGCGGTGAAGATTCGAGACCTCCTGCTGTCGGAAGGGTCGTAGGACTGTCGTCGGGTGGCCCGAGCTGGATCTACCCAAGACGCACCGCCGGTCCTATGAAGAAACTCGGGATGCGGTGGATCTGGACGAGTTTCGGGGTGGTCTGTGTGGTTCTGGGTTCGGTTGGCGTGATCCTGCCGCTGTTGCCCACGACGCCGTTCCTGTTGCTCGCTGCCTACGCGTTCGGCAGGTCATCGCCCCGGATGCACGCGTGGATGATGAATCACCGGGTGTTTGGGCCGAGTCTGAGGCAGTGGTCCGAGTACGGTGCGGTCGGCCGCAAGGCAAAGGTGGCCGCGGTTTCGACGATGGTGGCGATGTTCGTCGCGGGGCTGATCCTCGGCGTCTCTGCCACGGTGGTCACGATTCAGGCGGTGGTGTTCGTCTTGTGTAGCCTCTACATCCTCACGCGACCGTCCCCTCCAAGCGAAGCCAGAGGGTGAGGGCTGCGAGCGGCGGCGGCGGGTGGCGATGTGGGGCAGGGTCGCTCAGGGTGCGAGCCAGTCGCCGCTGGGGACGAGCTGCAAGTCGCTGACGTCACGCGCGAACTCGTAGACCCACGTGGGGATCGACGAGCCCGCAGCGTCGACGGTGATCTCGCGGCGTACGAACTCGTGCGGGGCGGGGTCCTCGGCGCTGCACCCTTCGTAGAAATCCAGGACGGGCCAGGCTGCGGCCGCCACGGAGGTCCACAGCTCGCCGACGACCCATCCGGCGTGCTGGTCGAGGACCAGGCCGGGGTACCCATCGACGACGTACAAGCGGCCGCGGACCCGAGCGGGGCCGGCGGGTGTGCCGTGCTCACGGAGGACGTCGTACATCTCGTGCGCGGCACCCTCGCGCAGGGAACCGTAGACGAACAGCGCGTCACTCATGTGGAGCGTCCGGGGGCGGCGCGTCCGGGGACTAGAGGCGCTCGGAGGCGATGCCGACTTGCTCGATGCCGGCCTCGTGCGCGGCAGCCATCACGGTGATGATGGCGCCGTACTTGGCTTTCTCGTCACCCTTGACCACGACCTTGTCGTCTTCTTGGGCCTTCTCGTTGTTCTTGAAGGCCTCGACCATCTGCTCGTAGCCGGGAGGGACGGGCGTCTTGCCGAGCTTGACCGAGCCGTCGGGCGCAACGGAGACAAGCAGCGATGCGTTGGGATCGGACGGGTTTTGCACGACCGAATCCTGGGGAACGTTGAGCGGGATCTGCTCGTTCGCGGGCGTCGGCTGCGAGACCATGAAGATGATCAGCAGACTGAGCAAGACGTCCACCATCGGGGTGACGTTGATCTCGGCGGACAGTCCATCGCTCATGGGCACGGCGAGCATACCCAAGGTGGGCAGACCTCGCCATGCCGGGCACAAGCAACCAGCGAGGAACGAGGAGACCCGGTCTGGGGGTGCCGCTATGGGCGTTCCGAGGGATCCCAGCGCAAAACCAACCCACGCTGCGGTGTTCGGGATAGACGGCCGCGCATGCGCGCTCGCCGATTGTGGTCCTCGTTGCTCTCGCTCTCGCTGTATGGGTGCGCGGCTGCGTCCTCATCGCCCCCCGCGGTGGAGCCGGCGGGATCCTCGGTCGGCGGCTCGGTGGTGGTGCACGACTACACCGCAGAGCTTCTGGGGTTTTGGGGCGGGGACGCTTCGGCGCCGTTGGAGTCCCAGGTCGATGCGTTCGTGGCCGACGTGGCTGCGGCGCATCCAGAGCTCTACGGGGCGCAGGTGGTAGGGCTCGATTCCGGGGTTCCCGAGGCCGCGGCCCTTCGAGAGCGATTGCGCCTGTACTTGCCCGCGGTCGAGCACGCGCGGCCGCGGATTCTCGAGGTTGCAGCGTCACTGCCCGTGGCAGTCGGGGGCGGCGTGCAGACGTTCGAGGAGCGCTTCCCGATCCCCGCAGGGGGTGCCCAGATCATCCTCACCGCGAGCTTGGGCTCCTTTGATGGGATGACCGCCGAACTGGAGGGGGTTCCGACGATCCTGCTCGCGGTCGATGGCATCGCTTTGTTCCACCCCGAGGACTACGACGTGCAGCCGCTCCTCCACCATGAGCTGTTCCATCTGCATCACGCCGAACGCTGGCAGGGGGCGCCAGCGGACTCGTTGGGTGCAGCGATGTGGCACGAGGGGCTCGCGACGTATGTCAGCGGTGTGCTCAACCCAGACGCGTCGGCGACCGAGATCTACGGGACCCCGACATTGGTCCGCGAAGTGAAGGCTGAGCTTCCCAAGCTTGCGCTCGCGGCGGCAGATCAACTGGACTCGCAAGACCAGGCGGTCCTGGATGTGTTCCTGACGGCGGGGACGGACGGCGAGTTTCCGCAGCGGTGCGGGTACGTTCTCGGGGCGCTTGTTGCCGAGGAGCTTGCGAAGACCATGACGCTCGACGAACTCACGGAGTTGCGGGGAGAAGAGTTGACGGCGGCGCTGGGTGCCTCTCTGCGTGAACTCGCGCAGAGGGCATAGCCCCAGGCGCGTTCCGAGGTGCACAACGCTGTGGCGAGGCTTCGCGCTGGCGCCTATCCTCTGCGCCGTGCCGCCCGCAGATCCCGTTGCGCTCAGTGCCACGCTGGAGGCCAAGCTTCTGGAACGCTTGGTCGGCGAGTGGGAGACCATCAACGTGGCATTCTTTCGCGAGGTGCTCCGGCGCCCCGTGTTTCGACTGAGCGACACACGGACGCAGCTGGGCCAGTGGAACCACAGCATGCGCGGACTCGAGATCTCGCGCCCGCTGGTGCTCGAGCACCCGTGGTCCGTGGTTGTCGAGGTGCTCAAGCATGAGGTCGCCCACCAGTTCGTCGACGAAGTGATGCGGGTCGACGAACCCCCGCACGGACCGACGTTCCGGCGGGTGTGCGAGCAGCTGGGGATCGCCGGGCATGCGCGGGCTGAGCTCCCGCCACCTCCGGTCGTTTCGGACGACCCGGAGAGTCGGGTGGTCCAGCGGATCCGCAAGCTGATGGCGCTGGCGGAGAGTCCCAATCAACATGAAGCGGAGGCGGCTGCGATCGCTGCCCGGAAGCTGATGTTGCGCTTCAACATCGAGGTGGAGAAAGACGCTCCCGACGACGCCACCCGTTATGGGTTCCGCCATTTGGGACGACCCTCGGGGCGCATCCTCGAGCACGACCGCCGTCTGGCGATGATTCTCACCACGTACTTCTTCGTCGACGGACTCTGGGTTCCCGTCTACCGACCTCGAGAGGGCAAGCGTGGGAGCGTGCTCGAGATCTGTGGCTTGGAGGCCAACCTGGCGATGGCCGAGCACGTGCACACGTTCTTGTCTGCCACGGCGCTGCGTCTGTGGGACGCGTACCGAAAGACGACCGAGCAGACCTCCAATCGGGACCGGCAGGCGTTTCTCGCGGGGGTGATGGTGGGCTTCGAAGCCAAGCTCTCAACCCAGAATGAGCAGTTTCAGGAGCAGGGGCTGGTGTGGGTCCCGGGTGCTGAACGTGCGGCGTTCTTCAAGCGCCGCTACCCGAGGACCCAGACCGTTCGGCGAGGCGGGGCCACGCGCAACGATGCGTATGCGCAAGGGCAAGAAGCCGGGGGGAACATCGTGCTCTCGAAACCGGTGGAATCGAGCGGCACGTCGTCACGTCCCAAGGCGCTGCGGTCGGGCTGAAGCCCAGACGCCAGGTGAAGTCCGCGAGTCGGATCAGTAGCCGATCCGGAGCTGGTAGCGCGACGGACCGAGGCGTTCGAGCTCGAAGGCTTCAGGTTCGATCTCGCAGACGTCGAGGCCTCCACGCCAGATGCCGCAGGTGAACGGGAGCGGGTCCCAGACGTCGTCGAAGGATACGTGGACCAAGCCCGGCTGGACGCGGACGAGTTCGAGTGTCCCGTGTCCGTTGCAGATCGAGTAGGCCCGTGGGGCCAGGCGTGCCATCGAGGGGCAGTCGCGGCCCGCGACGGAGAAGATCGCTTTGCCGATCATCGTCCCCGTGAAGTGTGGGTAGAGGCCCCGTCCGAGTTCGAACAGTGCGGAGGCCAACGGGACACCTGGCGAAAGATCCGCGCAGGCTTGGATCAGGGCGGCGTTGTAGGCTCGACGTTCGACCTTCGCAAAGGGGACCGTGGGGAAGTCCGGGGCGGACTTTCCCACGCGTTGATACGCCCGAGAGATCAGGCCGTAGAACATGGCCCGCGTGTAGTCGTCGTTCGGACATTGAGAGACGTAGGGCCGCGCATCGAACTCGGCACGCACGTCGAAAGGCTCAAATGCCACGGCCGGACCATACCAGCCATTGGGCCGTTTGTCGGTTCTCGCCAGGGGCTAAATAACGAAATCCTGCGCTTGAACCGCGTTTACTGGGCGGTTTCGGATCAGGCTATCGTTCCGCTCCGTGTTCGAAGTCGCGCCTGAGACGCTGGAGGGAGAGTAGTCTCGGCTCGTATTCCATGCCGCAGTCCGACTCCACCAACCGTCAGCTCGTTCTCGCGCAACGTCCAAAGGGAGAGCCCAACGAGGACACGCTTCGTCTCGAAACAACCGCAGTCCCCACCGCGGGTGAAGGGCAGATGCTGCTTCGCAACGAATACCTCTCTCTGGATCCCTACATGCGTGGGCGAATGAGCGCGGCCAAGTCGTATGCCGAGCCCGTGAAGGTGGGCGCGGTGATGGTTGGGGGCACGGTCTCTCAGGTCGTGCACTCCAACCTGGATCGCTTTGAAGCGGGGGACTGGGTCGTCGCATTCGGAGGGTGGCAGGACTACGCGCTGTCCGACGGGCGCGGGGTGGTGAGCCTCGGCAAGAACCCGGAGCACCCGACTTGGGGATTGGGGGTGTTGGGCATGCCCGGCTTGACCGCATATGCCGGCCTCACGCAGATTGGGCAACCCAAGGAAGGTGAGACGCTCGTTGTTGCCGCGGCGAGCGGACCGGTGGGGGCGACCGTTGGGCAGATCGGCAAGATCCTTGGGTGCCGGGTCGTGGGTATCGCGGGGGGTCCGAAGAAGTGCGCCCACGTCGTCGAGACACTCGGGTTCGACGCCTGCATTGACTACAAGGCGGAGGGGTTTCCAGACGCACTCAAGGATGCCGTTCCCGATGGCATCGACATCTACTTCGAGAACGTGGGTGGAGCGGTGTTCGACGCCGTGATGCCGTTGCTCAACACGTCCGCACGTATCCCCGTGTGCGGTGTGGTGTCGCAGTACAACGCCACGGCCTTGCCCGCGGCGCCCGACCGGATGAACTACCTGATGGGAACGCTGCTTCGGCTGCGGGCGACGATGCGCGGCTTCATCGTCTACGACGACTTCGGGCACTTGTACCCGGAGTTCGCGAAGGCGATGAGCGCTTGGGTGAAGGAGGGCAAGGTTCGCTACCGCGAAGAAGTGATCGAGGGTCTCGAGCAAGCCCCGGCCGCGCTCGTGGGATTGCTGCGCGGCGAGGCGTTCGGCAAGCGTGTGATCCACGTTGGCGGGTGATACGCGACATTTTTGGGGATTTGGGCGGCCCTGCGTTGGCCCGCCGAGCTGAAGAGAGTACGCGGGCGACCACGGCGTTGCGACTCGCGTTGCCTTCCCGGGGGCGCGAGCCTCATCGCGAAGAGTCCGAAAGTCGGGCTGCGCTGTGAGCCGATCACGCGGCGACCGGACCATGGCGCAACGGGGCTGTGTGAGAAGGAGGTCACGTTTGGGGCCTCCTACGTCGGCTCGATCTCCACGGCACGACCCGTCGAGGCGCGGGCGCCGCGAAGCTCGTCCACAACCTCCCTTTTGGCCTGCGCTTGCGCAAGGTCGAGGGGGCGTACACCGGCACCCACGGTGACGCGACGGTGCTTCATCGGCTCGCCGCGGACCCACTCTCGAGTCGTCTCCCTATTCGGGTCGCACCCACGAGCCAGCAGCAAACGCACCGCGCTCAGCTCGCCTTTCCAAGCTGCCACATGCAGAAGCGTCCAACCTTGCGGGTCACAGAGACGGTCCGCGTGACTCACAGTGGCGAGCATCGACTCAAACGACGTTGTACCCATTGCCAGCTCGAGGGGACTTGTTCCGAGCCCATTTCGTAGGGTCACCTTGGCGCCCGCCTGTACGAGCCGCAAGACCACAGCGTCCACGGAGGCCCGGGCTCGCGGCTGCAAGCCTCGCGGGTACGAGAGCCAGTTCATGCCGAGCGCCATGTGTAGCGGAGTGGTGTTGCGGTCTTCTTCTCTTCCCCCGTGGACGTTCACGCGAGCACCCGAGGCCAGCAGCAGGTCGATCAGATCAATCAACCGAAATGATGCCGCGTAGTGAAGGGGGCGGCACCCGTCGTGGTCCCCTTCGTCGACACCCGCTCCGCAGTCGATGAGTGCCCGCATGAGCTCACGATTCCCCATCGTCACGGCGTGGTGGAGGCCAGTTGCGCCGCTTTCGAGGTCTCGCGCGTTCACATTCGCTCCGTCAGAGACGAGCCGGCGAATCGTCTCGAGGTCCGCAAGGCACACCGCTCTCCACCACGTTTCCGCTGAGGGCTGTTGGTCAGGAGGTGTTGCGGTTGCGACTGCGCGTTCGAGATCCGCCCGGTTCGGGATCTCCTCTTCGTACCGAGTCATCGCCTGCCCCAGCCTGAAACCGTGAGGCTTCACTGCGCATTTTGGGTGAAACCAGCGGACGATGTGGCGCCCCGAACGACTACGAGGATCGGGCTCTTTGATCCCAAAGCGTAGCTCGCCGTTGTCGATCTTTGTCTTGCAGCCCTGGCACTTCGAACGTCCCGAACGGGCGGACTCGATGTATTCCAAGACCTCCGACGTCGACCCCACGCGGCTTGCCTAACGTGGTTGATGTGTGCCCGCAACTGCCGGTCGCAGAGCATCCCGTTCAACGGGACCGAAGTGCAGGCCAATCGCTCCTCGCTCAGTGGGGATGCGCCGGTAGGCGGCACCCTAGGGCGAATTCAAGGTGGGCCGAAGACTGCGCGACTTACTGAGCCGATGATTGATCTCCTCGTTTCAAGCGAGGGGTGTTGTGGAACACCAGTGACTTGTCTGCTCCGAGAACTGACTGACAGGTCGAGTCTCGCGTCGATACGGCCGGGTTTCCGCGTGGAGTCTTGTGCCCCGTCGGATTCGCTGGCCCCCCAGGGAGCTTCCACGTCGTTCGCGGAGCTACGTCCGGACCCGGCACCGGGAGAAGGCCTTGCGAGTTGCTCGCGCCGCGCCCCGCCTGCATGATCGCTGACCATGGGTCGACTCGGGACACTCTTCTTCGGGCTGCTCGGCACCGCGGGTTGTGCAGGCCCAAGCGCGCCGGAAAAGCCGGCTCCCGTGCAGGACACTGCCAACGTTCGCGCCTCCCCGGATCCGATCGGTCCGCGTGGCGAGCCGAGTCCGGCGCGCGCCGCGGCGCCGGCTACCCCGTACTTGGAGCGCTGGGTCGAAGACGCCCGCGAGGCGGAGGCCAACTCGATGACGTGCTGGCGTCTCATCTACAAGGATGATTGCAGGCTCGTACGGGTTGGTGTCGTGCGGTTGGGCGTCGCACTGCGCGACGATGGATCCGTCGAATCGGTGAAAACGCAGCACAACACGATTACGGTCGACCCCGAGCTCGTCGCCACCTGCCTCGAAGAGGCGCTTGCGGAATGGACGTTCCATCCGCCCGAGGAAACCGCCGTCTTTGAGATGGAGTTCCGGTTTGCCGACAGGTGTTGAGCGACAGGGGGCGGGATGGGCGGCTCGACATCGTCGGGACGGGCGCCGCAGGTCACCGAGCCCCAGACGCCCACTGTTGAACTCGAACGTGGTGACGGCGTTTCCCCGTGACCCCGGGGAGCTGGCACCATGGACGGGATGACGCTGCGCGGCCCGCTCCTCGCTCTTTCGATTCTGGGACTGGCCTCGGGGTGTGCTGGCCATGACGACAAGGAGGGGAAGGCGCCGGCCCCTGTGGCTACGACACCGCCGACGGATCCTGAGCCGGCCGCGGTGAACGTGAAGGTCTCGGTCGCTTCGGTACAGCTGCAGGACGACTGCCCCTCTGCGAAACCTCCATCGTCTGCGGACTCCAAGCCGGATGAAGACGAGCCAAGGGAGGCGGCAATGGAGACCGAGAGTGCGGCGGCGGCCCGCTCCGCCAAGGGGTTCGCCCCGATGTGCACGCAGTCGCGGGTTCAGCTCTCGATCGAATCGGCTTCGGACACAGCGCAGTCGGTGGCGATCGTCGCGGTGCGGCTAAAGAAGGCGGACGGGGGCGAGGTGCTGGGGACGATGACCACACGCGAGCCGACGTTGTGGGAGAACTCCAAGTACAACCCGTGGGACGAATCGGTCGCGGCGGGCGCATCGATCAAGGTGGGCTACTCGTTGGGGGATCCCAACTGGGCTCAAGTCGGGAAGTCTCTCGGTGGCGACACTTGGGGGCCGATGTACATCGTGGAACTCGACGTCGAGGTCGGAGGGCAGCGACAGACCATCGCCTCGCCCAAGGTTCCGCGCGACGAGCCCGAAAACATCGTCACTTGAGCACCGAAATCGGACACCGGTAGACCGAAGCTTTGATCTGTACGTTGAGGGAGCACCCATGAAGACGCTGATGTTTCGCAGGCCGTTTCTGTCGCTCACGATCCTTGCGTTGGCGTCGGCCTGCACCCCGCATGAAGACGCCACGGACTTGCCAACGCCGCCCGAGGCAAAGGCCGTTGCGGGCGGCTCCTCGGGGACGCCGCAAGCCGAAGTCGAGCTCGAACCCGAGCCCGAGCCCGAGCACAAGCCGGAAACTGTGACCGTCGCGGTCGCCTCGGTGCAGCTGCAGGACGATTGCCCGACACCGGCGGCGGCACCGAAGCCTGCGATGCCACAGGAGCGATCGTTGGGGGCTCGTTCGATGCCGAAGCCGGGACCGCGCGAAGCTCCGGGCAACGTCGCGCATGGGGACCGAGCTGGAGACATGGAGGACGGATTCGCCGCGCGGTGTGTCCAGTCGGAGGTCCAGCTTTCGATCACGTCCAAGGACTCCGAGGTGCTTCCGTTCTCGATTCGTGCCGTACGGCTTCGCAAGAGTGAGGACTTGGAGCCGAGCGGAACCATCGAGACGATGCGAGCGCGAGCGCCTCGGATCTGGAAGGGCTCGACCTACGCCACGTGGGATGAGTCCATCGCCCCGGGCTCGACCCTGAACGTGCGCTATGCACTGGGAGCGCCCGACTGGGCCGCAGTGGAGAAGGTGATCGACGGCAGCAGTTGGGGGCCTTTGTACGTCGTTGAACTCGAAGTCGAGGTCGCGGGCCGCCTGCAGACCATCAGTTCACCGCTGGCTCCCCGCGAGGCTATCGAGGAAATGGTGACGTGAAATCCTGGCTCGTCGGGCTGGCCTTTGTGTTGGGTTGCGGCGAAGGCTCGCCCACCCCCGTGCCGGCTCCGGTCGAGCGCCCCGTGCCGACGGCCAAGGCCACGCCGTGGTCCGACGCTTGGATCCTGGCGGAGGGAAGCCGATACCTCGACGACCCTGTGTTTCGGCGAGAGGCGCTCGAGCACTCCATGACCGACGGGTCCAACGTGTATTCGGCCACCCGGTTGAGCGCGTATGGACAGGGAACCCGAGGTTGGGATGTGCTTCCCGTGTGGTCTCCGCGCGTGCATCCCGTCACGGCGGGCGTGGCGGAAGAGCTGCGCTCGACCGCCCGTTTCGAGCTGCCGGCCGAAGCCGCGCCGATGTGGGACGAGGTTCGACCATCGACGTTCGAGGGGTGGGCGGCATTGGGGCGCGAGGTGTTCTTCTCCTATCCGCTGCGTCCCGAGGCTCAGGCTGCACACGCCGTGGCGGACCCGCGTGTTGCGAAGCGCGTGGGGTTCGAGCCCACCTCAGAGGGCTCCTGGCCAGGTGTCGTGGCCTTCGAGGACATCGACGGCCGCGCCAAGATCGGGATCACGTGCGCTCTGTGTCACGTGTCGATCGAGGATGGCCAGGCCGTCGTCGGTCGGGCGCGTCGGGACTTGGACTACGGGCAGATGCGGCTCGCCTGGCACGCGGACACGGGCGCGGCGTTGTCGAAGACGCTCGCCCAGCGGATGGCGAACTGGGGGCCAGGCCGCGCCGACATCACGGCCGACGACGACGAAGACCCGGTCGCAATCGTCGACCTGTGGGGGTTACGCGAACTCCGGCACCTCACGCAGGCTGCCACCGTCACGCACGATCATCCGGCAGCCCTGGCGATCCGGCAGGAGACCCAGATCCTTCATGCCAACCGTGAACGCACCCGGCCACCCCGAGAACTCGCGTGGGCGCTCGCGGTCTACCTCTACACCCTCGAACCTCCCCCGGCAGGGGATGCCGATGCGCCGGCGGTGGGCCGAGGTGCTTCCCTTTTTGAGGCTGAGTGCTCGGGGTGTCACAGCGAACCCAGCGGCGCAGGTTCACCGATCGCCGCCGTACGCGTGGGAACGGATCGCAACCTCGCCCAAGGAACAGCGCGCGGGACCGGCTTGTACCGCCCCGCACCGTTGATTCGGGTGGGTGACGCAGCGCCGTATCTTCACGACGGAACCGTTGCCACGCTCGAGGCGTTGTTCGGTCGCGAGCGCCTTCGCGATGGGTACGTTGGACCCCGGGGGCGGGGAGCCGTGAAGGGGCACGCGTACGGCGTGGACCTGCCGCAGGCTTCGAAGCGGGACCTGATCGCGTACCTACGCTCGCGTTGAGGAGCGCGGGGGGTTCACCGCAGGGGTGGCTCCACCTCAGCGGCGGCGAGGCAGAACCGTTCGAGGTGGCGGCCGCCGTTGACCAGCGTGGCGACGGCGGGGCCGTCGTGGGTTTCGGCTCGGACGAAGAAGTCGAGGTTGTCGGAGGCGAGCTTTCTGGGGGCCCTGCCGACGCCGAACTTGAGCTTGCGGCCCGGCGCTCCGAGGAGGCGGCGGGTGAGTCGGCCCAGGACGTCGTGATGGCCGTTGCCCAGCTCGATTTCGACGACGCCGCCGGGCGGGATGCCGAACTCGAGGCAGCGGAACAGGTACGGAGCACGGTAGGTGGTGGCGCGAACGGGGCGATGCTCCGCTTCGCTGCACCCAGACAAGACGTCCTTCCCGGTGAGACCGTTGCAGACGCGGCCGGGGGTGCGCTTGAACACGACAGCGCCCTCGTCGATGAGGTCTCGAGTCAGGCGGGGTCGCTCGTCGTCACTCGCATCGCGGTCTTCGGGCTTCGGGGCGCCACGGTAGGCCCGATCGGCAGCGAAGTGTTGCCAGGTCCGCTCGAGGTTCGAGGCCTGAAGTCGCTCCACGGCCATGGTGGCGACGAGGGCGAGCACCACTGCGACCGGCCACAAACTCCGTGGCAGGGTCGAGCGAGGTCGGAATCGAAGCGGCCGGCCGAGGGCGAGTGCCCCGAGTCCGAGCAGCCACGCGAACACGGAGACCCAGCCGGCGAGTTGCTCGAGCGGGGTCCGGCGGTAGCGGAGTTCGAGTCGGCCTGAGCCGGGGACGTCCACCGAGAGGAGGTTGAGTCCGGGGACGCGCTTGGATGTTTTGATGTCGAGCGAAGCGCCTTCGAAGGTGGCCTCCCATCGCAGGTGCGGTGCCTGGCGGAGGATGACGGTGGAGGGCTCGGCGGTGTCGACGTCGATGACGATGTGCTCGTCTTCGTCGGTCTCGAGGGCGGCGACCCCGTGGTCGATGTGGACCCGCGGCGTGGTGCTCTCGGGGACATAGCGTGCGACGTGGTACCGGCCGAACGTCTCGAGCTCGGTCAGGCGGTCCGCGAAACTCTGCTCACGTTCGCCCAGGGGGCGATCGTGAATGACGTGGGTGATGCCCAATGCATCGTAGGCCGCGGGGTCACGACGGATGCGGTGCTTGAAGTTGACCGCGGCAATGTGGCCGTCGAGCACCAGCTCGGCATTCGCATCCGCGATCGCGTAGATCGGAAACATACCGCCACCCATGCCGTGGCGTAGGTAGGCGACCTTCAACGGTCCCTCGACAGCGACGGACTCTTCGCGGAGCAGCGCCAACATTCCCGCTTCATCGATGCCTTCGGGGTGGGCTTCGAGCGTGTCCAATGCGCCGACGGGGCGGGTCTTGAGCCGCCCGAGGTCGGGAGCAAAGGTGGCGAGGAACGGGGCGGCGAGGGCAGCGAACACCCACGCGCGAGGTCGTGAGGGGTGCAGGCTGGGGGCGATGGAGCGGACCGCAGCCGGGAGGAGCACCGCACCGACGCCGGCGACGGCGAACATGAGGGGCTTGAGCTCGATCGTGTAGCGCGGGAACTGAAGGTTCTTGAACCCGGAGACGACCAAGTCCAGGCGCAGGACGGTCATCGACTCGTGAGAGCCCAGGACCACGAGGGCTGCGCACAGCAGCAGCGCGGACACTCCGAGGGCGGAGGGGCGTCGAACGATGGCGAGGACGCCGAGGACGAACAGCGGTCCGAGCCAGGCCCAGTGGGTGGGGAACAACGCGCCGGTCAACGTCTCGTAAGAGAGTTGGCCGAGCGGAGACCACTGAACGGGGCTGCGGGCCATCCCCGCGGCGCTGCCGAAGAACACCAACACAACACTCCCGGCCACGGCGGCGGCTCCGATGTGCACGAGAAGCCAGGTACGCAGGGGGGCGGGCATTTTGCTCGGCGAGAGGAACACTGCCACGAGAAGCAGCCCGGCTGAGGCGGCGGCCGCGAGCATGCCAAAGGGGTGTGCGGCCACGCTGGCGCCGAGAACAAGTGCGGCAGCGGCGATGCGACGGGGGGAGGGGCGCTCGAGCGCACGCATCGTGAGCGTCAGCGAAAGCGCCCACAGCACGGCGGAGAACATCTGAGGCCAGACCCCATGAAACAGCAGGTAGTTCCACCCGCCCTGGCGACTCGCCCCCGCATCGAACAACCACAGCAAGCCGCCTGCACAAAACGCCCAGCGTGCAGCCAACGGATCGCCTCGCCGCACCGTGGATACGATCGTGTGTGCCAGCCAGCCCACCGCGATCGTGCCCAGCGCCCACGTGATCGCGATGCCCCATGCATAGCTGGCACGCGGGCTCACCAGGCCGAACGTCGCGGCGTTGGAGACCCCACCCAGCAAGTACCCGACGACGGGGTAGCTCTCTCCGTAGGGGTAGCCGGCACCGAGGGTGTCGGTCCAGCCCCAGAGGCGCCCGCTGGGGATCAGCTCGTCCCACAGCAGCCGCGTCTGGAAGTAGTGGATCGCGTGGTCCCGGGATGCGGGCGGGCGACCGAGGAGCAGCTCCCAGAACAACCCGACGTAGGCCGCGACGAGAACGACGACGGGCGCGGCGAGACGAAGCCGTGGCACAGGTCGTTGCACGAGGAACCGGAGCTCCCAGAGGCCACCGAGCAGCATGGTCGTCCCGAGCCAACGCGCGAGACCGGGCCCCGATGAGGAGAGCGCGGTGCCGCACGCGAGCAGTAGACCGACCATGAGGCGGTCGGTACTCGTCCGGATCGCAGGGGGCCGGGAGGCGTTCAACGCCGCGAATCTACCAAACGCGGCGGTCGGCGCGGGAGCGGCTTGCGCGGCCCCTTGTCCGTCCGTTTCTCCGAGCTCGGCGGCGTGAAGAAGGGCGTCCGGGAGGGGGAAAGCGTGCAGGAGGAAAAACTCATCCGGCTTTTGAACCGTTTGGATGACCTGCTCACCACCGGGACATGAACGTCAAGACACCCCAGTCCGCTGCTCCTGCGCTTCTCGCTTGCCTGCTCGTTGCCCCTGGCTGCTTTTCTGCGGATGACCCGTTGATGCCTGCCGCGGAGGGGTCGACCGGGGATGTGGATCCGACGGATGACGAGGTCCCCAATCCCACGGGGACGGGCGAGGGCAGCACGACGGGCCAAGACCCGAGGGCGAGTGAGGGAACGACAGGGGGCATGGGCACCAGCGAGGACGGTGAAACGACCGAGGGAGAGACCGGCGAGGGAGGGGAGAGCAGCGGTGGCGAGACGTCTGGCGGGGAAGGGGAGAGCACGGGGGCAGCCGTCGCCCCCACGATCCTCGACGTTCTGCCTGAGGATGGGGCAGTTGGGGTGGCGGCTGGAGATCCCATTGTGGTCCGGTTCAGCGAGCCGATGGACAAGGCCGCCACGCAGGCGGCGTATCAGTCGGCCGACATCCCCGCGGGGAGCGTGACGTTCGCGTGGAACGACGCGGGGGACGAGCTGACGATCGTTCCCAACGACCCGCTCGAGTACGCGGAGGGAACCAACCCAAACACCACCGACGCGCTGAGCTATTCCTTCACCATCTCGAGCGCGGGCGAGTCCGAGGCGGGTGTCGCGTTGGTAGACGACACCGAAGCCTCCTTCTCGACCCTTCGTCGACTGTCCCTGAGCTACAGCCAGGACACGGAGTTGTCCGGCCGAGTTCGAGACCTTGGAGGCTCCGCAATGCTCGCGGGCTCGTACAGTCTCGGCGACAACAGCATCAACGACACAGGACGGGGGTTCGTCTCGTTTGACATCTCGAGCCTTCCGGACGGCCCGGTGACGGTCGAGAGCGGAAACCTGCACGCCCGCTTCACGACCATTCAGGGCAACCCGTTCATCGACCTGGGGGCGGTGGTCTACCAGCATGTCAGCTACGACACGTTCAACGACCCCCTGTTCGACGTCGAGGCCTTGAGCACCGCTTCGGGCCTGTTTGCGACGATGAACGATGACGAGGTTGACCGAGATGTCACCGATATCGCGGCGGCAACGGTCGCCGACCCCGGGACGTTCGAGCAGCGTGTGCAGTTCAGGTTTCGGTGGGTTTTCAACGAAACCGACAACGATGGCCAGACCGACGGCGTGACTGTGATTGGGGGAGACCTCGGCCTCGACCTCCAAGTGCTGGTCCCCTGAAATGGGGGATGTTCGCTATCGTCTCGGTCCCTCGATGGTGAGCCGAGACCCATCCCCGACTGCGGAGACGTTCGATGATTCGATGCCGGCGCCTCGTTCGCCCGAGTCGGGGCTCGAACTCGCCGACCGTCGCCGGGTGTCGCGGCTGGTGGCGTCCATGACTGGGCAGAAGGACCGACCCGAGCGGTTGGGGCGGTTCGAGGTCGAGGCGCTGCTTGGTGAAGGGGCGTTCGGGGAGGTCTACCTCGCGATCGACCCCGACCTCCGCCGTCCTCTCGCGCTCAAGTTGCTCAAGCAGAGCGCCAACGCGGACGCACTGGTCCGGTTGCGCAAAGAGGCGCAGGCCATGGCCGCGCTCGAACACGCCGACCTGATGACGGTCTACGAGATCGGCACGATCGGCGAGCGAGGCTTCATCGCGATGGAGCTGGCCGAGGGGGGCACCTTGGACGCGTGGGCGAGGGCCGAGCCGCGGTCGTTCTCCGAGATCGCGGGACAGGTCGAGATCGCGGCGCGGGGGTTGGCCGCTGCCCATGAGGCGGGCTTCGTGCATCGCGATGTGAAGCCTTCGAACATCCTCGTCGGTGCCGACGGTCGGGCGAAAGTGGCCGACTTCGGGTTGGTGCACGTGCAGCCAGTCGGTGGCGAGTTGGATGCGCGGGACTTGAAGACGACCCTGGCGGGGACCCCCGCATACATGGCACCAGAGCAGTTCGACGGGGCCGAGCCCACGGCGAAGGCCGACCAGTATGCGTTGGGCGTCACGCTGTTCGAGATGGTCTACGGGCGTCGCCCGGCGAAGCGGGCACCCGCGCTCGAGGACATCGATGTCCCGAGCCACCGCGAACAGGTGCCGCGACGGGTCCCGGGTTGGCTGCGAGAAGCGCTGTACCGGGCACTCCGGTTCGACGCTGGGCAACGCTTTGCGTCGATGGATGCATTCGCGGACGCGCTGGCATCCGGCGCGAGCCAAAAGCGGCGTCGCCTGCGAGGGGTTGCAGGGGTGGCTGCGCTGGCCGCGGCCGTGAGTACGGGATGGCTCATGCGCCCCGAGGCCGAAGCGGCCGTGCCCTGCGCGGACCAAGCCCGTGAGGTGATTGCCCGGAGCTGGACCGCGGTTCGCGGAGACACCCTGGCGGCTTCGATACGGGGGACCAACACCTCGTACGCGGGCGCTTTGGCGGATGCCACGCGTGCGCGGATCGACGCTCGGGCGACCGCGTGGGCCGAGGCATGGTCCGAGAACTGCGCGGATGAGCCGACCGCGGCCCGGACCGAAGAGGCCGCGTGCCTGCAGGGGCAACGACGGACCCTGGCGGCGTTGCTGGAGGCGCCGCTCAGCGCGGATTCTGTCGATACGTTGTCTGCGGCGCTGAGTGATGCCCTGGATCCGGATGCGTGTGTGCAGACGGGCACTCGCCCCAACACGACCACCACCACGGACTCGGACAACCCACTGCGTACGCAGCTTCGGGAGGCCGAGGTGAGCCTGGCACGAGGCAATTTCTCCGAAGCCCGGTCCAGTGCTGATGCGGTGCTGCTCGCAGCGCAGGAGGCTGGACAAGCCCGGTTGATGGTGGACGCCGGGATGCTTGCGGCCCGGGCCTCCCTCGAGCAGGAGGATCCGGGCGAGGCCGAGACTCCTGCGAAGGATGCCCTCAACGCGGCGCTTTCGGTTGGACTCGACGTGCAGGCCAGCGATGCCGCCCTGTTGCTCGCTCGGGCGATGGCACAGCGCACCGAGCCACAGGAGGCGTTGCGCTGGGCGGAGCTCGCCGTGTCTTTGTCTGCACGTTCGGGTCGTTCGGTCCGCGCGCGGGCGGAGGCCCTCACGGTTCTGGCGCGCACCCTGGCCCTCGCGCGCAACATCCCAGAGGCGGCATCACGCTGCGACGAAGCGATGGCGTTGGCCGAGTCCGCCCCCGAAGGGCCGACGTCCCAATCGCGACTCGACTGCGGCCGGACCTGGGTGTCTGCAGGCCGTTTCGACGATGCCAAACCTCAGCTGGAAAAGGCGATCGATGGGTTGAAGATCCGGTTTGGTCCCGCGCACCCCGAGGTGGCGCTCGCGCTGCAAGTGTTGGCTGGCGTCTTCGACCAAGCGAGCCGGCCCCAAGAAGCGCTCGCGGCTGCGGACGAGGCGCTCGAGATTGTTCGCAACGCCTACGGCAACAAAGACCATCGCATCCTAACCGGGCTTGGCACCGCCTCGGGGATGTCGAATCGAGCTGGCGACTACGACCGGGCGCTTGCACTGGCCCTCGAAGCCGCGGGGGTCGCTCGACAGACGCTCCATCCTGGTGACCGCAAGTACAACTATGCGGTGTGCATGGCGGCAGGGTTCGCGATGGGGTTCGAGTGCGGAGACCAGACGCGGTCGCTGGCTGACGATTGTGTCGGTGGGGTCCGAAAGGCGGAGGGCGACACCCCCGTCGTTGAATTCTCGTCTCCGGTTGCCTCGGCGAACGCCCAGGGGTGGGTGTTCGCGGTGCTCGTCTACCAGTGCTTGGAGGACGCCGAGGCAGAGGCCGATGCTCGTGCGGGACTGACCCGCTATGTCGATGCCGACAACGTCTCCTTCGAGCTGCAAACCATGTCGCTCGCGATTCTTGCCAACGCCGATCTCGCCGCGGGAGACCCCGTGGGCGCGGAAAGCAAGATTCGCGATCTGCTGCTGCGGACCCGCGACACCCACGTGATCAAGCTCCGCGAGGGCATGTGGCGGACCACGTTGGTGCAGGCGCTGGCCGAGCAGGGGCGCCACAGCGAGGCCCGCGACGAGGTCACGCGCGCGATGGAGCTTCTGCGAGACGGGGACGAGGACGAGGAGAGCACGGGTCCGGAGCTGGAATGGTTGACCGAGTATCTGGCCGAAGAGCACTGATGTACCCTCGCTCTCGGTGGAGGACGCGGAACTGCTCGCAGCGTGGCGTGAGGGGGACACCTTGGCGGCGGATCAGCTCATTCGGAAACACTTCGCCGCCGTCCAGCGATTCTTCCGCAACAAGGCGTGGGGAGACTGCGAGGATCTGACGCAGACCACGTTCGAGCGATGTGTCGCGGGCCGGGACCGTTTCGAAGGCCGGAGCTCGTTCCGGACGTACCTCTTTTCGGTCGCGCGTTATGTGCTCTTCGAGCACTACCGCGGAAAGAAGGCCGGCGCGTTCGACCCCGCGCACAGCAGCGTCGTCGACCTCGATGCGAGCCCCAGCCAGATCGTTGCGGGCATTCAGTGGCAGCAGAGTTTTCTTGGGATGCTTCGCGAGATCCCAGTCGAGATGCAGGTGGTGCTCGAGCTGTACTACTGGGAGGGGCTGAGAACGCACGAGATCGCGGAGGTTGTCGATGCACCTCGCGGCACGGTGAAGAGCCGTCTGCACCATGCTCGATTGCAGCTCAAGAAGCGCTGTGAGCAGAGCGGGCTCGATGTGCAGCAGCCGTTGTCCCTGCCAGGGTGGGCGCGGGACCTCGAGTTTGCGGCCTGACCGTACCCGCGACATGAAGAACGCTCATGATGGCAGGAAGAGTCCACATTGGATTCATGCCGGCCGGGGCGACACGCTGATCGCATGCAGATGACGATCTGGGTCACGGCCTTTGCTTGCGCGATCATGGCAGGGACCTACTTCGCGTTCTCGAGCTTTGTCATGAACTCATTGGCCGTCCTCCCGCGAGCGCAGGGCATCGCGGCGATGCAGTCGATCAACCGGGTGATCCTTTCATCGAGTTTCATGGTGTTGTTCTTTGGCTCTGCGGCGGCGAGCCTGGGACTCGGGGTCTGGGGCATCCGCGGTTGGGGAGACCCGGGCTCGATGTACCTCGTCGGCGGGAGTCTGCTGTACGTGGTGGGGATGGTCGTGTGCACCGCGGCGTTCAACGTTCCCCTCAACGACGGCCTGGAGGCGCTGGACCCTGCAGGGACCGCCGCGGTCGAGGTCTGGGCCACCTATTTGCGCGACTGGACGCGCTACAACCACGTGCGGACGTTCTTCTCGGCAGCCGCGAGCGCGGTGTTTGTGACCGCTGCATGGGTGGCTCGTTGAGGCGGCGGCGAGTTGCTACTGTGCGGCCGTGATTCGCTCCTCCCTCTCGAAGATGGTCTGCGGTGCGATTGCGATCGCGCTTGCGATCCCGGCCTGCAAGTCACCCGAGCCCTCCGCGCCCTCCAAAGAGAAGGCGCGGGACGGTGAGCCCGAAGTCATCGCGAAACCGGTGCTGATGGAGGCAGCGAAAGCCCTGCCGCAGGCCCCCGCGGCGAAGGGGGGGGAGCCCAGTGTCGAGTATGCCGCGGCGCTCGAACCCCTGTTGGACTTGGTCCCGGGCGCGGACGACCATTACGTTGCGCTGAGAGATCCGGCGGCGGTGTTGCGCCTGTTCGACGCCTTCGTAGGCACGGCGGCACCGTCCGTCCTCAAGCGCTTCGAAGGAGAGGCAAGTGTGGACGAGGCGCAGGTGGTCTTGGAGGAAATCTCCAAGCTCCGCGACGCCTTGATCGAGGCCAAGGTCGACATGGACAAGGGGGTTCTGTTCCTCGAGGGTCCGGGGGTTTTGGTGTACGGGATCGCGTCCGAGGACCCCAGCGCGATCAAGGTGGCGTTGAAGGCCGTGGGCGTCGAGGACACGGACCTCCCGCCGACGTGCGTAGCGCCGGCCGCGATGCCCGGTTTCGCCGCGTGCGGGGAAGATGAAGCCGTGCTGAAAGCCCTGACGCCTGGCAAGCATGGCGCGGCTTACACAGAAGCCTTTCGCGATCGCTTGAAGGGGTTCGACGTCGAACACGGCAATGCGTTGTTTCGTCTGGAGGGGCCGAAGGGCGCGGTCCTGGCCGCGGCCTCCACCCCGCCCGGGCGCATGCACATCGTGGTCAGCTTGGCCGACGTCGCCGAGGAACTCGGCAAGTACCTCGTCGCTGCCAAGCCGGACGCGCTCGGGATGTTGAGCCCCGGGGCCGCGTTCATCTGGGGCAAGGTGTCTCTGGACGCGTTTGCGGAGCAGCTCGGTCAGGTGCCAGGTCCGGTCAAGAACGTGGCCGAGACGCTCACCGGGGAGATGCTCGTGGGTGGTGCGAAGGGGACAGCTGGTGCGGTGTTGGTCGGTGTCAACGACCCGTTCCCGGCCTCCGGCCTGGTCTCCCTCGCCGCACTTCAGGCGGACACGCTGAAGGCCGAGCTTCCCCCGGGTTCCACGGTGAAGGTGGAGCCCGTCGACGTGGGCGGGAGCACCACGCAGGCGCTTCACATCAAGGTTGCCATCGACGAATCCGGCCAGAAGATGGTCGATGCGCTCAAGCTCGAGCCCAGCGCGTACGGGTTCTCGGCGGGGCAGTATGCGGGCGCGGTCCTCGGAGCAGGCGAGGATGCGGTCAAGACGGTCGCGAACTACAAGCCCGGGGTCGCCTCGATGGACGGTGTCCCCGGAAACCTTGCGGCAGCCCTTCGCTCTGGCGAGACCGCCGTCGCGTTCTATCTTCCCTTCGATGCGCTGCAAGCATCCGTGGTGCGCGAGACCCTTCAGGCGGCGGTCGCTTCGGCACCCGGGGCGGAGATCGCCGACCCGAAGCTCATCTCCGCGGCCTATGACGCGGTCAGTCCTCTGTCGTCTTTGTCGATGTGGCTGACGCATCCGGAGAAGGAGCGCGTGCTTCACGTCTCGGTTGAGTCCTTTGCAGATGCCACCACGGACGAAGGGAAGGCTGCGTTGCTTGCCTTGGGCAAGGTCATCGCCGGGGCCGACTCCGCTGAGACCTATGGGGCGCTTGTTTCGAGCTATCCGTCCTCATCGCGTGCACTCCGGTACAAGGTCCGCGCGGGCCAAGTCGAAGGGGGAGTGGGTCCGGTCGCGATGTCGGCGAGCTTCCTCCTGGGATTGGTCGCTGGGGTTACGGTCCCTGCGTTCATCAAGTACGTCGAGCGCAGTCGTGCCGCCGGGGAGGAAGCCGCGGCGGTCCGAGAAGCGATGCGCCCACCAGCCGAGTAGTTCGCCATGTCCGATCGTCAGTTCGACACTCAGTTGATTCACGCAGGTGAGCCCGAGCCCCGGATCGAGGGCGCGGTCTCCATGCCGATCTTTCAAACCTCCACGTTCGAGAGCGGGGAGGCTGGGGCGGAACATGAGCTTCGCTACTTGCGCCTGAACAACTCGCCCAACCATCTGGCTCTACACGCCAAGCTCGCGGCAATCGAAGGAGCCGAGGCCGCTGTGGTCACGGCCAGCGGCATGGCAGCGATCTCGACAGCACTGCTTTCGGTGCTCAGGCCAGGCGACCATGTCGTCGCTCAGTCCACGCTCTATGGCGGGACACATTCGTTGTTCATGGAGGACTTGGCGGCGCTCGGCATCGAGGTCTCACTCTTCGCGTGCGACTCGGCCGCACAGGCAGAGGCGGCGATTCGCCCGAACACGAAGGTGCTGTACTGCGAGTCTCTCGCCAACCCCCTGGTTCAGCTTGCCACGCTCCCAGAGCTCGCAGCGTTGGCGGCAAAACACGGCTTGGTCTCGATGGTGGACAACACTTTTGCGAGCCCGGTCAATCTTCGTCCGGTCGAGTTCGGGTTCGACCTGGTGTTGCATTCTGCAACGAAGTACCTCAACGGGCATTCAGACTTGGTCGCGGGAGCCATCGCGGGTCGTGGCGCTCTCGTCGACCTCGCGCATCGAAAACTCGATCATCTGGGCGCATGTCTCGACCCCCACGCGTGCTTCTTGCTGCATCGCGGGTTGAAGACACTCGGCGTTCGTGTGCGCCACCAAAATGCGTCCGCGCTGGTGCTCGCTGAGGCCCTCGAGGAGCACCCGAATGTGGCCCGTGTGCACTATCCGGGGCTGAAGTCGCATCCGCACCACGTTCGCGCCTGCGAGCAGCTACAGGGGTTTGGCGGCATGCTCAGCTTCGAGGTCGAGGGTGGTGGTGAGGCCGCGACACGGCTGGTCCGAGGGCTCTCGCTGGCCGTCAACGCGCCCAGCCTTGGGGGACCGGAGACGCTGGTGACGAGGCCTTGCGAGACGTCGCACAAGGGAATGACGGCGCGTGATCGGGAAGCCGCCGGCGTTGGCGAGGCGCTCATTCGAGTGTCGGTCGGGCTCGAAGATCCTCAGGACATTGTGTCCGATTTTGTCGCGACCCTGGGAGCGTGACGGGAATCTCAGCTGTGTCCGCGCCGATGGTGCGCCGTGACACAGGACCCCTCGTTGGGTGCTTGGACTTCGGTCAGTCCCGGCCTAAAAAGCCGCATGCGATCTCGACGACTGGTTCTCGGCACCCTGGTCTCACTTCTTGCGTTGCCAGCTCCGGGCTGTGGCTTGTTCCGCGGGCGTCGGGGCAAGGGGGAGACGAGCGTCTCTACCAGTGTGTCGGTGGCGCAGACGGGGCGGGACATCAACACGCTGACCCGAGATGAATACGAAGTCCTCGGCAGCACCGCCGGAGAATCGAAGGCCACGCGATGGTTCTTCTTGTCGCTGCCCGTGGGCGGGCAGACCAGCGCCGCTGAAGTCGAGGAAAACGCGTACTACAACGCCGTTGGCAAGGTCACCGGATGCGACGCACTGCTGATGGCGCACCCGAAGCATCGGCGCGTGATCGTGCCGCTGCTGATCATCAACGTGGTCCGCTACGAGGCGTCGGTCCGCGGGCGTTGTGTCTCGCTCAAGAACGACCCCCAGATCGCTGGTGACGCGCCACCGACCCGTGAGGTGTCGAAGGTGGAGGCGGCGGCACCCGTGCAGCCAGCGGCACCCGTGCAACCGGCCGAGCCCTAGACTGGGGGCTGAGCGTGGAATGAGCGGCTTGCTCGGTGCGTCATCTTGTCGATGCGACGAACCGCTCTCATCTTGGCTGTCCTTGGATGCGGGTGTACGGAAGCTCTGACGGCCGAAGAACTCGCGTTCCACGAGGCTGAGGCGGACTACGGCGCGGTGGAGTTCGTGCCCGATGTCGCCGTCGAACTCGAAGCCGGCCCGCCTGCGCCACGGGTGCTCGAGCGCGGGCCTGTCCATATCGAGATCTCGTCGTACCGGTTTGATGAGGACCCCACGTGGGCTGATGGAACCGCGCGCTGTCCATTCGATGTCCGCGCCGTGGGCTTGCCCGCGATCCGTGAAGATGGACAGTCGATCGCAACCCTCAGCAGTGAGACCTCCGGGCCGTCCGAGGGGGAGGACGAACTCGTCTCGTTCCGGGTGTTCGACATTGAGACTGAGGAATTCTCCGAGGACCAATCGCTCGTCGAGGGATCAGGGGACCGCAAACCCTACGACTGTTGGCGTTGGTACAAAGCTGCCAAGGCGAGCGCCGCGGAGGTCAACGACACGCTGGCACAGGGGTGGCGACCCATGCATCCGCTCCCTGTGGAGGTCGATCCTCGTCTTGCGCCGTATGGGGACGATGGCCGCACCTCGCAGCGCCCATCGCCCCACTCGCGCCCCGTGCAGTTGACAGTGTTGCAGGGCCAGGCCGTCTTCCGGGTGCCGGGTGTGAAGGTGCTCTCCCGGAACGAGGATAGATGGCCGCGGCCGCAGGATGACGCTCCGGACGAGGGAATGTGCTGGTACCACGGCCCCAACCCCGAGGAGATTTTCGCGGATGCCGAGACCGGCGTTGCACTCGTCTCGGTTCGCTACGAGTCGGGTCCCTGCATGTGCGACTCGCCGGTCTACAGCGAGGTCATTCACATCGATGCGGCGACGCTCTCCGAGATCGATTCGCGGGCCCAGTGGGTGTCGAGCGAAGGCTGAGCGTCACGGGTCGGGGGTCGTGCAGGCATCGTCGGTTTGCGACCCAAAGAGTCCCGAGCGGAGGAAGAGGTCGAGACGGTCGACCGTCGAGAGTCCCAGGAGCTTGGCGTCGTTCCTCGATACGAGACACGGGATACGGTTGAACTGTGCCGCCCGCCATTCGGCGGTCCATCCCGATGCGTGTGCCGCGTAGGCCGAGCCGTTCAGCGTCTCTCGAATCCCACACGCGGACGCGAGCCCACCGAGGACTGCGCCGTCGGCGATGTTGCGACCCTCGAGCCACAGCGCACGGAAAACAGCGAGGCGCAACTGGTCGGCAGCGGCGGGAGCGATGTGGCTTGCTGCGATGCACGCCCGAATCGCGGGTCCGCTTTGCGGGCGAAACGGTGGTTTCCGAATCGGGACGTCGGGCGCCCGTACGACCAGCGCTGCGAGTTCCTGCGCGAGTTCTTGCTGCTCCTGTTCTGTCGCCTCTTCGAGCGTTGCCGGGAGTTCAGGTGCGTGTTCCACGAGGCGCCACTCCACGCGGGCATCGGCCGTACGCGTGGTCAGCCGCTCTTCGAGCGCGTAGCAGAAAGGACAGTTGAAGTCTCCGTACGCCACCAGCGGCCGAACATCGGCGGCAGGGAAGGGGCTCGGAGGTTCTTCCATCCCGCGAGCTTAGCTGAGAACGTTCGGGACCGACAGGCGAACAGGTGCTCAAGATGCCGAGGCGAGCACGCGTTGCCGCATCATCGGGGCGAGGGCTTCTGCGAGCCGCGCTTTCGCGTCGCGGTCGACCACGCGTCCGTGGGCCATGATGACGCGCTCGATCGGCCACTGCAGCATCTGTTCAACACTGTTCGACGCAGCGTCCGCATCCTTGATCGCGCGGCGAAGCAGACGGCTCTGGGCGAAGCGACGGTAGGCGCCGGCCATTCGGAAAACCCACGGCGAGATCCAGCCGCGGACATCATGAACGTTGAACACGAGGTCGGTGACCACCAGGCTCTTCGTGGCGGCGTGGAAGAACACGGTCTCGGTCGCCCACGGGATCCCCTGGATCTGAAGGGGCGCGAATTCCGTTGCCCACGGAGGCGTCGTGTCGCCGAGCGTGCGCTCGAAGCGGACGTCTGTTCGCTTCTTTGCGAGGCCCCGGACGCCCCAGACAGTTGCCATCGGGTACCGTTCGATGACAGGTCCGAGATGCGTGTGGTGCAGGAGGTTGGGCGCGACGATGTGCTCGACGGGGCCGAGCGCCGCGAGTTCGGCAGCGAGTGTGTCGTCGATTGGAACGACGGAGTGTAGGAGCAGCCCTCCCGACTCCAGCCGCACCACGGTCATCCGTCCCCGAAAGTGAACGACGCCGTTCATGAAGTGGTCGTGCTCGGCTCCCCAGAGACCCTCCGCCAGCGGTTCTAGACCTGTCTTGTCCATCTCGAGAGGTAGTCAAGCATGCTTGACTAAATAGTCAAGTCTGGTTGACCATGTTGTTGTGCCGGTCGATCCGAAGGACATCGCGGAACTCGAGGCCCAGAAGCGGGCGAGTCTTGGGCAGGTGTTGATCAAGGCTGCGCGACTCCTCAACGAGCAGGCGATGGCCCGTGTTCGGGAGCTGACCTGGCAGGACGTTCGACCGGCACACACGACGTTGTTTCCCCACATCGACCTCGAGGGCACCCGGATCACCGATATCGCGCAGCGGATGGGGCTGAGCAAGCAGGCGGTCGGACAACTCGTCACTGAACTCGAGTCGATGGACATCTTGGAGCGGGTTCCGGATCCGACGGATGGCCGCGCCAAGCTGGTGCGTTTTGCTCAACGCAATGGTCGCCTGATCCTGCTCGACGGTCTGGCGGTGCTCGCCGAGTTCGAAGCGGGGCTGGTCAAGGAACTCGGATCGAAACGCATCGACTCGTTGCGGGAGAACCTTGGCGCGCTGCTCGATGTGCTCGAGGCGCGCTGAGCTGTGGCCCCTACGGGAGATCCGCGAGCTCGCGCGCCAACGTACGGTCGTCGTCATACGAGGCGTCGGTGTTCTGGAGCGCGGAGAGCGCTCGCTGGGCCCACTGTTTTGAGGCCTCGGCGTCCCCTGCGATCTCGGCCTCGGCGAGTGCGAGATAGAGGTCTGCGGTCAGGGCAGGCACGAGCTGGTTCGCAACGTCGGGCTCGTCGATCAGCGCATGCGCCTCGAGGGCTGTAGCCTTTGCCTCCGCTGGGGCTCCGACCGCGACCAGGACGCGGGCGGCTTCTCCCCATTCCTCCGCCCGGAGCGCAGGGGACACGGGCGCGTCTCGAACGAGGACCACGGATGCTCGAGCATGCTGCAACGCGTTGGCGAGGTCGCTCTGGTCGAGGGCGAGCCACGCCTTCACCGTCAGAGCTTTGGCGCGGGTGAGGGGGTCGGAGGTCTCTTCGTCGAGCAAGGTGAGCGCGCGACCGACTGCCTCGCGCCCTTGTTGCACGGCTCCCGCGGCCCGATGCATGCGCGCGAGTTCGATGAGGACGCCGGCCTCTTCGTTCGGGTGTCCCTCGAACGCCGCGAGCGCGGCGTGGAGTGGTTCGGCAGCGGCATCGAGGAGACCGAGCCGCACCTGGCATGCTCCGAGCATCCAGCGAGCGATGCCGACGCGCGGGTCCTGCTCGGAGCGCCTTGCGAGCGCACTCTGGACGGTGGTGAGCAAGGGGAGGGCTTCGGCGCAGCGCCCGTTGGAGACACGCGAACGGCCCAGGTTCATGCGGGCGGTCAGGGCAAGCGTGTCGTCGGGGCTGACCACCTTGGCAAAGATCTCGACGGCTTCCGCGTAGAATCGCTCCGCCGCAGCTTCGTCGCCAAGGGCCTGGTTCGCTTGTCCAAGCGACGTGAGGGAGGACGCGACGTCTCGATGCTCGCGGCCGTAGGTCTCGGTGAAAATGTCCGCGGCGCGCTCGAAGTGCTTCGCGGCCTCGGCGGGTCGTTGGTGCATCCCCTGCGCGATGCCAAGCGAGGAGTGCACATGCGCGACGTCGGGGTGCCAGGGTCCGAAATGCTCGAGGCGCACACGCAACGAGTGCTCGATGAGTTCGATGGCGCGATCGAGCTCTCCCTGGCGGATGAGGACCCGAGCGAGGTGTTGCTCGGATGCGACGGTTTGCGGGTGCTCGGGTCCCCACGTGGCGACCGCGAGACGGTGGCTCTCCGTGAAGTGGACCTGCGCGGTATCGAAGTCGCCCCGAGCGAACGCGACCCTTGCCCTCGCGCCCTCGAGTTCGGAACGCTCGTCGCCGCTCAGCCGGGCGCGGGAGCTCAACACGGTGGCGGGTTTGAGCCACCGCTCGGCCTCCTCGAGTTCCCCCGTGCTCGCCAAACCGAACGCGAGTGAACTTGCGACCTGAGCGGCGAGCGCATCGTCCCCGTGCTCGAGCGCCATCCAGTACGCCTTCGAGAGGGTTGCGGTGGAGTGCTCCGGGCCCTCGAGTTGGCGTTGCGTTTTGCCGATCGCAGCGAGTGCCTGCATCTCGACGAGGGGGAGTTCTTGGGCCTGTGCCTCTTTCAGCACTTGCTGGAAGGTCTCCGCAGCTTTTGCTGGTTGCCCGGCCCTCAACACACCCAGCGCGCGTCCGAGCTTTTTCATCAGGGGTCGGGAGTCCAGGGCGACGGTCTGAGGACGGTCGACGCAGACCTCGAGTGGTCCGAGGGCCCGGGCTAACGAAAACGGCGAGACCACGAGATCGCGGGTGGTTTCGGAGTAGACATCCAGCACCCCCGCAAAGCGGGCGAGACGGTCCTCGAAACACGCCGACTGTGCTTCGTAGATTTGGCTGTCGAGCGTCCGGTCGACACGAGCGGCGCGGCAACTGGCCACGGCGGCCGTCTTCCAGTCCCGCACGTAGGCATCCGCATCCCGGGAGAAGCGTTGCCAGCTTTGCTCCGCCCCGGCCCAGTCCACGGCGAGAAACCCCCGCGCCAGGGTCTGGCGCCGGGCGTCGTCCCAAACATCGTCGGCCGGCGCGACGACATCGTCACATCGCGAGGCGCGTTCGAGGCCGTACGCGGCGAACATTGCCCCTGCACCGACGAGTGCGAGGGCTCCGACCGCGAGTCGCCGTCGGCGTTGGACGGGGTTGCGGGCCAGGGTGTCGACGAGTGTCGCCATGTCCGCAAATCGAGCGGTGCGCTCCGAGTTCAGCCCGCGCTTCAGTGCGGCGGCCACGGATCGCATCTGCGATGTCGCCCCCGCGGGAACGGCCATGTCGGCCTCGGGCTCCGGGCGAGCGCCGAACAGGGCCTCCCAGGCGGTCACACAGAACGCGTACTGGTCGGCGAGCGCATCCGCGGCTTGGCCGTCTCGCTGTTCGGGGGCCATGTACGCGGGGGTGCCAAGCACGGCGCCGGTTTGGGTGACCGACGCGGACGCTTCGGGCTCAGCTTCGCGTGACTCGAGCAGGTCGGGCGACACGCCAATCCGCGCCAGTCCGAAGTCCGCCACGCGAACTCGTCCGTCGTTTCCGACGAGAACGTTGGCGGGTTTGAAGTCGCGGTGCACCACGCCTGCCCGGTGTGCGGCGGACAGACCTCGGCCGGCTTGGAACAGGAGCTCGAGTGTTTCGGAGAACCGGGAAGTGGCGTCGGGTCGCTGCGTCAACCAGGCCGCGAGGTCCGCTCCGTCGACCATCTCCATCGCGACGAACATCTGTCCGTGGGCTTCTCCGACCTCATGGACCGACACCACGTTGGGATGGTTGAGCTTGGCGAGGGTCTTTGCCTCGCGATCGAAACGGGCCCGTGCTCGGGGGTCACGCTCGTTGGCCTGGGTCCGCAGGACCTTGATGGCGACGCTCCGGTCGAGCTGCGGGTCGTACGCGCGTACGACCGTCCCCATCGCCCCGGAGCCCATTCGGTCGAGGACGACGAATCTTCCCAGCTGCGCAGGTTGCGACTCTTCTTCGAACAACCCTCTGGAGATCCGGGCCAACTGAAGGTCGGTCTCGAGACCGTCAGCGGGCTCACTCGGCGAAGCGTCGCCACGCTCGTCGAACTCAGACACATTTCTGCGGTAGCACCGGGATGGACGAACTCCAAGCTAGACCCGACGATTGCCGTGCTGTACGGCACCCGCTACGTTCCCTGTCTCTTCGAAGATGGACGACGACGACAACGCGCTGCTCAACCGATGGCGCGAGGGCGACAAAGCCTCCGGCGATATCCTCTTTCGGCGACACTTCCGCCCGGTCCGCCGGTTCTTCCGCAACAAGATCAACGAAGACGACGTCGACGATCTCATTCAGCGCACGTTTATGGGGTGCGTCGAAGGAAGGGACCGCTTCCGGGGGGACTCGAGTTTTCGAACGTATCTGTTCGCAACGGCCCGTCGGCAGCTCTATCAATTCCTTCGCACCCGCGGACGGATGATGCGCAAGGTTGACGCGGAACTTGGGGTGACCTCGGTCGCCGCACTCGGCATGACGCCGAGCTCCGTTGCGGCCGCGCGACAGGAGCACGACATTCTCCTACGGGCCCTGCAGAGGGTTCCGGTCGAACAGCAGACGCTGCTCGAGCTGTCGTACTGGGAGGGTCTCAGCGGGCCCCAGATCGCGGAGATCTTCGACATCTCCCCGGTGACCGCCCGCACTCGGTTGTTCCGCGCCCGAGCGGTGCTGCAAGAGGTGATCGAAACCTTGCTCCAGCCCGACGCGACGTTCGACGTCGATGCTGTCGCGGCGACCCTTCCCAAGCGCTGAACGTCACGGCTCACCCGTCGGCCAAGGTGGAAACATCCCCCGCGTTTGGCCCCAGGCAGTTCGCGACTGACCGCGGCCGAGGTGATGAGCCCCGTGCAAGCTGCTACGTTGGATTCAAGTGCGGATTCCCGAGTTGATCGTAACGGCGTTTCTCTCGGGGCTCACGGGCTGCCCTTCGGCCACGACGAGGCCGGAGGAGGAATCGAGACCCGCAGACGGGGGGATGCGCGAGAACACGGAGACCGAGCGCCGCGCTGGGGAGGCCGAGCCCGACGATGGTGTTGTAGTCCTTGGGACGAGCCGGGCCCGCGGCCTGCAGCTAACCATCGAGGCCAGCAAGCGTCGGTGGCGGCTGGGTGAGCACATTGTCGTGCATTACGTCGCGAAGAATGTTGGCGGGAGTCCAACGAGCGTCAGCCAAGGCGGCGACTATCGGGGCGGCCCACGGGCTACACGGATCAACGTGGTCGCCACGGATGCTTCAGGCGCTTCTGTGGTCGACCCTCACCCCAAATTCCCAACCTTTGGTGGCTTGGGGGGAGACTTCGTCCTCGAACCAGGCGAGGAGTTCGCGTTTACGGTTTCGTTGGGACGTTACAGGAGGTTTGAGAACCCCGGGCGGCACCAGATCGCCATCGCGCACGACCTCGGGTGGTCGTCGGAAGCAGAGCGCATCCCGGCGGACGACGAGCGCTGGGTCCACGGCGAAATCGAGATCGTCGAGCCCTCTGTGTCCGAAGCCACGGAGGTGCTCGACAACATGCAGGCGCTCTCTTCAGATGCGAACAAGACTGTGGGCAAGCGTGCGCGCCCGTTCGCAGACTTCACCGCTGTGGGGTACCCGGTGTATCTCCCGTTGCTCGCTTCCAGGGTCGAGACCGAGCCGCGAGCGCTCGAGGGAATCTCCAGCATCCCCACGGTTGAAGCGACGAAGGTCTTGTTGGAACTCGCCGGCCACGCCGACCCCAAAGTCTCAGGGCAGGCACTTGCCGCGGTCGAGCACCGGTTGCCGCTGCCTGCGTCGACCCAGCGTTTCGACAAGGTCGAGCATGCGGCCTGGGTGGCGCGGACCTGGGATCCTCGGGCGCTTGGGTCCGACGTCCGGACGCTTGCCGAGTCCCTCCTGAGTTCGAAGGACCAAGTCGCGGTGATGAGTGGCGCCCGCCTGCTCGCTGCCGTTGCGACGGTCGACGATGCCGACCGCGTTGTCGAAGCGCTCGATCGCAGCCTCGAGGCAACCCGGCGGGATCCCATCCCCTACCCAGAGCCGCGCACTGCCGTGTCTGAGCTCGTCAGCGCCGCCGAGGCGCTGTTGGCCGCAGGAGTCTCGGCCGACGCTTCACCGACGTCCCCGGGGGAGGTCGTCTTGTACATCCTCGAGCACGGCGGCAAGTCACGGCGGCCATCGGAGTACGAAGCGCTCGCCGTCGGCTGGCTCGGTCATGACATCCCGCAGCTCGGTGCACTGGCACTTCAACGGACGGCGTCGCCACTGGAGCCCAAGCTGCGTGCCGAGCTTCCTCGTCTCCTTGGTGAGCCTCACCTGGGCCGTGCGAACGCAGCGTGCGCGGCACTGGGAAAAGCCGGGACAAACTCAGATGCCCACGGCGCGCTGCTCAGCGCCATGAAGAGCGCGACTGATTCGTGGTTGGTCGGGTGTCTTCACTCGACCGCGATCGCCGCGGGCATCTCGCGCGACACGGTTGCCAAGACCTGGGCGGCGCGGCTTGACGAAGCTGGCCTGACGCTATTGATGCTGCAGCAGCTGGTCTCTGTGTTCGAGACCAACGGCCACGGGTCGGCTGGCGAGCCCGGGAAGACTGAACGTGTGCGCCTGAAAAAGGCCTGGGTGGCCTGGTTGCGTGAGCATGCGGCGGTCGTACGGGCGGGAAAACGCATCGAGCTTGGGGATCCCACCCTCACTCCAGACCTATTTCCACCCGGCTTCACGCTGAGCAACAGGGCCGGCGAGCGCTGGCCTGTCGCCGAACAAGGTTGAGATCTTTAGAGAAAGCGATTCGGTGGGGCGGTGGCGCCCATACGCGTCCGGACCTGGGGTCCGAGTCACTGGGCCGGCCGCCTTCGCGCAGTCAACGCGCGTTCCTTGTGCGAGGACCTCAGTGGCCTCGCAGAATGAAAAAGAGGAAACCCCCAGACACCTGATGACGGACGTGCTAGATGCTCCGCTAGCCTCAATTGAGAGGCCTTCCGCTCCTAGGGAGCGGTAATCGAAAGCACAAGAAAATGGCTGAAGGTACGATCAAGCGTCTCACGGACAAGGGTTTTGGATTCATCGACACCGGTGGTGGCCAGGACATGTTCTTCCACATGTCGAGCGTCGAAGGCACGAGCTACGACCAACTTCGCGAAGGCCAGAAGGTCTCGTTCACGGAAGGCGAAGGTCCCAAAGGCCCACGCGCCGAAAACGTCCGCCCTGTCTAAAGCAGACCTCGGGTAGACCCGTCATTTGACGGTGAGAAGGAGCCGGCTTTATCGCCGGCTCTTTTTTTGTTCGCAGTGCGGCAGCGGGATGGGACGCGCGAAGGCGGGTCTGCTCAAAACCGAATCAGGAAGCAGACCCCGTCGGAGGTCCGGCGATGGCTGAGCCGAGCATCGGGGCTCCCGGAGATTCGGAGTGCGGCTCGAGTCGCCGCACTGATACCCAGGATCCGGTTGCGGGTGATCCCCGGCCAGTGCGTCAGATCGAGTTCGACCCCGCCCGGGACATCGCGTGGTGTCATGACGCCGTGCGTGTAGCTCTTGCGGTACACCGCCGCGGCACGACGTACGATCATCCGGCCCGGGGCGAGTCGCATGAGCGCTTTCCAGACCGTGTTGAAGACCTGTTCGTTGGCGGTCTCGATCACCGTTGGAAACAGCTCCTCCAACGCCCGGCCTGCCTCGGCGGCGATCGTCCCGTAGATGACGTCGATCTTGCCGACGTCCAGCCACGCCCCGGCCACGAGGGCTTCAACCTCGTCACGCAGCTCTGGCGGGAGCGCCTCGAGGGCTCGGCCAACGGTATCGATTCCCAGCTCGGCCCGAAAACCGCTGAGGTGCCGAAGGACGAGCGTGGCCGACATCTGGACCGTGTCCTCGGCCGTCGCGCGTCGTGACGCGTCTGCTTCGCCCGTCTTCACGGCTGCCGGCTACCCTTCGGGGTTCGGGTTGATGATTCCGGTCCCGGTTCCGCCGATGTACGCGTAGCTGTCGTGTTGGTCGTAGCCGACCACGACCACGCCAAACTTCTCGTCCCCACCATCGAGGACATGCACACCATCGGGCACCGTGACGCGGGCGACCTCGTAGGTTCCCGCGCCTACGGGCGCGAACAAGGTGTCGTCGACCGCAACCCCGTCGATGGTGATGGGCGCCCCCGCCGGGCGGGTGAGGACGAAGACGTCGTTGACCCACGTCCCGGGCACGAGGACAACGTAGCGCGGGAGGAACTGCTCCACCGATACGTACTGCGCCATGGCAGGGTCGCCGATGTCTGAGCCCAGGGCTTCGGCACCCACCATGTAGCCGACGACGCCGATCGGCTTCGTGGCGCTGATGCCGAAGTCGGCCTCGGTACCGACGGGCGCCGTGACCATGAACTCACCCACCATGCCCGCATCGAGGTTGATTGAGGGCCCGGGTAGGCCGGAGAGCGCGGGGTCGAAGTCGAACGAAATGGTAGTCCCGTCTTCGGAGGCGTAGACCTGCCAGAAGGTGGCCTCGGGGTTGCCCGCCGAGCGTACGGGCATGTGCGCGGCGACGAAGTTCTGGCCCCACTGACGGACGCCCGAGAGCTGCTCCTCGAGGTGGTCGCAGCAGCAGACGTTGCTGGGGATGTTGATGCAGCTGTGCCCGGGCAAGACCGCGACCGGGTGGTCTTCGTCGGTCACGATGCGTGAGCCGGTCATGGAGTTGGCCTGGTTGGCCGCGACGATCTGGGCCACGTCGCCATCCTGCAGTGAGATGGTGATGGTCTGCCCGGGCGCGGCGGCCTGAATGCCTCCACCTGCCGTCGTAGCGTTGGTGGCGGTGAACTGCACGCTGGTGCCGTCGGCGGTGCCGACGATGGTCACGTAGGGGTAGCCCGCGCCTGGTGACGAAGAGATGAACTGGGTACTGATGACGTGGTTGATCGAGTCCAGCGTGGGGACTGGATAGAGCATCGAGGCGTCGGACAAGAACGACGAGGCACCATCGATGGGGCTGAACTGGTACGCGACGATCGGAATGTCGGACACGATGCGGTAGGCGCCTGCGGCTCGAATCCCGGTGTTCTCCTGGTGCCGGTCCGGAACCATGAACTCGTGGAGTGACAGTGGCGCGATCGTGACCGGCGCCTGGATGTCGGTCCAGATTCCGCCTTCCCGGGTTTGCACCGAAACGTTGGCCGGGACATCCGTCTGCACGTTGGCCGTGACGATGGCGTAGGGAAGGCCGTCGCTCGCACTGTCCATATCGACCGCGTAGAACAGACAGCCCACCGATGACTCCCCTGCGTCTGCCTGCTCACAGGTCTCGGGGATGACAGGCCCCGATGGTCCCGGGCCGCCTGCATCGGGGAGCGTGCCGATGTCGAAGAGCGCCCCACTGCCGGTGTCATCCGCACTGGTCACGCCTTGGGAGTCGCCGGTCGTGGGCCCGCTTGTGTTGGTGCCCTGCGTTGCGGAGTCGGTCGCCGTAGCCGTAGCGGTTACCGGACCGAGGGTGGTGAGGCTGGTGGCCTCTCTGGAGTTGCCCTCATCGTTACAGCCGACAACCAGCACCAAACCCGCAACGACCGCGCAAACTCTCACACCGGAAAGGTTGCCACGATCCGGCGCGAGTGGGTCACGCCGATGGTGGATTCTCGAGGAGCTTGAGCAAGGTTGGCCGAACACCCACCTCTGCGCAGCGCTTCTGCAGCTGGCTCAGCGCTTCGGGAGTGGGAGCCTTCGCGGATCCTGGCTTGCGATGCGCTCGGAGCAGGAGGTTCTTTGCGGAGTGCGTGCTTTCGACGAACTCGACGACGTCGACCTTGTAGCCGCAGGCGGTCAGCATCTCCACGCGCAGAGCATCGGTGAGCACCGCGCCATACTCTCGGCGCAGCAGGCCGTGTTTTGTCATCGCTCCCTGGGCGCTGCTTTCAAGTTGTGCCGCGAGCTCGCGCTGGCAGCACGGTGCGACGAGCAGAACCGGGGCCTCGGAGCGGATGCCCAGCGCCAACGCCTCGTCGGTCGCGGTGTCGCAGGCGTGCAACGCCAGCAAGATGTCGGGCGCCTCGGTCGGCCGGACATCGGCGATCCGACCCACGGTGAACTTGGTGTTCGTCCAGCCCATCGTCTCGGCGCGCTGGCGGCAGTTGGAGACCACGTCGTCTCGGATGTCGACACCCCACAGCGTGCTCGGGATCTCGGCGAGTCGCAGCGCCTCCGCCAAGACGAACGTTAGGTAGCCGTTTCCGCAAGCGACATCCACGATGCGCAGCGGTTTTTCGGCGGTGGCTTTGCGGTGGGCGAGCAGTCGCTCCCAGCCCGGTCGGCACAGCTCGACGAAGTGGTTGACCTGCTTGTATTTCTTTGCCGACTTGGTGGAGATGGTGCCGTCGGCATTCATGATGCCGATGACACGGAGAAGGTCGGCGCTGCCATCGGGCTGGAGCACCCGGTCCTTGCCGCCCATGACCTTGGATTTTCGCTCCTCGCTCATCTTGAGGACCTTGGCCTTGCCGTATCGCGCATCGACCCGGACCCGGGTGCGCTCGTCGACCACCAGCATCTGCTTGACGCGTCCTTCGGTCGCGGCACGGGTGGCGGCTTCGATCATGGCGTCGGTGTCGTCGCCCTCGAAGACCTCGGGGGCCTCGTCATCTGCGCCAGGGCGCGAGAAGACCGCGCGTTGCCAACCGTCCCTCGCGTGACGACGTAGGGTCTTGGCCAATCGTCCCAGGTTTGGGCCCCTTGGAGACATCGGCGGGACCATAGTCCCCAGCAGCTGCGGCCTGCAAATGCGGCGGTGGCCCTCACCACGGGGTTGGTCCACAATCCGGCTGTGACCGCATCTGCGCTCCTGCTCGAGAAAGTCCACGCCACGGCGGAAAAATCGCTGGTGGACGACGGCTACGCCGTCACCCGTATCAACAAGGGGCTCACCGAAGATGAGCTCATCGAGGCGTTGAATGCCCTTCCAGCGGGTCCCGTGATGGTCGGGATCCGCAGCAAGACGCACATCACCGCCAAGGTGCTCGACGCGGTGCCGCGGCTCGACGCCATCGGCTGCTTCTGCATCGGTACCGACCAGGTCGCGTTGGGGCATGCCCGGGCCAGCGGTGTCACCGTCTTCAACGCCCCGTTCTCCAGCACCCGAAGTGTTGCCGAGTTGGTCATGGCAGACATCGTCATGCTGGCGCGGCGGATCTTCCCCCGCAATGCAGCCGCGCACGTGGGCTCGTGGGAGAAGGGCGCCACGGGTGCACATGAGGTGCGTGGCAAGACGCTGGGCATCATCGGCTACGGCCACATCGGCAGCCAGCTGGGCATCCTTGCCGAGGCGTTCGGCATGAACGTCCAGTACTTCGACATCGAGAAGAAACTTCCGCTGGGCAATACGAACTCGGTCGGCACCATGGATGGCCTGCTCGAGTCTTCGGACTTCGTCTCGCTGCACGTGCCCGACACCGAGACCACGCGCAACATGATGACGGCGGCCGAGCTCGGGAAGATGAAGAGGGGCGCGTACCTCATCAACCTCAGCCGGGGGAAGGTGGTCGATATCGATGCCCTGCACGCTGCGCTCGAATCCAAGGCGCTCGCGGGCGCTGCAGTGGACGTCTACCCGACCGAGCCCGCCAGCAACGCCGAGCCGTTCGAGAGCCCGCTGCGAGGGCTCGACAACGTGATTCTGACCCCGCACATCGGCGGCAGCACGCAGGAGGCTCAGGCCAATATCGGTCTCGAGGTCGCACAGGCGCTCGACCGCTTTCGAAGATCCGGCAGCACCATGGGGTCGGTCACGCTGCCCAACCTCGACGTGCCCTCCCCCAAGGTCGGCGGTGCCGTCAGTCGCATCATCAACTTGCACCGCAACGTTCCAGGCGTGCTCTCGGAGACGAACCGCGTGGTCGCGGAGTCTGGCGTGAACATCGTCGGGCAGTCTCTAGGGACGAACGAAGATGTCGGACTGTTGTACGTCGACATCCCGGTGGCCGCGGATGATGCGAAGGCAGAGAACTTGCGGGCTGGGATCGCGGCGCTGGGGACTTCGCTGCGGACGCGCATCGAGCCGCTGGGGTAGCAGTCGGCTGAGCTTTGGCGTCGTCACAGGTGACTGCGACATGTGGTCTCTCGACCGAACGTTAATTGTGTATCGCTCGCGACAAGGCGGTCTCATGATTTCGGACGACATCACGAGAGACGCTCACACAGTGTGCGACAGGGACCCATGGACCGCTGGCGTTTCCGTGGCGATGTGCCGATGCCAGCATTCCTTCCCTTGCGGTTTTCGGGCCATCTTCTGGTTCCATGCTGGGGACATGCGCGGGCTCTGTCGTGTGTCTACGCGCCCCCGAGGGCGGGGTCTGATGCACCCGACTTGTTTCTTTTTCTCGGCGCCTGGTTCACGATGTCGCCGGGTTGATGGAGAGTAAACAGGGTTCCAGAGCCATCCTTTTCCTCTCTCTTGCGGCCTTCTCGATGGGGTGTTCGCTCGGTCTGGATTTCGAGGACTGTGCGTCCGACCAACAGTGTCCGGTCGAAGGAGAGGTCTGTCGCGAGGGTCGATGCGAAGCCGTCGACGCTGGATCGACGACGGGTTCGCAGTGCACGGAGGGGGAAGTTCTGGCCTGCTTCTGTCCCGACGGGTCGACCAGTACCCAGGTGTGCACCGCTGGGCTCCTGGGCTCCTGCGACTGCCCGGTGGAGACGAGTACGGGCAGCGAGAGCAGCAGTGGCCCCAGCGGTGAGGCCGAATGCACGCAGAATTCAGACTGCGTCGCCGAGTCAGAGTGCGGCGAGGCCATCTGTTCCTCAGGTGTATGCGAGGCGGTCGACTTCCCCGCCGGCACGCCGTGTGGGGACTCGGCGGTGTCGTCCTGCAATGCTGCCGACACCTGCGATGGCGCAGGTGCTTGCGTTTCGAATCTGTCGGCGGATGGGTCGGCGTGTGCGGACTGCCCTCTGGGTGAAGGCTATTGTTCGTGCGACGAGGGTGCATGTGTCGGCTGCGACGGCTTCGCATCCGTGAACGGTTTCGCTGGCTCCGCGGCGCTGGAGGGGTGGACACTCTCGGGAGATTGGGCGTTGTTCTACCGAGCCCCCGAGACGGCTACCAAGGCGCCGGTCGAGTTCTCGAGCCTCGTCGTCGGAACCAATGGAAACCGTGCTGAGCCTTATCCCGGGGCAGAGGTGGAGACGTCATCGATCCGCTCGCCTGTCTCGGTGTTGCCCGAGTTCCTGGAGTTCCGGTCCTGGCACGTCGACGAAGCGGGGAACCCGAGCAACGGTGATGTTGCCGCCGACAACCGAATCGTGCGGGTTTCGACCGACGGCGGCGAGCGATGGACCGTTCTGGTGGATTGTTCGACGACCCGTCCGGCCCCTGCCTTCTGTGTCGAGGAGTTGGGTCCACGTTCTCCGAGTGACTGGGATGAGGTCTTCATTCCGGTGCCCAAAGACCTCGTCGGCAGCCCGGCGATTGTCGAGATCCTTTACGACACACTGGACGACTGCTGCGGAGAGGAGCAAGGCTGGTACATCGACGACGTCAACTTCGGCACCCGATGTGGATGCGAGGACTCGACGGAGTGTGCCGGATTTGATGAGGCTTGCGGTGAGGGGACCTGCGCGTCCAATGGCGACTGCCGTGTCGTTGCGACGCGCGTGGGCTCCGCATGCGGAGACGAGGAATCCAGCGAGTGCAATGTTGCTGATAGCTGCAGCGAGCTTGGCGTGTGCGTCTCCAACGACCCTCCCAACTGGCAGCAAACCTGCTCCGCGTGTCCCGACGAGCTGGGTGGGTGTGGGTACTGCGTGGCAGGGGGATGCCTCGACTGCCAGGCTCAGGCTCCCACGTCGACCTTTGCCGAAGACAACTCTTTGTCCGGTTGGGTGCTCACTGGGGACTGGGGCCGCTACGACGCCGCTCCGCCGAACGCCTCTGGTGATCCCGCGATCGCCTTTTCATTCGGTGAGGCGCTCGGGACCGACGGTAACCTCGTCGCGCCCTATGGCGCGGGTAGTCATCAGGAAACATCGTCTGCGGTCAGCCCCTTCTTCGTGGTGCCGAGCATGATGACGTTCGACTCGTGGCACCTCGATGAGGGCGGATTTGTTGCGAGGGGAAACCCCGCCTACGACAGCAAGACGATCGAGATCTCTGTCGATGGGGGTGGGAAGTGGACCACGCTCGTCGATTGCAGCGAGACGGACGCTTTCCCGTTCTGCCTGCCGGTCACCGATCGAGCGGGCGACGCATGGGATCCAATCGTCCTCGATACCAGCGCCTTCGAGGGCCAGAGCGGGCAACTCCGGTTCGGCTACGACACGATCGACGGGAACTCGGGCGAGGACCGCGGCTGGTACGTCGACAACCTCTCGTTGCCTTGGTGTCTCGACACGCCTTGAGTCCGGAGTTCGGCTGCGCCCCAAGCGGGGCAGGCGGCGCGAGGCCTCGCGTGGTACTGACGGGAACGTGGCGACAGATGAGCAGCTGCTGCGCCGTTGGCGGGAAGGCGATCAGCGTGCGGGCGAGCAGCTGTTCGACCGCCACTTCGACTCTCTGTTTCGCTTCTTCTTCTCGAAGGCGGAGGACGTCGCCGAGGACCTCACGCAGGAGACCTTGCTTGCGTGTGTCGGGAGCCGTGATCGGATTCGCGAGGACCACCGATTTCGCGCGTTCATGTTCACCATCGCGCGCCGGGTCTTGTACGCCCACTACGGAAAGAAACGTCGCAGGGTCGACGTGCCGTTGGGCTCGCTCTCGGCGGTCGACCTCTCGCCGGGCGTCACGGGGCTGATCGCTGAGAAACAGGACTCGCGGATCTTCCTCGAGGCGCTCCGCAGTCTCCCCCTCGACTATCAGATCGCGCTCGAGCTGCACGTCTGGGAATCGCTGACTGGGCCCGAGATCGCCGCCGTCGTCGAGGCCCCCGAAGGGACGATTCGCAGCCGGATTCGCCGCGCCCGCCTGCAGCTGGAGGAGAAGATTCACGAGCTTTCGGGCTCTTCGAAGGCCTTACAGTCGACCAGTACCCAAATCGACACGTGGGCGGAGAACGTCCGTGAGCTGCTCTCCAAACAGCGGGGTGCCGGGGATTGAGCACATTGCCGGGCAGTCGGGCTGCGCGACTCGCACCCCTGGGGAGAGAAAAGAAGGGCGCGACGTGCCTTCGGTGGGAATCGATTCGACCGCGGTGCCCCACTTCAGGAGCGGAGCACCGTACGCGACGTCCAGCAACTGCGCGCGCCCAGTGAACAGCCATGTCCGACTCCCCACTCGACGGCACGTTCCCGGACATCCTGCGGCCTGGGCCCCACACCGTCAGGGTGGACGCAGCGAAGGCCCGCCTGCGCGCACGCTTGTTTGGCCGGGCCGAGCAGGCCCCAAAGATCGGGCGCTTCGTGGTGCTTCGGCAGCTCGGTGCCGGTGCGATGGGGACGGTGTTCGCCGCCTACGATGAGCGACTCGAACGCAAGGTCGCCGTCAAAGTTCTCTCGAGCCCGACGGAAGGGTCATCGCGGGAACGTCTCCTGCGGGAGGCCAAGTCCATGGCGCGGCTTCGTCACCCAAACATCGTGCAGGTGTACGAGGTGGGTGAGCACGACGCCGAGTTCTACATCGCGATGGAGTTCGTCGACGGAGAGTCGCTGAGCACATGGCAGTCCGAGAAGGAGCACCCGTGGAAGGTGCTGGTCGAAGCCTACGTCCAAGCTGGAAGAGGGCTTGCGGCGGCGCACACGGTCGGAGTCGTTCATCGAGACTTCAAGCCTGACAACGTGATGGTCGGGTTCGACTCGGCCGGAGCGCCCGAGGTTCGGGTCCTGGACTTTGGGCTGGCGCGGTCGAACCCGGCAGAGCAATCGTCTGTCGATGCGGACGGCCCGCGGCCGGCCGAGTTGCTCTCGACGGTAGATGTGTCGCTCACGAGGACCGGCAAATCCGTCGGGACTCCGGCCTACATGGCTCCCGAGCAGATCCGCGGGCTCCCTGCGGGGGCGGCTTCGGATCAGTTTGCGCTGTGTGTTGGGCTCTGGGAGGCCTTGCATGGTGAGCACCCCTTCGCGGCAGAGACGATCGACGGGTTGTTCGAACGTGTGACCTCGGGGCGACGCGGAGCTCCGCGAAACCCGACGGTCCCGCGACGCGTGACCACAGCCCTCGAGCGTGGACTCGAGCTCGACCCCGAGGCTCGATGGCCGAGTGTGGAGGCGCTGGTGGAGGCGCTGTCGGCCAGCCTAAAACCGTGGTCGTCTCGGAGGACGTTGATGCTCATCGGTGTTGGTGCGACCTTCATCGCTGTCGGTGCAGCGTCTGTCGTGAGCACGCGCGACGAACGTTGTGCCGGGGCCCACGACCAGCTCGTTGGGATCTGGGACGACGCGAGGGCACTCGAGCTGGAGCGCTCCATGCTCGGCACCGATCTCTCGTACGCCGAGACGACATGGGCCCGGACACGCGCCGCGCTGCAGACCTACGCTGCGGACTGGGAGTCCATGTACACCGAGGCGTGCGAGGCGACGACACTGCGAGGAGAGCAGAGTGCAGACGTGATGGCGCAACGCATGCGATGTCTTCACCGCGCCAAGGCTGGGCTCCAGGCGGCGACCACCGTGTTCGCGGAGGCGGATGCGGACGTGCTGGAGCGTGCCTCCGAGATCGTCACTCAGCTCGACCCGCTACAGCGTTGCGCCGACCTGGATGCGCTCGGCGACGACGTCCCGCCGCCCGCTGCGCATGAGGAGGCGAGCGTCGCAGAGGTGGAGGCTCTGGTCGCGCGTTCGCGTGCCGAGGCTTCTGCGGGGCACTACCCGCTCGCCCAAGAGATCGCAACGCAGGCGTCGCTGCGCGCCGAGGGGCTCACGTACGTCCCGTTGCTGGCCGAGGTCGCATGGGCCCGAGCGCTCTCCTACGACGTCTCGGACATGCGAGCGGGGCACGAGCACGATGGCCTCGAGCCGAGCCTCCGCGAGGCCTTGAGGCTTGCATTGACGTCGCGAAAGGAAAGCCTTGCACACGGTGCGGCGACCCGGCTGATAGGACTCGTGGGCGGCCGGGTGGGTCGGGCTGAGGAGGGGCTTCGGTACCGCGAGGTGGCCGAAGCACTGATACGGAACGACCCTCGCCGCGAGGCGCTCACGCGAGGGGCGCTGGCAAGAGTGCTTCGCAAGCAGGGCAAGCGGGCGGAGGCCCTCGAAGAGCTGCGTGCGGCGGCGCAGCTGGTGAGCGATTCTGAACCGATGCTCCGACTCGAGCTGCAGGGGCAGATTGCAAGCCTTCTCGTCGGCCTCTCGCGTGCCGACGAGGCCGAGGTGCTTCTGCGCGAGATGCTGGAAACCTACGACGGGTTCCTGGGCCCGGACCATCCAAGTCTGGGCGCGCTTCACCGCCGGTTGGCGTTCGCGTTGATGTGGCAGCATCGCTACCCCGAGGCGGAAGCCATTTATCGGGAGGCCGTCGAGTCCTTGGTGCGTGCGTTGGGCCGCGACCACGCCAACGTGTCCATGGCTCGTTCCGAACTCGCTGCGGTCCTCGATCAGCAGGGGAAGCATGGCGAGACCGAGGAACAGCTACGGCTCGTCATCGAGCTGCATCAACGTCGCATCATTGCTGCGGACCCCGATTCGGCAGAGGTCTTCCGTTTGATCGCGGAGGGCCGATTCGCGGATGCGGACGCGCTCGACCGCGAGTCCAGGGGCTCGCACCGCCGCTCGGTTCGTGTCGAGTATCGGACCTTGGGCACGGCGTACCAGAATCTCGCGGTGGCGCTGCGAAAACGAGGCGAGTTCGGGCGCGCCGAGCTCGAGAGCCGGCGCAATCGCGAGTTCGCAAAGCGGTCGGGTGGAGACACGGGCTATCTCTCATCGATCGGGCATCGCATCGGGTACTTGCAGTCCCGACAGGGCCGGCACGCCGAGGCCCTCGCGGAACATCGCGCGACGCGAGCGATGCTCGAGCGCGAGCGGGACCCCACGGACCCACGAGTTCTCGGGGCGCGAGCCCATGTTGCCGATGAGCTGATGCAGCTCGGGAAGACGGCCGAAGCAGAGGCCGAGTTCCGGGGAGTGCTGGAGTTGATGGAGTCTGCCGACGTGTCACCGCTCGAGCGGGCCGGGGTCGAAACGGGCCTAGCCCAGGTTTTGCTGTCGCGAGGAGACGTCACAGGGGCGCAGCCGTTGGCCGAGTCGTCGTGGGGACGGCTCGAGGCCCTCAAACCGTCCGCGTTTCGTGCCGGTTCAGCCTTTGCGGTCGCGCAGGTCCGCTGGCAGGTCGCTCACGGCCCTGTGCACAGAGAGGACGCGCGGGAGCTCGCTCTTCAGGCGCTCGCGTACTTCACTCCGAGAGCAGAGTTTGCGACGGAAGCTGCCGAGATCGAGGCTTGGCTAGACGGCAAACGCGAACCGTTGTGAGTGGATCGGGTTGCGCCGCGGTCGGTTCGCCAAGCAAGCGGCAGCGGCGAGTCGCCACGGAGAGCCGGCGGCGAAACTGCCTCATCGGACGTCCGCGCCGTTGGGGACGCAGTGGCCCTCGTCGACCGCCGGGTCCTTGAAACCGCAAGTGTGTCCCGTGACGCAGACGCTGTCTTTGGTGCACGCTGCGTCGGCAGCGAGCTTGGCCTGACAGGTTCCCACTGCGGACTTCTTATCGGGTCCATTGGCCTCGAGAACCAGTGCTCCTTCCGAGTCACGGGTGGGATGGCAATACAGATCCGCCGCGCAGCCTTTCGTTGGGGTGTCCGCGGCGTAGTTGCAGGCCGCCCCTTTCGCGGCGGGACCCTGACTCTTGTCACAACCAGGACCCACGACGACGAGGGCGAGCGAGAGGGCGAAAGAGCGGTAGAGCGCGTGCATCTAGGAGTCCTCGAGAACGAAACGACGCGTCCGGGATCGCAGGTATTTCCTGGAACGCGAAAAAGGTGACCCACTGTGCCATTTCTCGCCGAGGCGCGGCAACCCGCTGTCGAGCGCTCCGCGCCGGAGACAACCGATCTGGATCCGGTTGGGGTTCCGCGCATCAGCTTCGTCTCCGGCGCCAGCCACTGGGCCCGCTCTCTCCGAGGAAACGAAAGACATGGTTCAGGAATCGATTGGCATCGCCCGCCCCACTACAGCGCGGACATGCAGATTGCGCAGTTTCGATCCTGTGTCGCGTTCCTTCACGGGTACGTACCGAGGCTGACGCGACGACGGTCGAGCGGCTCAACTGGGACCCGCTCGGGCGCTGTGGCGGGATTGGTTGCGTTGGCGGTTGGCGCGCTTGTCGGATGCACGCCGGAGGAATCCGCGGGGGGAGAGGGGCAAGAGAGCTCCATGGCGTTACGAGGCGGGACACTGGCCGTCGAACCTCGGCGGCCGCTCGCCAAGGCACCGCTCCCGCACCCGATGCCGGGTCGCAGCGCGAAGGACCACCGCCTGGTCGTCAAGTTCACCGATGCCGCAGCGGTCCGTCGGACGGACCCGGGGCGTGTGAACTCGACCACCGGCCTCAACATGTCGACGCTGGAAGACTTGGCGGTCCAGACGGGGCTGCGACTGACACCCCTGTTCGATGCACCCCCCGAGGCGATTGATGCGTTCGCGCGGCGTGCCCGAGAACGCTCCGGGCGGGAGCAGCCCGACCTCGAGGGCCTGTTCCGCGTGGAACTCGAGACGGCCGACGCGACCGAACTTCGGCACGTGGGCGACCAGCTGCAAGCGCTGGACGTGGTGGAGTTCGTCTCGTTTCAAGCGACGCACGCCCCGCCTCCCGCCGACATCGACCCCCCGACGCCGGATCTCACCGGGTTCCAGGACTATCGTGGAGAGTCCCCCGGAATGAGTTTCGACGACGCCATCGCGCTGGGCTACGACGGTAGCGGGATCCAGGTCTCGGACATCGAGTACGCATGGACACTCTCTCACGAGGAGCTGGAGGACGCCGGTATCGAGCCCGAACCCGGCGCCGCCTTGGGCACCAACTTCGCCGACCACGGCACGGCGGTGCTGGGCATCCTGGTCGCGGACGTGGGGGACTACGGCGTCGACGGGCTGTGCCCGGGCAGCGAGGTCCGCGTGTTCCCTCAGTACACGCCGTCGGGGGTCGATCGGGCGGAGACTGCCGTGCTCAACGCGCTGGCTGGATCGGAGCCTGGTGACGTCGTCTTGTTCGAGATGCAGATCGAGGGCGTCCAATTCGCAGGTGCACCCAAGGAGGTCGACTCGGTCTTCTGGATGCTCTCGCGCATGGCGACCGACGCGGGCATTCTCGTCGTGGGAGCCGCAGGCAATGGCTCGGTCAACCTGGACGCGCCCACACTGGAGTTCTACCGTGAGCGTGGGGACAGCGGGGCGCTCATCGTCGGGGCGGGCGAGCCCGATTCATTGGCCCCGACCGACTTCAGCAGCTACGGAAGCCGCGTCGACGTCCAGGCTTGGGGCCGCGACGTGTTCACGACCGGGTACGGGACCCACGCCTCCTATGGCAACGACCCCCGGCAGCGCTACGACGAAGGATTTGGCGGGACGAGCAGCGCCTCTGCCCTGGTGACAGCAGCTTCCGTTTTGGTGCTCGACGCCTTTGCGCAAGCCGGTCGCGAACTCTCTCCTACTCAGCTCAGGCAGCTCCTCATCGCCACGGGGACTCCGCAGGCAGAGGGGGTGCTCGTCGGGCCGAGAATCAACGTTGGTGCCGCCGTGCGGGCCGTCGAGGACGATGGCCCGCCGCATGTTGAGTTCTCCGCGCCGTCCGAGGATGTTGTGGTCGATGCCGCAATGCACTCCGCCACGCTCGAAGTGGAGGCCGAAGACATGGCGGGCATCTTCAGCGTGGGCTTGCAGGTCAACGGCGAACTTCTCCCCCAGATAGACGCCGATCCGCCGTTCATCTTTTCCGACGTCGTGTTCCCAGAAGGCGCGTGGGAAGTCGTGGCGGTCGCTGAGGATGGCCTCGGCAATGTGGGGGAATCTGAACTGCTCACGATCTACGTTGGGGTGGAGCCTCCGCCACCGGAGACCTCGAGTTCTTCGGGCTCAGCAGGGACCGAGGGGGACGCCAGTACCACCGAGCCGTTCGAGACCGACGGCTCCCAGGGCACCACGACAGACGACGGGGATGCGTCGAGCGGGCCCAGTGGGGACGCCGAGGGCGACGGTTCGGGCTGTCGCGTGACGGGCTCGGGCACCTCGGGGCTCACACCTTGGTTCTTGTTGGCCTTGTTCGGCGGATGGACCCGGCGGCGGCGAGTCCGCGGATAACGCTGCAGACCGACAACGATGGGGAGGACGCCGGTTCCGCTACACTACCGAGTCGAAGCGAGCAGGGCTTGTGCCCGCTTCAGGCGGTTGCCTGGTCTGTCCTGTGCGAGCTCGACCGCGAGGTTGACGAGCGGTTCCGCCTGTTTGTGTCGATTGGTCGTGATCAGCACTTCCCCAAGAAGAAGCAGCACGTCCACGCGATCGCCGTGCTCCGGGGGCAGGGAGGCGTCTGCAACCCGTAGCGCTTCTCGGAGTTCCTCCTCCGCGGCAACGAACTCCTCGCGCGCGAACAGGACCTTTCCAAGGGTAAGTCGGCCAAGCACGACCTCGGCATGGTCCGGACCCAGCGCCTCCACCCGGAGCGCGAGGCCTCGTTTGGCGTCTCGGAGCGCGGCATCCAGCTCGCCCTCGGCCAGCGAGACTTCGGCCAGGTTGATGTAGATCGTGCCGAAGTCGGGATGACCCTTGGGGAGGGTCTCCTCGTAGAATGCGAGCATCTCCCGGTAGCCCTTCCGAGCGGCGTCGAAGTCTTTGCGCTTGGCTGCGTTGCCGGCCAGGTTGAGTTGGGCGCTTCGATAGAAGGCATGGTCGGTGCCCACGGCCTGCTCGTAGACTCTCAGGGCCTCTTCGTAACCCGCCTTGGCGGTCTCGGGGGCGCCGGCGTCATCGTCGAGCAGCGCGATGTTGATCAGCGAGTGGCCGATGTCTGCGTGCGGGCCTTCGTGGAGTCCGCGGTCGATCTCGAGCGAGGTTCGGTGAGCTTCGCGGGCTTTGTCCAACTCGCCGACTTTGTGGAACGCGTTGCCAAGCGTTCCATACGACGCCGACGTGTTTCGGTGGGCGTGGCCGAACACGATCTCGGCGGAGGCTACGGTCCTCTCGGCGGCCTCGACGGCTTGCGCATAGTCGCCAGCCTCTTGGGCGAGAATCGCACGGGTAAACTGGATGTTGAGCTGCGTCGTTGGGTCGCCGCCTGCTCGCTGCCCTGCAACTTCAGCGGCGCGTGCCATCCAAGATGCGGTCTTGGGATCTCCCAGGCCGAACCCGTGGGCTTTCGCGAGGAGCAGCCAAACGTTGGCCTCGATGCGAGGATCGTCTGCGCGTGCGGCTGCTTCGGGAGCGGAGCGCAGCACCTCGACCGCGTCCTCGAATCGGTTGTTCCGCAGCAACGCGTTGCCGTAGTTCTGCAGGTACCGGGCGAGCTGGGGCCCGTGGTCGAGGGTCTGGATGCTCTCGCGAATCTCAGCGAATGCTGCGAGCGCGTCGGCTTCACGCCCCGCGACGCCCAGCGCATCGGCCCGGTCGATCTCGTGGTGCAGCCGCTTCCACTCCTTGCGGATGTCCGGGGCATCTGGAGGCGGGACCATGCTGGCGAGCAACTCCGTGTTCGCGCAGGTGTCGACCGACGGCATGGCGCCGCCGATGTTGTTTGCGGCCGCCACGGTCGAGGCTTGGGGCGTCGCGAAGGCGTCGAGCAAGGTGTCGACGCGATCGAGCCTGCGCTGCAGACAGAGCATGCGACGATCGAAGAGGCTCCCCGACTGCTCTCCGCGGACGCGGTGTGCCTCGCAGGCGTCGAGGTGTCCGGCTTTCCACTCGTCTGTGAACGAGGCTAGAGCATCCTCGACCGCTTGATGGGCTTTGGGTGCGGCATCGGCATTGGCACCGGCGAACGAGTCCCGAAGGCTGGACGAGCGCTTCGGGTTCCAGACCTCCTCCACTCGTGGGCTCCCGTCCGAGCATGCGGGCTCCGGGATGGCTCCGAGGCCCGCGGCGATGGATAGGGCGCTGCCGGTTAGCCCAAGAGCCACTGCGCCAAACAGCCAGCGTCCCTTTTGCTCCGCAGGGTTGCGCTGCAGAGCGACCAAGAGACTGCGCATGTCGGGCCACCGCTGAGAAGGGTCGTTGGCGAGACCGCGTTCCACCACGTTCTGAACGCGTCGGGGCACCTTGGTCTCGCGGGGAATCTCGAGTCGACGGCCGTCGCAGACATTGGCTCGTAGTTCGGCCAGGGTATCGCCAGCAAACGGTCGGTGCCCGTACAGGGCCTCGTACAACGACACGCAGAAGGAGAACTGGTCCGAGCGTGCGTCGAGCTCCTTGCCCGCTTCGGGTGCCATGTACGCGGGGGTTCCGAGCATGCTTCCGGTGCGCGTGAGCGTGACCTCGGCTTCGGCCGAAATCCGTCCCGAGCCGGAGGCCGCGGTGTCCTGCACACTTTCTCGAACACTGGAGGCCGGGTCGTCGTCGATGTCGAGCGCACCGACGAGGCCGAAGTCGGTCACGCAGACACGGCCATCGGATCCCATCAGGACGTTGTCCGGCTTGAAGTCGCGGTGGACGAGGTCTTGCTCATGCGCTGCCGCAAGGCCGGCGCCTGCGGCCGCGTAGACCTCGACCACCTGCTTCCACGACGGGGACGTTGAGTTCCAGTCCCGTAGGGTGCCGCCGTCGACGAACTCCATCGCGATGAAGCTCTGACCACTGTCCATCTGGTCGACCTCGAACACGGTGATGACGTTCGGGTGGGAGAGCTTTGCCATCGCCCGGGCTTCTCGCAGCATGCGCTGAACTGCGGCGCCGCCCGAACTCGAGAACAGGCTCGCGCGGAGGACCTTGATGGCGACGCGGCGGTGCAGGTCCGGGTCATACGCGAGCACCACTTCGCCCATCGCCCCCGCCCCGAGCTGGTCGATCATCACGAACCGACCGATGCTGACCCCCCGCCGGAGTTCTGCGACGGACGGTTCGGCACCTTCGTTCACAGTGGCGACCTCCGCTTCGGGGGGGCGGAGCGTAGACGCCGTGGCCTGGCGAGTGACGTCCTGCGGATTCACGGGAACCAGGGTACCGCTGTGTTCGTGGTACCGCCGGATGGGCTGTTTGTTTCGGCTGTTTGTGACCGGAAAGTTCGCTTTTTGCCAGGCCAAAGGCCTCTGTCGTGCGTTGAGAGCCGCCACGCCTCCGAGGCGTTGGAGCAGGTGATGACGATGATGAACCGACGATGGATGATGGGGGTCGTGGCGTTGAGCGCTACGGCGGGATGTACACCGGTAGAGGTCGACACTGCCGAGCCGGAGCCTCTGGCGGTGGCGAACGGGCCAGATGAGGCCCCCGCCAAGGCAGACTCGATGCAGTCGACGACTCCGTCGCAAGCGGGGAGCCTGTCGGTCGAGGTCGTCCCGCAGTACGGCAAAGTCCTTGCTGGGACTGCTGGGCATCTCGACGTACTGGTCCGGGTTCAAGCGGTCGAGGTTCCAGGGGGCGAGCGTCCTCCGCTCGACCTGGCGCTCGTTCTCGACCGGAGCGGGAGCATGGCCGGGGAGAAGCTCGCGGCGGCGAAACAGGCGGCCATGGAGACGATCCGTAAACTCGACCCGGAAGACCGCATGACCTTCATCTCGTACGACGACCGGGTCAACGTGCACACCCACCGCGCGAAGGTGGGCAACGGCAAAGCACTTCGGCGAGCGGTGCTCCGGGTCACCGATGGGGGAGGGACAGCGCTCGGTCCGGCTCTACGGAGCGGGTTGAACGAGCTGACCCATGCGCAGCGGGGGGACGACGCCCTCGCCCACCTGATGTTGCTCAGCGACGGGTTGGCCAACGAAGGCGAATCCCGACCCGAAGTGCTGGCGAACTGGACGTCGAAGGCGTTCGGCGAAGGCGTCGCAACGACGACGCTTGGGGTCGGGCTCGACTACAACGAAGACTTGATGACGCGGATCGCCGATGCAGGGGGCGGCCGGTACCATTTCATCGAGACTGGGGAGCAGGTCCCCGAGGTCCTGGCGGATGAGTTTGCGGGACTCACCGCGACCGTGGCCCGCAACGTCACGTTCGAAGTCGACGCCGCGCCGGGCATCGAAGCCGGAGAGATCCCCGGCTACCCCAACGTCGTGGATGGAGATGTCGTCATGGCCAAAGTCGGCTCGATCTCCGCGGGTCGGAAGCGCGAGCTGCTGGTGCGGATGGACTACCAGCCGCCCCAGGGGGACACGATGGCGCTTGGCTCCTACACGCTACGGTTTCGCGATGTCCTCGACGAGGGGGCTCCCGTCGAGATCGTGATCAAGCCAACCGTCGCGGTCACGCAGGATGCCGCCGAGGCCGAGGCATCCGAGAACTACGCCGTGACCGTTCGAGCACAGGAACTCGACGTCGCGTCCGCGCTTCAGGCGGCAAGCGAACAGGTCGACCAAGGGAACTACGAGGAGGCCCGTCGAGATCTCAAGCGCAAGACAGAAGCGCTGCAACAGCAGGCGGCCGAGAATCCGGAGGTCGACTACGCGCCGATGCTGGATGACCTCCAGGAGGCCGAGGGCGACCTGAATCGCGCCAAGGAGAGCGTCCAGGAGCGCAAGCGCTACCAGAAGAAGAACAAAGCCAAGGCCTACAAGAAGCGCAAGAAGTAGGACTTGCCGGTGAGGTCGTCGCGGTGTGTCATGCCCGCGATGAACCTCCGCGCCAGTGTCGGTCTCGCGTCGCTCTTGCTCGCGCTCGGTTGCGCACCGCCCAACGCGGCGACGCCCTATCCTTCCGCGCCACCGGAGGTGGGGAGCGCATCGCCAGCGCAAGAGGCCGAGCCCGTGGCAGCACCGGAGCCGGAGGTTCAGGGCATTGCCAGCTACTTCGAGCGGGAGGTCGACCTCGCTCCGTTCCTCGCTGGCTTTCCGTACGGCCGCATGCGGCCGGACCTCAAGACCGGGAAGCTCTTCTATTACGAACTCGGTGAGCAGTACGCGCTGAAGATGCTCGACATCCCGAAGTCGGGCACCTGGGATCTGAGCGCGGGCGAGTCGATCTCCGATGTGGACTGGTCCAAGCGAAGCCTGTGGGGGATTCACCACCACGAGGATTCCAACACGCTATGGCTTCACGCCGACGAGTCGAACGACGAGGTCATGAACCTGTGGACGCTCGACCTGGGCTCGGGCGCGCTCGAGCAGGTGACGCACCACGACTACGTCTACGGGTTGGGGTTCAGCGAGGACGAAACCCAGGTGGCCTACCTCCCTCGCAAGGGAAAAAAGGCGCCGTTCTCGACGTGCCTTCGGGTGCGAGACGTCAAGACCGGGGGGGAGCGTGAGGTGGTCTGCGACTCGCCGGACCTCACGTTCACGTGGTCCGACATCCGGTTCACCCCCGACGGCAACGAGGTGTTCTTCAACGCTCAGGTGAAGGGCGATCGCACCAAGGGGCAGCTCGTGCGAGTTGACCTCCGCAAGAAGGCACCGAAGGTTCAGCTCGTCACCAACACCAAGGTTTCGCGCAACTCGCCGTCTCCGCTCGAGGGCTGGAGCGGCAACGAACTGCTCTACACCGCCAACGACGACGGCTACTCCAACCTCTACGCCTACGACCGGGTCACCAAGAAGACGCGGCAGGTCACCCGGTTCAAGGAGGACCTCTCGGCCGAACGCAGTGGAGACAAGGTCATGGGCGTCCACAAAACGCCGGCGGGGTCCACGGTCGTTCTCATCGACCCGAAGTCCTCGAAGGTCCTGCAGACGCGAAAGCTCCCCGGGTCCGTTTCGCTCAGCGACGTCCATGGTGACCGCGCGTACCTGACCCAAACATCCCCCGACATCTACCTGGAGGGGTACTCGATGCGGCGCGGGGGGGAGTCGCTCGGCGACATGGAGACCGTGCTCGCCCTGGAACCAGAACTCCAGAAGCGGATCGTGGCCTGCAAAGCCAGCACCGTGAAGATCCCGACCTTCGACAAGGATCCGAAGACCGGCAAGACCCGGCAGCTCCACGCGTTCTTGCTCGAGCCGCGCGACCCGGTGCCGCAAGAGCAGCGCATGGCGATGATTACCGCCTTCTACGGGGGCTCCAACGGCTACAGCAAGTTCGACAACATCATGTGCGCGGCGGGTCTCACCGTGCTCTCGCCAGCTGTTCGTGGAAGCTCCGGCTTCGGCAAGGACTTCTACTCGCTCAACGACAAGGACCTCGGCGGGGACGAGATCGTCGATGTGCTCTACGCTGCGCGGTGGCTGGAGGAGCACACCGGGTTGTCCGCGCGCCGGATCGGCGTCAAGGGAGGGAGCCACGGTGGCTACGCAACGATGCGCGCGCTGACCTACCCCGCGGCGACCAATGGCCGCAACGAGTCCTACCCGCTGGGCTTCGGCATGGCGCACGCGGGCTTCAGCGACATCAAGACTTTCTACGACGCGACCAACATCCCCGACTGGGTCGCCCTCGAGAGCGGGGATCCCAACGTCCCCGCGGAGCTGGCCCGGATGAAGGACCGTTCGCCCATGCAGCACGTCGACCTCCTGCGCGCGCCGCTGCTGCTGACCCACGGCAGCAAGGACTGGCGGGTCCCGGTGGACGAGAGCCGGCAGTTCGCGAAGGCAGCTCGCGACCTGAAGAAGCCCGTGCAGTACGTCGAGATCGACGGCCAGGGCCACCACATCGAAGGGCTTTCGCTTCAGGTGCAGGTGTACCAAGCGCGGTTCGATTTCTTGGCTGCGGTGGCGAAAGCGGCCGCAGGCGCACAGTAGGTCCCGCGAGCCGATGGACCCAATCACGATCGCTCTGATCGCCGCCGGTGCTGTTGCCGGCACTGGCGGTGTCGCGGCATGGTGGGCCCGGCGGAACGCACAGCTTCGTCATGAGGCGATGCGCCGGGCGGTGGAGACCTCGATCCCATGCGGCAGCGATGCGCCCGTGAGTTTGCTTGATCTGTTTTGGGATCTGGGCGCGAGCGACTTCGCGTTGGAGATGCTCGCCCACGGGCAGCTGTTACTCGATGAGCCCGCGCAACTGTCCTCGCTGATGCGGGAGTTGCCGAGCCGGATCGCCGAGGCGGGTTCGTATCGCGCGCTGGTCGACGAGCTTCTCGAGGCGATCAGCGTGTACTCGCAAGAGCATCGCGGTGCCGGAGACCGGCGGGCAATCCCGGCTCTTGCCGCACCTGCGGTCAAGGCCCTTCCTGCCGCGGGCGGATCGGGCGGCACTCCGATGCGCCTCGCCTCGCGAGACTGGGAGGGCTGGCGGACCGGGCAGACCCGGGGTGCGTTGGTTGCAGAACCAGTTGCGGCGACCGACCTCGAGAATGCGCTGAGTACCGGCGTTGGCTCGCTCCTGTCTGGTCTGTTCGAGGGCAACTTCGGCCAGGAGTTCAAACGCTGGAATGCGCAGCGCGAAGCGAAACGGCTTCGGGACGAACTGGATCGCGCGCTGGAGGATCTGCTGCGCCCGTACTTGGAACACGTGGCCCACGATGCTCGGGCGCACGAGTTTTTGCGCGATGCGTCGCACCGTTGGAAGGCGGAGGCGAACCGGATCGAAGTGCTGCGCGGGGCAGGGGCGTTCCGCGATCGGTCGTGGGCAACCTGTGCCGACACACTGCTGGAGGCCTCGTCGGGATTGGCCGCGACGATGGCCGACGCTGCCGAGCGCAACGTCACCGAGACGCTCGCTCGGATCGACGAGCTGGCGGCCGGGGACCGCAAGGCGATGGCAGGCTACTTGGTGTACGTGAATCGCCACGCGCTGTTCGTTGGACGCATGTCGGTTTGCGAGGACGAGGTCGTGGCGGTGGAGCGAGCGAGTGCGGCGCTGCGGGTGCAGTTGCTGCAACTCGAGCGCAAGGGCCTGGCTTGAGCAGCCGGTTTGCGTGCTGACCATCGTGGGCGGTACCGTTGGTCGGTGGGTTGCGGAAGGTGGATGGTCGGCTCCGTGTGGCTTGCGATGAGCGCATGTGGTCCGACGGTATCCACGTCGTCAAGCGGGGCCGCGGATGGGACCGCAGTCTCGACCACGGGCACGAGCGGCGCAGACACGGGCACGACGTTGCCAGGGGGCACGTCGGTGTCGACTCTCTCCACCACCTCGACGATCGGTCCTGTCGACCCCGGCACGGATGATGACTCCAGCGGCGGTTTCTTCGGGTTTGACTGCGGAGTCTATGCCGAGCCGGGAGTCCAGGCCCACTGCATCGGCACGCCCTGCAGTGTCTTCGAGCAGGACTGCGGAGGGACCTCCAAGTGCGTCCCAATCCCCAGTGGCGAGCTCCGATACAGCGGTCGGCAATGCGTTTCGGTGGGATCCGAGCCGGGCCTCGCCGGCGATGTCTGTTCGCCAGGCGGCGGGTTCGACGGGTGTGACTACGGACTGATGTGCTACCTCGTCAATGCAGACACCGAAGAGGGCATCTGCACCCCTTTGTGCGAAGGGACGGAGGACGAGCCTACTTGCGCGGCGGCGGGGACGGCTTGTTTCGATGAGGTGCCTGTATGCATGGCGCAGTGCGACCCGCTCATGCCGGATGCGTGCGGAGCCGGCCAAACGTGCGCCTGCACGAACGCGGACGGCCCGTGCCAGTGCGTCCAGCAAGCCACGCTTCCGGCCGAGCCTCTCGAAGACTGCGGATTCCCCGGAGAGTGCGCCGATGGTCTGGCATGCGCGCCCACGGGCAGTCTCGACTGCACGGGGGCGTCGTGCTGCACACCCTACTGCGATCTGGCGATGCCCAACACCTGCCCGGAGATCGACGCCGGTCAGCTGTGTTCACCACTGTTCGGCGACGAAGGCGGAGTCGGGGTCTGCAGCTTCTAGCGACTTCAAATCACTGCACCCGCGGTCCCCCGGCGAACGTGCCAGGGGGACTCCGCCATCGCGTTGTCGGGCTGGGCGCCATGGCCGACCAGCTCTGCGCGAATGCAGATGCGTTGAGGAGACAGAGACCGAGGAGACCCTCGACGCACTCCTCGCGGTCGGGGGTATGCTGCGGCCGAGGATCCGGGAGGGACGGTCGCCGGGGCCGACCTCGGATCTACGCGGCCGTGGCGGAGAGACCACCGGCGAGGTGGTTCGACAGTCCCGCGAGCGCGGTGTCGAACGCCTTGCCGAGCATGCGCTTCATCATCAGCGTGTTGACGACCCAACCGAACGGGCCGTACTGCACGCCATACACCACGGAAAACGTCACCTCGGTCTCGGTTGCCGACGCTTGGGCGACGCGGATGGTGACCACGGCGTCCTGCATGAGCGGAACCTCGGTCATCGACATCTGCACGTACTCGTGTTCGGACTGCTCGGTGACGGTCTCGACCGCTCCGCCGCCCCCGTGAAACTCGACCCGTCGGGACGCGCCGATGCCGACATCGTGGTCGGTGAGGACTTTGGCCGCAGCGACGTTGGGGTGCCAATCCGCGACGGCCCCCATGCGGGAGATCGCCGTCCACGCGGCTTCGATGGGTGCGGGAATGACGAGGGACTTCTGAACTTGGTGTGCCATTTTGGACTCTTGGAGCGGCGCTGCTTGGCCTGCTCACCTCGGAGACACATCCCAGCGTCGACCGTGACCGTTCGGGTCAGTGTTTTTCACTTTTTTCTCGGCGATGCCTCTAGCGTGCTCTCAGAGCGTATTGAGGGCCGCTTTGGGAGCGCGGTGCAGCTTGGGCCTGCCGAGAGGGCGAACAGTGCGCCAGGTCTCAGGTCCGCGTGAATCCACCCCCGCAGGTTCGCGTCTGCGGGAGACATGCATGTACGGCACCTGTGCTTGGTTCCCCTTCTGGTTTCCCTTGCCGCTTGCAAGGCTCTGACCGTGCCCGCGGGTCTCGAGGCGAGCGCGACCAAGATGCCCGTGGAGCGGGTGGACCGGAAAACCATGGCCTTTGGGGCGTACGACGTGACCGAGGTGCGACGTGGGATGGCAGTGGGCGCCGAAGGAGGTATCGGGGGCGTGAGCGGGAAGCAGGATCAGCGACGGTTCTCGTTCACCCTGCAGCGGGAGGGCGACTCCTACGCGGTGACATGCAAGCGAAAGGGGTCCTCGGTGTCCGTGGGGGACTTCGCCGTCGATTCGAAAGAGGCGGTGGAGTGTGACCTGGCCTCTGGCGATGCTCCATGGTCGATCACGTTGGCTGGAGAAAAGAAGGGGGAGGTCCGCGGTCACCTCCGTCAAGGCGACCGAAAGATCTCCATTTCGCCGGCCCACGGCGGGATGTTCGGTCCACGCGGCTACTACATCCGCGAGGACCAAGAGATCGCTGCTGTGGATGTTGGGCGAAAGAGCAAGACGGTCTGGGTTCGCAACGAACTCGAACCGAAGTTCGCGCTCGCCCTGGCTGCAACGTGCACGGCGTTGATGCTGTACGACAACGGGCAGTCAGGCTGAGCCGCGAGCCCAATCTCGCCACTCTAGGCCGAGTCGAATCTACAGCTTGCGTCGGTCTCCGAGAGCCACACGTGAAGCACACCCGCATCGCCGAACCGGACGTCGAAGAAGTCGCTCGCGAGGGCGTACGCATAGGTCATCGACCCGTTACCGTGTGGGCTCGAGCGTAGAAGTCGATCCTCGGCGCCAGAGATCGGAAAACCACCGATCTTGCTCCCCGGATGCAGCGCCGACGCCAGTCCATAGGCGTCCAACTCGTGAGGTAGTGCGGCGAAGTCTTCAGCTTCGTGCCAATCGTGCCATCGTCCATTCTCGTTGTACCCCGTGGACTCGAACAACTCGGGGAGGATGTCGAGAAACGGCTGGCCCTGGACCGGGACAAGGGCCTCCGCCGCGATGTGCCATACCGCGGCCACATCGGCCGTCTGGGGGTCGATTCGACCTACACGAACCGCGGCGTCACCGAGATTCCAAAACCCGGTCTCGTCGAAGTCGGGATGTGTGCAGACGGTGACCCACCGAGGGCCAACGCCCGGTGGCGGGGGCACGACCGCCGCGAACTCGTAGCCGTCTCGTGGCGGTGGGAGCGGGCACCGATACCGTTGGGCGAGCGCCCGCATCGCGGTCTGCTCCTTGGTCCACGCGGTCTCTCCCCCATCGGCTGGGGCCTCGCGCGTGGCGACTGAAGCGACGGCTCGGCCAACGGCGGCCCAGTGCGTGGAGTCTGGCGCGGGGTTGTCAGGTGTCCACCAGTCGCAGTCGGGGTCGGCGTCGACCCGAACCCGCCCGCGCACCGCGGCGAGAGGATCCGAGGTCCTGCGGTCGGGCAGCAAGGCTGTCGCAGAGGTTGAAATTCGCATGGCGTCGTTTCCGCGTCCTCAACGACGAGAGGCGAGCCGCCATGTTGCAGGTCGCCGGCGCGCGCGAGTTTCTTCGGGCGGCTCGGGTGCACCCCAACCTCCGCAAAGACGCGGCGGATGGGCCTCGGTCGCGCGCGGTTGTTGGCATGCGAGCCGGCCCATCCCCATTCTCGGCGTTGGGGGAGTAAGCGCTTGTCTTTACGGATGAATTGTACCGACCTGGGCCGCGAGTTGTCGGTTCGTGCCGGCTCCATAGACTCAGAACAGCGCCCTGCCATGTCCGACAAGAACGACAGTACGAAGTCCGTGCGATCCGCCCGCAACCAGAAAGAGGGGTCGGATCAAGAGGTCGGGGGGCTGTCCGCGGCCAAACTGCGCACGCTTGGCGCGCGACTGATGAAGCTCCGTGACGACTCCCGCATCTTCCACGCGCTGGAAACCGCCTTGGAGGACGATGACGACTGGCGGGCGGTGCTGGTTCATCTCGTCCTGCACGACTTGGTCGATGCCGGGAAGAACGCGTACGTCGCGATCGCGCTCGAACGGGCTCTGTGCTGGGCGCACAACGAAGGTACCGACATGGCGGCGGAGCTTGACGCGGCGGAGCGAGCCCTTGTGGCAATGCCGAGCAAGGTCAAGTTCGAGGAGACCCCGCTCCTCCCCAACCTCCCGATCGAGGTTGTCCACTTGGCTGCGTTCCTATCCGTCAAGGCGCCCGATCGGGCGCGCGCGATCTACCCGAACGTCAGCCGCAACGTACAGACCGCGCTCGCGTTGTCGCTGGCGCTGGACGAGGCGGCGTTGCCCGAGGGTGCCGCAAAGCCCCTGACTCGGGCCCTAACGCCTTGGATTGGCTCGTACGCCGACACGGTCCACGGACCGTGGGAGGGGCGGGAGATCGACATTGAGGGCTTGGCAGCGCGTCTCGGGACCGAGGAGACCCTCACCAAGGCGGCGGCGAAGCTGCTCTCCGGCACGGACCCGAGCATCGACACCACTGTCGGGATCCTCCCGGCGTTGCGGATCGTGCCCAAGGAGGCGGCGCGCAAGGGGTTGTCTTCGTTCCTGCGTCGGAACGGGAACCCCAGTCAATGGAAGGAGCTCCGTGCGGCTCTCCTGGAACGCCCCGACCTCGAGGAACTCGTGATGGAGCTCGCGGAGGTGAACGAAGGCGGCAGCGACAGCGAGAAGCTGCTCCTGTTCAATCTCCTGGACTCCGTGCCCGAAGGGGTCGAGCGCTCCGTGTGGTTCTCCAAACTCTCGACCGGCGACGAGTTTCTCGTAGAGTACGAACAGTTCCTTCGCACGCTTGGGAGGACCCGGGCGCTCGCGTTGGCCGAGCATGCGTTCACACTGCCCAAGCACCGACAGGACTGGGTGCTTCTCCTGCATCGGGTGTTTGGGGACGAGGCTCGACCCATCCTGCTCGAGGCCATTCAGCGCGGGCTGCTGCGGTACGTCGGCCTCGTGCCGGAGGCCGCACTCGACGTCCTCGAGACTGCCGACCTCAGCGACGAAGAGCGCAGGAAGGCGCGGTTGAAGATCGCGCTGGGTCTGGGCAAAGCCGGGCAGCCCATTCCCAGCTCGCTCGACAACGTGCTGGGAGAATCTCCGGGGGCTTTGTGCGTCGTTGCGGGGCAGCTCGCAGAGCAGAGGGCACTTCGCCTGCTCGACCAGTGCATGCTCGCTCATCCGCCGGAAGTCGTGCTCGAGAGTCTGGCCCGGTGCCCCGACGCACCCGAAGCCCTGCGAGAGCGCGGCATCCAGGGCTTCGTGGAGCGGCGCAAGAAGGTGAAACGGACGGTCGACGCACGTCGAGCCTTGCGCGACATCCCAGGGGCTGCTGAACTGCTCGAGCGATTCATCGTTGGGCTCGACCCTTCGGAGAAGAAGCTCTTCGGGATCCTGGAGAAGGCGTTCGACGCCGAGACCTACGCCAAGCTTGTCGAAGCTGCGGGGGGCGAGGCGGAGACGCGGATCCAAAAGTTCCAGCGTCTGAGCGAAGCCGGAGGAAAGACCACGCTGTTCTTCCCCGCCGAAGGGGACCTCGATGCATTGGCCGTGCCGTCGTGCAGCTACGCGGGCGGTCCTGCTCCCGCAGGCGTTGAGGCGCCCAGGGGGAGAGAGGAAGCGAAGCAGCACGTGCTTTCGATCGACCTCTCGCCGTTCCCCGACCTCGTCCAGGAGTTCGGTGGCGAGACCATGTCTCTGTTCGTGGAGGCGCCGCGCAGTGGCGAATTCAACGATGACGCGACGTTGGTGTGCTCAGCCAAACTGGGGAGCATCCCCGAGGGTGGACGACCGCTGCAAGTGGGGGCGCTCAACCTGCCCGCGGCACTGCGAGAGTCGGGAAGAAAGGCCGACCAGCGAGAGCTTCGGGGTCTTCTTCGCCCCATGGATGGGCACGTCTTTGGCCCCGCGTACTGGATTCAGGAGAGCCTCGGCGCGTCCGTGACGCTGCAACTCAACGACGCCTACATCAACCTCGGCGATGCGGGGTCGCTCTATATCGGCGACTTCGGAACGACCTGGCAGTGCAGCTGACCGGATTCGCCACGGTCCCGGCCCACCCGTGCGTGGTGCCTGTGCAACGACCCCGGGCGGGCCTCACAGTGACACGGCGAGCCTCCCCTTGACCCCTTTGGGGGATCGGTCGAATGCCGTCTTGCGAATTGCAGTGGTCAGGCAGTGTCGGACGTCCCTGGACAAGCCCTTCTTCGGGGAGACACGGACCGACTCGACGACGCCCTTGGGGGAAACCTTCACAGTGATGTCGACCCGTGTCCCGGGCTTGGCCTCATGGGCCACGGCACATGCCCGGGCCTTGGCCTCCAAGATGGGTGCTGCCGCGTGCAGGACGTTCTTTGTGACCGGCTTCTTCGGCCCGGTCGACTCGGGGTCCGACGCCTTGCCAGCGGGGTCGATCGTCATGGGATACAGCACGCCCAGAGACTCCTTGGAGAACCGCGGGTAGCGGATCTTCGACAGGGCCGCGGTGATGCAGGCGCCCAAATCCGAGTCTGTCCACGGAGCGAGCGCTCTGGCGGAGGTGACATGTCCGGTCTCTCCGGCCACGGACATCTTCACTTTGAGCCTGGTCGTCGCATCGACCGGGTGCTTGTGCCCACACACGATGAGCTTCGCGCGTACGCTCTGCACGCCCGTGCGAACCTGTGCTGCGGTCAGGGTCTCAGGCAATGACTCGCACCCGGCGGGGTCCGAGGTACAGTCGACGGAGACCACGGACTTCGGCGCCTGCTTCTTGGTGGGCGAGGCAGGCTTGGTGGGCGAGGCAGGCTTGGCCGGTGAGGCAGGCTTGGCCGGTGAGGCAGGCTTGGCGGGCGAAGTACGCTTGGCCGGCGAAGGACGCTTGGAGGGCGAGGCAGGGATCGTCGGCGAGGCAGGGGTCGTCGGCGTCGTGAGTAGGGTTGGCTTCTCGGACTTGGCTGGCATCTCGCCCGTTCCCGCAACTGCCGGCTGCAGACTCGGCACTGCCTGTACTGTCGGCGTCTGCGTCGAGCGGACCGCGGGACCGGGGGCATGGGACTCGTGCAGGCTCAGGACCAACACGGCCGCCGCGGCCGCCGCGAGGAGCGGAACGGTCCACCGAAGCCACGGTCGCTCGCGTGACACCGCTGGCTCGACAGGCGGGACCAGCAGCGGCCTGGCCTCGAAGCGCAAGGGTGCCAAGGTTCGCTCGAGTGCGGCGACCTCGGGGTCCGTGGGCGTATCATTCTGGGCTCCGTGCCACAGGTATTCGTCATGCATGGTGTTCGACTCCCAATGATTCGCGCAGGCGTTTCATCCCGCGGCTGAGGTTGACGCGCACCGAGCCGGGGGTCAGTCCGGTCTTTGTGGCGATCTCGGGCCCGCTCAAGCCTTCGACGAGACGTAGGACGAGCGGTTCTCGGTAGGCTTCGGGCAGCGCACGGATCGATTCCAACACCCGGCGCGCATCGGCAACGTGAGAGGCTAGTGCGTAAGGCGTCTGCCTGGGATGCACCGGCCGCGGCGGCTCTCGTCGGAGGTGGTCGATCGCCGTGTTGCGAGCGATCGAGCACAACCACCCTGGGAAGGCGGCTGGGTCGTGCAGGGACGCCAGGCGGCCGAGCGCCCGGGCGAATACATCTTGGACGAGATCCGAGACCTCGAACGTTTGCACTCTACTCAGCAGCAGTCCGTGCACGACGGGGGCCATCTGCTCGTAGAGCACCCCGAAGGCCCGCCGGTCGCCGCGCTGGGCCGCCCTCACCCAGGCTTCGAGACTGTGCGTCCCTCGTGCAGTCGTGGCCACCTTCACACCCCCCAAGACGGACCGATCGCCAAACCGTTAGCCGCCCATTTCTCATTTTTGCGGCCATCGACCAGCCCGGTGACCAATGGCCGCGGTAGAATATCATCAGGGTTAGCCCGGGCTGTGAGGAGCGAGGGCCGGCGAGATGCTCCCGGACACCTTCGCCGTCGACTGGCGCTGGGCTGCACGAACGCGCTGGCGCGGCAGGCGGACTCCGGGGAGCGCTGTGTCTCGTGCTGTTGGAAGCCCCAGCTGTGGATAGCGTCCGCCAATACTTGAAATAGCCGCAACACATGGGGGGATAGGTCCCCGGGGCGCAGGAGGTCACTTGTCGTGCGGAGGAAAGCCTGGGGTTGCGCTCGCCGTGGTTCGACCGTTTGCGGCCAGGCTCGGCAGCAGCGGCGGTTCGGTGCGGTTCCTCGAAACCAGTGCCGAGGGCACCACCGCGTCGTTCGGGCTCGAGACTACCGATGTGATCCTCGTGCGGGGACCGTGCGATGTGGTCTCGAACCCCGAGAGGGCCCGTCTCGAGGGTCCCGGCTCGGCTGGCGCTTGCGCCGAGCGTTTGCATACTGAGCAAAGGCGACACGGCTTGTCGTCATCGGGACCAGAACACCATGCACGATTCAACGGACGTTGCAGCACGAGATGAGGATCGAACGTGGGCTGGGAGTGACACGGTGCCACGCCATGGACGACGAACCCTCGACGCGAGGCCATGCGTCCTCGCGTCCCCGGATCCAGCGCGCTCGTCCACACGTTCGCCGCAAGACAGTCGCCCGCTGCTGAGCCCAACCCCACCGCGGGTTGGAACGGTCATCGACAAGCGATACGTACTCCTCGAACCGCTGGGGCGCGGGGCCTCGGGCTGGGTTTGGAAGGCCAAGCACAGGGTGATCGGCAAGCTGTGTGCCGTGAAAGTCTTGGCGCCGCACGAGGGCAGCTATGACAGCAAGTCGGTGGTTCGGATGCTTCGAGAGGCGACCGCCCTGTCCAAGGTGGAACACCCCGGCGTCGTCGAGGTGTCCGACTTTGGCCATACGGAGGAAGGCACTCCGTTCATCGTCATGGAGCTGCTCGAGGGGCAAGACCTGCAGTCCACCCTTCGCGCGCGACGGCTGAGCACCGAGCAGGCCCTCGAGTGGGGCGTGCAACTGCTGCAGGCCGTCGCTGCGGCGCACGCCAAGGACATTGTCCATCGCGACATCAAGCCGGCGAACATCTTCGTGTCCGCAAAGGACAACCGACTCAAGCTCCTGGACTTCGGGCTCGCCCGTCTCCACCAGCACGAGGGCTCCGATGCATCGGGGGAGTGGGATGGAAGACTCACGCCCGAAGGCGAACTCCTGGGAAGCCCTGCCACGATGAGCCCCGAACAGCTGCGCGGCGCCGACCCTGATGCGCGCAGCGACATGTACAGCGTCGGCTGCGTGCTCTACGAGATGCTCGCTGGGCGCGCTCCGGTCCAGGGGAGGACGACCCAAGTTCTGTACCAGCACATGTACGAGGAGCCGCCGGAGCTGCGAGAGTTCGCGGCAGCGGACACGCCGGACGCTGTGCTCGAACTGGTCGAGGCGTGTCTGGCGAAAGAGCCTGAGCAACGACCGAGCAGTACGCAGGCGGCAGTGGATGCGGCACGGGACTGGCGGACCGATGCCGCGCCACAGCGGGGTGTCAGTCGGTTGTTGCGGGCGTGGCAACGCCTGCGTTCCGCGGCAAGCTGACCGCCGGACCGGGCGCATGCGAGACCCACTTCGACGCGTTCCTGCTCACCGGGATGGCGCTATGCTCCTGGGGTGACCGAGACGTTCGACCTGGAGGTGTTCATCGCCTTTGCGCACGAGTTGGCCGACGCGGCGAAGCTCGAGACCTTGCCGCGGTTCCGTTCACCGCTCGCCGTGGACAACAAGGTCGCTGCCGACTTCGATCCTGTGACCGATGCGGACCGTGAAGCGGAGCGGGTGATTCGTGCTCTGATCGAAGACCGGTTCCCCGAGCACGGCATCCTCGGCGAGGAGCACGGCGAGCGGTTGCCTCAGGCCCACCGTCGTTGGGTGCTCGACCCCGTGGACGGGACGCGCTCTTTCATCTGCGGTTCCCCAACCTGGACCACGCTCATCGCTCTCGAGGCGGATCGAGAGCCGTTGCTCGGTGTGATCGATCAGCCCTACGTGGGCGAACGTTGGATCGGGACCGATGGACGAGCATGGCTGCATCGGCATGGCAGCGTGAAGGTGATTCGTACGAGCAGCTGCCGATCTTTGGCGGACGCGCGAATCTCGACGACCGATCCCCGTGCGGCCGGCTACTTCGATGAGGACCAGGCCGCCCTCTTTGCGCGCATCGCCGCGGCAAGCAAGCTCGCTCGTTTCAGCATGGATGCCTACGCATACGCCTTGCTCGCCAGCGGAGAACTCGACCTGGTGATCGAGTCCGGTCTCCAGCACTACGACTACGCCGCACTCGCGCCCGTGGTTCGAGGCGCGGGCGGGGTGATCACGGGGTGGGGTGGAAAGGCTTTCGACGCGGCCGGTGGTGGGCACACCGTCGCGGCCGCAACACCCGAACTGCATGCGGCTGCCCTGGAGTACCTCAACGGCTAGGTGCTGCGATCAGCGGGGTCCTGCTGGTAGAACCCTCTCAGGACTTCGTACAGCTCGGAGTGCTTGCGCTGCATCGTCTTGCCCTGTTCGAAGAACTGCTCGGTCGCGACGGCGAAGAACTCGGCAGGGTTCGTCCCCGCGTACGCGTCGAGGAACGTCTTTCGCTTGCGGTCGAGCCCTTCGTGCAAGACCTCCCACTCCCTCTGGAAGACCGTGATCCACCGATCGTAGACATCTTGGTCGTGGATGCACGGCACGCCATCAGCACCGCCCGAGAGCATGTCGAGCTTGTGGGCGAACTCGTGGAAGACGACGTTGTGGCCGTCGTTCGCGTCCCTGCCCCCGCGCAACACAGCGTCCCAAACCAGGATCAAGGGTCCATTCTTGAATGCTTGGCCAAGGATGGGCATGCCTTGGTCGGCCATCTCCGAGGACACTTCGAACATCCCGGGCTTTCGCGCTGGTGTCCGGACGGCCGAGGGATAGACGAGGATCGACTCCACGCTTCGATACAAGTCGTGTGGCAGCTCGAGCACCAGGAGACACGCTTGCCCTGCGATGGTGACCCGGACCTCGTCGTTCATCTCGAGCCCGCCCAGGCCCTCCCAGTTCTTTTCGGCGACAAACACCTGGACGAGCTGCTTGAGGTTCGCCTGTTCTTCGGGGCTCAACGACCGCCACACGGCCATGTTGCTCTCCAGGATGTCCGACCAAGCCTCATCGAAGGGGTTGGCGAGGATCTTGTCGCGGCGACGCTGTCGGAGCCAGTCGAAGAGCACGAGCGAACTGTACCTTCGTATGTTCGCGCGTGCTCAGTCTCCGCAATCGCCTTCGGGAACACGCCACGGTGTGTTCGGGTCGGGAAGGCAGGCGTCGAGGTCGCTGCAGTTCCCGACGCAGCCTCGACAGCCCTCGAACGTCGCGAGGTCGGCATCGCTGGCATCGACGGACTCGAGAGCCTCCACGCAGCGCGCGAGGACCACCGCTCGCCGGTCCTCGGGAAGGTCGGTGCCGCTGACCGCCTCGACCGAGCTATCTTCGGTCTCCTCGCAGTAGCCCAGGATGTAGTCCTCGCAGGCCTGCACGTAGCGCGGGTCCTGGGGCGTTCCCGCGGGCTGTGGCCGCTCCGCGATCGCGGGGGATTTTGAGGCTATCGCAGGCGGCGTCGATGCGGCCGAGCTCGGCGGCGGAGCGGCGTCCGCCCTTGTACGGCATGCGGCCAGGGCGACAAGGACAGTGAGCGCGGCCACTCTGAGCATGCGGGGAGTATACGGGCTCGGCCGTGGCGCGGCGCTCTCGGAGGGACCCAGCCGCTGCATCGGTTCGGACTCAAGTCGCTGCGTCGTTCACCTCGGCTGTTCGTTACAGCACGCGGATTTCCAACGCATCCGCTCGAAATGCAAGATTAGCGGCAAGCTGCGCTTGAGTCTGGGGGGCCCTAAAGGGCGGGGGGGCCCCAACGGCGCGGTTGGGGTCCCAAAACCGGTCAACTCCGGTTTGAACAACAAAATGCCCCGAAATGCCGACGCTGAACTCGCGCAGCAGGAAAAAATGCTGGTTGTTCCAATACCCCGCGTTGGTTGGATTTACGGGGGACCTGTGCTGTCGTCCGCCGGTTGCCTTGTTGACCAGACCGCCCCAGTGGGGTCTTGTATCCCGCACCTTGACTTCTTCCACATCAAGCAAGCCCTGAGCGTTGTTGCGGATCCTATCAGCGATCTTGGCCGATATGCTGCCTAGTCTGTGAACGCCAGGAACTACAAGGCCGATATACTCTTGGTCACCCATTCGAGGGCGGGCGCCTATGGCTGGTCTTACTCCTGCTGCATAGTTGACAATCGACGCGACGCAGCAAGAACCGCAGTTCGGCAAGTGCCGTTGTTGCTGGATCCACGCGGCTCGGAAGTTGGCTTCGTCGATCATGATGGGATTCCGTCCCCGTCCCCTAGGGCATTGAGACACCCCAAGAGTGGATGCCGTGCCGGTGTCGGGTCAGCTGGAGACTGGTCTTGACCTGGCATTCGGTGGGTAGTGATGGCCGAGGTTGATCGGATTGCGACGAGCCGAAGAATCCTCGGGCCGCCGGGCCGTCTGTTTGGGATCGACACTGCTGACTTTGCGTCCTCGTTCCCAAGAGGCCCGACTTCGGGCAGGCGGACTCGGTGGAACCGGCCGTCGTGGAGGTGCTACCCGACTCACGGAAACCATTGTTGATACGGTGCGCGCGTGCGCCGGATCCCGACCTCCACGCTGGACGGCTTTGTCTCACCCATCACGATGGCCGCTGCACTCGTCGTCGCTCTCTCGCCCGGCTGTACGGAAACGAAATCGCGGCTCGAAGTGATTTCGGACCAGGCCGAGGAGAGGGCGGCCGTTGAGATGTCGCAGGACCAGGCATCGTTGCTGCAGCTGCCGGCCAGCTCGACCCCTCCGCAAGGGATGCCGTCTGGTGTCTGGACCGACCTGCATTGGCTCCCCCCCACCGTGGTCGGAGTCAATGGAACGCCGCCGGGAGAACAACCACTACTTGCCCGTTGGGTGTTCTCGCAGTCATTCGCCGATCACGAAAGCTGCCAAGAGGTCGAGAGGGGACTGGTCGGCGGGTATGGTGTCGAATGGGAGAAGCCGCCGCAGAGCTTCGTGTTCTTTGGAACGGCAGCGTTCAAACAGATCGAGACCTGTGCGATCGCGTTCATGCGAGGACTGGGCGGTTCGGCTCGCATGCAAGGCCAGGCGCTCCACCTCGTGATGGACGGTGTTGAGAGCAAGGTTGTCTTCGCACGGCGGGGTGATCAACTCGTCGCTGTCGTCGACGACGGAAGAATGGGAGCCGTGGGCGATGCATATCCGGGCCGGCTGAAGAAGAACGCGGCTTTGGTCGAACTGCTCGAAGGTCTCGACCCGACCGAAAGTGTATGGGCTGTATCAACGCTCGACATGACTCGTGTGCCGTTGGGTGTGCCAAGCCGCGGCTACGTGATGCATGCAACCTCTCCGGGGCAACTGAAGATCCGTTTCGTGTTCGGCTCGATCGATGAAGCGAAGCGCGCGTATGCGGCGACGGGTCCCTTCTTCGAGGAACTCGAGACCTTTCTCGGGGCCTCCCTCCACCCCACAGCGGCGCTGTCCGAGAACGGCCTGCTGGCCACCGCTGACTTGACGGTGCTCGATGCTCTTGGACCAGAGAAGTCGGAGGCCCTCCGGCAGAAGACGGAGGACTTCGCAGCCGGCCGCCGCCAACCGCCGGACCTCTGAGCGCTGTGTGTCTCCGAAGTGGCGCTACCGCCGAGGCCGAGGAGCAGTGAAAGCGTAGAGCAGGACGAACGTCGGGCGGAGTCGAGTTCGCCGTTTCTTCATTTTGTCCTCCCTGCGTCTCCGCACCCTCAAGTTCTCGTTGGATTCGACAATGCTAGGGGCGTCCCTTGATTCGGGTTGTATGCAGAACGCCGTCAGCGGACGGCAGTGCAAGGCGCGAGGAGCGAGCTTGTCGGGCACAAGCGGCCGACGAGGCGGCAACCCCGCGAACTCCGGTTCCGCCGAGGACACCCTCGAACTCCGGTCGCTGCCCCGCGGCGGGTCCGACCGCCCACCGTTTGGCCCCGTCGCTCCGAGCCTCACAAGCCTCAGACCCAATACGAGGCTCGGCCGTACTGCGTCGCATGTATTACGCCTCCGTCGTTTGGACGTGTCGCCGCGGTTGCTTGGCGGCCACCGTTCTCGCCCTTTCCGTCGGCGCTTGCTCAACCGGTGCTGCTGCCAGAGCCCACACCACGGAGCACTCGGCCCACAGGGAGGCCGAGACGTTCGGGGCCCAGGACACTGACGACTCGATTTCCAGTTCGGCATCCGAGGAACCGTGGTCCGCGCGTACCCGGGAAAGCGCTGGCGCCGTGCCGCCGGAGTCTACCCCGCTCACACCACAGGTTCCCCCTTCGGTCCGCGAGATCGCAGCGACAAGTCGTACCTCAGTCACGAGCGCGAGCATGGAGGGGATGTTGACGGAGGTGCGGGTGCCTCTGCGGAAGACCTGCCCCGCGGGCGCACAAGATTTCGGCGTCGCCGCGGCAGCCGTCGAGGGGGATACGCTAACCGTCGTGACCTGGGTCCATTCCGGTGGCTGCAACAAGCACAAGATCGGCGTGTGCTGGGAGGGTGGGACCTCGGGTGCCTCTCCTCCAGAGGTCTCGATCAAGCTCCTGCATGAGGACGGCAACGACTCGTGTAAGGCCCTGGTGAACGAGAAGGTGACGGTTGATCTGACTCGGGTGCGAGCGCAGGTCGGAGCGGCGACCCTTCGTGTCGGTGGCGAAACGATCGCCTACACGCCGTCGTAGTGGTGTCGTCGTCGGTTTGGTTGCTTGCGTTAGACCGATCGGTATAATGCGGTCGTCGTGACTACCACACTCAAGCTGCACCGTTTCACGTTGTCGGGCCACAGCCATCGAGCGGAGCTGATGCTCTCGATGCTTCAGCTCGACTACGAGGCCATCGACGTCGACTTCCTCGGCGGCGCCCACAAGCAGCCGGCGTTCATCGACAAGAACGTGTTTGCTGAAGTCCCGGTCCTCGAGGACGGTGAAGTCGTCATTCCGGACTCCAACGCCATCCTGGTCTATCTAGCGGCCGCGTACGATCCCGACCGGACTTGGCTTCCGACGGACCCGGTCCGCGCGGCGGCGGTCCAGCGATTCCTCTCGGCGGCGGCGGGTCCGATCGCGTCCGGTCCCGCAACTGCACGCTTGGTGACGGTGTTCGGCGCCCCGCTCGACCACGAAGCTGCCATGGACCGCGCCAATCGGTTTCTCGTCCCGTTTGACGCTCTGCTTGCAAATCGGGACTACCTGGTGGGGGAACCGACGATCGCCGACGTTGCTTGCTACTCCTACCTCGCCCATGCCCCCGAGGGGGGGGTCTCGCTGGAGCCGTACGCGAACGTGCAGGCGTGGTTGCGTCGCATCGAGGGCTGGCGCCACTTCGTTCCGATGCCCAAGTCGGCGGCGGGCCTTCGTGCCTGAGGCGTGAGGGCATGAAGGCTTCGCGTACCGGGATGTTATGATCTCGTGCTCGCATGCCCGCGCCGCGCATCTCCAAGGAGACCGTTCTCGAACGGATCACGCTCTCGTTTCGGACGCACGGCTACCACGGCACGAGCCTTCAGGACCTGTGTGAGGCCACTGGGCTGCCCAAGGCGAGCCTGTACAACTACTTCTCGGGTGGGAAGGCGGCGATGGCTCGAGCGGCCCTCGACAGCGTCGCAGCATGGTTGTCCGAACGCATCATTGTGCCGCTCTCCGAGCCGGGCGACCCACGTGCCCGGTTGGCATCGATGTGCACGGAGCTCGCTCGCTTCTACGACAAAGGCCGGATGGGCTGCCTCATCGACCTCTTTGGGATCGGCGCCGAGGAGGCGGGCGTCGGCGAGGCGCTGCGGGACGCCGTTGCCAAGTGGCACGCAGCAATCGTCAGGCCCCTGCAGGATGCCGGGTTCAGCAAACGCGAGGCCTGGGATCGGGGGGAGCTGGCGGTGGTGCGAATCCAGGGCGCGCTGGTGCTCGCCCGGGCCAGCGGTGACCCCAAGCTCTTCATGCGCCACCTTCGGCGGCTTCCCGACGACCTGCTGGCGCCGTAGTCGACACGACGGGCGCCGCTCACGACAACGCGCCGGGCGAGCGGGGCCGCAAACCTGTCACGCAGGCGGGGTGATGTTGAGCGCGAAGTTACCCGTCTCGTCACCACTTCCGCCCACGCCGATCAGCACGGGAATCCCCTCGGTCAGCTCGACCTCGACCTGAGAGATGCCGTCGGGGAGCGCATCGTCGTTACACGCTTCGGTGTAGGCGACATGGCAACCCTCATACACGGCCAGGACCGTGTTGAAGTCCGAGCCTGCGGTATCGATGGTGTGGGTGCCAGTCGCCGTGGGCATGAACCGAACGAGGTGTTCCGGGCCGTCCGCTGCGCAGGGATGGACAATATCGTTGTCGGCAGCCGAGGTGTCTCCAGTGGCGACGTCGTCCCCGGTCGCCGTGTCGATATCCTCGTCTGCACAGGTCAGGGACGGGATGACATTGATGACGAACTCGCCTGTCGCGCCACTGGACCCCTCGACCGCGAGAAGCACGGATTCGTTCATCGCCACCGTCACGGTGAGCTGCGAGAGGTCACTCCCGGCGAACCCGTCGTCATCGCAAGCGAGCTCGGACGCGCTGTCGCAGTCGCTGAATACCGCGAGCGCGGTGTTGTAGTCCGAACCGTCCGTGTCGAACGTGTACTCGTCGTCGGCGAGCGAGACCCATGCGAACAGATGCTCTGCTCCCCCGCCGCCGCCACAGGAGATGACGACGTCGTTGTCTTCTTTTGCCGTGCTTCCAGTGAGGATGGCGTTGCCAATCGCCGGTCCCGTGCCGAAATCCAGGCTACACACGGGTGCATCGCAAGCAGAGGTATCGAACGCGCTGCAGTCATCGCCGCAGGCCAAGAGGCCGCTCAGATAGCCCACGGAGACGCAGTCTTGATCGGCGAGGTTCTTTCCATCGCAGGCTTCGTCGCCTTCGAGGTCGCCGTTCCCACAGACCTGCATGAAACAGCCGGTGGTGTCGTAGTCGCTGCAGTCGTCCGCGCAGGCGAGGTCCCCGCCATCGAACCCCTGACTTGCGCAGTCTTCATCGCCGAGGTCTGCTCCATCGCACGTGTCCTTGCCGTCGATGGCTCCGTCGCCACATGTCATCGTGGTGCACCCGGAGGTGTCGTAGCTTCCGCAGTCGGCAGCGCAGGCGAGGTCACCACCGTCGAAGCCTTGGCTCGCGCAGTCTTCACCGCCGAGCTCGATACCATCACAGACCTCGTCCGCTCCGAGCATGTCGTCGCCGCAGCTCGGCGTGTCGGTGTCTCCTTGGGTTGTCTCGCTTCCCGTGGCTGGACCTGTGCTGCTCGAGTCCTCCACCGCTCCCGTCGAGACCTCCTCCGAGGTCGTCGAAGGGTCTTGCGTCCCGGTTGAGGTCGACGCGTCGCTCACCTCGCCGGTGCTGTCGTCGCCGCAGCCAAGCGACAAACTCGTGATCAATCCCAAGTAAACTCCAATCCGATCCATGCTCGGGACTATTCCACAGGCCGGCCTCGACCCGTGATGATTCCGATTCCCGGCAGCCGATTCCCGATCCCTGTCCGGGCATGGCGCACCTGCGCGGCTCGGCCAGCGCCGCGCAAACGAAGTCCTACGAGCACCGCTGCGTGGGTGAGTCCGTTCTCGCTTGGTGGACGCCTCGAGCCAGCACATGCTTGCGTGGTGAGGGGGTGGTCGCCGGGGAACTGTGCCTGGCCCCGCTCGCGAACCGTGTTCTGTGTGTACGCTACAGACGTCTCGCGCTCCACGGGTCGTTCGAGCAGCCGGAGCGCTGATGACCCTCGTTTGGTGCGCATCGCTGTTCCATGTCCAATGCGAGGGATGCCCCGCGGGCAGTGAGCGCGAGCGATTCCCGGATGCTGCCCGTACGCGCCGCAGAAGGGCCCAGGACGCCAGGCGAAAGCGGCCGCGACATCACCGCTCCCAGCCGTGGCGTATGGCTGTCCCCTTCGTCAAGGCCGGTCTCGATGGGTCCGACCGGACGAGAGCTTCGGGCACGAGCCCGGAATGTGCGGCCAGGCCCCGGATCGGGCTACGGGAAGGTCGGGAAGGTCGGGAACGTCGGGAAGACGGGGAACACCGGCAGAGCTTGCATCTGGGTTCCGAGCCGTCGGCAGATGGGACGGGTGCCCTGGGCGGTCGGTGTCGCGTGGACGGTTTGGCCGGCCCAGGTTTCGAGCCCGACCACGAACTCGCCACGCTCACAGGTCCGAGTACGCAGGGTGCCGTTGGTGTTGGCGCCCCGGTACGGGGTATAGCTCAACGCGGGGAACGAGCTTCCGCCGACCCATGCTCCGGGGTCCGCACACGTGGCTCGCACTCGGCCCACTCGATCGCCCCGTACTTGCAGGCCGACCATGAGTTGTCCGTCTGGGCATTGGTCGTCGAAGTTGACCTCGCCTCCGAGGCCGCCGCGGGCTTCGAGGGTCTGGTACTCGGACCCATCGATAAAGGGGACTCCGAGGAAGGTTGAGCCGGTGGGGCGACAGCGTCCGCCCAGCCGATCGACCTCTCCGCCAGCCCGGCCCCAGAGCCCAACCATCGCCCCGTAGCCGGAGCAGAACTGGCGCTCGGACGATCCGGCGGTGCTGCCCGCCGCAGTGAGGTACCGGTTTGGTCCGCGGGGGTTGGTCGGGTGGTCCTGGCAGACAACTCGAAGCTGGTCGATGCGGGCCCCCGACCGTCCGTGAATCGCGGACACCGCCATCCCGGCGGGACAGACCCGCTCGACTGCGTGCCCGGAGAAATCGCCGCCGCCCAGCCATCGTGCGCTGTCGTAGCCGGTCTCCATGTTCTCGACTGCAGTTTCGCTAGCACAGAGCATTGTGAGGTTCCCAATGTGGTTGTCGGTCGCTCCGCGAACACCGACAACGACTTGCCCCGCTGGACAGCTGCGGTCGCGCGTCGATGTAGAATCGTAGTACGCGCCAACAGATCCGGTGTCGGTGCCCTCACAATGCATCCGGATTCGGTTCACATGGTCAGCGGACGAATCGACTCGGAACCCCGTGGACACGCGGCCGGGTGGGCAGGACAGGTCGAAGGGCGAGCCGCCGTGACCCCCGATCCGGGCGAGCTCGGTCTCCCCGGGCGCTTGGCTTCGGAGCAGGCCATCGGGTTCGCCCGACCGCATGCACTCTTGGACTTGGCGGATTGCCCGGAATCGCGAGTCTGGCTCGAACCACGACCCGGGGTGGTTGTAGTTCTTGTTGTGGGCGACCTCGTGCAGGATAACGCCGGCCACCGACTCGACCTCTGCCTCCATGACATACGAGCGTTTCACCGAAATCCGCTCGTCGCTGATGCCCACGCCGGCGCAGCCGACCGCGCTGTCGGTGCCGCAGACCTGGTCCTTGCACTCGATCAGAGTCGGCATGTCCTGGCGCAGCCGGGCGAGGACCTCCTCGGGAAGATGCCCGCGATCCTCGGTCATGAATGCGTCCCCTACACACTCAAGGTACGCGTCACTGTGGAGCTTGCCCATGATGATCGACATGGCGTCCTCGATCCGGGATTGTTCGGGGGCCGAGCAGCCGTCGAACTCGATCTCGCCGTTGATGCGAAGGCTCTCGCCATCGGTGTCTACGAACTCGCCGGGCGAAAACTCGCTGTCGTTCACGCAACCACCCTGTGCCACAGCGGCGGCTATCAATATCAAATGCCTGAATCTCATTGGATGGGTCCTCCCTCGTTCGGGTCTCGGTATGGATAGACTCGCTGAGGTCGTATTCGATCATTGTTTTTTTTCCGTCGCCATGACTAAGTGGAGGCGGCGGGCACATCGTCGGGCCAGACCGCTCTCGCGGACCTTGCGCCGGATGAAGAGGAGGCATGCGCGGCGAAGCCGAAGCCGTCGCCGCGCATCGGCGTTCCAGTGCCGCGACAAGGTCAAGTTCTCCGGTCGCGTCTCCGTAGAAGCTCCGCAGTAGGGACAACAGGGCCCGCGCTTGGCCATGTCGATCCAAGTCACGTCCCATCCCGAGCCGAAGTCGTCGGCGGCATGCAGCAGGACATAGTCCATCGCCCGTCATCGAACACCTCCGACCCAACAGCGCCCGAGCTTCGAGTCCCTGACAAGCAACGGGGATACGCCACCGCTGAGAGGGGGGACGGCGCGAGCGCACGTCGACGCCAAATCGGAAATCGATTTCCGATTTCGTGCGCCCCATGTTCGAACGGTGTTGCGTCAAGGACCCCCACCTTGGGTGTGCTCCGAATCGGCAAGAGAGTGCACCGGGCATCGCGGCGTCGACCTGAGTCGTGCTCATGCGACAGTCAAGTACGCCCGGTACAGCTGTGTTTTGACTCGTACCGAGGAGCCAACGCTACTTCGCGAGCCGCCGCGCCGGCCCTCTCAACGGGCTGCTAGGATCTCGCTTGCGCTGGTCCTGGGCGACGGCGCCTTTTCACCGAATACGGCATGTCAGCAGAGCAAGCACCGTCGGAAGAATCGACGTCGTCACCTGCGCCATCTCTCCCTGCCGTGTCGCCCTCACTGTAGACCAAGCGAGCCCGGCTGCGCCTTTGCTGGGCTTTGTGCTGCGCGACAGAGTCGCGGGGATCGCCGGCCTCAGCTACGTCCCGCTGCTTCCGACTGCACTCGGCGTGGTCGCGATGGGGGTCATGCTGCGTGCGCACGCCGTCCGCCGACGGCTACGTCTGGTGCTCGGCGGCGTTCTGTGTGCAGCGCTCTTCCTGCTCGAATCGGTTGGAACCGACCGGTCGCCGACGTTCACGGGCCCGAGCTTCACCCTCCTTCACCAGAACGTACTCTGGGGCGGCAGCGACAAGTCTGACTCTTGGATCTCGATGGCAAGGAGATACAGGCCCACAACCCCGACGTCGTGGTTGTCAGCGAGTGTCCCAGCCGTGCGGCGATGAAGCCGTTCGTCGAGGGTCTCGGGTTCGCATCGATGGCATTCGCGGAGGGCCGTTCCTCACGCTATTGGTATTGCCTAGCGGTGGCCTCTCGATGGGCGACTCGCATGGTCTCCCTCCAGCAGGTCCGCGCGGGAATAGTCATGCACGTAAGGGTCGACATGCCGGGACAACCGCTCGAGTTCTTTGTCGTCGACGGCCACAGCGATCCCCTCCGTGACCGCCGACGCATGCCCGCCGACCTTCGCGCTCTTCTCGACGCCGCCGACCCCCCGATCGACGTTGTCGTCGGCGACTTCAATGCTCCCTCTCGGTCGGTAGGCCTGGATGAGATGAGGGGCGACTACTGGTTGGCTGCAGAGACCTCTGGCCAATACGCGATGACCTGGCCACACCCGTTGCCCCTGTTCGACCTCGACCAGATCTGGGTCACCCTGCAGCGAGGCGGCCGCGACGCGAAACTCTACACGTTGCCTCAGGGAGATCATCGTGGGCAGACGGTCCGTATCTCGGCCTCTCCGCGCTCCGAACATTGAGTTGCGGGTTGTTGTCCTCGGCTCGTGCGACGGCGGGTGACTTTCGCGCGTCATCCCGCCCTGGAGGTTCATCGTGGGCCACAGTCATCGGGGCTGGCCCGCTTCAAAATAGGCCGCACGGGACGACCGCTCTAGAGAACGAGCATGGGACAGTGGCGAACGATGGTGCTGGTTGGGCTCGGCATTGCGGCGTGTGGCGGAGAGCGGCCAGGGCTGACGCAAGCCGAGGAGATTCTCCCCGACCCGGGAAGTTCGTCGGAAGGCGTGCCCGCAGATGAACCTGTCGGCGGCAGTACAGGCGGCGGGTGGGGCGGCGGAGAAGGCGAAGACACTGGTGACGGAGGCGGGTGGGGCGGTGGGGAAGGCGGCGGCTCATCATCGGATCAGCCCGAGCCGGGCCCCGTCGAGCCTGAGCCCGAGCCGGGCCCCGATGGGAATGCGGTGATCTCGGGCTCTCGTCTCCATCGCCGCAGCCTCGCGAGTGCTGACAGTCCTGCGTCGCACGGGGGGCTGTGGGACAGCGAACTGGAGGTGCCGTGCTCCTTCGAACGAGCGAGCGACGGCGAGCTGCGGTGTATGCCCGATGCGCATGGGTCCGTGATGTTCTCCGACGCGGAATGCACGCAGCCCGTGATTGCCTCGTATTGGTCTTGCGTGGAGCCAGACCTCCGCTATGCCCGACGTCATCTGGGCGAGAGTGACTGCGACTGGACCATCGAAGCGTACGCGGCCGTGGACGGCGAGACGCCGGCGGAGATGTCCGTGTTCTCCGACTGGACAGGGGAGTGCGTTGAAGAGGGGATCGAGATGGCTGTCTCGGCTCAACCCATCGCTGACACTGAGCTGGTCCGCGCGACCGTGATCGAGCAGCCACGTGCAGACTGGATGTCGATGCGCGTCCTCCAGGCGGACGACGGCGCGGCATTCCCGAACGAGGTCTTTGATGTCGGGCGCGGTGAGCGTTGCAGGCCAGACACAGAGAGCGGCCGCTGCGTCCCTGTTTCGGCTGGAACATTCTCGCCGTGGAACACGCGGTACGATGCGTCCTGCCAACAGCGCGTGGTCTCCGTGGACGCATGCGGCGGGTCGACCCTGCGAGGCCGGGAGAGCGCATGCGACCCGTGGTCATTCTACGAGCACGGAGATGAGATCGGGATGGAGGCGGTCTCGGTGCTTGAAGAGGACAACGTCTGCGAGGCTGCTCAGGGGGTCTACGCCACTCATGTGACCGTTGGCCCAGTCATCGCGGCCGATACGTTTCCCGCTGTCGAGACCGTGATGGTGGGGGAGGGCAGGATCCGGGAGCAGCGTCTGGTCGACGCTGCGGGGAGCTCCCTCGCAGCGAACGGCTGGGGTCGCACGCTCTACGACACGGACCTCGGGGAGCGGTGTGCGCCGCGGCGGATGGCCGACGGAGCGATCCGTTGTTTGCCGCCGGCGTTGCAGGTCTCGTCTATCCAACTCTTCGCCGACGACAACTGCACTCAACGAGTCGTGAGCGCCCACTCGCCTCACTGCGAGGTGACGCCGGCACCTGGGTACGCGGTTGTGAGTGGTGGATGCGGTGTTGCTGCTTCCATCTACGTGCTCGGGGGGGAACTCGATATCGCGGAGGTCTATGCGGAACCGGGTGGATGCTCGCTCGTCCAACAGCTGCCCGACAACATGGTCTTCTTCCCTGTGGTAGAGGAACTCCCGACCGAGGCGTTTGTCGAGTTGGACTACGTGGTAGACGGTCCCTGAGCTCGCGCGTGTGCGGCCGTAACGGCCAGAGGTGTCTCCTTCGCGGGTCGTCTTCCGTGGCGAAGTGCAACTCTCGAGTCGATTCCACGAAGTTTTCACACCGCGTCGACGGTGTGTTGACGCGGCGGCTGGGAGGCTGAGGGTACCGATGTCCATTCAGGTCGATCCACGTGTCCCCCGGTTCCTGACGGTCTCCTGCCTGCTCCTGTGCGGGTGTGGTGAGCACGCGGAGGTCCCACGAGAGGAACTTCAGGCTCTGCCAAGGGTTGCGCCCTCGCCAGCGGACAACCCTCTGACCACGGAGAAAGTGGAGCTGGGACGCTTGCTGTTCTGGGACCCGATCCTGTCGGGACATCAGGATGTGGCCTGTGGGACGTGCCACCACCCCGACTTCGGCTACGGAGATGGTCTGGACCTGAGCATCGGGGTCGGTGGCAGTGGCCTCGGTCCGTCTCGGATTCCCGGCCGCGAGATGCCCATCGTGCCTCGCAACGCCCCCACCGTTCTCAACACTGGGTTCAACGGGTGGGTCGATGCCGACGCCCCGCCGGACCCGGCGCTCGCTCCGATGTTCTGGGACAACCGCGAGGTGAGCTTGGAGGCTCAGGCACTCGGCCCGATCCGGTCAGACGTCGAGATGCGCGGTGACGCGTACTCCGAGGACGAGGCGGTGTCGCGGGTGGTGGAGCGGCTCGCCGAGGTCCCGGAGTATGTCGTGCTGTTCGCGGAGGCTTTCGAGCAGGATCCCTCCGAGGCAGTCTCCGAAGAGAACCTCGCTCGTGCCATTGCGGCCTTCGAGCGGCATCTGTCCCAGCCGAACAGCGCGTACGACCGTTGGTTGGCGGGCGACGACTCGGCGCTCAGCGGGCGCCAGCGCCGAGGGCTCAACGCGTTCCATGGGCTCGGCTGCGCGGACTGCCACTTGGGCCCCATGTTCTCCGACTATGAGATGCATCGAATCGGCGTCCCCGAGCAGCCCGGTACGAACGACGAAGGGGACGGGACTGGACGTTTTCGAACGCCGACGTTGCGCAACATCGCCCTGACCGCGCCATATATGCACAGCGGTCGTATCGGGGGAATGAACCGTGCCATCGAGTTCTATGACGAGCCCGAAGGTCGCGACTTGGACCCTCTGGTGCGGGGTCTCGACGTGGAGCGTCGCGACGAGAAAGACCTCGAGTCGTTTCTGCGAGCGCTCACCGACGACTTCGATCGCGAGATCCCGACCCGTGTTCCCAGCGGTCTGCCCCCCGGCGGTGAGATCGCTGGATAAAGATGTCCGCCCCGCATGCTAGCGTTGTGTACTCGTCCCCTCTTCGGTTTCCATGCGCGTACTCCTCATCGAGGACCACCTCGACATCGCCGACAACATCACGGACCACCTGGTGGCGCGGGGGCACACGGTCGAGCATGCGCTCAATGGCCTTGGCGGCCTTCACCTGGCGGTCACAGGGGTCTTCGACGTCATCGTCTTGGACGTAAACCTTCCTGGCATGGACGGTCTCACCGTCTGCCGACGCCTTCGCGAGTCGACCAGCGCGGGCGTTTCGGTCTTGATGCTCACCGCCAACGACACCCTCGAGGACACGTTGGCCGGGTTCGAGGCGGGCACCGACGACTACCTGTCCAAGCCGTTTTCGTTGCGCGAACTCGAGGCGCGGTTGCTGGCACTCACGCTGAGGAGGCGCGTGGAACCCAGCCGGCTCCAAGTGGGGGACCTCGTGCTCGACCTGGGGACCCTCGAAGTCTCGCGCGCGGGGCAGGCGATACGCTTGAATCGAATGGGTGTCGCCCTGCTGGCCGAGCTGATGCAGGCCTCGCCGAATGTCGTGAGCCGCGACCACTTGCTGACCCAGTTGTGGGGAGACGATCCGCCCGGGAGTGACGTGCTGCGCAGCCACGTCTACGCACTGCGTCGCGCCATCGATCGCCCGTTTTCCACCGCGCTTGTGCACACCGTCCATGGTTCGGGTTGGCGGCTCGTCTCTTGACTCCCATTCGAAGCCTTCGCCTCCGCTTCCTGCTCGCCTTCGGGCTCTTTGGGGCGTTGCTCACGGTCATCTACGGCGCGGTTGCGTGGGCTTCGACCACGCTGTCCGAAGACCTGATCATGGAACGGTGGCTCGAATCGGAGGCCCAGCACATCCAGCAACGCTATTTGGAGCAGCGGGAGGTCGCACTTCCAACGGGGCGTCTGATCTCCGGAGCTATCGAGGTCGAACGATTGCCGCTTGCTTTGCGGGCGCGAGCCGGGGCCCTGGCCGTCGGTCCGCATGAAGTCCTTGGTCCCGGGGAGGGGCGGTGGCAGCTGCACGTGCTGCAACTACCCGCTGGCCCTCGGGTGTACCTGTACATCAATGAGAACGACCTCGAGGCCAGCGAACTGGTCGAGCAGCAGCTCGGATGGCTATTGCTCGGGCTGTCTGCCCTCGTGGCGCTCATCGGTGTCGGCCTCGGCGTGCTCACGACCCGTCGCATCATCGCGCCCCTGCGGCGACTCACCGAAGCCGTCTCCGCCCACGAACCGGACGCCCCGCTGCCGAGTCTGCGCGAGCTCGTCTCCAACGACGAGCTGGGGCTGTTGGCTGAGCACATGGAGACCGCCATGGGCCAGGTCGCTGCCTCGGCACGGCAGGAGCAACTCTTCGGGCGGTACACAAGCCATGAGCTGCGTTCCTCGCTCGCCGTCGCGCGCGGGGTCTCGGAGTTGCTCGATGACCTCGACGACCCGCGGCTGAGTCGACCTCTGGCTCGCCTCGACCGTGCGCTCCAAGACATGGGTGGGATCGTGGAGACGTGCCTGTGGCTCGCCCGCAGTCAGGCGCAGATGCCCCCCTGTGAGCACGTGGAACTCCGCCCGCTCATCGACGAGTTGGTCGCGCGAGTGGGGCGGCGAGTCAGCCCCGGTGTCGCGCTCCGTGTCGATGTTCCCTCGGATGCCTTCGTCAATGCTCCGCGACTTGCGCTGCGCATGATCCTCAGCAATCTGCTGGGCAATGCACTGCGTCATACGGTCGAGGGAAGCATCGTGCTCAGGGGAGACACCGACGGGATCGAGGTCGAAGACTCGGGACCTGGAATCCCCGACGAGATCCGAGTGCGGATCACCGAGCCATACGTCCGAGGCCCCGGGGAAGGGCATGGACTCGGCCTGGCGATCGTCAACGGACTCTGCGTCCGGCTGGGCTGGCGCTTCGACGTGCAGAGTGTCGTGGGGCGGGGGACCAAGGTTCGGGTTGAGCTCACAGGGGCTCCAGATCGGCCTTCGCAGTAGAGACTCGCTCACCTCAGTCCGAACGTCTCCGCCTGTCGAGACCGTCACGGAACTTCGGGGGGCGTTGCACGACAGGACGAGGGCTGGAGTGGTGCGTCTTCGACCCATGCGCTCGGGGAGGAACTCGACACCGAGGAGATCGACTGGGAGGTGGTCCACAGCCCCTGGGACTGGGTGAGGTGCTCGCAACGGAACCTTCTGTGCTGCGCGGTGTCTGAGTCGGACGTGGGGCGCGCGTGGTCTTGGGTGGTGTTGGTGGGTCTCTTGGGCTGCGGCCAGGACGTGGCATCCGCGGACTCGTCGATCGTGACGGCAAGACCCCCAGCGGTCACGCATTCAGTAGCCCTCGGGGACCTGTCCGAGCTCTCACCCTCCGTGCGTCGAGCGTTCGAGGCCCACCCGGAAGACTTCTCGGTCCTCCCCGAACCGGGCGCCGACGACTGGCGCACTTGGAACACCGAGTCGCCACAGAGCGTGGGCAACTACTGGGTCAGCGGCCCGAATCGGCCAGGACACGAGGGGCGGGACACGCTCTACATCCTCCCACTCGGGCCGGTCCCGGACACCTCGGCGCTCGAGACGTTCGCGCGCGACTTCTTCGCGACGCCGGTTGTGGTGCTGGAGGCGGCGGACCTCTCCGGCGTCGAGTTGACTCGGCGGACACACGGCTCCCGCGAGCAAGTTCTGGCCGGAGACCTACAGACCTACCTGAAGTCGCGCCTCCCCGAGGACGCCTACGCGATGCTCGGTCTGACTTCGGAGGATATCTACCCCAGCGACGACTACAACTACGTCTTCGGGCTCGCATCGACGACCGACCGCACGGGCGTGTTCAGCCTGGCGCGCTACGACCCGCGGTTCTACGAGCCGAGCGCCGATCCGAACCCGGTGTTGCAGCGCGAGCGGGCGTTCAAGATCCTGGCGCACGAGGCCGGCCACATGTTCGGCATTGGGCACTGCTTGCACTTCGCGTGCGTGATGAACGGGGCCAACCACAGCGAGGAACTCGACCGTGCTCCGCTTGCGTTGTGCCCGGTCTGCTTGCGAAAGCTGCACCTCCTCGTCGGGTTCGACCCGAAGGCTCGCTACGATGCCTTGGAGCGACGCTACGCGGAATCCGAACTCACCAGCGCCGCAGCATTTGCCCGGACCCGCGCGGACCGCATCGCCGGAGAGTGAACTCCGCTGGCGGGGTTGGGACCGCGGGTGGACTCAGTTCGTCGAGCGGACGACCGTCAGTGCGTCCGCGGCATCCGAGGTGACGACGATGTCCGGCACACCATCGCCGTTGATGTCCCCGGTGCTCAGCGTTTCGGTGACGTGGGGAAGGCTGACATCCTCGCCTGCCGAGAAACCGCGCGCCTCGTTTCCGAGGTAGACGGTCAGCGTATTGCGGTCGGAGTAGCCCACGACGAGGTCGTCGACGCCGTCCTGGTCGACGTCAGCGGCTTCGACCCGGCTCGTCGTGCCGGAGTCGACGGTGATGTCGTCGGCCTCTGTGAAGCCGAGACCGCCGTTTCCGTACACCACGCCAATCGTGGAGCCGTCCGCGATGGCGATGTCGGTCTCACCATCTCCGTCGAAGTCTCCGATGGTGAGGTCTCGAGCGTCCTGCGTCGTGACGAAAGGAGCGAGCGGGGAGCTGTTGAGCGTCCCGTCCCCGTTGCCCAGAACCATCCGCACCTGGTTGCCGTCCATGTAGTCGCCCAAGTACAGGACATCGAGCTGCTCGTCTCCATTGAAGTCCGCGAGCGTGATGTCGAGCTGGTCGCTGAAGTCGCTGATGTCGACCGCATCGGTTTGAACCATCGTCCCGTCGTCGGCGATCGAGAACACCTCGATACCGGAGAGCACCAGAACGACCGCCTCTTCGCGCTCATCGCCGTTCATGTCGCCCATTGCGAGCGCGTAGGCCTCGGTGCCGTCTCCATCCGCGATCGCGTAGTCGCCGGAGGTGTTTCCAAAGACCGTGTACAAGACCCCGCCTGACTCCGAACGGAGGAAGCCGTCGAGGACGTCGTCGTCGTCGATGAAGGAGAACCCCATCTGGTTGAGGGTCGAGACGCCGGCGAAGGCACTGGTGGTGGCGAGCCCAAACACGCCATCGGTGTTGAGTTGTACGACGATCTCCCCGTTGGAGGCGGAGTAGATCAGGTCTCGGTCGTCGTCGCTGTCGAGGTCTTCGAAGTACCCGAACCGATAGTTCGACCCCGTCAGCTCCTCGGCGACCTCGTAGCAGACCTCCGTGGCGACCACGATGCCATCTCCACAGCCAGGCTCTGCCGGTTCGCCCGTGCTGCTCGACCCCGAGCTCCCCTCGGAGTCGGACGCGTCCCCGGTTGATGCGTCGTCGGATGTTGTGGTTCCGTCAGAGGTTGTGCCGCTCGGATCGGTGGCATCGGTCGTCTCGCCGGTCTCCGGCGCTGTGGTTGCACCCGAGGCCGTGGCCTCGGTGATCGATGTTGAGCCGGAGCCGCCGGACTCCGTGTCGGTGTCACCCAGGGCGGGAGCATCGTCGGGGTTGAAACAGCCAGTCGCGAGGCAGCCCAGCAGGCCGATCCACACGGCCTGGCGCGAGCCGGAGGTGGAGTCTGGGCGGGGGCGACGAGGGGCCGAGCCGAAGTCCATGACCCCAGTATTGCGTTCGCGGATCCGGAAGCGAGTGCAAGCGGATGACGTCGTCGCAAAGCGGGACTAGCCACCCCTTGAGGGCCTCCACGGGCGCTGCGGGAGCCGTTACACTACGATTTCATGGCAACGCGATCCGAGGCTTGGGAACCCGAAGGCGGCTGGGACCGGTTTTCCCGGGCGGACGACGTGGAGGAACTCGCGTGGGAGGTGCTCGCCGGATGGCACTACATCAACCCCACGGCCACCACGTCGGTCTGGGAGTCACCGGACGGCGCGACCGTGTACTTGGCCTTCGATGATTCCCATGCGTTGATCGAGTTGGTCATCGGGCACGGCCCCGAAGAGGACGCTGATCTTCAGGACTTCACGGTGCGCCTGCGCAAGCTCGGACTGCGGCCTTCGGGCTGATCCTCGAGGACGCGGCGCAGAGCTTGCGCGTTGGGTTGTCGACCGGGCTCTGCGCGGTAGGTCATCCATGCCATGAGACAGGGACGCACTCGCGCAGTCTTCCTCGGAGTCTTCGCAGCGCTCGCACCCGCGACAGCGCGTGCGGCAGGAGATGGGGGCCCCGATGGATCTGTGCTGATGGCCGCACTCCTGGCTCTGGGCTTGGCCATTCTCGGCGGCACCCTTGCCCAGGGGCGTGCAGCTGCGGCGGCCTACGACGGGATCTGCCGAAATCCGGCGGCCGCGGAAAAGGTGTTCACGCCCATGATTCTTGGGCTCGCGCTGATCGAGTCGTTGGTCATCCTCGGGTTCGTTGCGCTCAACATGGTGATGTTCGCTTGAGCGTAGGTGAATGACCGGGAGAACCTCGCCGACCGTTTCGGTTTGCACCGACGCTCGCGCAGGGGCGAACCAGTCCGCTGGGGTGTCATGGGTTGAGTTCTCGCTCGGCGAGACTCACCCGGTCATTGCACGCGTCAACAAAAGCAAGGCGCGTGCCAGAGAGCGGAGCCCCTGACTGCAGGGCCTTCGGTGCGGGTCGGTTGGGCAGCGTTGCCCGTGCTGCGCAAGGACCTGCTCGGATTGCGCAGCGAGGCTTGGAGCTCAGAGCACGAAGGGGATCAGCGCTCTACGCTCGGCCGGGTAGTTCGGAAAACGCTCGCGGTACCAACGGTGGTTCGCCAGTGCCCGAGGCCCGACGTTGGCCGCGGTGTACAGGGCGAAGGCCAGACCCGGAAGGGCCCAGGTGGCGATGGCAAACCCGGTCCACTCGATGATCTCACCGAGGTAGTTGGGGCAGCTGACGACACGGTACAGGCCACCCTTGGGGATCTTGTAGCCGGTCTCTCCTGGCTTGCGCAGGTTGATGAGGATCTGGTCCGAAGTGACGTTGATCCAAAACCCCGCTGCGAAGATGACGACCCCGACGATGAACCGAGGGTCCCACAGCCAGCTGGCGTCGTACCCGGCGAAGTGGCTGAGCCACGTTGCGTTGACGTAGGCGTTGAGAATGTTGAAGCCGACCGCCATCGCCGCGATCACGGCGGGCATGCTCTTGCCCTTGGTCCGAAGCCGGAACGGGAAGATGAAGGTGCGGTGGATGTAGTGCACTTGCCACAGCGAGAGCAGTGCAAGGGGGACGAGGTCCCAGCGGAGCTCTCCCTGCGCGTAGAACCACACGAAGACTCCGACGGCGGGGAATTCCATCACGATCCAGCCGATGCGGGAGGGGATCTGCGGGCCCCAGCCTCGTCGGACGTGCCGGCCATACGGCGCGTTGATGGCGAGCAGGGCGATGCACGTCAGGGCGGCCAGGGCGATCTCCAGCCACGTCATCCACCGATGAAAGTCGGCGTCGTGCATCACGCAGCGAGGACTGCGCCGTAGCGCTCGGGCTGGAGCTCGGCAGCGGGGCTCTTGAGGCTGCCGTGCGCTGCGAACCAGGCGTAGACGTCTCGTAGCGTGTGCAGAAGCGGACGCGGACGATAGTCGAGTTCGACACCGGCCTTGCTTCGCTCGAAGCGGACGTCGCTTCGCAGCGCCATGAGGGACTCTTCGGTGTACAGCGGCTCCATCCGCATCAACTTCGCCGTGGCCTCCGCCGCAGGGGCGAAGAAGTTGGCGAGCGCCAGCGGCATGGTGAGCTTGGGAGCGCCGCGTCCGGTCACGTTCGCGGCTACGTGCGCCAGGTCGGGGATCGAGGCGAAGTTGCCGGAGAGGATGTAGCTCTCGCCGGTGCGGCCTTTGTCGGCCGCGGCGCGAATGCCCTGGCCAACATCACGAACATCGACCCAGTCGAAGCCTCCCCCGAGAAGGGCAGGCATGCGGCCGTTGCCCAGAGACAGCAGGACCTTGCCCATGCGTGACGGGCTGAAGTCGAACGGACCAATGACGCCTGAGGGGTGCACGATGACGGCGTCGAGCCCCTTGTCGACGAGCTTGCGAATCTCGACCTCGCCCGCCGCCTTGCTCGCGTCATAGGCAGGACACGTCTCCTCGCGTGAGCGCTTGTGCGTCTCGTCGATGGTGCGAGGTTTCCCGGTCTGGCCGACGCCGAGCTCGAAGGCGTGCACCGAACTGACGTGAACCATGCGTTTTGCCCCGGCGGCGAGCGCTGCTTCACCGACGTTGCGAGCGCCGTGCACGTTGACGGCGCGCACCTTGCCGTCCATCGGTCCCACGATCGAGATCAGAGCTGCAAGGTGATAGACGCGTTCGGCCCCCTCCACCAGAGGTTTTAGGGTGCTGGGCTGACAGATGTCGCCGCGCACGATCTCGATGTCGAGGCCTTCGAGCGATGGCGGCGCCTTTTCGTCGCGAATGAGCGCCCGCACCTCGTGCCCGTCGGCGAGAAGTTGTCGGATCAGGCAAGGCCCCAAGTGCCCTGTGCTTCCCGTGACTGCTACACGAGCCATGGCCCGGAGAGTACCTGCGGGCTCGTCGGGACGCGAGGAGCCGCTCGGTGACGTGCAGGCCCAGCGCTCCTCGTAGCGCCGGCGCCGGGATAGCCGGTGTTCCCGCGGTGGCTCGTGGGGACGCGCACACCCAGGAACGCGAGCGGCAGGTGGTGTCACACGGCGATCGACAGAATCGCTGCGGAGGGCAGCTTCTCTCCGATTCGCGCCTCGGGGGCACGCGCCGGCGGAGATTCGATGGCTCCGAGGAAAATCGAAGTTTCTGGTGGGCGTGAGCGCAAACGAGTCTGGTTCGCGCATCCGTCATCAACGTGGCCCGCTCGAACGCCCTCATCCCGCTCCGTCAACTCTTGGCGGCTGCGCTCCTGTCAACGTTCGCTTGCGATTCGGTGGACGATGCGGCGGATCCAGTCCTCGAGCTGAGCCAGCCCTCGAGGTCAGCGCCGCGGGCTCGCACCACCGGCTCGCTTGAACTTCCGGACCCTCCGGCGCCCCACGTCTTCGGCGGCGCAGAAGCGGAGCTGTGCCAATGGCCGACGACAGTGGCCGTGCTCGATGAGGCCTCGTTGTGCACGGGAACCTTGGTGCACCCGCAGGTGGTGACGTACGCCGCCCACTGCGGGAGCGTGGGCAAGACCATCGCGTTTGGCGAGAACCTCAGCGACGGCCCGATGCGGACAACCCAGCGTTGCGTTGCCAATCCGCAGTGGACGGGTGCAGCGGACCAAGGTCAGGACTGGGCGTTCTGTGTGTTGGACGAGCCCATCCTCGACCTCCCCTTCTCCCCCCCCGCGTATGGGTGCGAGATTGAGCTCATCCAGCCCGAGCAAGGGGTTGTCATCGCAGGCTTCGGCGACGACGACTTCGGCGTCGCGGGGACGAAACGATGGGGGGCAACCAGCATCATGGCCACGGCGTCCGACACCGTGCAGATTGGCGGCCAAGGGACGGGGGTCGCCAACTGTCTCGGTGACTCCGGGGGGACGGCCTACCTGCCGATGCCCGACGGCTCCTTTCGCTCAATCTCCATCGGGTCGACGAGTCCCTCTCCCGTTTGCTCGGACGTCACGACCACGCACGCGTTGCTGCACGCCGCGGTCCCCTGGATCGAGGAAAACTCCGGGATTGACATCACGCCGTGTCACGACGCCGACGGGTCCTGGAATCCAACCCCGAGTTGCAGCGGCTTCTTCGGCGGTGGGAAGACGGCGTCGGGCACCTGGGAGAACATGTGTGAGGGCACCTTGGCCTCAGGCCGGGGTGCGCTGTGTGGCCCCGCCTTTGATGCACAGCCCGACGACCAGCCTCCAGCGGTCGTGGTGGTCGACCCCATGCAGGGAGCCGAGCTGGAGTCGGGCACCACATTCGACATCGACATCGAAGCCGTCGACGCAGGACAAGGCGTCGGGGAGGTCTGGATCGAAATCAACGGCCAGGAGCAGCCGGCCCGGGACACGCTACCGCCATTTGGATTTGCCAACGTTTCCCTCCCTGACGGTGTCTACACGTTCGTCGCCCACGCGACGGATTGGGCTGGCAATGAAGGGGTCTCCGAGCCCGTGACGATCGGGGTCAACGCACAAGTCCCCGATCCCCCCGACGCAAGTTCGGGAGGGGGAAGCTCGGGCCAGGAGACCGAAGACGCCCCGGGCGCCGAAACGGGCGGCGACTCGCCGTCTGACTCGGGCGGGAGCTCGGGTCCTGCGAGCTCCGACGGGGGCGGAGGAGGCGGTTGCCATGTTGAGACCGCCGGACCCAGCGGGTTTGTGCTGCTCGGCCTCTTCGGCCTCTTCGCACGACGCCGCCGGTCCTGAGGGGACACGCTCCGCACAACCGAAGCGTCTGATGGCGAGTCAAGGAACCATCAGGAAGATCGCGACTCCGCCCTGGTGGTCCTCGGTCGCGCTGTGGGCCACCGCGATGTCCGGGGCACCGTCGCCGTTGAAGTCCGAGACGTCGGCGGCGGTGGGGCGACCCATGAGCGGCATGGTCACCAGCTCAGCCAGGGTGCCGTCGCCGTTGCCGAGCGCGAGGAACAAGGCGGGATCGTCTTCGTCGGCCGAGACGATCATGACATCGAGGATGTCGTCGTTGTTGAGGTCGACCACGTCGACGTCGACGCTCCCGCTCGCCGGCACGACCATCACGGGGCCCCATGTACCGTCCCCCACTCCGGGGGCAATCGAGACCCCCGCCGAATGGGTCATCAAGATCTCAACCTCGCCGTCGCCATCGAGATCGGCCGCGGCGAGGTCGGTCGGCTCGCAGCCGGCCTCGCCACACATGGGAATGTCGGTGCCCAATCCACCCGTGAACGTTGCGTCACCGTTGCCGCGGACTGGGACCACCCCGCCGCCTCCAAACCTCGAGGCTACGACGACGTCGGCGAAACCGTCGCCATCGAACCCGAACTCTGTGACGGCAACGTGAGAGTCGCCGCCGGTTGCCTGGACCGAACCGTCACTGCCGCCCCCGGATGGACCCGCGATGTAGTTGCCACCGGACATGCGGCCGAGGAAGACGTTGGTGTTGTATCCCTCGGTGGCGACGATATCGATCGCGGGGTCGAGGTCCATGTTGCCCACGCCCATGCCTTCGGGACCACCGAAGCCGAGGTCCACAAACCCTCCGCCTTGAAATGCTCCCACCCCGTTGTTGAGGAGCCATACGGCTTGGCGCGACGCCCCTGCGACGATGTCGATGTCTCCATCGGGCTCGAGGTCAGTCGCAGCCAGGAAGCCCGGCCCGCCACCCCCGCCGCCACCGCCGTTTCCGACGTCCGCGGAGATCGGGGGGCCGAAGCCGCCCGCACCGTCCGAGGGGGCGACGAAGATCGCGTTGTCCGCAGGGCTAATCGTGATGACGTCGACCCGGTCGGCGCCTTGGAGCCGCGCCAGCACGAGGTCCGTCGGGTTCACGCCCATGCCCGTAATGACCGTCTCCGGAGCGTTCGGGGGGCAGAGTTCTCCGGGGTCGGCATTGCCGTCGTCACAGGCCGCTGGGGGGTCTCCTGTCTCGGAGCCCGTCGCGGGATCGGTGGGGTCATTCGTCGTGCTGGTGGGGTCGTCCGTCGTGGTGGACCCCGTGTCGGCACCGCTGGTCGGGTCCGTGGGGTTCGTCGTGGGGCTCGTCGTGGTGGCGGGGTCGGTCGTGCCCATCGTCGCGGTGCTCTCCTCAGACCCGGAGCCGTCGGAACTGCCCATGGGGTCTGTGTCGACGGTTGCGTCATCCGGGTTGAAGCAAGCGGGCGTGGCGAGCAATGCGAGGGTCGCCAGGAGAGAAGTCGGTCGGGTAGGGATCCTAAGGTGAGTCATGGCGGTTTCCTTGGCGATCAACGCGGCAAAGGAGCGAGCAACTACGGCTGGGCGAGCATGACACGCAGCCCGTCTACGCTACCACTGTGGTAGGCGACGTCGTTGGCTCCGTCATCGTCGAAGTCGGCGACGACGAACTGCACACACGGGCTGGCGCTGAAGTGTTCGGGGTCTTCGAGGGCGGCTGTACCGTCGGCCGCCCAAACACTGATCGAGGCCAGCACCCCGCGACCACAGGTGACGAGGTCGTCCCGCCCGTCATTGGTCAGGTCGGCGAAGAGCGCAGACCGTGGCTCGCCCACCGCATCGAGTTCGACCGGAGCGGCGGGGCCACCGGGGCCACCGACGAACAGAAGTACGTCGTCGCTCTGGGACCTTGGGAACGCTGCTTCCGCGATGCCGTCGCCGTCGAGGTCCGCGCTCGCGGCTCGGCCACCGACGACCTCCAGTCCTACAGGGATGTCGGTGACCGTGAAGGTCCCATCGCCACTGCCCTGCACGAAGGCGATCACGTCGCGATTTGGCTGACCGACGAGGACATCAGGTACAGCGTCGCCGTTGAAGTCCCCCCACGCCAGCGGGCCAGCGCTCTGGATCGGAGCGGCGGCGGAGAACGTGAAACTGCCGGTGCCGGCTCCTCGGCCAAACGCATAGCTGAAGCCGGTGCTTCGCAGTACGAACACGTCGAGCACGTCGTCTCCGTCAAAATCAGCCGGCGCCATGCCTCCGGCGTTGGCGATGTCGTCCAGCGCCGCAGCCCCCGACTGGGTGAACGTGCCGTCGCCGTTGCCGAGAAATGTTGTGACCACGGACGAGCTGCCGTTCGCGATCAGGTCGAGGTCGCCGTCGGCGTTGACGTCTGCGATGACGACGTTGCCCGAGCCGATCGACCCCACGGTGTCAAACGTGGGCTGAACCGAGAAGTTGCCCGCCCCATCGCCGAGGTGGAGCGTGGCGTCTCGATCGGTGGCGGACAGCAGGTCGACGAAACCGTCGTTGTCGAAGTCGCCGCCAAAAAGGAAGTCGGCCTGCGGGCTCGCGAGGGTCGCGATGGGTCCGAGGCAAACCTCGCCAGGGCTCACGAGCCCGTCTTCGCACATCGCCGGTGGACCGCTGGTGTCTCCTGTCGAGCTGTCCTCGGTGCCCGAGTTGCCCGTCGGCGCCCCGGTCACTGAGTCGTTCGTCCCGCCCGGTCCTGTGGTCGGGGCCGCGCTCGTTACGCTCGCGCTGTCGCTGCTCCCGTGGCTCGTGCCGGCGGGGTCGGTCTCTGACTCGTCTCCGTCGGTCGCGGTGTCTTGGATGGCGGATTGAGGCGCGGTGTCGTCGGGGTTGAAACACGCCGTCGGCGCAACGAGGAGGGCGGCGGTGGCCAAGCTTGGGAAGAAGTGGAAGCGGATCATATCCAAGCCCGGGACAAGCCTTCCATGGCTCACGGGCCATCGCAAGACGATGCGGCCAAGGGACAACGTGCCTCCTGGCCGGTCAGGCGGAGCGCATTTTTTCGAAGCTTTCTCTGTTCGCCGCGCAAATCCGGTCCGGGCGCGCATCGATCAAGGTGTTCACCCCACGGCGCCCTGACGTCGCGTTGTCGCAACTGCGCCCTCGCCACGCACGAACGTGAAGACGTCCGTGCGCGGCAGGCCGGGCGGCATGGCGAGTTCATCCCAACGGTTTTTTCGGGGCGTCAGAAACATCGGACTCGCAGCAAAGAGCAGGGGTTCGCAGCAACGGGAGCGCACGACGATGAAGATTCTGATCCCAACTCTCACCCAAGACATTCACGCCAAGGTCGTCGCGCGAGCGCTTCGCCAGGACGGTCATGAAGTGACGTTGTGGTACGGGAGCGACCTTCCCTCTCAGCAGACCGTCAGCCTGGAGATCGACGGGGGCACCTCGACGTTGGATCTCGCGGGGCGGGAGTTGTCCGCGCAGGGACCGTTCGACGTCGTCTGGCTTCGACGCCCTGCCGACGCTGTGCTGCCTGAGGACATGCACCCGGGGGATCGAGAATTCGCGGAGCGGGAGTGGTACCGGTTTGCCCGGGCCCTGTGGAAAACGGTCGGCCGAGACGCGTTCTGGGTCAACCCTCTGGAGGGCGCGGCCCGTGCCACCTCCAAGACGCGTCAGCTCTTGGATGCCGCGGCGGTGGGGCTGTCGACGCCTCGAACGCTGTGCAGCAATGACCCTGAACGCATCCGGGCGTTCATTCGGGAGAGCCCCGCGCAGACTATCTACAAGCCGTTCTGCACGGGGCAGTGGAGGACCGAAGAAGGGTCGGCGTTTCTATTCACGGCCGTGGTCACAGACGCCGACCTTCCGCCCGACGATGTCCTGCGGCTGTGTCCGGGCATCTTTCAGCCGCGCGTCGAGAAGTCGCACGAACTGCGCATCACCGCGATGGGAGACCGGCTGTTTGCCGTTCGGCTCGAGTCCCAGTCGCTCGACCTGGCGCGTGTCGATTGGCGCGCAGGCACCCGCAACATCGACATGAAGGTCGTCGAGCTCGATCCCGACGTCGAGAAGCGATGTCGTGCGCTGATGCGCCGCCTCGGCCTGGTGTTCGGGTGCCTGGACTTCATCGTGACCCCGTCGGGGGAGCACGTGTTCCTGGAGGTGAACGAGATGGGGCAGTTCCTCTGGCTCGAGGAGTTGCTTCCCGAGTTGCCACTGCTCGATGCCTTCTGCGCCATGCTCACCCAGCGGCGCCCGGACTTCGAATGGGACCCTGCAACGGCGGCTCGATCGTTCTCCTCGCTGCACGACCCCGAGCGTGAGGCCAAGGCCGACGCTCAACACACTCGGCACCCCCAACGGTACGTGATGGACGACCGCACCCGCGTGGCCCCATCGCCGAGCGCATGAGATTCGCCGGGAATCCCTCGGCGATTGGATAGGAAAAAAACATGAAACAACCCAACAAGGTCAACAGCAAGAAAAACGAAACCGCCACCGGAAGCCGGATCCTCGGTCGGCGCCTCGCCAAAGAGATGACCTCCGAAGAGATTCACTCGGTCACCGGCGGCACCACGAGCTGCAGCTGCGGCGGCGCGGACGACTGCGACCAGCAGGCGTTCTAAGCACCGTAGCCGCTTGGCTCGGCCGTCTCCACCTCGACCGTTGTGGGGTCGGGACGGCCTCCCTTTCTCTCATGCTGACTCACGACACCTGGCTCCGCGCGATGCTGGCGACCCTACGGTCCGTCGCCGTGCAACGTGATCCCAGTGCCGTCGAGGTGATCGTCCGCGAACTGCTCCTCGACCACGTTGGAGAACGGGCGCGCTGCCTGTTCTACGACGGCGACTCGCACGCCCTTTGGTGCTCCGACGAGGACGTCCCAAGCGACGCTCTTGGGCTGAGCCACGAAGCGGTGCGCACACTCGATGCGTACGTCGTCGAGCAGACGGCGGATGACCCTCGCGTGGTGCTGAGCGTCGACGATCCTGCGGCTGTGTGTGGGCGACTGTTGATTCAGCCGGTCTACACCGCCGCAGGCGAGGTGCACGCGGTCTTGACCGTGGGCCGCTCCATGGCTGCGCCGAGCTTCTCCGAGCGAGATCAGGCGCGCGTCTGCGACGTCGCGATGCGTCTGGCACCGTTGCTCGATCAACTGGCGTTGCAGGTGGAGCTCGATACCACCGAGGCCAAGACGGACCCCGGTGTCCCGAGCCTGCAGGGCCCCTATCGTCCCGAAGCAGTTGCCGCCTACATGACCCGCAGTGAGTGGGGCGAGGCGATGCACGTCAACTCCGGGTGGATCAGCGTCTCATACCGAATTCTGGTTTCGCTTCTCGTCGCAGCGGTCGTCTACGTGACGGCCGTCCCGGTGGGGGACTACGCGCGCGGCCCTGCTGTCGTTCGGCTCGGCGGGAGGGTGGAGGCCACAGCCCGAACCGGAGGCAGCGTTGTCGAAGTCTACGTCCGGCCCGGTGACGTCGTGGCGGCTGAGCAACCCCTCGTTCGGCTCCATGACGCCGCAGATGCGGCCGAGCTCCGGCGTCTGTCGGTCGAACTCGAGCTCAAGCTTCGCGCCATGCTCAGCGATCCGAGCGATGCCTTGGCCCGGGAAGCCGTCGCGCGCATCCGGGCCGAACAGGAACGGGCCGAGCTCCGGGCTCGCGACCATGTGGTCCGGGCTCCCGTCGCTGGCGTTGTCCGAGACGTTCGGGCGCGCACGGGGCAGGTCGTCGAAGCGGGCGACGTGCTCATGTCGGTGGGGGGCGAGCACTCCGCGCCGCAGCTGGTCGCGTTGATCCCCGGTGACGAGCGGCCGCGGCTTCGCCGAGGGATGGAGTTCCGTCTGGAGCTCGATGGGTATCCCGACGCGCCCCAAAGCGTGAAGGTCGACGCCGTCGACGAAGATGTGGTGAGCGCCGACGAAGCGCTACGGCTGCTGGGCCCCGCGGTCGCCCAAGGCCTGGCCGTCAATGGGCCGGTGGTGATCGTTCGAGCCTCGCTCTCCCAGGCCAGCTTCGTGTCTCGGCAGCAATCGTTTCAGTTTCACGACGGCATGCGTGGAGAGGCGGAAATCGAGGTGCGGACGACCTCGATCATCGAAGCGCTGATCCCCGCACTGGAGGAGCTATGACGGCCCTAAAGGGGGGAACCCGGAGCGCGCGGCGCAGGGTTCCGTTCGTCCCGCAGATGCAAGACGGCGATTGCGGAGCGGCCTGCCTTGCGATGGTCCTCGCCTTCCACGACCGACCGGTCGAGATCGGACCGCTGCAGGAGGCGATCGGTGTCGACCGCAACGGGGCGGATGCGGGGGCGATGTTGGCGGCCGCCAGCCGGTTCGGCCTCCACGGGCGGGGCTTGTCCATCGAGGTTGAGCAACTCGAACAGCTGCCGGCTGGCAGCGTGCTTCACTGGGGCTTCAACCACTTCGTGGTGTTCGAACGCACGACCTCGCGCGGGCTTGTGGTCGTGGACCCTGCTGCGGGGCGCCGGGTCGTGCCGTGGCCCCGGGTGCGCCGATCGTTCACAGGCGTCGCGCTCGAGTTCGAACCCTCCGTTGACTTCGATCCGCCCGCGCGGACCCCCAGCCGTCTCATCCCACTGTTGCGTCGGATGTTGGTGGACCCGCGGTTGCTCCTGCGCATCGTCGTCACCTCGCTGAGCCTGCGGTTGTTCGCCCTGTCGGCACCGATCCTGACCGGGTTCGTGGTCGACCGGGTCGTGCCCCGAAACGACCGCGCAATGCTGTGGGCGGTGTTGGGAGGCCTGCTGTTGATGGTGGGCTTTCAAGCCGTGTCCTCGCTGCTTCGGGGTCACCTGCTGCTCGTCCTGCGCAACCGCCTCGACGTCATGCTCAGCGTGGGGTTTCTCGGGCACCTCACGTCGCTCCCGTACGCGTTCTTTCAGCGGCGCTCGTCGGGTGACTTGATGATGCGGGTCAACAGTCACGCGACGATCCGGGAGATGCTCACGACCAACACGCTGTCGGCGCTGCTCGATGGCACGTTCGTCTTGGTCTACGTCGCCATCATCGTCAGCCTGAGTCCTGCGATGGCGGCTCTGGTGGTCGGGCTGGCGGGGCTCCAGCTGGTCATCTTCCTCTCGTCCCGTGGGCGGTACCGCGACCTGGCCGCGCAGGAGCTGGAAACTCGGGCTGTCGCTCAGAGCCACCTCGTGCAGTTGATCGGCGGCATCGAAACGCTGAAGGCCCAAGGCTGCGAGCGTCGGGCTGTCCAGCGGTGGAACCACGCGTTCGTCGACGAGATCAATGTCTCGCTCGCGCGGGGCCGGCTCGCTGTTCTCATCGAGGCGGCCACCACCGCGTTTCAGACCCTGGCGCCGCTTTCGGTCCTCGGGCTGGGCGCGTTTGAGGTGATGAACGGCGGGCTCTCCCTCGGGACGATGCTGGCGCTCAGTGCTCTCGCGGCTGGCGTGTTGGGCCCGTTGCGTTCGCTGTTCGACAGCGCCCTGCAGCTGCAGGTGCTTCGCGGATACGTCGATCGAATTGACGATGTGTTGCGGGTCGCACCGGAGCGCGATCACTCGACTGGACGCCCCGCCCCGCGGTTGCGCGGGTCGATCTCCCTGCGAAACGTCAGCTTCCGCTACCAGTCCGGAGGCGCCGCGGTCCTCGAAGACATCAACGTCGAGGTCGAGGCCGGGTCATGCGTGGCGATCGTCGGGTGCTCGGGTTCTGGAAAGTCGACGCTCGCCAAGCTCATGCTGGGGCTGTATGAGCCCGACGAAGGCCAGATCGAATACGACGGTCACGATCTGTCGGGTCTCGACTTGGGGAGCGTCCGCCGTCAGCTCGGCATCGTCATGCAGAGCCCGCACCTGTTCGGAGGATCGGTTCGCAGCAACATCGGTCTGGGTTCGCTCCGGGCAGAGATGGTCGATGTCCGTGCCGCGGCGGAGCAGGCTTGCATCCATCGCATGATCGAGGCGCTCCCGATGGGATACGAGACCATCGTGGGGGACGACGGCGCTGCGTTTTCCGGGGGGGAGCGACAACGCATCGCGCTTGCCCGCGCCCTCGTGGGACGCCCGGCGATCTTGTTGTTGGACGAGGCGACCAGTGCGCTCGACACCGAAGCCGAGCGGGCGGTCATGGGGAACCTGGCGACGCAACGGGCGACCCGCGTCGTCATCGCGCACCGCATGAGTACCGTCGCGCAGGCGGATACGATTCTGGTCCTCGACCGGGGACGGATTGTCGAGAGAGGCACGCACGAGTCGCTCATGGCTCAACGGGGTCGCTACTACGAGCTGGCAGGGGGTCTGTCGTGACTCGGCGCGTGCTCTGGAACGCTCTTTGGCTCGTCGTTGCGGCGGGGGCCTGCAGGCCATCGGAGGGGCCGACAGAAGCAAGGAGGGGACAAAGCGGTCCCGAGTCCGGCCCCGTGGGCGCTGCAGACCCGCCTTCGAACGCTTTTCAGCCCGATGAAAGGTCCGAGGCCGACGGGTATGTCGCGGTCGTGGTCGCCCCGCGGGCCGTGGACCTCTCGGCGCCTGTTCGCGGCATCCTGGTGGAGCAGATGGCGACGCTCGGTCAAGAGGTGGCCACCGGTGATGTCGTTGCCCTCGTTCAGGCGCCCGCGTTGCCCGAGGAGATCGAGGCGGCTCAAGCGGCGCTCTCAGGGGCCAAGGCTGGGTTGAAGGGGGCCCAACTCGCGGTGTCCCAAGCCCGCCGGGAGACCCACCGTGAACGCGCTCTCGTCCAGCGCGGTGCCAGTACGACCGAAGCCCAGGACCGAGCGGAGGCGAAGCTCGAGAGCGCCCAAGCTGCGGTTCGGGAGCGAACGGCTCAGGTTGCAGAGCGCGGTGCCGACCTGCGGCGGCTGCGTGCACTGCGGGAGGCCGGCTACGTCCGCGCTCCGTTCCCGGGCCGGGTTGGGGCTTGGTTCGAGGCGCCGGGGTCGGTGGTCGGCCCCGATGATGCCGTGGTCCGACTCACCGCTGCCGAGCGGCTCTGGGTTCGCTTTGCGGTCCCTTCGACTGACGTGGACGCCGATGGTCTCGCCGTCGGCCGAGCGGTCACCGTGCATCCGGCCGGAGGCCTGCCGTCTGCCACCGCCACCATTGCTCGTATCGCGCCCGAGCTCGACCTTGCGTCTCAGATGATCGTCGTCGAGGCTCGGTTGCACCCCTCGGCCACGATGCGTCCAGGATTGGCGGGGCGCGTACTGTTGGCCGCACCGACTCCCCCGGAAGCCCGTCCATGAACCGACCTCTCGTTCTTCTCTCCACCGCGACCCTCCTGTGTGCGGTCTCGTGTGCCAAGCCAGTCCGGTCGGTCGCCGCGCTCGACCCTGTCGCTCCGGACCCCGATCCCGTCGCAGCTGAACCCGGACCCATCGCCGACCCCGCGGCGGCGGAATCACCGATCGACTGCGGTGCCCCCATTGAGGGGTCCGAGCCGTTGCTCGAACCGGGACGACTCATCCTCATGGGAGAGCTGCACGGCACCACGCAGATACCGATGTTCGTCGCCGAGCTCTCCTGCAAGGCCGCGCGGTCGGGCACCGCAGTCCGACTTGGTCTCGAGATCCCACGCGCGGAGTCCTCCGCCGTGGCCGCATTTCTGGCGTCCAACGGCGACGAGGCGGCTCTTGCAGCCCTGACCGCTGGTTCACACTGGACACGTCCGGACCAAGACGGTCGAAGCAGCGTCGCCACCGTGTCCGTGCTCGAGCATGTCCGGCGCTGGCGCAATGCAGGCCTGGAGATCGTGCCGTTTGCGTTCGATGTCGACGAGCACGGGGCGTGGAACGAGCGGGACGCGTCGATGGCCGCGGAGATTCTCAAACACTCCACGGCCGACCCGGACGCGCTGGTCCTCGTGCTGTCCGGCAACCTGCACAACCGCACGAGCGTTGGCTTGCCGTGGGACCCCGAAGCGGTGCCGATGGGAGTGAGCATCGCGGGCGCACGTCCGGACATGCTGAGCCTCGACGTCCGATATCGAAAAGGAACCGCGTGGATCTGCGCTCCCCAATGTGGTGTCGCCGAGATCGGCGGCAGCCAGGCAGCCCCGGGCGAGACAGAGCGTTCGGTCGCTCTGTTTGAGAGTCCGAACGAGTTCGGGCACCACGGGGTGTTCACCGTCGGTGCGGTCGAAGCCGCCGTACCCGCTGTGGCAGGGGAGTCTGGATAGGAGGTCAGCCGGGTGGGCCGTGGATCAGCGCGGTGGTGCGATGTCGTTCATCCACGGCATCGGTTTCAGCCCGGGTCCGCGAGCTTGGGTGCTCACCCAGTCATCGTCGAGGCGCTCGAAGTTCTCGGTGATGACCTCGGCGTAGCTGGACACGAACCCGCGGTAGGCGATGCCGTCGATCCTGACCTCGATCAGCTGCGGAAATCCGGTGGCGGCGTGCAGCACCTTGCCCACCAGATTTCCGAGGTCATCCGTGGGTTGAGTGTGCACATCGACGATGGTCGGGCGGTGGAACTTGGCGGACTCGTTTCGGTAGTAGATGTCTGCCAGCCACCCGCCGACCGTGTACGAGACGTCGGACCCGGACCCGACCCTCTCGCCGTGGATCGACACCGCGTGATTGACGAAATCGAGGTGGTCGGGGGTCATCGGGAGGCCCTGCCGCTCGTTGCTCGCAATCTGGCGTAGCGTGCTCATCACGGCGGCCAGGCGTTCGAAGTACTGCTTCATCGCGCCGTCGTCGTCGAGTTGGAGGTCGTCGGCAAGCGTTTTGCCATGCTCCGCAAACACGACGAGTCGGGCAAAAAACTCCGGGTAGGGATCGACGTAGGCCTTCGGGTAGCTACACCCTGCGATCACGGTGACCGACTGTTTGGCGTAGAGGATTGTGTCGTGGCGTCGCTCCGCCCAAGATGCGAGCTGCGTGTTGAGGACCCGGCGCCGCCACGCAGGCGAGGTCATCACCTTCGGGAGACCCGTGGGTGCCTGTCCAGAGAGCGTGCGCAGGGCATCGAGCCAGAGGTGCGACATGCTTCCTTCCCACAGTCCGGGCCCTGCCGCGTCGAACTCTCGCTCCATGCGTTCGAGTGTCGGGCGTAGCGCGGGGTAACGTTCGTACTCGGCCGCCAGAAGTGTGTCGGCCTCCGGGTTCCCAAAGATCGCGGCTGCGATGTCCAGAGTGTTGGGCATCATCCGCATCGCGCGCTCGGGTTCGACGATCGGGAGACTGTCGTAGCTGGTCGTGCTCAGGAGATGACTGTCCGCGATGTAGCGCTGACCGAACACCCACAGGGGGATCGTTTTCTCCTCCTGCCGCACCATCTGCGTGTTGATGCGCTGTTGCGAGAGCGGCCCCAGCGTGTTCAGAATCTGAGCGGCGTCGAGACTGCCGACGGATTCCCACGTCAGGCCGATCGTCTTGGCGGCGCCTGCGAACTGCGGCAGCGACATCGAATCCGCCGGCCCAACCATGAGCTGGGTCGCGCGGTCGATCCGGGCCCAGGCCTGCTGCGCTCGGGGAGTTTGAGACTCCCACAGTACCAGCGCACCCGCGAGGGCTTCCCGTTTGACCTCCAGCGGCCCTGGCCCGTCAGTATGTGCGAGCCGAAGTTCGATGCGCCCTAGCCAAGACAGCGCACGAAAATACCGCTCCAGCTCAGGGCTACGGGTGTAGTGGCCCCGTGGCTTCATCATCGAGAAGTCGACCAGCATCGGCTCCCCAAACAAGTGTATCTCCTTCGCACCTTCAGCCGCGATCGCAGCTTCGGTGAACTCGCGAACTCGCTGCGGATCTGCTCCCGCCACTGGGGCGACGGCGCCACCGTTGAGCAAACCCTTTGCCACCGAGACGATGAGGTCGACCTCGGCTCGCGCTTGTCCTGAACTCCCCGCGTGCTGGGGGAGCTGGTCTCGAAGCTCATCGAGAAAGACGCGGAGTTCGCCGATGAGAACCTCATGCTCGAGATCGATCAGAATGTCGTCGAACGAGGCATGAACCGCATGGAGTACGGCGTCCGCGGTGATGTAGACCGGCTGGTCCTCCTCGAACAGGGCCGAGTAGCCGAAGTGAAAGCTCGGTGCGGTCACCGACGGGACGATGACGAAGCCGTTGTCTTCCGCGGCCCGGCTGGCGACATCGGAAAGCGGCGCAGTGGCTTCTGCCTTGGTCTTGTCCAGCAGCTGAAGCGGTGCCGCGTCTCCTCCCGTTCGCCGCTGGAGGACCTTGCCGCTGCATCCGAAACCGATGCAAGCGCTGAGAGCCGACCCTACGGCGAGTGACCGACGCACCCCTTGACTATGGACACGTGAGTCCCTGGCCTTCAACCGCGGTGGGGCGAAACTTCGGAGGCTCGGTGGGCGCGCGCCGCGACACCGTCAGTTGGGTTCGAGCTCGGACTCGAGCACCCACCCGTGGCTGAGGCCGGGGCAGATGTCGTTGAACTCCTTGAACAGCCTGGAGCGCTCTTGGTCCAGCCCCTTGGCAGAACCGGGGGGCACGAAGTCGCAGACCTCGGCTTGGTTTGCGATGAACGTGCACCGAAACGAGCTGAGGACCGCCTCCGAATCCAGCGCATGCTCTGCGAACCGGTCGCGTAGGTCCGACACGCGGGAGTCGGGAAGTTCGAGTGATTCGAGGGCTTCGGCAAACTCGCCGCTCACCCTCGCCAGGATCTCAAACTCCTCCAGGACGTCCCGGCTGCGCTCGATGTGCACGCCCCGGGCGTTGGGATCGGCGCCCAGATAGTGGCCGATCGCTTCGTCGAGTTCCACGCATGACGCGATATTCTGCTCAAGTCCCTCGAACGTCTGCAGCACGCCCCGGGCGAACAGGGCGCCACAGCTCAACACGACGACGCCGACCAACCACAGGGGCAAGCTGTTGCTTTTCCCTCCGGTGGTCTGCTGGCGGAAGTCGTGGCCTGGCCCGGGTTGCCGCTGCGACGCTTGCTCTCGGCGAATGCGCTCGGCGGGAGGAACGTAGCCGGGACCGAAGTTCGGAGGGAGATGCTTGCTCATCGTGTGCTCCAAGAGCGTCGTTCGGAGCTACATCGGGCAGCAGGACATGTCGTTCTCGTCTGTCCCGCACCAATCGTAGCCGACCTCGCACGCGCACTCCTCCCCATCGTCGTAGCTGAACGATCCACGCGACCCGCATTCGACTTCGTCTTCGTAGCTCATCGATGACAACCCCGAGAGGAATACGAGTCCGGCGGCGAGGCTCGTCAAGAATGGGGCTCGGGCCGCGTGCCATCGCATAACGACGAATAAGAAGTATGCCGGCCAGAAGAATAGCGCTGCGACCGCCCACAGCCCTCCACCCACCTCCGCGATGGCGGAGAGCATCCAAACGAAACAGACGAACTGCATGATCGCGGCGAGGATCACAATGGCTGTCGTCACGCTCCCGAGGGCATCACCGAACGCTAGGAGCAGGAGTGTCACTGGGACCGCGATGAGGTACGCCCAACTCACGACGCCGAGCGACGAGCCGCGAGGTGCGGGTTCCATTCGCTCGATGGGGTGGCTTGGTGGTGGAGGACGCGGCGCAGCGGGCTTCGGGAGCGCGTATGCTGCGTCGAAGTCGACCGCCAAGGCTGGACCGTCGGCCCCGCGTCCACGTTGAGGCGCATTTGGCATTCGCTCGGCTCGCGCGACGACACCGCAGCGCCGGAGCGCATCGACGTAGGTCTGCGACTTCGCCTGGTCGAGGTCTTTCTTGACCACTTCACGACCACCGCGGAGAAGATCGGCTGCTGTCGCCTCTGGGAGGCCAAATCGCTGGACGAGCGCAACAGTGGCCTGTTCGGTGTTGTGCCCCGGGAGCAAGGTGCCATCGACGACGACTTCGTACGCCATGGATGAGGTGGGGTATCCGTTCATCGTCCTGCCTCCTGGAGATGCACCCGGCGGTCCTACGCGAGCGCGGTTACAATGACCCCAAACCTGGGCAGTGTCCAGGCGCGCCTTCGGCTGGGGACGGGGCCAGTCACGGGCCGGTCGACCGACCGGATCTGTGGTGATCACTCCGGTGTCGATTCGAGGATGATCTCTGCGTCCTGGGGGACGCGGATGGAGCCTGCGTGCCATGGAGTGGAGACTCGACCGAGCCGGGCTGCGGCGCGCCGGTCGACTGCGATGGCCCTCCTTTCCAGAACGACCTCGACGGCCAGCTTGGCGCGTTCTTCCAGTGTGGCGGCTCGCCACCGATCGGCAGCTCGCCTTGCACGTACGTGGAACCTGGCGTGTTCGAGTCCGCGGCATCTGGCTGCATCTGCGATGGAGTCGACGAATAGACAAAGAGAGCGTCGCAGTGATCCGGTTCGACGGTGGATGGGCTCCCCAACCATGAGAACGAAATCAAACCGCTCTTTGTCTCTTCTGTCTTTGGCCGCATCTATGGCGCTCGTACTCGGAGGTTGCGACGACGCCGAGGGTGAAGACTCCATCGCACGTCAGTTCGTTGCACCGCTGGTCGAGGCGGGGCTGGATGCCGACAGCTCAGAGATGGACGACGCGATCGACCTCCTGATGGCGGCGGGGGCCGATCCATCCTCCGATGTGACCGAGCGCCTTTCCGGCGAGGCGCTTGAGCTTGCCGCAGAGGAGCTCGATGAAGCAGAGCTGGCGCTCACGGCCGAGTCGGCCGAACTTGATCGGCTTCGCTCTGGCGCGTTCTCGAAGACAGGGTATGGCGCAAGTCACCTCTGGTGTTCCTTGGCCGGGATGTCCACGGCCCGAATCCGGGCGCAGAGGGATGCCGACGCCAGGGCGCAGGCCACATGTGGAAATGCAGCCGCGCTGTCGATCCCTGGAACGCAGCAGGTCTCGTACTCCGAACCAAACAACCGCTGCAGAGCGGCCTACACGCGCATGTATTCGTGCCTCTGAACGCGGGCGCTCCCGGGTCGAAGGCGAGACGGGCCCGAGCGCGGCCCGTCTCCCAAGGCTGGTGGGCCCAGCGATGATCAGCCACCATGTTTGTACAGCTGTAGCTGGCTCTCGGTCGCCCATGCAGTGACGCCACACTCGGGGATCGAGGCGACGATCGGAGCCTCGCTGCTGCTGAAGGGCCACGGCGTCTCCGAGAAGTCGTCGATGAGGGTGTACACGTCCGCCTGGCTGTCGAACTCGTAGAGCAGGTGCTGCTCGCCTGCCATGAACAGGTAGCGATCGGTCAGCGGATCGACGGTCAGCAAGTCGACCCGAATCCCGAAACCGATCGGCGCATCCGACATTCGATGCACCTGCGCATCGGCGTCGACCCGGATCACGACAGTCCCGGTGTCGTTGCCGCCCGCGAGCAGGACCTCTCCCAGTCCAGGGTTGTCTCGACCCAACGAGTGGTGGCCGCTGACGTCAAAGTCTCCGTACTCTTGCCAGGCGCGTGTCTGTGGGTCGTAGAGTCGAAGCCCGCCGTCTCGGCTGTAGTTCAGTAGCTCGTCGCGCGCCGAGAACCATTCGATGATCGCGGTCAGCTGAGGGTCCACGCCTTCGGGCAACACGCTCCACGACTCGTCCTCGATGTCGAAGCGATGGACGTCCGTCTGCAGGTGATAGAAGTGCCCCCGCGAAGTGTCGAGTGCATTGCGGGCATAGATGTGTCCGAACGCGTTGTAAAACGGCGGGCCCGCGTAGTCCGGTACGGTGTCGTCCAGCCCGACGTCGCTCCACATGTGGTCCTGCGCCGAGTACCGCACGAAGCGACGGGTCTGCCTCAGCCCCATGAAGTAGATCTCCGACGTGCCGGGGTTCCACTGCGCGTCGTCGGACCACGTCGCGATGTCCAGGCCTCCGACCGAGCCATTCTCGGGATGCACATAGGGCGGTGCCCATTGCAGCTCGCCGAGGCCCGGTCCGACCTCGGCCCAGCTCCGGTTTGGCATCGATGCCGCGACGCGACCGAGTACCGTATCCCCGCAGTCGAGGGTGGTGCCTCCACTCGACGAACTCTCGCTTTCGGTCGCCTGCCCGGTTGAGGTGCTCGCGCTCGAGGCTGAGGAACTGGACGAGCCGCTCGTCCCCGCCTCCGCGGTCGTGGAGGGCCCAGCGCTGCCCTGTGAGGCCGCGTGGGTCCCCGTCCCCGAGCCTTCCGTGCCCTCCGTGGTGCCTGCTCCCATTCCAGCGTCGTCGTCACCGCAGCCGGGCACGAGCAGCGCCAACGCCAGGGGCAGTAAACATCGAAGGTGTCGAAAAACCGGGGAACGTGCGTGATGTTGTGTCGTCATGGCTTCGTGTCGCGGAGTCAGGCGCGAGGTTTTCGGGAGCCTACCTGCGCGGCGTCTCGAGCGAGACCTCTGTGCTGCGCAAACACGGACAAGTTCGAGCGGTGCCCTCAGGTCGAGGGCCACATCCCCCGCACGGACCCCAGGAAGGGGGCTCCCTGCGGTGTCTGTAAGCACCATCATCTTCGACGAGCTAGGGTGCTCGTAGACTCGCGCCCCCATCCCCCGGGAACCCGCTTGGACCTTGCCCGTCAGCTCGAATCCTGCCGCGGCTCTTCGCGGGGATCCTAGTCGAGCGCCGACGCAGCCAGAGGTCGGTCGTCGTCGTGGGTCACGGGGATGCAGCCGGCTTCGGAGCCACACTTGAGGCAGCCGCCTCCACAGTCGCCGGGTGCCATGACGACCCTGCACCGCGCGCAGACGAAGAACGGCACGTCTCTCGTTCTCACGACGGCCTTGAGGGCGTCGCTCGCCAGGGATTGAGGCGGCGGAGTTTGAACATCGAACTCGCGGGCCAGTCGAGCTTCGTTGCTGAACAGTCGAGCCAAACAATAGAACATGTACGCGATGCCGACTCCGAGCAGCCCGAGGCCCAGCCAGCCGATGGGGGGCAGGATCCGCGCGGCGAGCAGACCAAGTCCGAGAAGGAGCGCGGCAACACCACCGGTATGTCCGTGCGCATCGAGCTTCCGCAGCGGATAGCATTCTCTACGCCAACCCGGGTTCGGCCGCGACATTCCGTCCTCACTACGGCCACGAGCGCGGTGTCGATTCGCGCAAACCACGGAATCAGCGTGGAGAGCTCCACGGCCGTCACGGCCATGGGTACGCCGATCCAGACGAAGTCGAGGACCAACGCGATACCCCAGCACCACAGCACCACGGTGAGCGGTCCACCGCCATCGTTGCGACCAGAGAGTGCGTGGACACCAAGGAGAACCACCGCCCAGCCGATGATGTTCACGGCGGCTTGCGCCCAGCTGAGGTAGGCCAGCATTTCGAAGTCGGATTCGAGGAGCCCGGCTCCATCGGCCGCCTGCCATGTGCCCGCCTTGAAGAAGAGCAGCGTCAGGCCCAGGACCAGCATGGCGGCGAAGGCCAGGCGGATCTGTCGAGAGGTCTGGGCGGCATCCATGGGTGGACCGGGGACCCCGCGCCGCGAATCGACCCTGCGCCAGGGGGAAACGTCGTCGCGACCGCCGACGAGGATTGGGGCATCACGTCCGGACCCGGCAACAACGCTCGGAGGTCCACCTCGTAGAAGGCGGAATCGACTGGTCGTCGATGCGCACCTTTCGTTCCGCGTCGATGCAGAGTTCCACAACCTCCTACGGCAGTTCCGGCAGCGTGGGTTCGTACGGCCCCGGAGTGCGGGGATCGATCACGTGTTCCTCCGCGACCCCGAATCGGTGCTTGCTGGAGAGCAACTCGGAGGCCTTCCTTGCCGACCATGAACTCGATGGTGCGACCTCCCGGATGAGTGACCACCGATTCATGCTCACCGACCTCGAGATCGACGGGCCGGGGGGGTCGTCGACCTGCTCCCAGTGGTCGAGAGCATCTTCTGGTTCGGGCTACATCATCGCGGGAGACAGGGCGTTCGTGACATTCGGCCCGGAAGACGCGTGGGATCTGCCTGCCGCGACTCTTCGTGAGTCTTAAAAAACCGTGGCAGCGGTCGCTGTCTCGATAGGTGGGCCGAATGCCGATACGTGGGGTCGGAGCCGCCTCGTTCTCGCGACCTCGTGATCGAGTCGGGGACGGTATCCCCTCTCCACGAAAACCTGGCCCTGGGGACAGGTACGTCGAGCCCAACCGCCCCAGGGTCCGCCCAGGGAACCCGCTGGTTTGCTGGGAATCGGGGGGAATCCCTGCAGGACTGTACATAGGCTCACTTCGTCCGGCCGGGCGGTATGTGTCTACAACTCGACGCAATGAGGATAGGAGGGAGGCTGCGCCATAACAAGGACCACCGGCAAGCTGTGCGCCGCGCAGCGACAGAGTTGGGGCCTCCCGGCCGCTTGAGCCATCGGCCGTGATCCCGCTAACGTCTACGTCTTGAGGCGGGGGATGGCCAGGAACGACGCGGAAAATCTCGATGGGACGGTCCTCGTCGTGGACGACGACGCGACGAGTGCCGGTTTGTTGTGTGAGGCGGTCGAGGCCTTCGGCATGACCGCGGCCTCGGCGACTGACTGGATCGACGCACTGCGCAAGCACAAGACCATCCGTCCCGACGTCGTGTTGATGGACGCGATGATGCCGACCGTCGACGGCTACAAGCTCACCAAGATCCTACGGCAACGCTCGGAGGCCTACTTGCCCGTCGTCTTCGTGACGACACTGGGCGGTCAGGCTTCGCGTCGGCGGGCTTTCGAATCGGGAGCCGATGACGTTTTGCACAAGCCGGTCGACTCTTTCGAACTAAGGCTGAGGATGGCCTCCATGCTCCGCATCCGGCACCTCGCGACAGAACTCATGGCGGGCCAGTTGGCCCTCGCCGAACTGGCACACCGTGACCAGCTGACCGGGCTGCCCAACCGTCGCGCATACGTAAAGCGCTCGGCCGAAGAGCTCGAACGGGCCAACCGTTTTGGTCACCCGCTGGGCCTGCTTGTGATCGACGTCGACCATTTCAAGAGGGTCAACGACGCTTTCGGCCACGTCGCAGGCGACCGAGTGCTCGCATCACTGGGCGGGTTGCTCGGCCGTGCGGTCCGGCGCCCCGACAGCGCCTATCGTTACGGAGGCGAGGAGTTCGTGGTGCTGGTCCCCGAGAGCCCGATCGACAGCTTGCTGACCCTGGCCGAGCAACTCCGTATCGAGTTCTCGACGCTTCAGGACTCTGAAGCCGGAGCACAGACACTCTCGATCGGAGTTGCCGTCGGCGAGCCCGGCGCCCAATCTGTCGAGTCACCGGCCCTCTTCGAAGCTGCCGACCGAGCCGTCTACCGGGCCAAGGCGTCGGGTCGCAACCGGGTCGAGGTCGAGTTCGTGGGTGCCCTTGCGACCGGCTCTTGCTGACCGGCCGAGCTTCTGCCCGGTACCCCTTGCCGCGGTTTGCTCAGCCCTGGGTGGGAAGCAACCCAAGGGGACGGCCCCTAATGGTGAGGCAGCAGGATCGGGCGGCCGCGAAGGCTCTCGGCGATTTCGGTCTTGGCGTCGTATGTCGAGAGACCGTGCGACGGGGCTGGAGGGGCTGCGGATTGCTCGGGGCACAGCCACGGCAGCGCGTTCTCGTCCTCGATGACCATAGCGGTCAGGTCCTCGAAGGCGACCTGCGTGTTGCTCGAGGTGAATGTGCCGTCACCGTTGTCGGTGGCTTCGGCAGCCGGTATGAGCAGGACGATCGTACCCTGTCCGACTGCACACGGGTTGGCGATACCCAACAGGGAGGTCAGTTCCTGCACATCGAGCACCGTGCCGCTCGGCGTCTCGTGGAGGGCGGAGTAGCTCAGCCATAGATCGGGCTCTCCCGGCTCGTCGGCGAGGTAGTAGAAAGCCCCCGGGGAGAATGACCCTTGGATCCAGTTCGGCGGGACGGGCAGTCGATAGAAGGAGGGATCGGCCATGTCGAGCAGCATCGGCTCGATGCGTTCTGCTGCAACCTCGTTGCGGGCATTGACCGCCTCTTGGGCGCTCGCCTGCACGTCGGCGTCGTCGGGTGCAGCCTCGGGGTCGAACTGGCTCAGCAAGACCTGCTGCATCGTCGTGCCGTCTTCAACGACGCCTTGCCAACCGTCGGCGCCTACGCGCTGAAGGGATAGTCCAGTCAATACGCCCAAATCGTACGGCTCGCGGCCGCCGGAATAGTGCGACAGCGAAGCATACGAATCGAGATGCTCGACAACGGCATCGACGAGCTCTTCGTCCGTTGCATCGCACCCCAACGCTGCAAGGGCGCTCATCATCGCCGAGCCGTACTCGGCGCTTCCCTCTGTGATGTCGTAGGAAGCGATCGCATTCATGTCGTTCGGAAATGCATCGAACGCGGCTTCTCGCCAAAACGCCGCGGTACCGAAGTCCACGGTCCCGTCTTCGAGTTCCCCGCGTAGAGCCCACCCCATCTGCGCCCGGAAGTATCTCGGCTCCCAAGGTTCGGGGTACGGCAACGAGCGGCTGCCCGGGTTGACGTTCCACCCCGACTGCCCCGACAAGTAGTGCATCCCCTCGTGGAAGGTCAGACCCAGGGCGTAGTCGTGCCACTGTGGAACCCCAGCTTTCTCGAACTCCGCGTTGAGCTCTGCGGTGACATCCAGTGAGATTCCGAGCGTTCGCACGTCGTTATAGACGCCGAACTCGAATGTCGAGTGCCACTCGGCGCCCAGGCTGGCAAAGTCCACTTCGGTGAGTCCAGGAGACTCCGCCCCCGAATGTTGGTCGTTCCAAAGGTAGGCCTCGCCGTTCTGCACAGAGACCAGCATGATCTGGCTCGTTCGCATGTTGTCTGCGACCTCCGGCCACGCGCGGTCGGGACACAGGAACATCGCGGTGAATAGGGCTTCTTCGATGAGCTCCAAGCGGCTCAGCGGCTCGCCAGTGCTCGAACCGTCACCGCTGGTGGTGTCGTCCGCGGCCGTGGTGCCCTGTCCGGTCGTACCGTCGTCGGCATTGCTGGTCGTGTCTGGGTCACCCGTGGTCTCCTGACCTGCAGTCGTGGTGCCGGTATCCGCGGCGCTACCGGTGTCATCGCCGCACCCACCAGCGGCGGTGAGAATCAGCGCGGCGGTGAACAACTGGTGAGGCGAGCGATTCATGGGCATAGTGTTTGCCAGTTTCAGGGCGCGGTTGCCACAGAGTTGGTCACAAACTCGGACATCGACCGCCTCTGCGCGTGCCGGTCACGAACGCCAAAAAACTCGACTTGGCCGTGGGTGCTGAGGGGCCAAAATCCCGGCAGGAAACGTGCTCGGTGGGCGACCGCGGCTCTCGAATCGGTGGCGAGGACTCAGTGCTCACGCCTATACCGGTCCGCGGGAGAGTCCCCTCCGATCGGTTCGGGCACGCCGACGTACCAGTCGGCATTGTAGCGCTTGCAGACGACGTTGTAGTCGGCGAGCAGCTGCGCCACGTCGTCCGTGAAACGCTCGGCTGCGGATGGATCCCAATAGCCGCACTCCTCGTAGTCCCCCGCGGTCCGGCAGCTGTATTGCCCGAGGGTGTCTTCGGCTGCACGGATCGTTTCGGAGAACCGACCTCGCAGGCCCTCGAGTTCGGGCTCTTCGAGCGAGAGCGACTCCAGGTCCTCCGCGAGGCCTCCGTACCCATCCGCGATTTCACGTGCCCGGTAGACGGCGTTTTCCGTCGTGGTGGGTGCTCGCTTCTCGGGCGCCGCGATGTAGAACTTGAACGCGTCTTCCAGCTCCTGGCAGTCATCCATGTCTTGGAGTGCTCCGTGACCTCCGACGAGAAAGAACACGACGATGGTGACCAGGGCGGCCACCGCCATGAGCCCTGCGAAGACCGCACCGCTGCTCGGGGTCCGCGGGGGAGCCGAAGGAGTCGCTGAAGTTGCCCGCCGATGGCCGCGGACCTGCTCTTGCGCGTGTTCTTGGAGCTTCGCTCGGCGGATGCGTTCGGCGGGTGGGATGTAGTCCGGCCCGAAGGAGTGAGGCCCCGATTGTTGAGTCGCCATGATTGTGAGCGCCAAGGGGTCCAGGACGCGCTCTTCCGTCGGGCGCTTACAACATTGAGGGCGCCCCCGTCGAGTTCATCGTCCTGATGAGCCCACACCGTAGCAAACCTTTTCAGTCGAGCAATCGCTGCGTTGGGCTGGTCTGCTGGGCCGGGTCACGGTGATGTTGGATGAAGGCCCTGGAACAGCGCCGGTGACAATGTCCACGAAAACGGACACTCGACACGGTCTCCCGAGGTTGCTGCACGTATCAAGCAGGCCGCCCAGCCTTCACCAGGTCCGGCTTACTCGCAAGCGGCGCGGGTCCAGCTCCGATGCAGGTCGTCGATCCACAAGCTGCTTCCGTCCTCGGCAACAGCGGCCAGCGGCGCCCTGTTCCAGAGCGTCTCAGGGAGATCGAGGAGCTCCCAGCCGACCCCGTCGAACGTCCACAACGAAGAAGGGGGCGCGTCCTGTGTCAGCGCCCGCGGCGCTACCGTCAGGACGATGCCGCCCGCCGCGTTGCCGCTCAAGGAGACGCGCATATCCTTCGGAACGTCGGGCAACTCCGGCCACAATGCTGATGCGGACTGCCACGTCTGCCCATCATGAACCTGCAGTCTGCCGTCGCCGTCGACGACGAAGACGCGGTCGGGGGCGAACGCTCGCACCTGTTGGAGCCCAACGCTCGGGAGCGGAGCTGGGACCGAGGTCCATCCAGACTCATCGAGGTGATGAAGTGAGCCGGCCGTGGACACGTAGAGATGCTCGCCGACGCCGTGGATATCCACGCGGTTGCTGTCGCCGATGTTGTTGATGCCAGGTGAGAGGTCCACCCAAGTGCTGCCGTCGAAGCGCATGACCAACAGCTCGTTGAACACGCCCGAGGTCCCGATGACGCGGGCACCCGCGGCGTAGACGGCCTGCCCGTCTCCCCAGACTTGGGAGAGACCAGGGTCGTCGACGGGGAAGGAGGCTGGGAATACCCCTCGTGCCGTCCCTTGCCAGAGCGCGCCGTCGGTATGGACCATGAAGAACGCTGTGGTGGACGTGCCCCAGATCGATCGAATTTGACCGCCATAGACTCCTTCCACAGTCGACCAAGCGCCGTCCACGAAACGCTGTAAGCCGTTGCTCGGCGAGAACCCGATCGCTTCGTCCCTGCTGAGTGGGAAGAGGACCGAGAAGTCCCCGCGGTTCCGCCACGCGACCTCCGTCGTGAGCTCGGCTGCACCCTCGAGGTCCGAGACGCGATCGATGTAGATCCCGCTCCCCGACGGGGGAGGAGTTCGTACCAACAGCGCGTTGGGTCCTTCGGTCAGCAGCATGCGCTCCGTGCTGGAGACGGGGAGAAGCGGCGTCCGGCCTTCGTCTTCCACCCGCTCGATGAAACTCTCTTCGCCGGTCTGTGTGAGCGCATATGCGACGCCGCCTTCGACCTGCAGATCGCGGATGGTGCCTCCTTCGACCTCACCCGTGGTCAGGACCCCGTCGAGCCAGTGCCAATAGGCACCACTGTCCCCGGTGATCCACAGCTCGGTTGACGACACGGCTTCGACACGAACGAAGGTCTCGGTTCCTTGTGACTCGATGTAGTCCCATGCGTCGCCGGTCCATCGGGCTGCGACGCCTTCCCAACCCACCGCCCACACGGTATCGCCGACGACATCGAAGCTCCGCACCCACTGCGCGTCAGGGATCTCGACCCAGTTCCCACCTTCGAGATGGTGCATTTGCGGCGGTATCACCGGACAAGGCCCGATGCCGCACATCCGGTCGGGACCGATCAACGCCCATGGGTCGCCGTCTCCGTCGACCTCGAGCATGATCCACTCGGGCGTCTCGAGCGGTAGCGGCACGAACTCCTCCGCGTCGCCATTGAAGTGGAGCAGTTCGGACCGGCGGGATCCCGCGAACCAAGCGTCATCAGCCGTACTGGCGGCCACCTGGATGACGTACGGGAGTTCGTCCGGAGCCGCTGTGCGGTGCCACGCCTCCCCATCAAACTCGACGATGAGCCCCTCAGCTGCGACGAGCGCGGTGGTCCCGTCAGCCCAGATGTCTCGGATCCCGGGGGCCTCCGTCCAAACACTCGACCAGCACAGGGCGGGGTCAGCCTCGCCCCCGGTCGTGTTCATGGTGCCGGTCTCAGTGGAGTCGGGGCCGGTTGAGCTGCCGCCGGTCGCATCGTCTCCAGAGACATCGCCTCCGCTCGTACCTCCCGCCGAGTCGCCTTCTCCGCTCGTGCCGGTTTCCACTCCCGCCCCCGCGACGCTCATCCCGCACGCCATCGCTCCCCACAAGCCTACGCAAGCCAAACTGCCAACACGCATAGAGCTATCATAGACCACGGACGGCCCAGGAAGCAGCGACGTCGCGAAAACTGCGGCGCCGCGGGAAGAGCGCATGCACGGCCGATCGAGATTGCCGCGCAGGGGGCATAGGACGCGGTCTGTCGCGACACATGTCCCGTGGAGGCCACCGTTTCGTCGTTGAGCCGGCTGGCAGTGGCGAGGACGCCGGCTCGCTCAGCGCATCGGTGACCTCTTGATTGATATGTTAGATTAGGTAGCTTTGGGCAAGTGTAGGCTCCTGATTGTCTTAATTGTGGGTGGCTGCGGGGCGGCGGACCCTGTGGCGGCTACGGGGGCGGGTGCTAAGGGTCCGGGTACTTCGGGCACGAACCCCACCACATCCGGGCAGGCGGGACCGTCCACCACCGCGGTGGGCACCTCGACCGGGTCCCCGACATCCGAGTCGTCAGGCATGTCTACAGGGGACACCAGAAGCTCGGGCGAGGACTCGGGCGGGGGAGCGGGGTTCATCACCAAGCCCGATGGCGGAGGGTGCCCCGAGCCGCTGCCCGATGGGGTCCACGCGCTCACGATCGAGTGTTCGGTTCAGGACCAGGATTGCTGCCCCGGTGATGCATGTCGGGCGTGGGCCAACGATGGTGGCGACACATGGAACGCGTCTCGGTGTGGGCCGGTCGATCCCGATCCGGCGCAGGTCGGCGAGCCTTGCTCCGCGGAAGGCAGTGCGGTCGCGGGGCTCGACAGTTGCGACCTTGGTCTGATGTGCTGGGAGGTCGATGCGGAGACCCTCCAGGGCACCTGCGCGCAGTACTGCGGCGCCGAGGGACCCGCGTGCGAGGGCGAAGGTGAGGTGTGCGGCATCTTCAACGATGGCTACCTCCCATTGTGCCTTCCAGCTTGTGATCCTCTCGCCCCCGAGTGCGCGCAAGGGTCCGGTTGCTACCCCAACGGGCAAGCGTTCGTCTGCCTACGCGAAGGCGAGCGCCTACGCACGGAAGATCTCTTTCACCCCGACTGCCCTGCAGGGACGTTTTCTACGACCGATGATGCGGTCACAGGTTGCCCCGACGATGGCCCCTGCTGCACCTCGCTCTGTGACTTGAACGACCCCGAGTCTTGTGGCGGTGCGGAGTGCCTGCCCTACTTCGAAAACCCTCTGCCTGGACAGGCTGCACTCGGCTACTGCACCGTTGCGAGCTGATTGAGTCCACGACGCGCACGAGACTCCAGCTTCGTCTTCGATGCGGACGCCTGCGTGCGGATCTCCTCCGTCGGAGCCGACGACATCGGTGGGTACGGGGCTCCCGTGCGGGCCGGACCCCGAGCGCTCACGTGTCGAACTCGTCGGCTTCGGCCTGCGCGTCTCGGAGCTCCTCCAGCACTCGGTCGACGAGGGCAGGCTGAAGAGCACCCTCGAGCATCGCCGGACCCCTCCAGTTGACGATGACGCCCGCAAAGTCGTCGCCCTGCAGGTCGGCGGTGATCGCGAGCGTTTCCGCATCCTTGCGTGAGACGGAGACGTTGTCGAGCTCGGAGAACGTGTCGCCCAAGAGGGCTTCGAGCTGTTCGCGGTCGTCGCCCGGTGCATCCGAATCTGGAACGCCGTGGACGTACAGGGTGAGCTTCGGACCGGGATCCAACATGCGCTCGTCCAGTTGCACGTGGAGACCGTTGGCGATCCAGGAGACCTCCCGGCCGCCGTCTCGGCTCTCACGGGGTGCACCGAATCGAGCCGAGAGGTCTGCCGCGATCACCTCGTACGTCTCATGGGGGCTGTTCCAAAGCTGATAGCGCAGAGCGTGAACCCGTCCGTCGGCACTCGACTCCACGGTGAGGTTGTGCGGCAGCTTTCCAGGAGGCGTGGGTTCCCCGAGCGTGAGGCCGAAGAAGTGAGTCGCGAATCTGCCGCGAAACCCTTCTGCGGATGTGGGGCTCTCGTAGTGCTTTCGTTCTTTGTGTTCCATGGTGATCTTTGTGGGAGGTGGGGCTTGCGCGTACCGTGTCCACGGCATGTGCGTCGTCGTTCACGCGGACACGACGTCCGTCGCGGACGCTGCGATTGCGTTGGCTGGAGCACTTGGCCGTGAGTTGTCTCCGTTGGCGCGCAGCGACTGGCCGTGAGCCAGTGGGCCGCCTAGTCTCCGGCGCATGAGGTCCGACCGCTCGAGCTTCGCAGCGATGTTCGAGGACGGAGCTCCCACGCACTCGAGTCGGAGGGCCGCCGTGCTCAACCGGCATCTTCATCGGCGACTGCTCGACGAGTCCGCCGCTCCGCCTGCCCGGCTCGGCCGCTACGAGCTGCTCGAGCGTATCGCGAGCGGCGGAATGGGGACGGTTTACCTCGCGAACGACGAGGTACTCGACCGACGCGTCGCCGTCAAAGTGCTGCACGGTGGGTTCGCACCGTCGGCCGGTCTTCTGGTGACGGAGGGGCAAGCTCTTGCACGGCTGCACCACGAGAACGTCGTGGAGGTCTTCGACGTTGGGGTGGACCCCGCCGGCGCCTCGACGGTCTTCATCGCGATGGAGTACGTCCCCGGCCTCGACCTCGCAGGCTGGCTTCGTACCGCTCCTGCACGCCGCGACATCGTGCACGCGTTCATCCAGGCCGGTCGGGGGCTCGCAGCGGCCCATGCAGCGGGGCTCATCCACGGCGATTTCAAGCCGTCCAACGTCCTGCGGGCAGACGATGGTCGCATCAAGGTCATCGACTTCGGTGTCGCGCGAATCCTCGAGGACGCCAGCGCTACGCAAGGCTGGAGTTCTCCGGGCGTGCCATCCCGCACCGCTGGCGGGACGCTGGGCTACAGCGCGCCCGAGAAGCTCGAGACGGGCGCGGAGAGTCCGGCCAGCGACGTGTTCTCGTTCTGCGTGGCGCTCTATGAGGCCCTGTCTGGCGGCCTGCCCTTTGCCGCGAACGATCGGTCCACATTCTTGGAGTCGATGCGTATCGGTCCGCGACTTCCGCTTCCGCGCGACGTCCCACGTCCAGTCCGAACCGCTCTCCTTCGAGGGATGTGCGTCGATCCCCGGCGGCGTTGGCCAACCATGCTGAGTCTCGTCGCACACCTGGAACGCTTCGAGGCGCCGGCTGACCGACAGCGCGCCGGATGGGTATTGGCGGCCTCGTCTGTCCTCGGGGTCGCCGCCTGGTCGGGTCTCGCAACCGATGACTCCGACACGTGCCAGCACCAGGGGGCCGCGACCCGGCTCGCGTGGGCCTCGCAGCGTCCCGAGGTCGGAGCCGTCTTCGCATCCGCTCCCGAGGAGTTCGTCGTCAGCGGTGGACACACCGTGATCGACAACCTGGACCGCTACGTCGACGACCTCGTGGAGACCCACGCCGCCGTGTGCGAGGCGGCCTCGCGAGGCACGGTCGCCCCGCTTCTCACGACCGCCCGCACCCGATGTCTGCAGCGGCGACAGCAGGAGTTCGAACGTTTTCTCGGGACACTCGGCGACGCTCAGGGGCGGCGGGGTGCACTCGCCGAGAGCTACGGTCTTGCGCGGGTCGAACCATGCTTACGGGCGGACCCCATCCCCGAGGCCCCGCCCGAGCTTCGCGACGAGGTCTCCGCGCTCGATGCCCGACTCGACGAGCTACTCGCGCTCGATGGGCCGACGTCCCGTGGAGAAGGGTTGGAGGAGGCCGAAGCGCTGGTCGCTCAGGCGTACGTTCTGGGCCATGCGCCGTCGTCGATTCGGGCCTTGACCGCACTGGGGTCATCTCGCATGACGGCCGGAGACTCCGAGGGTGCTCACGCTGTCTGGGAAGAAGCCTACTTTGCCGCCCAGCGGGGGCGGATGCCGATGCGTAGCCTCGAGCTCTCCACGAATCTGGTCAGCACATCGGTCGCGTTGGGGCGATACGACGATGCCTGGGCCTGGAGCCGCCACGCCCGGGCTGCGACCGCGCACACCCACGATCCGGTCGCCGCGACTCGGGTCAGCTATGCCGAGGCAATCATCCTGCTCAAACTCGAGCGTCCTGCGGAGGCTCTGGTGCGACTCGACGAGACCTTGCAGACGAGGTCGTCAGTCCTCGGACCGAATCACCCTGCGGTCGCTGACGTTTACCTCGAACTCGGCAATACACACCTCGCGATGGGGGAGTACGACCGCGCGCTGGAGATGCTGCAGCGAGCGCGTCGCGTCAACGAAGCCGCGCTGGGGCTCCGTCATCCAGGCCTCGCGATCGCGGACAACAACATCGGCGCCGTCCAGTTCCATCTGGGGCAGCTGGATGCCGCGGAGCGAACGTGGTCACGAGCCCTCTCGATTCGGGCCGATGCGTTGGGCTCCAACCACATCGAGCAACTTGGGACGCTCGAAAACCTTGCGAAGCTCGCGGTCACGAGAGGCGAATGGGACGAGGGGCTGAGCTATGTGCATCGTGCACTGCAAGTGTGGGAGAGCGCGGGCCTGGGCGACGATCACCCCGACCTCGTTGGGACCCTGGAGGTGTTGGGCATGATCCAGCTCGAACGAGGCGAGCTCGAAGCCGCCCGCAAGCCTTCGCCCAAGCGATCGCGATCTGCGACGCTGTGTATGGCGACGTCGAGGTGCCCACACTGGGTCCGCTCGCCGGGGCAACCCGTGCGGCGTGGGCATTGGGTCATGCGAAGGCGACGGTTCGACACGCACGACGTTTTCTCGAGGGTGGCGGCGCAACGCTCTTCAGCCAAGAGACGTCCACGGGCATCCTATGGCTGCAGGCCCAAGCAGAGTGGGAGAGGGGCGCCTTCGACGAATCCAGGCGTTCGGCTTCCCGTGCCCTCGAAGCGTACCAATCGATCGGCGACGCTGAGGCAGCGGAGGCAATCGTACACTGGATGGAGACCCGCGATGCCTGAACCCGAGCCACCGGGGCCGAACGTCGACGTTTCGCTGCTCACGCGCTGGCAGGACGGAGACCGTCGAGCGGGCAGCGAGCTCATCGATCGCTACGACGGCCTGCTGCTTCGGTTCTTCCGGACCAAAGCAGGCGACGACGCCGAAGACCTGGTGCAGCGAACCTTTCTCCGCTGCGTCGAGCGCAAAGACGCGCTCGTGGAACTGCATAGCTTTCGTGCGTATCTGCTGGCGACGGCGCGCTCGGTCCTGGTCGACCACTACCGCAAGGCGGGCCGACACGCGCGACGCTTCGATCCCCTCGAAACATCTGTCGCCGACCTGAACCCATCGCTGAGCACTCACGTCGCGGTTCAACAAGAGCGCCGCCAACTGGTCGAGGCCCTGCGCGAGATCCCGTTGGAGCTGCAGGTCGCTCTCGAGCTGTTCTACTGGGAGGGCATGGCGGGAGGCGAGCTGGCTGCGGCGCTGGGGCTTCCCGAGGGGACCCTTCGTACCCGCCTCCGGCGCGCCCGGCAGTTGCTTCGACAGCGGCTCCGGCAGCTCAGGAAACCGAGCCCGAAGTCGTGAAGGGGCCGCGGTTGAGACAGCTCACAATCGACGAAACCGTTCGGCGCAATCGCAGGCTGCGCGACGAACGTCGTGACACCGCGAGCGGTAGAGAACTCCGCACCAAGACCCGCCCGAGCACCATCATGAAACACGATGAACGAGAACACGGCCGAACCTCCATCGCCGTCGATGCCGTACGCGTCAGCGAGCTCGCCCGCGACGTGGTGACGCCGCAAAGTCGCACGGGTCTTGGTCCTACGGCGGCGTTTTTCGCTGCGGTCGCGGGTATGGGGTGCGGTGGCTCCGATCCATCGACCGACGCAGGATCGTTCGGCGCCGCGACGGCTGACGCCAGCTCTGGCTCGACAACGGGTGAACCGGAGACCGCCGGCACCGACACCTCCGCGCAGACCATGACCGGTACCTCCACGCAGACCATGACGGGTGCCGACGAGACCAGTACGGGGGACGCCGAAAGCGGGGAGGGAAGCGAGACCAGCGGCAGCGTTGCCTTCTGCGGGGACGGTGTGGTGCAGGATCCAGAGCAGTGCGATGACGCGAACGCCGTCGCCGCGGATGGCTGCGAATCCGATTGCAGCTTCTCTCCACAGGCACTCGTGTGGGAACACTACCTCGACGCGGGACTGACCGAGTCTGCCAGAGACTTGGCGTTGAGCGCCGCCGACGAACTCTACATGGTCGGCGTATCGTACGACGGTGGACCGGCGATCGAGTCACTCCTTTGGAACCTGCAGCCTGAAGACGGTGCACTCCTTTGGACGGAGTCTTTCACCGCGGACACAGGTCCAGCGGACGCGGCGCAATCGGTCGATGCACGTGCGGGGGAGGTCGCCATTTCGGGCGCGGTGGAGGTCGATGGGACCCGGTACGAATCGGTCCGTCAGTATTCCTCCACAGGGGACCTGCAATGGTCCGGGCTGACGCCCGAGCCCGATCTCCTGATCACGTACCTGGCCATGCATCCCCCCGGTGACGTGTTCACCGCAAGCCGAGCGCTCGGGGCCAGCCCCTCCTCGCGGATCCGCAGGACCACCGAGCCCGGTACCGTGCTTTGGTCGGCCGCAAACGCCGCTGTGTTCAACGACATCGCAGTGAACGTCGACGGCGATGTGTTCGTCGTCGGAATGCTCGGCGGCGAAGGCTGGATCGGAAGGTTCAACGCCGACGGCGAGTTACAGTGGGATCAAACATGGGCCGGTGCCGGGGACGAAACCCGCCTCTACGCGCTCGCGATCGGTCCCGACGGCGATCCCCGGACGACGGGGCCCGTGCTTCGAGACGGCGACACCGACGTCTCGGTTCAACGTTGGGCATCGGGGAACGGGAGCCTCCTGATGGCCCAACAGCACGACATTGCGGGCAGTGGCCTCCCCTACGCCATCGATGTCGGACCCTCGGGAAAGACGGTCGTTTGCGGCACGCACAATCCCGAGGCTGAGGAATCGGTGAATGCGTGGTCGGCCGAGATCGATGGCCGCGGTGCGATCTCATGGGAACGCGACCTCGGCGCGTCCGCGTGCAGGCGGGTGGAGGTCGACAGCGCCGGCTTCATGTATCTGGCCGGCACAGGGTCTGGCGACGCATGGGTTGCGAAGATGGCACCCTGAGGGGGCCATGGATGTCGCCCATGGGCACTTGGATGGTCGATCTCCCAGGTCGCGTCGCGCGCGAGGGTGTTGCACCCGCCTGGACCTGCGCGCCGTCGAAGAAGACGGAGTGGCGCTTGGGGCTTCGCCGCGGAGGGGCGCCCTTTCCACGGACCCTCCCGGAACTGGAAGTGGTCGGGGTGCCCTGGGCGCATTCAGGCTTCATCGCTTTGTTACCAGCACGTCCTGGAGGATCTGCTTGTCCAGGGTGAGGTCTGCGACCATGGCCTTGAGCCGACGGTTCTCGTCGTCGAGCTGCTTGAGCTTGCGCGCCCGAAGTGCATCGCGGCCGCCGTACTTCTTGCGCCACGCGTAGAACGTGCCTGGGCTGATCCCGTACCTCCGGGCGAGCTTCACGACGGGCACGCCAGCGGTGGCTTGCCCCAATACGTGCGTGATCTGTGCCTGCGTGAACCGCTTCTTCCTCATTGTCTGAATCTCCTTCGTTGTGACCGTTTGTTTGCACGTCCCCTTGGCGACGCCTGCTGTGATGGACCGCATCTCGCCCATTCCGTCGTCCTCGGTCTTGTGGTGCCAAGTCGTCGCACCGCGGAAGCCGGACGGCAACGGTCCGCCTGGCGTGGGCGATGCGGCTGAGCCAATCCGAATACGTGACCGATACAGGGCGAGACGCCGCCCCGCGACGGTCAGGCTTCCTGGCACGACTAAGAATCAGATTTGACAGAACTGTGCTCGCATCCACGCAAGAATCGTCGTCTTGCTAGACCCTGCCGTATGCCCGGACTGCGGTACCCCGAAGGTCGCGGGCGCTCTCCCTGCCGAGGTCGATGACCATTCGGGCGAGGGACCGAGGCGAGACCCAGAGATTCGCATCGTCCGCGCCCATCGCTTCGCGATTCGCCGGCGTGTCGATGATGCTGGGCAACACGGTGTTCGCCGTGATGTCGCACCCTCGAGTTTCCTCGGCAACCGATCGAGTAAATGCTAGCACTGCCGCCTTGCATGCCGCATAGACCGCCGCCTCCGGACTCGGCTCTTGTGCGCTCCGGGATGCAACCGTCACGATCCGGCCGTAGCCGGCCCTGAGCATCCCCGGCAGCACCGCCCGAACGGCACAGAACGACGAGGTCAGATTCAATCGCACGACCCGCTCGAAGTCTTCGGCCGACACCTCGTGCGTTGGCCCCGTGAGGAAGCCGCCTACGAGGTGAAGCAGGACGTCGACCCGCTCCATGCCCCGAACGGCGTGCTCGACTTGGGCGAGTTCGGTGACATCGCACGGCACCAGTCGCAGCTTCGCAAACGCAGGACGGCCGAGACGTCCCGCGAGGGTCGCCGCATCCTTCCCCAAAACCAAGGCCGTCACCTCCGCTCCCGAAGCCAACGCAGCGTTCGTGACTTCGAGGCCGAGTGCGCCCCCTGCACCCGTGACCAACACCTGTCTATTCTGCATCGCTGCCACCCCTTCCCGAGGGCACGCACCATTCCCGTTTTGTCGTTCCTCGGGAGAGTTCGCGGAGGGAGTGGGCCAGGGTTGTTCCCGGGCGGCGATGCGCGATCGAAGGATCACGTCGTAGCAGCGCCCGCGCACGGAGGGTCTGGACCGAGTACTTCGAGAAGAGCTCGTTTCGTTTCTTCGGAGACAACGAAGTGCCCGGTCCCGAGTTGGTCGGTGGAGCGGGCACTTTCTTCCGACGTCGGGCATGCAGGCGTCCGCCTTCCCCATCGACACGCCGCGAGCACGCTCCTCGACGATGGTCTTCCCAGGCCGCGGAGAACTCCGCCTCCCAGCCTTCCGCGCCACGCAGCAGAGATTGGGCGTCGGGCTGCCGAGACCGGGCTCGGTACTCCTCCGCCAATCGCTCCATCCGCTCGCGTGCTCGCTGAGTATCGCCGGCCAGCACCTCGAGTCGCGCCAACTCGACGTGCGCCTCGAGCCGCAGCGGGTCCAATCGCAGCGCTGCGGTAAACATGGCATGAGCAGCGCCCGCGCTGCTGCGTCCGTGGGCCATCGTCCTCGCTCTCCGAAGTATGTCGTCCACCCTTTCTTTGTCGAAAATGTCCGACATCGCGGGGGGAGATGCCTGAGCGGCAGCGTCTGCCGACGATTGGGCTTGAAGTGGAGGGGCGTACAGGGGACCTGGAATGGACATTGTGCCTTTCGTTTCTGCGTCGTTCGCGGTTGTCGTTTCTCTCGTCTTACTTTGTGGGAACTGACCCAATATGGCGCGTGCGTGCCGGTGGAGGCCGGTAGGAGACTCGGTGCCCCGTTCCACGACACTAGAGGCGCTTAACAAACTGGGCGACGGCGTCGACCTCGGCGCGGGAGAGTTTTGTGCGGTACGCCCGCATTTTCGTCCCAGGAACACCGTTGAGTATCGCGGACCTGATTCGGCCCCGGCTGGCACGCGATAGTGACTTGATCCCAAGCTTCTCTCCGATCTTGGTCTTCCCCTTTCCGTTTCCGCCATGGCAGCTCTTGCACTTCGCCATGTAAACAGAACGACCCTTCCTCGTCGTCTGACGGCGCGTGTCCTTGTGTGGCTGCCTTGTGTTCTGAGGCTTCTCCTCGCGTGAACCGGCCACGACGGGGGACATTGCAGCGTCCCCGCGACTGGTGGTCGTTGAGGGCGGAACGGGTTTCAGTGTCGGGGGAGGGGTTGCGTCTTGTGGGAACTTCTGAGCCAGGTAGGCGGCGATGTCGGTCGCGGTCTCCCGGTCAACGTCCGCACCTTCCTCAACCATCGACGCGACGACGTTCGACCATCCCGATGGATCGTCGGGCCCATGCGCCGCATTCTCATCGAGTCCATGGCATGAGGTGCAGTGCGTCCGGAGCAACGATTCCCCCGCGGTTGTCGAGATGTGTCGCGGGGTCTCGGCATTGTGCATCCTCGAAGACAGCGCGGCCGGCTCGGCCGCCGCCGTCTTCGGCCGAGGCGGTCGAGCCTTTGACAACTCGCGAAGCTCCGGTGTGATCGCCGCAAGGTATGCGGTCACGGACGGAATGTCGTCCGGCTCGAGATGTTCGCCAAAGACGGATGGCTTGTCGAGCATCCGCTGCGAGACATCGTACCAACGCTGTGGGCTTCGCGGCCTTGCTAGAATCGTTCTCATGTCGTGGCAAACGGTGCACTTCTCAGCCAGCACGCTCCGTCCCACCTCGAGGCCCTTTCTTGTGGTCAACGCTTCGAGATCGACGACCTGGTCACCGAAGTCGACCTTGGCAAGCCCTCTGCGCACACGCTCAATATTCTCCTGAGCGACGGCCCCTCCTGCGATGTCGGCGCCATGCATTGCATACGGAATGGACAGGGCCGAGAGTAGAACCGTGCAGAGAAGGAGTCCGAAACCGTAGGAAGGCATCGACTCCTCGAAATGTCGGAAGAATAGGATGATCCCGATCTTGCAGATGAGCAGGACTCCGATCGTCACCCCTAGCACCGCGTGAAAAACAGTCCGAGCGGGTAGCTCGTCCTGGTACTCCCACAGGCGGGGTACCATGTTCCACATCATGACGATGTAGACGGCGGTGTACCCGTACCCTGCGAGAGCGTGGACCGTCAGCCATAGTCTAGGGGCCTCCGTCTTCCCCTCCTTCTCGTTCCAGAACTTGGGTCCCCAGAGCCACGCCTGCAGTAACACTGCGGCGATCGCAAGGAACAAGAAGAGCACCCCCAACCACATACTGACTATCGAACTCATGACTCCACCTGTCTCTGCAGCGAAGGCGATCAGACTCAAAAGGAAGGTCCGGGTCCTATTCCTCGTCGCAGAGGGGGTCATCTGCGAGCCCCAGTCCGAGGTCGCAGACCGTCTCCGCAAACTTGTCCTCAAATGCCTCCCGCGTGATCGTCCCTGATGCGAGTGGAGCGAAACTCGGGTCGAGCCCACCCAACTGCGAGAGCAAGGCATCTGGAGTAATGCCAAGCTCCGCGGCGGCTTGAGAAAGCGAAATGTTGGCGTCGAAGAGCGAATAGGCGGTGATCGTCGGCTCGAGGTTCGTTCGAGCACCAGCCCATGAGGCGTCCTCGGCGGCTCGGAACGAAGCCGAGCCTTCCGCGATCAGGTCGGCCATCTCCGCGTTCGTCACGTGGAGCTCCGCGATGGTCTCCTTCGTCTCGACATCAAATTCGAAGCTGCTAAGGACGTAGTCGCGGATCTGGTCCTCTTTTAGCTTGAGCCCCGCATCGTGGCAGCTTATGCAGGAAATCCCACCGCGCACCGTCTGATCCAGCTGAAGAGGGTCCGTTACGATCGTCACCGGGGCTTCGTCGAGGAGTACACCAGCCTCGTCCGTGATCCCATACGCTTGCAAACCGTTGGGGAGGTTGAAGATGAACTCGCCGCCGTTGGGCTCAAAGTCGAGCGGGTTGGTGAAGATGTTCTGTTGACCCGAGCTCGTCGCAAAGTCGTAGCTGATCCAGAATCCCGCCGTGGCTGCATTCGGAAGCTGGTGTCGTTCGTAGATTCGGTTGCTCTGCGATACTCCCGAGTCGAGAAAACCCGCGCGCGCGACCTCCAGGGTTGCGATGTTCTCGTTGATGTCGATCCCGAGGTCGGCCTCGATCTCCTGGAGCGTGTCGGGGAACCCCAGCATCGCGTAGTATAGTGGCGGCTCCGTGGCGTCATGGATGAACCAGTCGGCATGCATGATCGGAACGTCAGTCTCCGTGAAGTCCTGGAGGACGAGAGCGTCATCCTCGAGGAGCTGAATCGCGTAAGGGTTCGCGTCGACGAGCAAGTCCCAGCGGTCCGGCCCCACGGCCGCGTCCCAATCGTAGTCGCGGATGTCGATCCTGTAGACAGTCTGATGCTCGTCGATCGGGAGAGGAGGCGTGATGACAGGGTTCTGGCTCAGGCTGTTGATCGCCTTGGATAGAGCGAATCGAAACGTGTCGATCTCGTCGTCGCAGTAGCCCGCGTTGTAGAGATGCGTCAGAGTTAGGTATCGCGTGAACGGTCGGTCGACGGGGTCGACAGCGGCGACGTCAGCGAGTGTCGAGGCAATGATATCTTCGGTCTGTTGCCAGTCAGCCGCGGGGCACTCCGCCTGCACGGGGGTGACACACGAGTTGACCCATTCCTCCAGCACTGCGACCTCCTCCGGGCCGGGCTGCTCGGGAACCGAAGGCGGCGGCATGAGTCCTGCTTCGACCCGGGTGTACAGGGGACTCGAGGAGGCATCCCCTGGCACGAGCCTTCCGCTCACGAGGAGCCGCTCCAGATCTGTGACGAAGCCAAAACCGCCGGCGTTTGCCACTTCATTGTGGCAGCCTTCGCAGTGAGCCTCCAAGATCGCGAAGGCGGCCTCTTCGACCTCAGCACAGTCCTCCCCGGGGGGCTGTGGTGCCCCATCGTCGCTGCCTCCGGATGGGTCCTGACCCGAGCCTGAGTCCGACGCGTCTGGCGCATCGGGGGTGGGGGAGGCTGTGCCATCGTCGCCCCCGGCCCCTTCTCCCTTGTCTCCTGCGCTGCTCTGACTGTCCACCGCCTCAAGCACGCAGGCGTTCAGAAGCATCGTCCCCAGAAGGGTTGCACGGGACAACCGAGAGCGAACACTCGACTTGTCGTTGCGAAAGAGGGAGGGGGCGACTCGGATGAAGGGCGACGTGGACATGGCTTTGTTCTGTTCTTTCTCGGATGGGAGCCGCGGGACTGCGGTCATGGGGGGAGGCCACCCCCGCGCGATACAGCGCGAGGCGGACAGCCTCCGTGACGAGGGGGCTGCGAGGGGGCAGGGGCGGCCCCTAAAAACGAAGTGCAACGGAGACACCTTGTCGGCGAGGAAGCACGCTCATGCTCGTTCGCCGGCGCCGTCTTCGTTCTCCGACATGGCGGCTTTCGGCGCCGGCCAACAAGGTCACCGCTCCCACAAGGACCATCGCTGCCCCTGATGCGAGCAGAACATCTCCGGCAATGGCCTGAGTTCGTGCAAGGCGGTAGTGGTCTGTGTTGGTGACCTCGACGTTCGCGGCGGCTGACTCTCTCGCATTCCTTGCATTCGTCAGTGCCGTGAGCGCGAGCGCCGTTCCCCCCGCGACGGCTCCGCTGCCCAGAGGGATGAGCGTGCTGCCAGTCACGACCGCCCACTTGGGCAGGCGGTTCTTTCGCCGCCCTCGAGGCCCTCTGGGGCGTGGTTTCTCGTCGTTCGCTACTGGAGGCGGAGCAGGCGGTGGTGGGGAGGTCGGAGCTCCGGCGCCCAAGTCTTCCAGCCGCGCGCGGCAGGTGGCGCGACCCTGGGGCGGGGCATCCTCGTGGGATAGGAACTGCTTGTAGTAGAGTTTGGCCTGCGGAATGTTGCCCGCGGCCTCGTAAACACGGCCGATGTTGAAGAGGTGTTCTGGGCGTCCTGTCCCCTCATAGGATTTCTGAAAACCTGCGATCGCGCCTGGGTAGTCCCCGGCTTCGAACCTTTGGACCGCGTCGTCTACGTGGGATTGGGGACGTTTCGGAGTCTCGGGAGACCCTGCCAAGATTACGGACAGGAGAAGTTTCGCAGAACTCACTTTTTGACCCCCATGAACATGCTGTGCTCTTCGCTGGCTGCGAGAAACGTGGGAGAGCCGTGGTGTTGGCGGCCTGCTCGGCGCCGCCTTCGTCGTCGTCGCCGCGTCCGCCGTCGAGGGCGGGTGGGGGTCTTTGCGACACCCTCCTGCTTCGCTGCGGCCGTGGCCGTCGTTTCCGCGTCAGGTCGCTCCGAACACGCGGTGGCGGGGTCCGATTCGAACGAGACGAGGGAGCCCGGCGGAGACCCCCCGGCGCCGCTTCGGCTGCTCGGGGTCTCTGCCACGCCTGCCGCCCCGGAGGTGGGGTTCGCCGGCGAGGAAACGCGACGCTGTTTCATCGCCGTGGTCGGTGGCGGCACCGTGAGAAGGGGTTCGTGGGCCGCCACGGGGTCGCTGGGCTCGGGGGACGCGATAGATACGGCGCCGAGTGTTGCGGCTCCCGCCAAGACGGCCAGCCACATCGACGGAGGGATTATCGAGCGGAATGAGGGGGGGGGGTGTGGGGCTACAGTCATTGGTTTGAGTGCCTGTGAGGGGTATTCGTGGACGGGGTTGGGGTGCTCCTCGGTTTCGGCGAGCTCCAAAGGAGGTGGCGTAGGAGGCTGAAGAGTCCTGAGAAAAGCGGTGAGCAGCACGTTCGCATCGGCGGGTCGGTGGTAACGATTCGAGGAGACGCAGCGCTCACAAAGCAGGCGGAGGCGGCGGCGGGTCTTGGGCTCTCTGTCCGCTCTCGCGGGAGGTTCGAGATAGAGAACCTTTGTAAACAAACGGCCGAGCTCCAGTACGTCGTCGCGGGCATCGATTACGGTCGACTCTGGGCCAATCTCGCTGTCCACGCTGCTGAGGGAGGAAAACGCATCATTCTCTGTTGTTCGGTCGATACGCCCACAGCGATGTAGCCCGGCGACGATGACTCGCATTGCCCGCAGTTTGTCTCCGCTCATATAGATGCTGTGGGCACCCAGGTTCTGATGGACGATGCCGCTCTCGTGCAGATGACCAACTGCCAAGAGGATCTGCATGCCGATGTGCACGAAGTCGTCGATCGAAAATGGTCCTCGCGCCCGAAGTTCGTCGGACAGGGGCCGACCCGCGGGGCTCTCAAATACGAGGAACTTCGGTGCTTTAGAGACGCTTCCATCGACCACACGGCTCAGGCCTCGGTGGCGAATGCCGGAGACCCAGCTCCAACTCGACGCGGAGACGCCTGCTGCGGAGTCATCGAAAAGTGCGAGATGAACGGGGGCTGCTGTCGCCGTGTCTTCGGCGGAATAGAGAGTGGCAACGAGGGAGGTCCCAAGAACCGAGTTCAGGCGATACCTGCCCCCGAGTGGTTCAGGCAGGGCACAATTTTTGGAGGGTCCAGGCACAGACGGTTCTTCCTTGCCATGGGCGTCCGGACACTCTGCACGGACTCCCGAAGGTCGAAGCGACGCGCCGCGCATCGTCTTCGCGTTACCTTGTGTCGCGGGAGCTCGAAACGGTTGCAGGTTTGTGTGCAAGCCAGGCTACGGTCGAGGCGCAGCGGAGCTCCGGTCAGTGGCTCGACGTCAGGCTCGAGAGTTTGCCTCTCATCTGTCGCCGTGCTCGTAGGAGCCAACTCTTCACGGTGCCAGGAGGCACCCCCTGCACTTCCGCAATCTCTGTCACCGAGCGACCGCCCCAGTAGTGGAGCATCACGGTGAGGCGCCAACGTTCGGGTAGGGCTTGCACCGCTTCCATGAGCTGTTCGTGCCGTTCCCGGAGGTGGACGACTTGACTCGCCGTTGAGACCGCGCTTTCGGGTTCTTCGGCAAGGCCTGCTCGTCGTGAGGTCGTCATCCGCTCGGCCCGCAGATGTTCGAACGCGACGCGGCGCGCCACCCCGCCCAAGAACTGGGGGAACTTGGCGGGATCGCGGATCCGGCTCACGTTCTGAGTGCAGACGAGAAACGTCTGCTGCAACAGGTCGTCGGCGGCTCCGGCGAGCGCTCCGTAGAAGTACCGAGACGCAACCCGGGAGTGGCGACGGAGGAGTTCCGTACCGGCTTCGGCGTGTCCCTGCTGCCACCGGAGAACGAGCTCTCGGTCCAGGGGAACCGCCATGTCGACGGTTGGAGCGGATGGACGCCCGCGCCACCCGAACGTCATCGCTGGCTGCTCCCATGGCTCACCCGCAGCTTTGCGGTCGCGCCCTCGTGCCCGGGTGCGCAGCGGCGACGACGAGACACTCCGGGGTTCCTTGTCGGATCCCACCGAACCAACTTCTGCTCCGTCTGGGCCAACTGGTCCAAGGAGGTCTCCACATCACGGGTCGTTTGACAGAGATTGCGCATCGGTTCACCAGGGGCACAGGCACGCCGCGAACGCGTCCGAGGAGTCCTCCGCCGTCGTGCTCGTCCAACGTGCCGGCCATGGCACAGTCACCGACATCGGCGCCCTCCTCCATCTCGATCCGCAGGTGCGCAGCGTCTCGTCCAAACCGGCTCGCTCGGCAAGCACGTGCCCACGTGTCGCCGACATCGGATGAAAAAAAGATGACGTTCTTGGCCACCCGCGAGTGACTGTGCGAATTCGGTGCGAGTGCGCGCTGCGGCCGCGATCTGTCGGAACAAGAGCGTGGATTTTTTCATCCGATGCCGATTCGTCGAGGACACGTTGAGTCGACTGACCGGCCCGGCTCCGGCGCGTCCACGGAGATGCGTTCGTCAACAACTGACGCGCATGTCGCCAGACGACTCTTCGCGTTCGTCACGCCCCCCTCATCCGTTGACTACGATGCAACAGCACTTGCAGGTGGATATCTGCACCTACCTTGCGCGGCTATCGGTTCTCGAGCGAAAACTCGCAGACTGCGATACGGCGGGGACCGAAGAACTCGCCGCAGACGAAGCGTGGGCTCACCTCGTGCCCTCGACCGATGCATTGGCGGAGAGCGCGTCCGAGCTCTTCGACAGTCTCGCGACGACCGGTACGGAAAACATCCGCTCAGAGATACCTGCGGTCATTCCGGGTCTCGCGTTCGTGGCCAAAATGGAGGTTCACCGGCTGCGCAAGCAACTCTCGACGTTGAGTGAGAATCAGCCCAGGCGGCATATTCTCGACGGTTGTCAGCGAACACGTCGGCACATCTTGAGAGCCGTGACGGCTGTCGCCAATGAGCTGCGCGGCCATACACCGTCGGACACCGTGCTTCCGCAGTTCAACGAAGAACTCGGTCGCTCGCTCCGTTGTCGTCGAGCGCTCTCCGCCCTCTGGCACCGGATCGACGCCAGCGCTGGGCGACCGCTACTTCAGCGGCTGCGCCTCGCCGGCGCAGCGTTCGCCACGCTTCAAGGCTGCGATGCCTACCGAGACATTCGAGTCGGGGACCGACTTGGCCTTCGAGAGGTGCAAGCGCGTTTGCTGGCGTGGCTTAGGCTTCCCGACCGGTCGGACAAAAGAGGAGAACGCCTGCTTGCGGCCACCCATGGTTTCGTTCAAGTGACTCGAGGAATCAACGCCCGAGCCGAACTGATCGAGCACGACGACAGGTTGATCGCGGAGCTCATACCCGTTCTCGCCGCGAGACCGGCAGGGACGATCCCCCCAGCGCTGCTCTCGAAGCTCGTCCTTCTGCAAGGCAGCAAGCGATCCCTGGATGCCCTCCTCCTCGGGGACCTCCCCCTCAACGTCGAGACCGTCCTCCCTGTACTTCGCTCGGTCAACGTTGCAGCGGGCCCGCCGTCGTTCACGTAAGGGACACCGAGGACTCGATCAGCCTTCGAGCTTCTCGACAACGATGTCGATGAACTCGGCGGCGGTGAGGTCCTTGTACTTGTACGTGCCCTCGAACCACCCCACGACGGCATCCTCTTCGCCACCTTTGGCGCGGCGCGTCAGCTCGCGGTACTCGTTGCACACGTCGGCGAGGCGACCCAACACGCCCTCGGCTGCTTCGTCGTCGCGGTACCGTTTTCGGAGCCACTTGAACATGAAGTAGATGAGGGTGTCGTCGGCATCGCGCAGGTGGCTGTACGTTTCGACGGAGTCCATCGTCCCCAGTTCGATGCCCTCGAGAATGCGAAGGGCCGACTGTTTCTCGTGCTCGAAGCTCATTTGCCGGGAGGGTACCGGAGGGCCGGGCGGCTAGGGAGAAACGACTCGAACCGGCCGGCCGCCTGTGTTTCCGGACACCTCCGGCGAATACATCGCGTGGACGGTGGCGGGCGGCATCGAGTAATGCCCCTCGTGGGTCGCGCGCACCGGAACTCGGTAGCGGTAGGTGCCGGCCGGAAGTTGGTCCACGAAAACCAAAACCCGGTCGCCCCGGAGCTCGTGATGGGAGTACGGAAGCGACCGACCGCCGGTAGATGTGCGGACGGTTTTCGACGCGCCGCCGCGCCCCAGACTTCGGTCCACGGCTTCGAGCCCCGCGGGTAAGGGGACGTCGATCGCGACGTATCGCTGACGCGCGTCGGCGGTGATCACCACCTCGAGGGTGCCCCCTTCGCCGGCGACCAAGGAGCGGTCATCCAATGCTCCACGGCTGTCGAACAACGTTCGCTGGATGGATATGCCCCTTGCTCGAGGTTCGATGGTCTCGGGTTTCGGTGCCCACTGCATGCCGACTCGGTAGTACATCCGGCCCTGGCCGAGGCGTTCCAACGTAACCAGCGGGTCCTCGGTGGTGATGGCGGCGCTCTCTTGGACCAGCGTGAGGTCGCGACCGTTGAAGCTGGCATCGACGACCATGGATGTGCCGACCCAGGCCCGCACATCCATGTCGGGTTCGACGGATTCACGGAGCTCTGCATAGCCGGCCATCGCGAGCAGGGCGTAGGCGTTCTCCTGAGTGTTGCGGAGCTGTCCGCTGTTTCGTGCCTTGGTGAGTCCGCGCGCGAGTGGCTCGATGAGCGCGTCGTCGGGCGCGGCTCTCACGAGCGCCAAGAGGATCATGGCGTCGGTTCGAACCGGCGAATCAAACAGCGCGGTGAAGCGCCGCGACGCGGCCTTGCTCCGTGCTGTGGTGTCACGAACCTCAACCCGCTCGCGCAGACTGTCGAGCAATGCTGGGAGTCGGGGGTCGTTGGGGTCGCCGGTGTGTACGGCCATCGCGAGCAGGGCGCGGGAAAACACCGGCAGCGCGTCGGCCCGAGAGAGCAGTCCTTCGAGCACTTCGGGTTGCACGCGACCTGAGGACGCGATCGCGAGCAACGCCATGGCAGCGCGCGCGTCATCGTGTGCGCTGGGGGTGGCGTATGAGCGGACCCGGGCGAGTTCGGTCTCGAGAAACGACAGGGCTCGCTCCAAGACGTCTTCGTCGATCTGAATACCGGAACGCTTGAGCTCGCCGAGGACCCATGCCGCGTAGGCCGTGCCGTAGACGTGGGCGTGGCTGGAGCCGGGCCAGTAGCCGAACCCTCCGCTCGCGGTTTGCATGCTCTCGAGGCGATCCAACCCCGCTTGTGCGAATTCGGTGACGCTGCCGACACCCAGGTCGAACCCCTCCAGCTCGTGGAGGGCTGCCAAGGGAACCAGGCGAGAAGACGTCTGCTCGACACAGCCGTACGGATAGGTGACGAGGTCGTTGGCGGTGTCTTTGTAGCCGCCGAGCATCGATGCGTAGACGTCGACGGAAGCCGACGCCGAGTCGGGAATGTGCGTGCCGGGAACCTCGAGCGCGACCGCACTGGTCTGCACATCGAGCATCGAGCCGTAGGTCGCGGCGTGGCGGATCAGGGTGCGCTCCGCTCGGACCTCCAGGGGGAGTTCGCTGGCGTCTTGCAGCACATGCCCGTCGTCGGTCGTGAGGGTGGCGCTGACCCAGACGAGCAGCTCGCCGGGGCCCTGTGCTTCCACGGAAACGGGAATCCGGGCCTGCGCGCCGTCTAGCCGCCGGGTGATGGTGCCCGGGGATGTGATGCGCGCGAGGCCTGCGGCGTCTTTGAGCGCCACCTTCACCTCGAGGGTTCCCGGCGTGTCGGTCAAGTTGTCGACGAGCACCCCGAGCTCCGCGGTGTCTCCTGGCCGGAGGACTCGGGGGAGGAGTGGGCGCACCGCCAGGTCCTGGGTGACGCGAACCTTGCTCTCTTCGCGTCCCGCTCTGGCAAACGCGCCGGTCCCGGGGACCTCCGCGGTGGCGACCGCCGCGATTCGGAATGTGGTGAGGTTGTCGGGGAGCACACCGTGTACGCGGGCCGTCCCGTCGGACCCGGTCTTCACGTCTCCGATGAAGATCGGAGCGGGGTCGAAGTTGCGCCGTGTCTTGGGGGAGGAGCCGGCACCCCCGCCTCCCATGCCCGCGCCACTGCCAAACCCTGAACCTCCAGCGCCCCCGCCGGAGCCGACCCCGCGGAGGCCGGACTCAAAGGGGTCTCGCCGGAGTGTGTACGGGGTCCGCAGGTCGCGATAGCCGTTGAAGTACCGGGCTTCGTTTCCGCGGTCGATGGCCAACGCGTGGGTGAAGCTGGGGAAGCTCCAGTCGCGCAGCATCAAGATCCCCTCGTCGACAGCCCAGACGGAAACGTGGGCGTCCGTGACGGGGCGTCCTTTGGGGTCGGCCACGGTGACGTCGATGGGTAGGGTGCTGCCCGCGGATGCCACGGTAGGGTTCTGCACTGTGACGGTGAGCTCGCGGCTCCCGTATCCAAGCTCGACGGTGTCGAAGGAGTACTCGAGGTAGGGCAGGCGTTTGCCGTCGGGGTGGGCGACGAGCGTGTCGAGGTAGCCGTTGGGTACCCAGCTCTCGTTTGCGGTCAGGCGCAGCTGCGCAGCGTGGTCTTGGGTGGTGAACGGGTGGGTTGTCCGGATACCCGCGTGCACTTCGACCACGACCCCGGTCGCTCGTGGGAGGTGGGTTTGCACGGCGATGTCGACGGCCTCGCCGACGGTCGACTGTTCGGGAGCGCTCACGGAGAAGTCGATGTCTTCCGACTTGGGGCCGGGCCGGCCCAGCACCCAGACGCTGTCGTGGTGGCTGACCTTGACACCATCGACTCCACCGATGAGCACCGTGTTGTAGCGGCCGGGCTTTCGTGGGGTCCAAGTGCACGTGCCGGAACCTCGGTCGTCAAACTTCAGGGTGCACGTGTGGAGCGTCTCCGACCTGCCGTTGTTGTGTTCGCGGGTAAACCGAAGCTTCGCGGGCTTGGCTGTGGTCGGCTCGCCCGAGGGCAGCACGGCCCGGACCTCGGTCGTCCACGCGGAGCCGACCTGGGGATCCTTGTCGGCCTGCCGGACGAGCAAGTACCGGGAGGGGTGCACCCAGGCGGAAGCGGTCGTGGAGAGCTCCTGACGGGCGCTGTCCATGGTCAACAGTGTGACCCTGCATCTGTAAGGATGCCCGGGCGACAGACCTGGGAACTCCATGTCGGCGTCCACCCGGCCTTTGGCATGCTGCGCGGTCTTCTTCAGAGAAGACCAGCCGGTGGTCGGCGAGGACGCGAGCGTGACGGCGGTTAGAATGGAGAACCCGGTCGTGTTGAGGGGGCGGTAGGACGTTGGGGAACAGCGCGTCTGTAGACTTGCTTCCGCGACCGGCAGCGGCATGCCGTGGAGGTATCGCGCGACTGCGGAGACGTGGGTCCCCTCACCATGCTGGAGCTCGGTGTCCTTGAGCGACAGGGATACATCGTATGCCGGGGCCACGAACTCGCGGAGACGAACGCCGCGAGAGAACGAGCCTCCGCCATCCCCCTCGACGTTCGCGTGGATCTGCGCATGGCCAAGCTTGGCGGTGCTCGGAATGTCGAGCGTGGCCCAGAACTTCCCGTAGGCCTTGGTTCGAACGGTTGACTCGGCCAGTACGTCCCCTCCTGGTCCGCTGAGTTTGACGACAACGGGCCGGGTGCCAGCGGCGGTGATGCTCTCCGCGTGCTCGGTACTGCTTCGGGCGACCCAGCCCATGACACGCATCCGCTCACCGGGTTGATAGATGCCTCGGTCGGTCATGATGACACCGACGTCAAACTCGGCCCCACGGGCGGGAAGGTGATGCGACCGCCAGCTCCCGCGGCCTTCCCCCTCGAGTCCCAACGCGACCCGGTCATCGTCGGTTTCGACGACCACTGCATGGTTTGCCAGCCGGGTGGGCGCCGGGACGCGAATGAAGCCCTCCGCATCCGAGGGCCCGAAGCTGTCGACCAACTTCGGTGGTGAGGACGAGGGAGCGAAGATGTGCGCGGTCGCGCCGGACACCGGGGTCGCGGCGTCTAGGGTCAGCACCCGGACGAACCCTCCTGCAGGCGAATCGCCGACGAGCAAGCCCAGGTTGGTGAACTGGACGAGCTCTCGGGAGGTTTCGACGGGCGCCCTGTGTTTCTGGTCCGGACGAATGGTTCCAGGGAAGAGCTCTACGAACGCCGCGCCCTTCGGTGATCCGAGGACCTTGGCCAAGGAAAACTCTCGCGCGTCCCATCCCCAGGCGCCTCCCGGGGTGAGGTCGAGGTCGAGCTCGCGTGTCTTCACCCCATGCTTCGGAAGGGCCCGGACGTCATCCTCCGCGTACACGATCTCGGCCAACGCAGCATTGGAGAGCGTGCTGATGCTGAGCCGTGCGTCTTCGATGGACCGAGACTCGACACCAAAGGTTCCCCTCCTCCCGGTGAGTTGCGTGCCAGTGCCGCGGAGTTCGAGGATCGGCGGCGGGGCCACGAAGGTGACGGAGCGCGACGACTTGCCTGCCAGGACCTGCCCCGTCGTGTCACGGATCCCTTTGCCGAGCCGTACCGTATAGGTGCGGCCGGCTTCGAAGTCTCCGTAGAACACCATTGTGGAGAAACTCTCCTCATCCCCATAGAGGTACGGGTGAGGGTCGAAGTGCTTGGGTTGGGGAGAGACCCGGATTTTCCGCAGCGCGGACTTGGGCAAGGGCGTGTCGAATTGGAGCTGGAAGTCTCCAGTGACGCAGCCATCGGTGGCCGAGTCGTCGCACTGCACGCTGGCCTTGAAGCCCGCGCGGGTGCGCAGCGTGGAGAAGGCCTCTTTGCCGGTCGGCAGCGTGCCGCGGACGGTGGTGAGCGACCCCGCCAGGGTGGCGCGAACCGTGGCGTCGGCGGGCCAGTGGGATTTGGGGAGCACTCGCCAGACCGTGGCCGTCTTCTGCTCCGACACCGGGTACAGCGGCTCGAGTCGGAACGGCAGCGGACGCACTCGTTTGCCGTCGACGTGCTCGACGCTCAGAGCATCCCGCACTGCGCGCTCGCCTGCATCATCGCTGAGGGCGACCGTGAAGCCAGCATCCCACCGCACCCGATCGCGTCCCGCCTCGCGGTAGCGGCCGGGGTCGGCAGTGAGCCGCGCCGTGGGCCGTGGAGTCTCGAAGGACCAACGCTCGTCGACTTCGAGTGACTGGCCGCCTCGGGTCTTGGCCTGGCCTGTGACCGACACTTTGTAGAGATTTGCGTTGTGAAGCGAATGTGTCGGCTGGAACGCGACTCGGGTCGGCGATGTCCAGGTCGTTGTCCCCGGGATGCTAGGCTCGATGTCGAAGTCGAGCTGCGACCGAGCCGAATCCATGGCCGTCGAGAAGGTGAGATAGATCGGTTCGCTGGTCGACCCGAACCGCTTGGGGCTGACGCCCACCACTGAACCCAGGGGTTCCACGTCCGTGCCCCCCCGTGCATCCCCTTGCAGTGGGCCAGCCTCGGTGAGTGTGGCGAGGACCGGAGCTTTGGGGGGCGCGGGATCGCCGACCTGCCCGAGGTCCGGTTGAGCCGGAGTCGGGCGACACGCCAGCAAACTCCAAGTCGCTGCGAGGAACAATAGTCGGCGAGGCACAGGCTTCATGACGGACAGCTCGGAAGGCGCGGAGTTCCCGAGTGAGACGAAGGATAGGGGAGCGTGGTTTGAGTTCCCCGGACCTCGGGCGGTTCGACGGTTCTCGGGAAGTGCGTCAGAACCCTGCAGAACGGACGCAGGTACGAGCGTAGCCTAGGTCCGTTCTGGGCCGCTGGTGGCCAGCGCGTTTCCGCAACCGGCGGTTTCACACTGGTGTCGTTTCACCCGCGCAGGACCTGAGGAGATGCTCCGCGCTGTACCCTCGCACCGTGCTGACCCTCGCTCTGGGTGCGCTGCTGGCATCAGCGCCCTCGATCGAAGTTCACCGACAGACTTGGGACACGGCCGATGGGTTGCCACAGTCGTCGGTGACTGGCGTCGTGCAGGGTTCGGGTGGGTTCCTGATTCTCGGGACCTTCGCGGGCCTCTCGCAGTTCGACGGACGTTCGTTCAAGCGGGTCGATCCAACGCGGGACAGAGAGTGGTCGGGTCTTCGTGTCACGGCGGTCGCGGCGGCTGAGCAACGCGCTCCTTGGGTCGGTACCCAAGACGGTCGGTTGCTGCGGCTGGAGCAAGGCAAGCTGGTGGAACACTCGCTGCCCGAGCTGTTCGTCGGGCACTCGATCTGGTCGATCTCCGCCGAGGGCGGCGACACCTGGGTGGCGAGCCCCTTCGGCGTGGGGCACTGGGACGGCGAGAGCTGGACGGTCATCGAGCGCCCCCACGGGGCGAACGTGGTCTTGGCTGACCAGGGGACAGCCTGGGTCGGGGATGGCTTCGGCCTCCAACGGATTCGCGATGGCCGGACCGAGGTCGTGTCCGCCGAGGTTGGACCGGTCCTGAGTTTGTGTGCGAGCGATGCGGGAGTTGTGGTCGGTGGTGTCGACGGGGTCGTCCGGGTGACGTCCACAGGCGTTGTATCCCTCGACGGACATGGAGCGACGAAGCTCGTGTGTGCTGTAGATGGTTCGGTCTGGGCGGCGTGGGGGAGCTCGTTCCGTCGCGTTGGCGACGAGGATGAGTTCAACTTTGAGCACCCCATCCGCTCGGTCTTCGAAGACCGGGAACGCAACCTGTGGGTGGGGACGGACGGAGGAGGCCTTGTACGGCTCATCCGCGCGGACTGGACCGTCACCGAGACTCCCAGCGGGGCGCTGCCCATTCTGCAGCTGGCCGACGATTCTCTGCTTGTAGGAGGGTTCTGCGGAAACGGAGGCCTGTTCCATCTCGCTCCGGACGGAGCGCTGGCGCCGGTGTCCGCCCTGTGTGTCCGTGCCCTGGCATCCGACGAACGCGGTGCGTTGGTCGGGATGGAATCGCAGGTTTTTCGGTGGTCGGAGCTGGGCGGCCTGCAAGAACTCGTCGACGTCGGGCACTCGATCCTCGCCCTCGAACCAACCGCGCAGGGGTTGTGGGTTGGCACCGATAGCGGGGGCGCGTTCCGGTTCCACAACGGAAGACTCGAAGCTGTCGACGTGGGTGACGCGAGGGTGCTGTCGATCCTGGCCACCGACGATGGCACGTGGTTCGGCACCCATCGCGGTCTGACGCGGCTGGATGATTCGGGGCTGACCCGCTGGACAGCGGAGGACGGCGTCCCACCGGGGCCCATTCGGGGTCTACTTCAAGACGAGGATGGGACGCTCTTCATGGCCAGCTATGGCGGCGGGTTGGGGGTGTTGAGGAATGGCAAGTTTCGGCGTCTTACCGTGGCCGACGGGCTCGGCGACGATGCGGTCTCGGCGGTGCTCGACGATGGCCGTGGTGCCCTGTGGATCAACGGGAACAGAGGACTGACGCGCCTGCGTCGCCATGACCTCGAGGCGTGGCTGACTCACGCACAAGAGAGCCCTCGGATGCGGCGATGGGACACGCCCGAAGGCAACGGCGGAGGGCAACCGGCGGGCGCGGTGCTGCGCGATGGAACGCTTGCGTTCGCGACCGCGAAGGGGGTGCTCCGCATGGCGCCCGAGGAGGTTTTTCGCAACCCGATCCAGCCGAGAGTGGTGCTCGAGTCCGCCGATGTGGATGGCGTCTCGCTGATCCCCGGCGAGACCGTTCGCATCGATCCAGGCCCCGGGCGTGTCTTTGTCGACTTCACCGCCGCCACACTTCGACACCCGGAGCTCGCCACGCTGGAGGTGCGGCTCATCGATGTGGGGAGCGGAGAGTCTCCGGCGTGGGCCCTTTCGGCGGACGGAACCGCACTGTGGGGTGGGCTCCGACCGGGGACCTACGAGATCGAGCTGCGGGCGACGAACGAAGATGATGTGCAGTCGGAGTCGCTGCGCCTGTATTTCGAGCTGGAGCCGTACTGGCATCAGCGGATCTCGTTCTGGGTTGGGTTCGGATTCTTGGTGTTGGCCGGGGGCGTGGTCGGGCACGAAATCCGAATCCGCGGGGTTGCCGAACGCAACCGAGAGCTTCAGCGCGAGGTCGCGCAACGGATCTCCGCCGAGGAGGAGCAACAACGCATCGCGCGGCGTCTGTCGGCGGCCGAGCGGATGGAGGCTGTGGGACGGCTCGCCGGTGGCATCGCACACGACTTCAACAACCTCTTGACGGCCGTCGCGGGGACCTCCACCGTCCTGCGCGGCCTTCACGACGAGCGCGGCCTCTCCGAGGACAGCGCGCCCTTGCTCGATAGTCTGGACCGCTGTGTCGAGCGGGGTGGGAGCTTGACCCGCAGCCTGCTGTCGTTCGCGCGCAAACAACCGATCGACCCGTCGCTGACGCGGGTGGACGTCCTCGTTCGCAAGCTGATGCCGATGCTCGAGACCTCGTTGCGAGACGACATTACCCTGCGTCTCGGACCCGAGTCCGTGCCCGCGGGGACGATGGTGGATCCGGCGATGCTGGAGCTGGCCATCATCAATCTCACCCTCAATGCCCAGGATGCATTGGCCCGTGGCGGGCAGGTCGATATGGTCGTCCAGCGTGTCGATGCGGAGGAACTGGGACGTCGGTTCCCGAGCCTGATTCCGGACGCAGAGGGCGATTGGACCGTGATTTCGGTCCGTGACGACGGAGAAGGCATGTCCGATGAGCAGCTCGCAAGAGCCCGTGAGCCGTTCTTCACGACCCGCGATCACGGCAACGGGTTGGGCCTCCCGTCGGTCGAAGGTTTCGCGGCACAGTCCGGGGGTGCACTGCACCTGGAGTCGTCGATCGGGCAAGGCACGACGGTTTCGATCGTGCTGCCCTTCTTCGACGCACCCGAGGTCATTGCGCCGGTCCAAGACACTCCCGTGAAGGCGGGTGGGGTGGGACGCGTGCTGCTGTGTGACGACGACGAGTTGGTCCGGCTCAGCCTGGTGCGGGTGCTCGAGCGGGCGGGCTACGACACGCTGTCGTACGCCGACCCATGCGAGTTGCTGGCGGCGGTTGGGCCGGAGACCGAGTTCGACATCCTGGTGACCGACGTCCTGATGCCGGGAATGACCGGGGATGAACTCGCTCGCCGGATCGGGGAGATTCGCCCGGGCATCCCAGTCGTGTTCATGAGCGGTTACACCGACGACATCCGGACCGACGCGCTCAGTGGTCGCTTGCTTCACAAGCCCTTCGGCTCGGCAGAGGTCGTCGGCGTGATTGCGGAGACCCTTGGCGGATCCGACGGCGCGCCGACCTCCGGGGAGTGAGCCACGCGGAGCCTTTCCTTGCGTGTGCGGTGAACTTCGATACTCTCGGCGGTATGGGCGGGGTCCGTTGGGGTGTTCTAGTTTGTGCTCTTGGTGTTGTGGCGTGCGGCGATGATGCGCCGCCAATCGCAGGAGACACCGAAGGGACGAGCAGCGGTTCGGCCGGCTCCACCACTGCAACGCCGACGACCGGGTCGAGCACCGTGGATCCCGACACTGGATCGGACACCGAGGAACTCCCAGAGATCGAGCTCTACGACTTTGCCGGTGGTTGCTACACGATCCGTACTGGGGAAACCGCTCTTACCCGCGACGGTGACAGCTACGCGTTCGCCAGCGGCGCTGGCACATCCCTGCGCCTCAAGGCGGCGGACCTTGGCTCGTACCTTCTCTTCGACCCCGATGGCGGCTACGTGACCGAAGAGGCGGGCCCGCTCACCCGAGCGACGGAGCTCGACTCCGACGTCACGCTCATCGACGACACCTACGTCTCGGGGGCGATTTGGGTTCTCGAGCGTTCGGAGCTCGATGCCGAGGCCTACCAGCTGCGAAACCTACGAACCGACGGCGTGATGGGTCCGCAGGGCGCGGTCGGTGACGCCAGTGCCGGGGCGGTGGTCGAACTCGAGGAGGCTACGGGTTGCGCAGACCATCCCGAGCTGAGTCTCGATGCGAGCGGGAAGGTGGGGCAGACCACGTTCGACGACGGGACCCTCTATGGAATCGTCGACACGCACTCCCACATCCTCAGCAACTACGCTTTCGGTGGGGGTGGCATCTTCCACGGCGGCGCATTCCACCCGCTCGGGGTCGAGCACGCACTCCCGGACTGCTCCATCTACCACGGCGAAGCTGGGCGCAAGGACTTCTTCGGGTTCGCCTTCGACGACGCCGGAGCCGACGCTGTCAACCTCGGAGCGCTGCTCCCTGCGCTCGCGATGGGGGAGTTGACCGAGGACAACCACATCACCGACGGCTACCCGGACTTCACCGAGTGGCCCGCCGCGCCCTTCCGTTCCACGCACCAGACCCAGTACTACCGCTGGCTCGAGCGCGCGTGGATGAGTGGCCTTCGGTTGGTGGTACAGCACGCGACGACGAACTCGATCATCTGCCACCTCACCGTGGGCCAAGGCGCTCAGGAGAGCCGCTACGACTGCGAAGACATGACCGCGGTCGACCGCATCATCGAGCAGACGTATGCGATGGAGCGTTACATCGACGCGCAGAGCGGTGGTCCTGGAGAAGGATGGTTCCGCATCGTCACAACGCCCGCCGAGGCCCGAGAGATCATTGCCGAGGGCAAGATGGCGGTGGTGCTGGGGATCGAAACCTCGAACCTGTTCGAGTGCACCTCGGTTCCGCGTCCCGGTGAACCCGCCTGTGATGAGGCCTACCTCATCGAGCAACTCGACGCGTACTACGAGCGTGGCGTTCGGGTGTTGTTCCCCGTGCACAAGTACGACAACGCGTTCTCCGCTGGAGATGGCGACCGCGGCTTCATCGAGCTGGGCAACCTCGCAAACAGTGGGCACTGGTCGAACTTCACCGAAGAGGGGTGCCCCGACATCGACGTGGTGTTCGACGAAGGCCCGATCAGCTTCAACGGCCTGAACATGCCGCGCGATGAGTACATGTCCAAGCCTCCCATCGACGTGTCGAACTTCCCCAACAACCCGTTGGGAACCTTGATCGGCTTGCTCGGTGATCTCGGGGAGACGCAGGAGGGGGACTTCTGCCAGAACCACGGCCTGACGCCGCTGGGCGAGACGCTGCTCGACGAGATGATGCAGCGCGGCATGATCATCGAAATCGATCACTTCTCACGCCGTTCGTACCGGCAGGCCTTCGACATGCTCGAGGCCAACGACTATCCCGCCGCAGCAACCCACGGCTCCAACAACAACGGCGAACTCTATCAGCTCGGTGGAATCTCGAAGACCGGCTTGGGCCGCTGCCGTTCCGCCGACGGACCGGGCGCGATGACTCAACGTCTGCGAGACCGCGTCGCGCAGATCGAAGCGGCCGGGGGCTATCCCGCCGAGGGCTTCGGCTTTGACCTCAACGGCTTCGCCGGGGCACCCGGGCCTCGCTTTGGCGAGGGTGTGTGTGACGGGATGCAAGAGGATCCGATCACGTACCCGTTCGACTCGGTCGCCGGGGACGTCACCTTCACGGAGCCCAGCGTTGGCAACCGCGTCATCGACTTCAACACCGAGGGCATGTCGCATATCGGGTTGCTGCCCGAACTCATCGAGGACGCCCGTCGCGACGCGACGGACGAAGCCGATTTGGAGCCGTTGTTCCGAAGCGCCGAGGGCTACATCCGCATGTGGGAAAAGTCTGAAGCACGCGGCGCAGCGCTCAAGCGCTAGCAGCCCCGCGCTGTTGACACACGCGGTGAGCTGCTCGGAAAGCGGGGGTACGCCGCGCTGGACAGCAGCACACCGACCGTGTCCGGCAACCTCTGCGCGGAAGACCTGCCGCAGCAAGAGAATCCCCGCGAACTCACGGGCCTACCGGGTTGCTCAGCCCGCCCGCTCACGGGTCTAATCCACGACGGCCACGCCGTGGACACGCCCAGTGGCGTGCTATGGTCCGTGCCGCCGATCGCGCATTGCCATGGCTTACGGTCTCGTCGCTTTATTTCTCAAGGAAACGCCGAAGTACCCGGACTTCCCACCCGAGTTTGCGACGCAGGTTGGCTGGATGATCTTCGGCGCGGTCGCGCTGGTGGTCTTCTACGCCTGGACCCGGGCGCAGTCGGTCAGGCGGGCACTGCTGGCGCTCGAAGACCCGCGGACGATGGCGATTCTCCGGATCGGTTTCGGGCTGTTCACCATCTTCTGCTTCCTCAACCTCTTCCCGTACTGGCGGATGTTGTGGAGCGACGAAGGTGTGTTCGACATGGCCTACGCCCAGGATCGCTTGGGCAGGGGAGCGCTCCGTGCTTGGACCCCCGAGGATGGCTTCTTCGGTCTGAGTCTTGGCGAGGTCTTCCTGCCGACGGTCTTCGACGTCGACATCGACCTGACGTTCGCAGAGCGCTTTGAGCAGTGGCGGGTCTGGTCGATCGGCGTGTTCTTGTGGAACAAGCCTTCGCTGCACTACTTCCACGGCTCGCCGTCGTTTGTCGTCAGCTACATGCTGGTGTTCTTCGCGGTGCTGCTGCTGTACACCGCTGGCGTTCTCAGCCGCGTGACAGGTGTGTTGGCCTGGCTGCTGATGAGCGGGCTGTACAACCGCAACGCGCTGTACTGGGAGGGCACCGACACCGTCTATCGGTGTTTCTGGTTCATTCTCCTGTTCGCCAAGACGGGCCACGCGTGGAGCTTTGACAACTGGCTGCGATGCCGGCGGTTGCGGAGCAAGGGGCTGCTCGATGAGCCCGAGCCCATCGTCCAGCGACCCGACAGCGTCGTCTACCTGGCGGGCGGGGGACTGCTCGTCCTTGCGGGTTTGTGGCTACGCTCGCTGGGGTTGCCCACGTTCTGGGTCGGGGCAGTCGTGGGCGGAGCGGTGGTCCTCGGACTGGGCGTTCGGGCCAAGCTTCGAGAAGGCCAAGGTGAGTCCAAGCCGGTCGAGCGAGACGAGAGCAAGCCGGGGCAGCCGATCTATCGGTTGATCCCAGCCTGGCCTCGCTACCTCTTCATGATGCAGCTCGCGGCGATCTATCTCACCACGGGCGCGGTGAAGACGGGTAGCGTCTGGGCCGAGGGCGACGCGCTGTACTACGCGCTCAACATGGACCACTTCTACCGTGTCGAGAACTTCACGCAGTGGGCCAGCTCGATCTTCGGACTCAACCTGTTCCGGGTGAACACCTGGGTGACGCACTACTGGGAGCGCCTCTTCCCTCTGGTGCTGCTGGGCGTCGGCCTGAAGTTCAACCTCGAGAACCGAGAAGAACCCTGGTTCAAGAAGCAAACGGTGCTGTGGCGACGGGTGCTTTCGTGGGCGTCGATGCTCGGCGTGTACCTGCTGGTCTATCGCATCGTCTTCATCGTCACGCCGTTTTGCACCCCGCTGCTCAAGGACCAGGTCCAGGATACGTCGCACAAGGCGGCGATGATTCATCTGTTCTTCGCGGGCATCATTCCTTTGTTCGCGGTCGGCTGGATCGCGTTGGGGCGCTGGCCGCTCACGTTGTTCCGTGGTGGCAAGAGCCTTGGACCCCTCACCAAGAAGTTCTCCTGGGCGCGACTCCCCGAGCTCCACATCACCCAGGACACGATCCGGTGGATGTTCGTTGGACGCCGGGTGTGGCTGAGCATCGGTGTCATCTTCCACGGCACGCTCATCTTGTTCATGAACATCGGGATGTTCGCGCCCATCATGCTCATGACGTACGCGAGCTACGTGCGTGGCGATGAGTGGGTGCGTGTCTTCCGGTGGCTCCGAGCGCACGCCCGGGGCCCACTGCGTCGGCGCGAGCCAGGCTACGACCGGTGGCTGGCCGACGCTCAAGAGCCTGCAACCGTACCCGTCAAAGGTCGGAACGTGCCGGACGTTGTGGTGCTCGCGTTCGGCTTGGTCGGCGCCTGGCTGATCTGGAAGAAAGTCGAGAAGGTCGAGTGGATCGGCACCGCGACGTATTGGTGGCTCGCCGCGATCGTCTTCGTCGCACTGGCGTTCCGGCTGTGGCCCCCCAACGCGAAGAGCCTCTCGGGTCGTCGCCAGCCGGCGTTGGCCTACACGGGCGTGGGTCGGGCGCTGGCCCTGTTCGCGGTTGTCTGGCATGCCAGCGCGGTCGGGATGCACCTATTCCCGAGCTATCCGATCTTCTCCAAGTGGCGTTCGCCCGCTCGTTCTCTGCACAAGAGCTGGCTACGCGGGACGGGCACGACGCAGGGGTGGCGGATGTTTGCGCCCAACCCCCCGCGTTCGAACACGTTCATGAAGACTGTGGTGGTCCTCGAAAACGGTGACCGCTGGGACCTGCGCAACAACAGCTATCACTACAAGCAGAGCGGATCGACTGCCTCTCGGCCCAACCCCTGGATCTGGAACGACCGCATGCGAAAAATGCAGCGGCGGATGGTGGGCAAGGGGAAGTGGTACCTGCGCTACTGGGCCGACTTCCACTGCCGGGAGTGGTTCCTCGAGCACGAGGAAATGCCCAAGGAGATCGACGTCCGCAAGTACAGCAACCGGATCCCCGGGCCCAAGGTCACCAGCTACTGGGTGCCCAAGAAGTTCAAGGGCCGCAAAGACCGTGGCTCTGGGGCCACCGTCGGTCAGCCGTACGACCCGCGGAAGCTCAAGACTCGTGAGTCCCCCGTCCAGACGCACAAGTGCAAGGTGCGGGAGCTTCCGCTTCGGATGAAGGAGCGCTACGGCATGCCGATCTCGGGCGAGGACGAGGCGAAGGCCGAGCGGGACAAGCAGCAGCGGGCGCGAAAGTTCAAGTCTCGGAAGTCTTCGTGGGACCGTCGAAAGGACTGGGGGCGTTGGTTCCAGGACGAGAAGAAGGCGCCATCCCGCAAGAGCAGCGGTGCAAAGTCGAAGACGGGCGCCAACGCGGCGAGCTACTTCAAGCGCAAGCAGGCCGCAGACGCCCCGGCCGACCCGGACGAGCAGGCCGCTGGGGACGATGGCGGCGTCGACGAAGATGATGAGTGAGGAGGCCGCAGGCATGAGCGACGACAGCCGCACCAAACCAGCGCAACCTTCGCTGGCACACGACCTTTTGCACGCCCCCGTCCCCGAGCCGGAGCGGCCTCGACCCTGGGCGTATCGCACCTGGGCGATGGTGCTCGTTTCGTTGTTCGTCGCCTATCACGCGACGATCTTGTTGGTGCACAACCTGCCCAACAAGGCGCTCTCCAAGGGCCTGCACAAGTGGTTCAACGACACGCATGAGGTCGAACTACTCGGCAAACCACGCAAGCTCTCGTTCGACATGAGGACGTACATGCTCGCAACGGGCAACACCCAGAGCTGGGCCATGTTCGCTCCCAACCCGCACCGCTCGAACACCTTCATGAAGGTGATGGTGAAGGACAAGGAGGGGGACATCTGGGACATGGGCCACGACATCTACGGGCGCAGGCGCTACCCGTACTTGTTCTACGACCGCATGGGCAAGATCAACCGCCGCATCATCGAGCAGAAGGGGTATCGGCGGCACTACGCCGCGTGGGTCTGCCGAGAGTGGGAACGGACCCACGAAGGCGAGGCCGCGGTGGAGATCCAGTTCGTCAAGATGTGGACGCGGGTCCCTCCGCCGGAGAAGGCGATCGCGGATGCGGGCGGCAACCCGTTCAAGATGGGCTACGACCCGATGGAACTGAAGCTGTTCCAACGTGAAGAAGATGGGATTCGCTGCCGGACCACGCGCCACGGTCAGCTGCCCAACTACCTTCGCGAACGTTACGGCCTTCCGTTGCTCGAGAACGAAGACAAGGTGTTTCGTCCGGTCATCCACCGAAGTTGGTGGGACAAGAAAGAGACCGCCGAACGCTCGAAGAAGGCGGGTGGGTTGTCCTCGAAGCGCCCGCGATCCGGGCCCAACAAGAGGGGGGCGAAGTGACCGCTCTGGGTATGCTGGCTCTGTTCAAGGGGGATGACGTCGATGTCTCGGCTCACCTCGAGCAGGCGACGGAGCTTGGGCTCTACGGCATCGGATTGGTGTTTGTGTTCTTCGCGCTGCGCCCGGAGTTGTGGCGTCGGCTGTGGTTCACAAGGGTCGACCCGAGACCCGTCGCGCTGATGCGGATCGCCTTCGGGCTCGTCGTCTTCGTGACGTTCTACGACCTGCTGTTCCCGATGAACCCGCTGGACTTCTCGGTCGCGAGGTTCCTCTTCACCGATGAGGGCCTGTGGTTGACGGATATGGCCCGCAAGAACTACGGCGGTGGCCTTCGGGACGTCTACGACGCGGAGCACGGATTCCAGCACTGGTACGACCCGATCAAGCTGCTGTGGGGGAAGTTCACCTTCCTCCATCTGCGCTCGGATCCGGCGTTCTCGATGTCGCTCTACTTCGTGATGCTGGGATGCGTGGTGTCGATGATCTTCGGGTTTCGTACCCGACTGGTCACGATCGTTGCGTTCATCCTGGTGGAGAGCTTCTACCGCTACAGCCCGATCTTTTACACGGGCGGTGACACCGTCGTCCGGGTGTTCCTGTTCCTGGGCATGTTCACCCGCTGGGGAGAGGCGTACTCCGTCGACAGCTGGCTCCGGCGCAAGACGCTGCTGCTGCGAGGCACGGACGCCGAGTTCATGCCGCTTGAGGGCGCTGGCACAGGAGGGAGGCTGCTTCGGTTTGTCGTCCTCGGGTTCCTCGGGATCTGGCGTGTGTCCAAGGGGACGGCGGCTCGGGCCATTCCACCGCTTCGCACGATTCCCGCGTGGCCCATTCGGCTGATGATGCTCCAGCTCAGCATCATCTACATGGCGACCGGTATCCTGAAGTCGGGGACCACGTGGAAGGACGGCACGGCGCTGTACTTCGCGCTCAACCTCGACCATTTCTATCGCGTGCCCGCGACGGGGTTGGTCACGTTCATGCACTGGATCCTGGTCCTGCCCAACACCGCGATCTTCGTGCGTTGGTGGGAGATGCTGTTCCCCGTCGTGGCGGTGGGTGCTGCGCTCAACGCTTTCGAACGAGAGCGCCAGCGCGGCGCTTGGCCCAAGGCCGCGCTGTGGCGGAAGGTGACCAGCATCGGTGTGTTCTTGGCCGCGTGGGCGACCTTGGCCTGGATGTTGGGTGCGGCGGGAATGTACTTCCTACCCAAGGAGGTGCAGTCCCACGTTCATCCCGCACAGCGGCACGCCGTGTACGGCTGGGCGATGATGGCGGTCCCCATCATCTGCATTGCGCTGTACTGGGTGCTGCGACTGTTCGCGCCCAAGGTCCTGTGGTTCATTCGCAGCTGGGTGATCGGCAAGCGGTTCTGGCTCGTGTTTGGCTTTGGCCTGCACATCGGCATCGACGTCGGCATGAACGTGGGGACGTTTGCCGAGGTGATGATGAGTGTCTACCTGTGTTGGCTCAGCGGGGCCGAGGTCGAGACGTTCTGGACGTTCGTCTACAGCCGCCGCTGTGCACCGGGAGAGGGGGATCGACCCGTACGGGAGACCAAGCTCAAGTGGCTGCTCCACTTCGTCCCCGATTGGTTCACGTATCGCAAGCCCGGACCGCGGTACGTCGTACGGCACAACCCGGGGGATGGAAGCGTGTGCCGTGCAGCGCTGCTCCGAATGCTCGACCTTGGGGGCCGACTGGACTTCGTGGAGGACGACGACGTCACCGAGCAGACGCTCGTGGTCGAGCACGGAGGCGAAAGGTTCTCCGGCGATCGGGCCGCGGCCTCGCTGACGAAAGTGCTGCCGGTTTTCCTGTGGCTGCGGCCGCTTCGGAGAATCCCGGGGGTGGGAGCTCTCGCGCGTCGTTGGATGAGCCAGCGGTAGCGCTCGGCCCTCCACCCGGCCCTGCTGGCCTTCTTGGGGCCGGGTGAGACACGGCGGCAGGGTCGGCATAGGATGCGCTCCCGGTTTCGATGTCTGGCCTCCGCACATCGCTCGCCTTCGCTGCATGCCTGGGCCTGCCCTCGTCGGCCCTCGCGGCGCCCGACAACGGGTTCTCCATGTCGGACGATGCCGCGCTCATGGGGGGGGCCGTGGTGGCCAGCGGGCGCGACGTTGCGTCGTCTTGGTACAACCCCGCACTTCTGACCCACAACGATCGCTTGCGGGCGGACGTGAGCGCCGCAGCCTACGGCGTCCGCTGGATCCGGGCTCGGCGGGGACTGCAGCTCCGCGATGAGAACGAGCGACAGACGGCAGGGATCCGCAGCCGCGAGTTTCTTGTGGTGCCCACGGCATTCGCGCTTGGGAGTGCCGTGTCGGAGAGAGTCTCGGTGGGCTTTGGATTCTTCACGCCGCGTTTTGCCGAGCCCACGGTCATCGTGCGTGCGGGAGGAGCCGCCGCAGATACGTTCGCGGCCGAGCTCCGGCGTTCGGGGATTCAGCGTCGCTACTTCGCCGGGCCGATCCTGGGTCTCCGTCTCCACGAGGACCTGGACCTCGGCGTCGCGATGTATGGCGTCTACGACAAGTCGGCGGTCTCCCAACGCGTGTTCGTGGAGCACACCTCCGAGGCTGGCCGCTCCAGTATTCTCGCGGACAGTGACGACACGGTGCGTAGCTATGGGGTCCAGGCGGCGTTCGGCTTGCGAGGTTGGCTCTCCGAGTGGGTCAGTGCGGGTGCGAGTGTTCGAACGCCAACCGTCGTGATGCTGCAGCGCGTGGAGGGCAGCAGCGTCACCATTGAGTCGGAGACCGACCCCGATGGGGTTGCGACGACGAGCTCCGACTTCGAAGGGTTTCCGATCCAGCGACGGCCGACGCGGATTTCGACGTGGTCGGTGGCGAGCGGGGTGTCTGTGGGGCGGGCCCGCTGGCGCCTGGGTCTCGATGCCGAGGCGTCGCCATCCCACTATCCGACGAACCCCACGATCGGTCGTGCTGCCCACTGGAATGTCCGCCTAGGAATTCGGTGGAAGGTGGACGAGCGATGGTCGGTCGGAGGAGGCGTGTTCACCGATCGCAACGACAGTCGCGGGACCTCGTTCGGAAGCGTTCGCATCGACCTGGTTGGGGTTGCCCTGGGTGTTCGGCTTCGGACCCCGGTCAAGCTGGACGATGACGAACGTGCAACCCGTATCGCGTTCCAGACCACGGTGGGCGCCCGCTACTCGGCTGGGCGCGGGAAGGCCGGGGGGCTTGAGGGGGAGTACGCCACAGAGGGCATTTCGCCCGATCGACTCGACTTTGGCAGCAGTGTCGATGCGTCGATGCACCTGCTCACGCTTCACGTCGGGTCAGGACTGGTCTTCTGAGTATCAGCGGTGATATCTGAGTTGCGATGGCGATGATGGACCGACCTCGGGTGGCAATCGTGGGAGGTGGTATCTCGGGGCTGACCGCCGCGATCGGACTGCAGGACGTCGTCGAGACCGTCTTGTTCGAGGCTGCTCCCGAAGTGGGGGGGCACATTCTGCCTGTCGCGGTATCCGACCCCCGCGGAGCCCCAGCGGCGGTCGATACCGGCTTCGTGGTGTTCGTGCCAGAGACCTACCCCGAGTTCACTGCGATGTTGGGGTGGCTTGGTGTCGCGCATGGGCCCGCGACCACACCATTCCGTATCACCGACGACAGCCGTGAACTCTCCTTTCCCGCCGCGGATATCCTGAAGCTGTGTGGAGACGCCATCCCACAGGCCTGTCGCCGTGACCTCTACCGCCTCTACCAAAGCCTGCTCCGAATTCGGAAGGAGGGACTGGATTGGATCGACAACGTTCCGCTTCAGGCTTGGATGGACGCACAGGGGTTTGATCCCGCGACTGCACAGCTCGGCGTTCTGCCGTGGATCGCGAGCTTCTGGGGAATTCAGCCCGAAACGGTCTGCGGTGTCTCGGCTCGAGTTGCGCTTCGAGAGATCGCCCGCAACGCCGGACCGGCCGGGATGCATCGGGTCCATCCGTCAACGCGGGCCTACTTGGATGGGCTCACACAGCAGGTCCGCAACGTTCGACATACGAAGGTGTCGGCCGTCAACGTGGAGGGGACACCCAGCGTCGAGGTCGATGGGGGTCTCGAGACATTCGACCACGTCGTCGTCGCCGTGGATGCAATCGACGCTCGCGGGTTGATTCGAGGGGCGTGCACCGACTTGGGGGCGGTTCTCGGTGCGTTCGAGTACGAGCCGACTGCGGCGGTGGTTCATCGTGATGCCAGTCTCCTGCCCGCCGATCGGTCGAAGTGGTGCACGTTTCACCATCGACGACGGGTCGACCAGGATCGGATGCGGTCGGTGACGACCTGGGTCTTCGACCTCTTGCACGAGTGGACCCCGGATCCGAACGCGATCGAGGCACCTGTGCTGATGACCATCGGGGACAGGGGGATCCTCGACTCCGGCATCATCGCGCAAGACACTGTCGTGGCGGAGTTTCGACATCGCCATCTCGTATCCACACCCGCGGTGGTCGAGGCCCTCCAAGCACTACCGACGCTGGACGCCGACCAGCCGTTTTCACTGGCAGGTTCCTACCTGGGTCTGGGCGGATTGCACGAGGACGCTGTCCAGTCCGGAATGCGGGCCGCGAGTCGGACGCGACAACGGCTCGGACTCGATGCGCCACGCTGGCCCTGGAAGTCCAAGCCATCGGGCCGATGACCCGGGAGAACCGCTGGCCGTCGGGGTGAAAGCGCCGTGTCGCGATTGTCTATCGACCGGAGAACCTGCGTGTCAGGGATTCTCCTACCGCGGCGCGAGAAACCGTTCAAAGTCCCGGAACCTCGTGCTACTGGGTTCTCACGCCCCGAATTTCTGTCGAGGAACCCGGGCCGTCGCCGCCTGTAATCGCGTTGGGGTCGGACATGACGTGTGGTTGATTGACCCCACGAGCCGTGTTCGCGAACGTGGTTTGGCCTTGGCTGGACGCAAAGGAAAACAGTTGATTCTGGCGACAAAGGACTTTGAGTCGGAGTCGGTCGGTCGGTCGTGGTTCGAAATCCTCAGCACCTTTGTGGTTTACGCGGCCGCAGCGGCTGGCGTCCTGTGGGGCGAGTCGTGGCTTGTACGGCTGGGCAGCGCGGCGCTGGCTGGCTTCGTTCAGTTTCGGCTGTTCTCGCTGTTTCACGCACACCTTCACAAGGCGCTGTTGTGGGACTCGAAAGCCGCGCAATTGCTGTTTCACGCGCTCGGCGTCTTCCTCTTGGTGCCGCGTTCGGTCTGGATGCAGACCCACAACTTCCACCACATCAACAACGGGAAGATCGATTGGACCTCGATCGGCTCGTACACGGTGTGGACGCGCGAGAAGTTCGATGCGGCGAGCCCGGTGGAGCGTCGTCGATATCTCTGGTCGCGACACCCGCTGAAGATCCTCTTTGGATACATCTGGGTGGGCATCTACGGCATGTGCGTACAGGCGTTCTTGCGCACGCCGAAGAAGAACTGGGTCGGTCCCCTCGCTTTGACGGCCCACGCACTCGGCATCGGAGTGGTCTCAGCGCTCTACGACTTTCAGACGGCGGTCCTGTTGCTGGTCGTTCCGTGCTTCATCAACCACGCAATTGCAGCCTACGTGTTCTACGCCCAGCACAACTTCCCCGGCTCGCGGTTCTTCACCAAGGGGGAGTGGAATTACACCGAGGCAGCCATCGAAGGCTCAAGCTACTTCCGCATGGGCCCGGTGATGCGATGGATGACGGCCGACATCGGCTACCACCACGTGCACCATCTCAATCACAAGATCCCGACATATCGGTCGGCGGAGGTCATGGCGGCGATCCCGGAGTTGCAGTCGCCTACGGCCACGAGTTGGCGGCCACGCGATATCTGGGCTTGTCTGCGCATGGAGCTGTGGAACCCGGAAACCCAGCAGATGGAAGCTCTGCGCCCACCCTCGCGCGCCGCGAGCGGCTTGAGCGAGGCCTGAGCCCCTTGCGCTCCTCGGTCCGTCCGGGCAGGCTCCCCGCCTGATGCGGGTCGAGCTGAGCGTGCACCCCGACCTGCTGCTCGACCCCGCTGGGCTCCTCGATGCGGCGGTCTCCAAGGCTTCCGTCCGAGGACGGACGGTCGCCGGCCTCGATGTCGTTCGCAAGACGATCGATGCTCGCAAGGGCAGGGTTCGACTCCACGTCGTGGTCGAGCTACGGCTCAAGGGAGATGCCGCTGCGGCGTCGACGTTCCTCCCGCCGGACCTGCCAACACTCACCGGCCCGCCCGAGGTGATCATTGTGGGGGCGGGGCCCGCGGGGATGTTCGCCGCCTGGGAGCTGGCCAAGCGTGGCATTCGCAGCGTGGTGCTGGAGCGGGGGAAGCCGGTCCGCGCTCGGCGGCTCGACCTCGCCGATCTGATGCGGCGTGGCGCGCTGAACCCCGAGAGCAACTACTGCTTCGGTGAGGGGGGAGCCGGGACGTTCAGCGACGGCAAGCTCTACACACGCTCGAGCAAGCGTGGTGCGGTGCGCGGAGTCCTCGAAGCGTTCGTCGGCTACGGCGCGTCCGAGCAGATCATGGTCGATGCCCGACCGCATATCGGGACCAACAAACTCCCCGGTGTTGTGATGGGGATGCGTGAGCACCTCGAGTCCGCCGGGGTGGAGTTTCGCTTCGACACCGCGGTCGAATCCCTGACGACCCTGGATGGTGCGGTCACCGGAGTGCGGCTCGTGGGCGGGACGCTGATGACGGCTCCTGCCGTGGTGCTGGCTGTGGGGCACTCGGCTCGCGACGTCTTTCGTTTTGCCGCCGCAGCTGGGGCCGCCCTCGAAGCCAAGTCGTTCGCGCTCGGTGTTCGTGTCGAGCACCCCCAGGCGTTCATCGACCGTGCACAGTACGGTGACCTTGCAGGACACCCCGCCTTGGGCGCGGCACCGTACCGCCTCGTGGAGCGGGTGGGTGATCATGGTGTGTTCTCCTTCTGCATGTGCCCGGGGGGATTCATCGCGCCTGCCGCAACCGAGGCTCACGGACAAGTCGTGAACGGCTGGAGCCCGTCCTCTCGCACGGGCGCGTTCGCCAACAGTGGCTTCGTGGCCGAGGTCGACGCGAACGTCCTCGCGGCACATGGGCTGGATCCCTCCGATCCGTTCGCCGGGATCGAGTTCCAGCGGGACCTGGAGCAGCGCGCGTATGAGGCTGGAGGGGGCGACTACGTGGCCCCTGCCGCGCGCCTAGACGACTTCGTCGCCGGCCGAGTGTCGCTCGAGCTTCCCGAGTGCAGCTACCGCCGCGGTGTTCGAGCTGCGGACCTGAGTCCAGTGCTCACTGGGTTGGCGGATCCGCTGCGCCAGGCCTTGCGCCAAGTCGACGCGAAGATTCCGGGGTTCGCGGGTCCCCGGGGCCTTGCGGTCGCGGTTGAGTCCCGCACCAGTTGCCCGGTTCGCACGGTGCGCGATGCACAGTCCCTGGCTTCCCCAACGCTGGCGGGTCTGTACCCGTGCGGAGAGGGAGCGGGGTTCGCGGGCGGCATCATGAGCGCGGCCCTCGATGGCATCCGTGTCGCCAAGGCGATCGCTCACCGCGACGCATAAGAAGACATCTGGGCCTCATCTCGCTCTCGCGTCGCTCACCGAGGAGCCCGGTCGCGTACTTGTTGTGACCGCCGCCGCTCATTTTCTTCACGCCGCAGACGCGTAGTCGTGCGAGCGTGCGGCATGCCCCTTATGCGCCGACTCTCTCCTTGGACTGCATCATTCGTGACCACTGCGCTGCTCTCGTTCGGCTGCGCGGGCGACGATGCGCCGCTCGACGGAGAGCCGATTGGCTCCACTGGGGAGACGGACGGCGGGAGCTCCGGCTCCACGAGCGCGGACCCGTCGGCGGGGACGTTTCCAACCAACCCCACGAGCGACCCCACTTCCGCGGACGAGACTGGAGGATGCGGCGGCTGCTTGGATGATGCGGGCGCGTGCCAGCCCGGAACGGCGGACGATCAATGCGGAGCGCTCGGGGAAAGCTGTGTTCCGTGTGATGGGGCAACCGTGTGTGACGAGGGAGCCTGCGTCGAGCCGCCCGCGTGCAGTCCTGACAACTGTGACGGGTGTTGCGACGGAGACAACTGCGTGGCCGGAGATGCGGACGCGGCATGTGGGGCCGGTGGTGGTCAGTGCAGCGCGTGTCCGGATGGTGCGAGTTGCGACGGCGGAATCTGCGACCTCCCGTGCGAAGACTCCTGCGAGGGATGCTGCGATGGCGAGAGCTGCGTCGAAGCGGGCGACCAGTCCGACGCGGAGTGCGGTGTCGACGGTGCGTCCTGCCTGGGGTGTGAGGAGGGTTTTGAATGCAGCGCCGGGGAGTGTGTTTCGACGGCATGCACGGCGACCTGCGACGGGTGCTGCGACGGAGCAACCTGCCTCGACGGAGATGCCGCCGACGAGTGTGGGGTCGGGGGGGCAACGTGTCAGAGCTGCGGGACGAATCTGTCGTGTGGCGACACCGGATGCGAGCCCGATCCGATGGCGCTTTGGGACGTCAGGGTCTTCAACGGCACCGTCGCGCTGACGGACGCCGACGGCGACGCGTGGGATTCGTTCAACGGATTGCCGGACCCCTACGTCTCGATGGAGGTTGTTGGGAACTCTGGTGAGACGGCTGTCATCATGGACGAGTTGTTCCCCGAGTGGGACGAGGTTGTTCTCGTCGGGGTGAACTCGGTCCAACTCGAAGGGGGCCTGACCGTGTCCGTCGTCGACTCCGACATCGGGTTCGACACGACGATCGCCACCTGTGTCGACGACCAGGTGGACTACAACGTCGTGATGTACTGGAGCTGTTCTGACGCAGAGGGCTACGAGCTCTTCACCCTCAGCGCGATCATCACTCCGAGCGCCGGCTGATCTCAGCCCTCGTAGCCGACCCGGCGCTCGATCGTGGCTTCGACATCGCCGGGCAGGGCTGGGACCAGCCCCTCCTGTGGGGTGGCGGGCTCGGCGAACTCAATCTTCGAGCCGCCGGCGATTTGCTCGACCACACCCAGTGTGAGTCTCGCGACCTTATCCAGTCCGGTGGGGTCGATGCCGGAGGCTTCGTCTCCCGGCGCGTGATAGTCCGCGTGCACGCCCGTGAACATGAAGATCACGGGCATGCCGAGCTTGTAGAACGCCGCGTGGTCGCTCCGCGTCGTGACGGATCGGTCGAAGGTGATCGGCATGCCGTCCCAACCTGCGGTCTCGAACAACGACATCCACTGCGGGCTGGAGCCGACACCGCCCACCAGCAAGCCTGGGTCGGGTCGTAGACGTCCGACCATGTCGATGTTGATCATCGCGACCGGTGTCCCGTCTTTCCATGGCGCCGCGTGAGGGGGACTCGCGGCCAACGCCCGGGAACCCAGCAGGCCCAGTTCCTCTCCCGCAAAAAGGGCGAACACCACGGTCCGCTCCGGGGGGGTGGGTCTGGAGCCCAGGACGCGGGCAATCTCCAGGACGACCGCGGTTCCGCTGGCGTTGTCGTCCGCGCCGTTGCAAACGATGTCCTTGGAGACGCCGTCGACGGTCGCTCTGCAGTGCCCGCGCCCGTCCTCGTCGGTGCCGATGTGGTCGTAGTGTGCTCCGAGGATGACGAACTCGTCGGGCTTGCTGCCGACGATCTGGCCCAACACGTTCGGGGCTTCGACTTCCCGAGTCTGGAGCTCGACGGCGATTGTCGCCTCGGCCTTCATGTCGCCCGAGACGGGCTCGAGCGTCCGCTCGAGCTGCCCTTGCAGGGACGACAGCTTGCGACCTCGAATCTTGAGGAACTCATCCGCGTCGCGCCATTTCATCTGGACCACGGGGACGCCACCATCTCGGGCCGGCCGGGTCGTACCGAGGTCCGGTAGCGCATCGGCATCTCGGTCGATGTCGTCCACGAAGCTCCGTGGCCCACGGACCGCGATGACGCCCACGGCTCCGGCATCCACCAGCCGAGCGATTTTGTTGCGAAGCCGTCCGGCGGAGAAGGGGAACGAGGGAGCCGAAGCGTCGGCATTGGGGGTGAACAACACGGACGCGAACGCATCTGTATCCAAGGGGCCCGCGGGGTCGTCCGGGATGGCGGTCAGATGCTCCGGCAACGCGGCGCCCCCAAGGAACGGCCCGACCAGCGCCGAGAGTTCGTCGCGGGTCTGGCCTTGGAGCTTGGTCAGAGCGGCGGCATCTCCGGCCTCCCGAAGCGGCTTTGCCTGGTTCTCGAACCGGTCCCCGATCGAGCGGACACGGTTGTACAGCGCGCTGCTGTCGGGGCGCCGCGGAGCATCGAGCAGGACGACGGCGATCTTCCCAGAGAGGTCAATGCCGGCGAGGTCGTCGTACGTTGCTGCGTCGTTGGCCACGGCGGCATACCCGGCGAAGACCATGGGCGCGGTCACGCTCGCACTCGCGCTGCCCGGCATCGGTCCAAACGACCCTTGCGTCGCTTGGGCGGTCTTGCCCTTGCGCGCGATGCTGAGCGTGGGAGGTGTGACGAGATCGGCCCCGATCGCGATGCCGAAACGGTGCCGAAAATCCTCACCGACCGGCTCCACACCTGCTGCTGTGAGTTTTTCGATGACCACGGACGCTGCGCGGTCGATGTCTGGGTGCAGGCTGTAGCGGCCGCCCAGCTCATCGGACGCGAGCGCTTCGATCGTGGCCATCATGTGCGACGCGTCAATCGATGTAGGCAGGTTGTCCGAGGGGGTGTCTCCGGGCCCAGCAGGTGTAGGTCCCGCGGCTCGGCATGCTGCCAGCAGAGACATGGCGAGGATCGAGGGGCCCAGTCGCATGGCCGGAGTACACCCCGTGCGGGAGCCAGCTACAAATCTACGGCTCTCTACGACACTGAGTGTGCTGCCTCACCTCATCGCGGATCCGCACGTCGCGGACTACGGGTCCATATGTTGACGCCTCTCGCTCGGGCAGCGTACCGTCCTCAAGCCGCACGAACGCCTGCTCTTAGGGGGACTAGAGCAGGGTTCCAACTCACCACTGTGATGCGCCCGGCGCGGTGCATCGAGGGTCTTTCGAGGCCCCTCGTCTCAGAAGAAGGAACGACATGAATCGACTTGCATTGTTTGGCTCTTGGAAGCGGCTCGGCGTCCAAGCGGGGCTCCTGGCGGGTTTGGGACTCGCGTTCGTTGGCGGTTCTGAAAAACCGGCACAAGCTGGAGCCGACTGCGTCGGTGACGAAGCCTGTTCGTTCAAGAAGCCCAACCTGCTCATCGTGCTCGACTACTCGTCGTCCATGAACGACGACTTCCAACCCGGGCAGACCCGGTGGGAAGCTGCGGTCGAGGCGATCGAGAACGTCATCACCACCGACAACGGATTCTTTGACGAGTCGATGCACCTGGGCCTGATGCGGTTCGGTCACGATCCCGATCCGAAGGCGGACGGCACGGTCATCACCGTCGCTGGGCAGACGGATCCTTCCGGAATCATTGACGGTCAGTCGCTGGACGTCGGCTGGTACGACCAGGAGGCCGACCCCACCGGGTATTACGAGTGCAACGGCGAGAACATCGTCAGCTTCCTCAACGCTGTCGAGCCGCCGCTGTGCGTGGGGCTCAACTGCGCAGGCATCGGTACGTGGACCCAGGGCGCGCTCCAGGCCTCGCGTGACTACATCGCGCAGACCCGCATCGATCACCCCGGCGACGTCGTCGTGGACGACGAGCGGTCGTACTTCGTCATGCTCATGACGGACGGCGTGTGGACGACCCAAGTGGGTCAGGCTCCGGTCAACGTCGCCGAGCAGACCGCGTTCGACCCCGTTCCGGTGGGCGGAGACCTGTTCTCCACGGACGACGTGCCGGTCTACGTGGTCGCCTTCGGCGACGCGATCGGTGAGAGCTTCGGAGACGACCTCGCCAATGCGGGCGGCACGGTGCAGGCGATCGACGCCGGCGCGGGCGAACTCGTGCCGGCCCTCGAGACAGTCATCGACGACATTGAGGACACGGTCATCATCCCCGAATGCACGGGCGGCTTGCCACGCATCATGGTGATCCTCGACGCGTCGAGCTCCATGCTCAACACGGGCAACCCGCTCGACCCCGACAACTACGTCTCGGGTGCGATGGGCATGACCGGTTGGGATCAGGCGCGGGAAGCACTCTCCGGCGGCTCGTCGATCTTCGACGTGCTCGTGCCAGGCGTGAACAACCAGCCGGTGGAGGACCTTGTCCACCTCGGCCTGCTCACCTTCGGCACCGAAGACGACCAGCAGCTGCTCGTCGACTACGGTCCGTGCATGAAGGACAACTTCGGTTGGGCGCTCGACCCGAACACCACCTGTTCTGCAGGCTGTGCTGATCCGTGGGGTGGACCTCCGATTATCTGGACGCAGCAGGGCCCAACCAGTCCCGGGTACCCTGGCTTCGACCAGGACACCTACAGCACGATGCCGGACTGCAACAGTGGCATGTTCGACCTCGATGCGTGCACCGGCTCGGCCACCGCGACCCACACGGGTCTCGCACTGGCCAACAACAATGCCGAGGCCTACCGCCTGACACCGCCGGACCTCTACCCGGTCGACGCCAACACGCAGTTCTTCAACATCCTGATCACCGACGGTGCCTACAGCCTCAACGGCTGGTCCACCGACGAGCAGGTGTCCGCAGAGCTGACCGACATGGTCGCCAACGACAACACGACCACGTTCGTCATCGGCTTCGGCGACGACGAGCAGCTCGCACCTTTGGAGCTGGGCAACATGGCTTGTTGGGGCTCGGGCGGAACCGGCATCCCCTGTGCGGGCGGCACGATCGACTACTTCACCGCGGGCAACCAGGCCGAGCTGGAGGCCGCGTTGGGCGTCATCATCGAGCAGATCAACTTCGATCCGTGCTGCGGATTCAACGACTGCTCGTTCAACCCCGAGCCCACAACGGGCGAGCCCGACCCCGAGACCGAGGGCGGCGAGAGCAGCAGTGGTCCCGGAATGACCAGCACCGGTCCTTCGATCACCGGTGGTTCGAGCTCGACCGGTGCGGGGGAGACCGCCGCCGGCACGAGCACGGGCTCAGCCGACGACAGTTCGGGCGGTACCCCGGGTTCCACCACGAACGACCCGACCACCGACCCGACC
>JBOEGF010000015.1:0-265246 GCA_050633305.1 Nannocystales bacterium
CGCAGCCCCGAGACCCCGACCTCGGCGGCGTCCCCCTCCGGAATCGGCGGGTCCTCCCCGGTTCCGTCACCCGTGCCGGACTCACCTCCCTCCGCGCCGCTGTCGGTCGCCCCGACCGAGTCCTCTCCGTCCGCACCGGACGCTGAAAACCCGCTGTAGCAGCCAGCGCTCAGTAGCAATGCCACCAGCCCGGTATTCGCCGCTGTTCCCCTCACAGCAGTAAGGTTCCCATACCGGGGATTCCGTCCCCCAAATCGCTGGGGGAAAACGACCCCGGGCAGAGTTCGTAAGCCAGATCTCAGCTTCGGCGACCCACCAGGGCCCTCCACAACCGGACGAGGACATTCGGGCCGAGCGCCGCATAGTCGCCGCCGGGTTCGAAATCGAGCTCACCCGGCGGTGGATTCGACGGATCGGGTGCGGGCGCGCGATAGCTCCCCATCCGCCATCGCTTTCTCCGTGCCGGCTTCGTCGACCACCGGGCAGGCCGGACGCGCTTGGACATGCCGTCGCATGCTAGCAGATCCAGCCTGCAAGCAACGCTCCCGTGGGAACGTTCGGGCTCTCGTGGGACGCGACCGCAACTCGAGTCCGTACCCGCTCCTTCGTCCATGGGTCGTCGCGAGCGTGTTCGTTCTGCTCCTCAACGATCACGTCCTCAAGGCGAGCGTTCCGGGAACCGTGACGGGGAAGCTCTCGGACTTCGCGGGTCTGCTGTTCTTTCCGTATTTGCTGCACGCGTTGTGGGCGTCCGTCATGCCCCATCGCGCCCGGCTGCTCCCCTGCGTGATCGCAACCGGGCTTGTCTTCTCTGCGATCCAGCTCGACCCCACCGTCGGTGAGATGTGGGCGTGGGCCCTCGGTGGACTGCAATGGCTGGGCTGGACCGGCTGGGCGGTCATCGCCGGCGAGGCGACCCCACCGCTGCGTTCCGTCTCGCATACCGCCGACCCCACCGATCTGTGGGCGCTGCCCATGCTCGGGTTCTCGCTCCGCGACGCCTGGGCCCATCGAAAGCGAGCTCCCCGGCCATGACCCAAAACGAACGTCGCGCCCACGTCCTGATGCTCGCGATCGCCAGCGTTGCAACCATCGCAACCAAGCGCCCGCAGCCGGGGTGGTCGACCTCCGTACCTGTCGCCCCGAAGCAGAGTCAGTTGGTGCTCACCCCCGAGACCCCGAGCAAAGAACTCCGACTCCGGATCGAGGTCCCCGCCGAAGCCCGAGCTGCACAGCACACGATGGGGGGCCTCGTCCGCGCAAGTCTATCGGTCCGCGAGTGGCAGCACCGAGGCGAGGATGGCTCGAGCTCGGACCAGCTCACCCTCACGTTCCGCAGCGACGTGGGCGTGCCCGATCACTCGAGCAGCGTGCACCTGTGGGACTTCAAGCAACCGCTTGGAGCCGGCGTTCACTGGCCCGTCATCGGACCCGACAGCGTCTGCCCACCGCTGCCCAAGCCCTGCGTGCTCGAGGCCACCGCCACGATCGAATGGACGGGTGCGCTCATCGGCGAGGTCGTTGTGTCGCCGTCGGTCGACGCCAGGCTCGACGTTTCCACCACGAGCCGTCGACACCAGGAGCAACCGCCAAACTCCGACCTGCGCGTGCTCGAATCTCGATGGCAGGATCCCGATCTGCCGCCAGAGCGCTGAGCGTTCCGCCGCTACGCGCAAAGACCCGCGCACGTGTCCGGAAGGTTGTCGCTGCAAAACACTGCGCTCGGACTCGCCTGTTTGTAGAGACTCTGGATCTCACAGTTGGGGAGCATCGGGTTGTAGCCGACATCCAGTTGTTCGACGATCTCGGTCAGGACCGGAAAGCCCAACGAGGTGAGGGAGTCGTTCTCGTAGATGAACATTGCTCCAACGGTCTCGAGGCTTGGCATCCCGAGGGTCGTGAGCTGGGCGTTTTGAACCACTCCAAGCTCGCCGACGAAGTCGAGCATGACGAATCCAGACAGGTCGCTGAGACCGGTCTGACCGATTCCCAGAACGCCGTCAACCTCTTGCAGGCAGCCCATGGGCTCCAAGGTCGTGTCCTCACCTTCGATGTATAGCTGGCCGTCGATCCGGCTGCAGACGCCGAGGGCTTCGAGTTGTCCCGGTGACGTGACGTAGAACTCGCCTACGCAGGGCAGGTCGAGTCCCAAACAGTCTTGGCCCGGCGGCAATTCCGGGATACCCGGCTCCCAGCCGCCGGACGAGCTCGAGCTTCCCCACCAGCCCGATGAGCCGGAGGACCCCCACCAGCCCGACGAGCCTGACGTGCCCCAGGTGACGTCGTCGCCGTAGCACTCGCACGCGCCGAACTCCCCCTGTTGGCTGCAGATCTGCTCCCCGTAGCCGCCGCCGGGACACGTGCACTCCACGTAGGTTCCCGGAGCGCATCCAATGGGCGAGGTGGTCGACGGGTTTGGAGGAACCGGGCTGGTTGCAGGGCCAGGTTCCGTCACCCCGCCCGAGCTCGGCGACCCCGTCGAGCTTCCCGAGCCTTGTGAAGCATCGCCGACGGGCACCAAGGAGTCGCACGCAACTACACTCAGCGACAACAAGACTACGCATCCTCGCGTCCAATCCATAGCCCATCGTGACACGAGAGACCGGAGGAGGGAATCGCCGAGGTATGGAAACGGCTACCGGGTCTGGAAGTCTTTTCCGAAGAAGTACGTCAGCGAGCCGCCAAAGTAGAACCCGGTGTTGAACCCGCCGTTGATCGTGATGCCTACCGTGTCCTTGATGATCATCCGTGCGCTGAGGATCAGGTTCACCACCGGGATCACAGGAGGCACGCCGCCGGACTTGTTGCGGTAGCCGAACGCATTGAGGTCGGACTTGCTACAACCGTTTTCGTCGCAGCTGGCGTAGCGCTCGTCGTTGGGATCGTCGAGTTCGTCGGGGTTGGGGCCGGTGTTGTCCGAATCCTGGGCGACGTCGTAACGCGGAGTGCAACGGTTGAAGTCGCCGAGGTCCTGCGGGGTCTGACAGGTGTCGTCTGCCGTCGCTCCCTGCCCCGGAACATAGCCGTCGGGGAGAGAACCGATGCCCGTTCGATAGATGTCACCGAACAGAATCCCCAGCCCAATGCCAGCACCTCCGCCTATCCCGAGCTCGACGTTGTCCGTCGTCACCACGGGCGCGCGAGCGATGAAGTCCGCCTCGAAGGAGAGCATGCTGAGATCGACTTCGGTGTAGTCGGCCGCCACGAGGGACTCCGGCGTACCGATGTAGCGCCCTTTGTCGAGCCAGTAGCCCTCGGGGAGCTTCGCGGTCTGGTAGCCAACGGCACCGACGATGTCGAGAATCCGAGAGTGCCGATAAACGTACTCACCGCCGACGTAGAAGTTGCACCCGTCGGTCCGCAGCAGGCCGCGCTCTTCCGCGAAGCTGCCGACGGACTCACCACGACACAAGGCGTTGGTTTGCGTCTCGAACCAGCGCGAGAGAATCCACGTGGGCACGATGACGATGCCAGAGCGCACGCCGACACCGTGGCGGTTGAACTTGGGTTCGGGCGGCTTGGCTTCGGAAAGCGGCTCCGGTTCGGGCTGGGGTTCGGGCTCGGGTTCGGGTTCCGGCGGCCTCTCAGCCAACGGCTCGGCGGTCGGAGCCTTTGAAGACGTCGGCGTGTAGTCGGGCTCGGGAATGGCCCCCGGCTCGAGTAGCGTCAAGACAAGTCCAAGAGATCCCCCGATCATGGAGATGATCGTATCAGCCTGCGGGGGTCTGATGCAGGCGTTCGACGGCGAGAAGCATATGATGCGGTCACGATGGAAGACCTGGGGCGGAAGGCAGCCGCATCGAACTTTCGGTACCTCGTCAACCACGCTGTCACCCAAGGCCAATCACGCGAGGACGTACTGCGGCGATTCGATCTCGACCGGCACGAACTCGACGACGTAGATGGGCGACTGCCACTCTCTGCGCTGGCCCGACTGTGGACCGAACTCCCCGCGATGCTGGGCGACCCCGACATGCCCCTGAACGTGATGCAGTCGGCGCTCCAAGCCGATCCGTCGCTTGCGACTCTCGTCTTCCAGTCCGCGCCCACGCTTGGGGATGCTCTGGCTGCATTGGTCCGCTACGAGCGCCTGAACTTTGACCTCGCCGACGAACCCCTCAGCGCCGTCGTGGTTGACGGCGAGGTTGCCCACGTTGTGCTCGATGCCGATCGGGCGGCGATCGTCCCCCCGCCCGGGGCCGTTGTCGACTCTTTCCATGGTGTGCTCACCTTGGGTCGCGCGACCACCGGTCATCCGGTCGAGGCGGTCTCCATCGACGTACGGCACCCACTCCCCGACAACCCGGCACGGTGGGAGGCTGCACTTCGTGGGCCGATTCGGTTCGGGATGCCGCACGACCGGCTCACGCTTCGGACCGCAGACCTACGACGGCCACACCCGATGGCCTCCCCGACCCTGAGCGCAATCGTGACAGCGCATGCCGACCGAAAGCTCGCAGCGCTTGGCAGTGGAGACGACCTCCTAACGAGGCTCCGCGAGGAGATCAGGTACGGACTCCCGACCGCGGCCGTGGGTGTGGCCCAGCTCGCAACCGCCGTCGGGCTCGGTCCGCGCACACTGCAGCGCCGCCTGGCCGAGCACGGATCCAGCGTCCGAACGCTCGTCGACGAAGAGCGCCGTGCCCTCGCCCTACGCTACGTTGCCCAGCCGTCGACAAGCCTCATCGACATCGCCCTCCTGCTCGGCTTCTCGGAGCAGTCCGCCTTCTCGCGCGCGTTCCAACGATGGACGGGACACTCCCCTCGCACCTACCGTCGTCGCCACAGAAGCTGAGACGCGACAGGTCAACTTCGCTGACGCGCACGAGCAAGCGTCGACACGCTTGAGTCGCTAGCGTCGGGAGATGGACACCGACACCGCTGGGCGCCGGCTCGCCGGATTCTTCGCCCTCGCCTGCGGCATCACGTGGGGTCTCGCATTTCCGGCCGTTGAGACGATGCGGCGAGGAGGCACCGCCACCCCCATCGAGATGGCTTTGTTGGGCCTGAGCGCCTTCGGGCCACTTCTCTCAACACTGGTCATCACGATCGGGACCGGGGAGCGACGCGATGTCTTCGGCCCTTGGCGCGTCCGACCGCAGTGGATCGTGCTCGCCCTCCTCTTCCCGTGGTTCCTCCAGCTCATCGGGCGAGCTCTGTCACTCGGCGGGGGCGGACCGACCGGCGAATGGATCTACCTTCCCGATACGCCAGCCTACCTCACCGCGCTTGTCGTGTTCCCGCTCGGCGAAGAGTTTGGATGGCGAGGCTATGCTCAGCCTCGGATGATCGCCCGGTTCGGCGCCGTCCGAGGACCCCTTCTGTTGGGATGTATCTGGTCCATCTGGCATCTCATGTATCTCGTGTCTCCCCAAAGCGGGACCGTGGAGCCGGTGGCTCTGGTCATGTTCGCCGCCCTCCCGTTGTGGTCTGTGGTGTTCGCATGGCTCATGCGCTGTGCGGGCGGGAGCATGGCAGTCGCCCTCTGCCTCCACGCGGGGTCCCACCTCGACAAGATCGACCGCTTGCCCGTGGATGCAGTTTCAACCCGGGTGACGATCGCGACAGTGACCGCCGTTGCGGGACTCGCCGCAGCATTCGCGCTCCACCGTGAGACCCAGAGCTCCGGCACAGGGCGGGAGCCCTCCCATTCGTGATCCGTTTCAAGTGACGACTGCGCCAGTACGGCGACCTTCATTCCATTCGGGCTTGCATCAACCGCCCTGGGGAGCGACGGTCCCCGAGTGCAACTTTGGATCAGCTCGCGACCCCGCATCGCGTGTGGCTCTGGGCACGCAGCATGAATGCGTCGATTCGCCGCATCGGTCGCGGAGGACTCGTGGCGCTGGTCGGCGCTCTTGCCATCGCGTTGTCCGCCCGTGCAACCTTTCCCCTCCCGGGCACCGACCTTCCACAGACAGCGCAGACGTTGTGCGTCCTTCTCGTGGGCGCGACGCTGGGTTGTAGGCGTGGCTCCTCGGCCGTCGGCTTGTACCTGTTCGCGGGCGCGGTCGGCCTCCCTGTCTTTTCCGATGGGGCAGGCGGGCTGTCGAAACTCCTCGGTCCTTCTGCGGGCTACCTGCTCGGATTCTTGTGCGCGGCCGCTGCCGTGGGCTGGCTTGCCGACCGACGACCGTTTGGCGAGGCGTGGTTGCGGGACACCGGAGTCATGCTCGGCGCCCATGCCTTGATCCTTCTGCTCGGTGGCGGTGTGCTCGCCGTTCGAATCGGACCTGCCTCCTCGTGGTCTCACGGCATCGCACCTTTCCTGCTCGGCGCACTGGTCAAATCCGCCGCCGCCACACTGCTGTTACGAGTCGCGGCTGCTCGACGAGCCCGACACCCAACATCGCGCGCCCAGCAGAAGTAGCCCACCGCCGAGCCCAGGCAGCTCGCGCTGTCTGGACAGACCTGCCCCGCATGCTACTCCGGTTCTCCGCCCGAAGTTCTCCATGACGACCACAACGACGCATACGCCAGCGCTGGGCATCCGCCGGATTCGAGGCACCGGCGAAGCACACACAGGACACGTTCAGCACTACGGGTGCACGCTGGCCTATGTGCTCGATGGCGAGGCCGAGCTCGAGATCGGACGCATCGTGCGAGCGCTCCCAGGAAGTATGATCGTCCTCCCGACCGGGACCCCACACCGAGGGATACGCAGAAAGGACATGGATGCATGGGGGCTCAGCTTCTGCCCGTCCTGTCACGACCTCTCCGAAACGGCTTGGATGACCCCCTTTCAAGCGGTCCGGCGCGGTGCGTCTCCTGTCGTCACGATCCCCGAAGCGCGGCGCCCTGCGGTCCAATCGATGTTCGAGGGGCTTCATGACGAACTCACCCTCGCCACGGCTCAGGCTTCGGAACTCGGTGCATCGTGGCTGCGCCTCATTCTGGGTGAACTCCGACGGGCGGCGCCCAGCGGAAGCACTGCCGGGCGCGCCGATTCGCTGTGCACTCGCGCGCTTACCTTCATCGAGGCCCACGCGTTCGAGAAGATTTCGCTCCGTGATGTAGCCACCGCCGTCCACTGCACTCCGTCCCACCTGGCCACCGTCATGAAGCAGGAGACGAGCCAGACCGTCGGTGACTGGCTCGCGGCCATCCGCGTGTCTTCGGCCGCCAACTGGCTGCTCCATTCCGACGCACCCTTGGAAGAGATCGCACAGCGTGTCGGCTGGGGCGACCGTACGCACTTCACCCGTCAGTTTCGCAAGGCCTACGGCCACACCCCGGCCGCATGGCGCGAATCCATGCGCCACAAACCGGCCGACCCCACCCCCACCCCAAGATCGGCCGCAGATCCAGCAATCACCACCCCACACGCCGCAGAGCACAAGCCCTAGGCTTGTCCTCGCATGGCGCTCGGACGCGACGATCAGATCACAACACGACTCCTGCACGACGCGGGGATCTCCAAGGGCATGACCGTCCTCGACATTGGGTGCGGGCACGGCAACGTCACGCGGCTGGTCGCAGACCTCGTCGGCCCCGACGGCCATGTCGTCGGCATTGACGTCAACGGACGCGCCGTCGACCGAGCGCGCGCGTTCTCGGAACAGCGGGGGCTCCACAACGTCTCGTTCCTCGAAACGGACGCTGCGGCCCCCCCACCCCCGCCTTCAGCCGAGGCGTACGACGCGATCGTCGGCCGCCGTGTCCTGATGTACGTCCCGCAACGTACTGCTGCGATGCGGGCGCTGGCCGGCGTCCTGCGCCCCGGCGGGGTCGCGGCCTTCCACGAGATCGACCGCTCCATGATGCCCTCTTCGCCGCAAACCCACCCGCTCCACGACCAGGTCAATCAGTGGCTGTGGACCACGGTCGAACGAGAGGGTGCGTCGACGGCGATGGGATACGAACTCCCCATGGTGTTCGAGTCGGGAGGGCTGCAGCTCGCAGGCGCATGGGCGGAAGGCATCGTCGAACACCCCGCACTGCGCCAGCCCACGGCGCAACGGATCCGGGCGGTGCTCCCCAGGATCCTGCAGCACGCAGTGGCCACCGCCGAGGAAATCGATGTCGATACCCTGGACGCACGACTCGAGCAGGAGTTGCTGTCCAACCGCGGCGTTTATGTCTCCACCATGGCCTTCTGCGCATGGGCGACCAAGGATTAGGGGCCGGCCCTAGCACAACCAACAATCGGCCGCACATCCAACAACAGGCGCTCTACCTCGATCGACGGAGGGCCACTACGTTGTGGGCCATGACCAGCCCGCGTTCCATCAAACTCTACAGTCACGACTACGGTCCTTTTCCGCACATTGTTCGCATCGCGCTCTCCGAAAAGGGAGTCCAACTCGGTGAGGAGGTCGAGATTGAGAACGTCGACCCCGAGGACAAACCCAAGGATTTCCTTCAAGTCAGCCCTACCGGAAAGACACCACTGCTGCTCGTCGATGGCGAGCCGATCTTCGAGACCGTGGCCGTGCTCGAGTGTGTGGACGGGCTCTTCGACGGCGGGCCAGCGTTCCAACCTCAGGACCCCGTAGCGCGAGCACGAGATCGGTCCTGGACCCTGCTTGGGCTCGAGTTGCAAATGGACTCCTTCCGCACCGTCATGGCTCCCGACCTGGAAGGACACCAAGACAACGCACGCGAGGTCGTCGCCAAGCTCACGAGGTTGTCTGCGCAACTCGGCTCTGGGCCCTACTTCGGTGGGGAACAGGTCGGGTTGGTCGACTTCGCGTACGCCGCTCTATTCCTTCGAATGCAGCTATTCGAAGACGCGTTCGGCTGGGCGGTCCTGAAGGACTTGCCCCCAATCCAACGGTGGGCCCAAGCCCTGCTTGCCAGGCCCAGCATCCGAGCAACCATGCCTTCGGACTTCGAGACAAGTATCGTCGGTTTCCTCCGCAGCCGTGGTGGCTACATCACACGAGCACGGGCCTCCGCATAACCTGCTCACCGTGCCGCCCGACGGACGGATGGCCCACGAGGAGGGTCGTGACGGCCCGCATGGTGGCCGCGCGGGCTCCCCGGCCACCATGCGTCGCCGACTCTCGGATGTAGACGCTTCGGAGTTCCGGGGTTGTTCATCGACGACATCATCATGACGAACTGAGGCGACTATCCTGAGGCACTCTCGCCACCCGACCTTGTAAAGCATGAAGTTTTTCGTGATCGTTTTCGGGTCGGGAACGTAGCACCTTCTCACCACGACACCACCCCGCGCGCCGGGCCCCATTGCTGTTTGCTCCACACTTTGGCGGCAGATTGCCCGGGACTTCGATTCGGACCTGTGTAGGCTTGTGCAATGGATCTTGGGCACTATGTGTTTGGACTCTCGGTATCCCTTGCTGCGCTCGCGGGATGTGGGCCCGCTGTTCAGCCTGCGGAACCGAGTACGGGGACGAGCGGGGCAACGGCAGGGGGAGGCTCGAGCACTGGCGACGAGGGGTCAACGTCCTCAGATCCGACCTTCGGTCCAACCTTCGGCTCGACCCTTGGTTCAACGTCCTTCTTTGGGGCCACCGAAGCGTCCACGACCTTCCTCGATGGGACGAGCAGTTCGGGAGCAAGCTCGGTCGGCGAGACTTCGGCCCCACGCTGCATGGGTGACTGGCCGGACAACATCGCTTGCGCGATGCTGGACGAACCCAACGTGGAGGGGACGGTGACGACTCCGCTGGGCTCGTTCCAGGTCTCCCACGCATACTTTGGCGCCCAGACCGGATGCTCTCAGTGCATCTTCGAGGCAAACGTCGCTGTGATCTATCTGCTGCCAGAGCCCGTCGCCTCGGTAGACAACGGGATCGAGTCGGAGAACATGTTGATGTTCTTTCCCGACGGGGGCGGTGGGTTCACGGGCCCCACGGGGACGACGATCGATGGCGGACGGCTTCGTGTGATTCGCGATGGCGCGCAGCAGGAGAGCTTCGAAGCGACGTTCGAACTCGACACCATTCCGGACGCACAAAGCTTGGCCGACCCATTCGATCCGCAAGCGGCCACGGCGATCTCCGGGAGGGTCCGGGTCAACAGCGGCAACTGGGACGTGGATCTGACCTTCGGCGCGAGCTACTGCCCAATGGTCAACGAGTTCGTGATCTGCGAGTGACGCACCGAGGAGAACGAGGACGTCAGTCATCGTCCGGCTGCTCGACGACCGGGTCCTCGGCGATGTTGTCGCCACGGTCGGTATTCCGTCGCGTCGAGCCCGTAGCGCTTGATCCACCGCTGGACCTGCGAGCGAACTTTGCCCATCGCTCGAGTTCTCGCCCGTGTGAAGGTCTTCGATGTAGACCTCAGCAGGTGCAGGTGCAGGCCGGAGCCATTCGCCCAACAGACCCGACGCTTCGTTGCAGGGCCTCGGCGTTCGCAACGCCCCGCAGCGTCCTATCTTTGCTGAGGATCCGCCCCGGACGCCTTGTTCTCTTGTTCCTGCTCCCGCTTGTCCGCTCTGCCTTTTGCGGCCTTGGCTCTGCCCTCCTGGCCGGTCGCGGGGAACTCGAGCGGATCGGGCTCGGGTCCATCGGTACAGACGCATGCAACGAACGCATGGCGGCCGGAGCCCGGTGGATCTCGTTCCTCTGAGCCCTGGACCGTCGCGGAGCTGTACCCGCGCTCGCTGCACGCATGCTCGCAGTCCTTGCGACGCTGAGCACCGCCTACCGCGACCCCCGCAAACGCACCGCACGCCCCAAAGCCAGTCGCCGCCACGCCGACGAGAAACAGCACTCGCTTGCCCTTGCCGTGCTTTCCGCCCGCAACCTCGTCCATGACCCGGAGCTGTTGGCTCTTGCCCGCGCCTCCGGACGAGAACACCGTCACCATCAACAGCAGCACCCCAAACATGAATAGAACGCCACCGTAGACCGACGGGGGGACTGCAGAAACAAGCGGCATACCCAACCAGCGTCTCACCGCGATGACCGCGGGCGCAATCGCGTCGCTCTCGCTCCTCCGCCCCACGTCTTCGCTGGGACAGCGACAGGTCGCCGCAACAGTTCACCGCGCGGGGCGGTCCGCCCAGGCCGCGTCAGTCTCACGGATCTCCTCGCCTCCAGCCCCTCCTACGTCGTAGTACCGGTTGCCCCTACCCACGAGCGTGTTGGGGTAGCGCCCCTCGAGACGAGCCAGAGCCCTCGCCGCAAGAAGGTCCAACCCCCAAGCGGCTTCGCCCTGGGTGTGTGGAGCGATGAGTTCACGAAGAGCGCGGAGCGCCTCCGCAGCTTTGGCGTTGTCGCCCGGGTCGTTGTATCCGCGGTCCGCGTCCATCGCCGCCTTCGCGTGTCGGTCGAGCGACGCCACAACCTCGGCGGGGACGCCAGCTTCCACCATGCGGTCGTACGGCTCGGTTGTTTCGTAAAGGGCCCCGGGGTACGTGGGGAGTGCCTCGCGAAGACACGTCGGAGACGGAGCGTGCAACGCGAACGCCTCGAGCAACTCGAGCGGAGATTCGCAAGGGCGGTGCTCGGCAACGAGCCCAAACCAAGTCGACGCGCCGCTGAGGCCATGTGAAACCAGACACCAACGGTCGTTGCCATCGGCATCCTTCTCCGCGCCGCAGTCGGTCTCCGTATAACAACTCGCTTCGAGGAAAACGCCCGGTGTCGCCGGTGCCTCGATTCGGACCGTGCGGTTCGTGTAGTTGTAGCGATGCTCGCCGTTGCGCTGCGAGACAGACAACGGGATCTTCGCGTCGCCCACCCTCCAAGTGATGCCATCGTCGGTCGTCTCGAACCGCGACGGGCTGCAGCGTGCCGTTGGCTCGGGCGTCGCGTCAGGTTGCGTCGGAGCAGGCGGAGGGCCAGGTGAGTTGGCCTCGCGGGAAGGAACGGCCGGTCGTTGGGCGCAGGCGGTCATCCATACGGCGACGAGCGGAAGAGTCCATCGAGTCATCGAGATTGGAACGTAGCAGCGATGGCCCAGCCAGGCCGCAGCGAAGCCGAACGCGAACTCGAGCACCGTCGGTGACGAGGTCTCTTCGACCGAGGTTCGTCCCCGAAATCAGCCCCAGGTCATCATGCTCTTGCCGCTCACAAACGCTCTCGCCAAATGCCGAGCGCCGGCCAATCACGGCGAATTCTCGGGTTGAGGGCGTGATTCCTCGCTTTCGTGATCAGCTCCGGGTCGGCGGTCCACTCACCGGATACGATGGCCACGATCTCGCCCAGCGCCCTCCCCGTGACTCACCTCGATACGCTCTCGTTCGTCGGCCTCGAGCGCTCACACCTCCGTAGTGCCGTGTATCGACGCGTGTTCGGAGATGACACGGGCCCGGTTCGGATCGGTCGCTACTCCTTGCTGGAACGGATCGGAGCCGGAGCTCGTGGCGTGGTCTTCAAGGCGTTCGACAACCAACTCGACCGCCTCGTTGCACTCAAGGTTCTCTCGACGCGGGCCGACGACCACGAGGAGCTCATTCGCGAGGCCAAGGCCCTTGCCCGACTGTCCCACCCCAACGTCCTTCCCGTGTACGAAGTGGGCGAGACGGAGGACGGCCAGGTGTTTCTCGCGACCGAGTACGTCAAGGGCTGGACGCTGCGTGGCTGGTACGACGAGGAGACACGTGGCGAGGCTGCGATCGTCGAGGTGATCCGTCAGGTCGCACGCGGTGTGCAAGCAGCCCACGACGAAGGCCTGGTCCACCGTGACCTCAAACCCGCCAACATCTTGCTCGGGGAAGACGGTCGAGTTCGAGTGGCAGACTTCGGGTTGGCGCGTTTCGACCCCTCCGCACTCGACCCCGCTGCTCACGTTCCCCGCGACGGGATTGCCACCACAACCGCCGGCACGCCCGGCTACATGGCGCCCGAGCTCTTTCGTGGCGCGCCGGCATCCACGGCTTCGGACCAGTACGCGCTCGCCGTAACGCTACACGAGCTCTTGTTTGGATCGCTCCCCGAGGAAACCGACCAACGTCTCGTCTCACGCGGCGTCACCAAGGCGGTGGTCGCCGTGGCGCAGCGCGGACTCTCGAAAGCACCCGAAGACCGCTTTCCTAGCGTCGGGGTCTTCGCGGATGCCCTCGTCACCAAGGCACGTTCCGCATGGCTCCGGCGAATGCCATGGATCGTCGGTGCCGCCGCGCTGGGAGGCACCGTCGCGCTAGGTGGACTCGCGGCGACGGTCCTCCTTGTACCTCCTCCGGAGGGCCCGGCCGCAGGCAACGAGGTCGCGATGCTGCGGGCGCAAGCAGCCCTCCCCCAGGATCCGCTCGCTGCGGTCGGAGAGCTCCGCAAAGCCCAGGACCTCACCGATGCACGGCTGCTGCCGACGGCCGAGCGCGCCCTCGCACTCGGACCGGAACAAGCTCGCTTCGAACTCCCCGAACAAACCAAAGACCTCGTGCTCCTGGGGAGTGTCCTGGTCTTCGGAGATCCCAAGGGGCGGCTCGAGGCCCGGCGCATTGACCGAGACGGACTGCATCCGATCGAGATCGAGGGCACCGGCCTCGAATCCTCCTACACCTTGTTCCCCGGGATCGACTACTTTCCCACCGGGATTCTGCTGAACAATCCGACCCCACTCGCCGCGATCGATCCCTGGGCACTCCAAGAGCACGCGCTTCGAGACTCGAAGTACGCGGTCTCCGGAGATGGACGGCGAGTTGCACGGATCCTCCACGACGCCCCCGTCCTTTCCGTGCTGGACGTCGAGACCGGCGAGGAAATCTGGCAGCTCGAGCAGCCAGGCCGCGGGTTCAAGAGCGTGAGCCTCGACGCTCGGGGCGAACGCCTCGCTTGGACGGAGCGGTCCGGAGCTGCTTTCATCCTCGAGCTCGCAACCGGGGTGATGCACGAACTCGACCAGCCTGCGGCCGATGTGTTGTTTGAGCCCGCCTCCACCTCGATCGTCATCCGGGGACGCGATTCCGGCGTGTTTCGAACCGACCTGCTCAAAGGCGAGACCGTTCGCTTGTTCGAGGAAGCTGGAGACTTCACAGAGGTGGCGCTCTCCCCCGGGGGCGAGTGGGTCGCAGCGCGCCGTGATAGCGACAAGATCACCGTGACCAACCTGCACGCGTCCCTCCCACACACAGTCAGCGGGGACGCATTCAGGTTTTCCCCCGACGGTAAGCGCATCGCCGTTCGAAACGGACGGAATCTCGAGGTCCATGATCTGGCCTCGACCGACGTTCGATCGTTCCGGCTCGCTGAACAAACCGACACATTCGCATTCTCGGATGCGCAGACCTTGTGGGCCGTGAGCACCGACCGCGTCGTTCGAAGGTTCGATGTGCCCCCGACGCTGGCTCTGCGCGGACATACCGCTTCCGTCGAAGGCATCGCGCTTTCGGAGGATGGCAGCCTGGCCGTGTCAGCCGCGCGAGACTACACAGTCCGTGTTTGGGATGTGGACGCGGGGTCCGGCCGGGTGCTCACAACACTGGATGCCGAACCGCGCACAATCACCCTCGACGAACGGGCAGGGCGCGTCGCCATCACCCTCATCGGGAGCCCGACCGCGCTGTACGACCTCGAGACAGGAGAGCCCCTTGGTCACCTCCCGAGCAGCTCGCGACCCGTCCTCGGACCCAATCACGCCCTGATCGGCGCGGGCAAGAATGGCGTCTGGAGCGACTCCAATGGCCAGATGACCATGCTGACGACGGAACCGTGCTCACCGGCAACTGCAACAGCATCCTGGGTGGCCGCGGTGTGCGGGGATGAACCGATGCTCCACGTATGGGCCGGCGCGACCCACACCTCGACCCCAGTCGACAAACCTTTCTTCGGGTCATCCCTGTACGCGTGGCCGGACCCCGATCACGTCCTCTTCTACGGTGCGGACGAAGCCTTCTTCCGTCTGGACGGCGGGAAACTGGAGCGCGAGGAGTCCCCCGGCCTGTTCGGCGGCGCGCCGTACTACAGCATTTCCGTCGCGACAAACCTCGCACAGGACCTGATCGTGCGGAGGCCGGAGGGATTGTACGCGAATTGGGCACCCGGTGAGGAGCCGGCCCTGCTGACCCCGAGCGAGACCGGCCGAGCGCTGGCGATCTCCGGGGATGGGCTCCGCCTCGCCTACGAGCTGCGCCAGCATCAGATCGTGGTCCGCGACCGGTCAGTCTCCAAAGCCCGCCCACGACTCGATGCGGCCCTCCAAGTCGCCGCCGCAACAGGAGACCAGCCTTGACCTCGGCGCGGCAAAAACAGGCCGTAGTCGCGGTGGAACGGGCGCCAGATGACGACCTGCTCTATACCCGGTGGGCGTCGGGCGAACGGAAAGCCGGAGAGGCGCTGATCGAGCGACACCTGGACACCGTCGGCCGTTTTCTCGCCAACAAGTGCCCGGACCCCTCACGGCTCGAGGACCTCGTCGCGACCGTGTTCGAGCGCTGCGCCAAGAGCTTGGGGAGGTTTGGCGGGCGCTCGTCGTTTCGAACGTACCTGCTCGGCATCGCGTACAACGTCGCGCGAGATGACCTCAAGCGACACGTTCGCTCACCGAAGTTCGACGAGACGGTCACGAGCCTCGCGAGCATCTCCAACTCACCCAGCGCGATCGTTGCGGTCCGTGAGGAGCAGGCGATCCTGCTCCAAGCGCTCCGCCAGCTCCCCTTCGCCCTGCAAGCGGTCCTCGAGTTGCATTTCTTCGAGGAGCTGTCACGAGCCGAGGTCGCCCGCGTGCTCGAGCTGGCGGAGGGCACGGTGGCAAGTCGACTGCGCAAAGCCAAGGTCGAGCTCCGCCGCGAGCTGGAAGCGCTGGCGGACGACCCAGCACTGTTGCAATCCACGGTGACAGACTTGCCGGCTTGGGTGGCCGACCTGCGGGCGCGGCTGTACGCATCTGCGGATTGAGCGGCTCTGGGCGTCGCTATTGCGTGCGGCGACGCGGCCCGAAGCGGGACGGGGAGAGTCCTTGCAGCGCCGTCGCGCAACGGCACAGAGGTGAAGTCCGTTTGTGATGGCTACGCGTCTAAGCACCGCCGCACTCACCCTGTGCATCGCCTTCGGCCTCACCGGCTGCAAGAAGCTGTGCGACGCAGGGATCAACGAAAAGTGCCCTCCGTGCACGGCCGTGCCTCTCTCCAGCGCGTGGACGCGGCCGATGCTCGAGCCACTGGTCCCCACCGACGATGCGATTGTCTGCGAGGCGACGGGCAACGACGCGGGTGACGCCGAACTCTCGTACTGGCTCCCCGAACGTGTGCATGAGAGCAACGTCGCCACGGTCAGCGCGGCGCAGGACGCTGGTTGGATTCGAACGAGCGACAACTGGTACGACGAAAACGACCGCTCCCAGATGCCCAAGTGGAGCGAGTTTGGCCTGAGCAACGGAGACACGCTCCGCATCGACCTCAAGTCGGAGGGCGGCGGCACGCGGGTCGAAGTGAAACTCACCACGGTTCCACTGCCTCCGCCGCTCCAAGGCGACGTCAGCATCTTCGCCTACCGCAGCGCTTCCTATGCCCTGCAGGATGGGCGCATCATCGCGCTGCCCGGGGTTGTCGGAGGCGCGACGATCTCCACGGGAGATAGCTTTTACTTCCGGGCTGCCGCCGACCAATACGGGCACTACCGATCCGACGGCACCGCGGTCGTCCACCCGGCGTTTCCCGCGGGGCAAGGCTCCACCACCGCCCACGGACCCGGTCCACGAGGGATGCCGTGGGTCTCCCACAACCCCACCGACCGCAACAAGCCGCTGCTGCTCGGTGAGTTGGTCGACGGTGTCTGGGACCTCGAAGCGGTGAGCGGCCTGGTTCCTCGACTGCCCGCGGGCTCCATTGACGCCGCCGCGACCGACTCGGGCGCGGTGTGGCTGCTCGCCGGAAACGTCGTCTACACCAAGAGTCCGAATGGATGGCGCGGCAAGAAGCTCAGCTCCAAGCCCGCCCCGCTTCGGCCGCTGGTCGCCGAAGCCAACAGCGTCTTGATCTCGACCGAGCACGCGGTGTTACGGGCGAACCTCGACGGAAAACGGATCACCACGACACCCGTCGTATCGCTGGACTTCTATCCCGAGCTCTACGACGCGGGCGAGGTCGGCGTTGTCGCTCGCACGCGCACCGACGTGATGCTGATCTCCGCAGAGGCCGCGACGAAGCTCGAGCTGCCGGGTGACTCGCAGGCCCCCGACATCGCGATCAATGCCCGCGGCGTGATCGCGGTCGCGACCAAGTCCCCCTCGACGATCATCGTCCGTGAACTCGACGGCACCATCACGCGCTACCCCGAACTACCCCGGCGGGTTGCGTCCATGTCCGTCGACGGCCTGGGCCGTGTCTGGGCACTCCTGGTGGACGGTGACCCTGTCGTCGCGGACCGCGGCACCCTGGTTCCACTGCTCGGACTGGCCGAGGAGGGCATGCGTCCAAGCAGCGTGACCTTCCTGGGCAATGGCGCCCCACCAATTCTAGCGGCCGTTGCCGAGCACGGTTGAGCCGCACCCGCGCTGGGGACTACGCTGGGCACCGTGACGACCCAGGCCGACAGCCTCCCTTCGCCCCAAGACGCCGCAACGATGGATTGGGTCGCGATCCGAACGCTCCGCGACACCCTTCGGAGCCACCTCGTCGAGGTCGCGAGCGGCACCCACGTACGCGAATCCGATTCGGAACCGAGTGCGGGTGTCGTCCGGGCGGATTGGAAAAGCGTCGTGCTCGCCTCGGCCAACAGCTTGGCGGGTCTTCTTCGGCTGCAGCAGTACACGGAGTCTGGAGAACCGGACGTCGACCTCTCGTCCGCCGATGCCGACACCCGCAAGCGAAGCCCGCTCGTCCAACACGCGGTCCTCGTCGAGTGCACCGCCTCCGCGTTGCTGACCAGTCACGAAGAAACGCAAGACTCCCTTCGCCCCGCCAAGGCTCCCGACCTGATGGCATCCTTGCTCAAGACGATCTCGGGCGCATCTGGCATGCCAGTGACGGTGTGGACCCCCGGCGGGGTCATCTCCGGAACCACGACCTCGCTCGCAGACTTCTTCTCGTCGACCGTGGACCACCTCGAGAACAAGATCAGCGACGATCACTACGGGATGCTGCGCCAGCAGTCCGCGCGACTGAGCGATACCGCAGCGCTACCGAACGTCGTCCTCCTCTCGACCGCTCAGGGGCAAAAGGTCGCCGTCCGGTTCGAGAATATCTCCGCCTGGACCCTCGGCTCCGCATAGCCCCCGCAGGACGGCCCCGGCCCGAATTGCACCTCCGAGGTTGGTGCATCCGGGCCAATGCGTGCGATGTCTATCTCCGATGGACGTCCACGCGAGCCAGGGGAGACACGTGACGGCAGACCTTCTGTTTGCCCTCGTCCTCTCCCTGCTCCTCGGCCACGAGCTCGATGCGATGGTCCGGCACGAGTGGAGGCTTCTTCCCGGCCTCTCGAGCATCGGCGACGATGCCTTGGCGAGGGACACCTTCAATCTGCTCCACGTCCCCCTGCTCTCGCTCGTCGCGTACTTCGCCACCCATCCGGAACGAAGGGTTCGCGCGCGACTGCAGACGAGCGTCGCTGCGTTCGCGGCCCTGCACGCGATCGTTCACGCGATCGTCTCCCACGTACCGACGTACGAGTTCGTCCCGCCGGTCGAGACCATCACCGTGTATGGGTCGGGGGTTGGTGGCGCCCTGTTCCTCTTGCTCACGATCGCTCGGCGCCGACGCTTGGCCTCGGAGGCCTGAGTCGCACGAGGCTCTCAGCCCCGCGAAACCGCGGTCCAACCCCACGCCGTCGCTGCCACGATGCCGACGAATCCCCCGAGGTCGCCCGTACTCAGTGCCCCGCCGAGCGTCATCAGCAGTTGAAGCGGAACCAGCCACTTCGTCGGGATCGGCAAGCCGAACACATACGGCGTGTGGGAGACCGTGGAGTATCGATTGCTGGACGCGAAGGCGGCCAGACCAATCGCCAGGATCACGTTCTGGCCCTGCATCAGCCAAAACGGAGCGTAGCTACACGAAGGGCCGCCAAACTGGTTCGATCCCGCCTGCGCCAAGGCAGCTGTGACCCCAGCGACCGCAACCCCACCGAGCAGGATCGTCCGCGCACGCCTTGGACGAACCCACACGACGAGTTGCTGCACGAGCCAGTACACGAGCACGAGCTGCAACACGACCCAAGCGCTGATGCCCCCGCGCCCGAACAACCCGTAGGTGACCATCCGCCAGACCTCGCCACGCTCCCACGCCGCGGGGTCCAAGCGGAGCCACTCGACCCACGGCCGAAGGGGCTCCACGGCATCGCAGAAGCAACCGACCGACAGCCCGAGCAGGAGAACCTTGAGAAACGGCGGAGGCGTCCCGAGACCCGCGATCACTTCCTGCCAAGGATTGCGTCTGAACACCACCGACTGTGGGACGGACGAACCGCGGGCGGGTTGCAAGAGCTGCGTTCGATCCCAGCAGGCGCGCTGCTGCGCTCGGTACATGGCTTTTCAGGACCGATACGCCCTCCTATTCGCCGCAAGCGCTCTCCACCATGATGCTTCTCGCGTCCCCTCGGCACTCCTGAAGTGAGGATCGCCCGACTTGGCGAGTGTTGTGACAGGTACGACGAGCCGGACTACGCCGAGTACCGGGAAAGCCTGGGAGCCGGCGATGCGCCCACGTGTGAGCTGCGCAGTGAATGCGTCAACGGCGAAGGGAGTGTAGACGACGGAGAAGGAGACACCGACGGCGGCTCCGACCCCGCCGGCGGAGACGACCCAAGCGCAGGGGCGACCGACCAAGACACCTCGAGCTGCTCGGTCGGGACCGGTTCACAGGGGTGGGGCTTGCTCGGGCTGTTCGCGCTCCTGCCCTTTGTTCGCCGTCGTCGCTCACACGGCGTCACCAGGTCATCCGTCGTTGAGGATGATGACCGAGTCATGCATCCAGCCTGTCGATCCATCCTGGGTCTTCACCTTGATCCACTCGCCCATCGTCTCGAGAACCTCGACCTTCGACTTGCGGGGGATGACCCGGATCCGCTGATTTCGCTTGCCCGGACCCGCCCGCAGGCTGGCCTTCTTGCCGCTCACCGTGGCCGTCTTGACCTTGGGTGGTTCGGGCTTGGCTTCCGGTTTGGGGGCAGGCTTCTCCTCGGCGGCCAGTGGAGCGCCCGTCATCGCTGACTTCTTCATGGGCTCGAGCAGCCGGGCCACCAGTCCATCGAAGGTTGCATCCAAGGTCGACTCCGATGCGACGTAGTCGGTGAACACGAAGTTCTCTTTCTCGAGGACGCAGTCCTTGTCGAGCTTCGCCACCCAGCTTTCCTCGAGTGCGTCGACGACATTCTGCCGTCCCGACCCCACCCACAGAACGTTGCCGCTGCGAGCATCGATGAGCTTCGCTTCGAATCGCACCTCGTAGTACGGCAGCTTGAATACGCACTGCTCGGTCTCCGAATGGTACAGGCGCTCCTTCTTGTCCGTCTTCACACGACTTGCATCGACGGGCAGTGTCTTGAGGTCTTCGACCGTGAAGTAGTCGACAGTGCCTCGGACGGCGATCTCTTGAACCAGGAAGACAGCATCCGCCTTCGTCTCTTTTCCGAGGATCAGCGCCTTCTCTGCGGCGGACAGCTTGCCGCCTTTCATGCCCTTCTCCGCCCGGGCCACGATCTCCGGTGAGATGAGCTCAAACCCCTGAGCCAACAACGCCTTCTCCAGTTTTGCGGAGTAGTACGGTGTCTGCTTCTCGGCGAGCACTGCGACGTCGGTGTCCTTCACATCCAACGTGCTCTCAATCGGCAGCAGCAGCAGTTTTTTGTAGACCGTGGCCTCGAGAAGCTCCGCCGGCAGGAGCTCCGCCGCTTGGGGTGTCGACGGCTTGACGGTGAGCGTGCTCGTCTTTGCACAGCCGACCGCGGTCATGCTGGCAAGGAGGAACAGGCCGGCGAAGAAACCCCGTTGCGACATCGCGAAGTTCACTCCACGAGTCTACACCCACGCGTTCGAGCTACCGGACCCCGAGGGCAGTGGGGGCGCGGAGCCTCGGACGTCAGCCGGCTTGCAACCCGTTCAGTCGAAGCGGCGAAACACCGGTTTGTCCGGATCGGGCTTCGCTTCCGGCTGAGACTTCCGGCGGCGTTTCCCGGCAGACTTGCGTTTGGTGGGGGCCGGTGCCGGGGCGGGTTTGTCCGCCCTCGGTGCGGCCGGCTCGGGCACACGGGTGAGCGCCACGAGCAGCCGCGTGTCCTCGGTTGGGGAGAGGGACTGTGTGGCTGCGAGGTGACCGTCGAGCTCGAGTCGAAGCTCGACGGCCTCACCTTGCCGAGGAAGCGGAACGGACAATGGCGTGGCCCCGAGCTCGCGCCCATCCACCCGAACACTCGCCCCGGCCGGACGACTGTCGATGAAGACATCCACGGTTCCCGGGTCGGCGATCACCGCAGGCGCGGGCACGTCGGGTTCGGGTGCTGGCGGCCGAGCCCACCACCATCCACCAGTCACCGCGGCCGCCGTCGCGGCGGCAGCCACCAATCCCCACCTCGTCGACTTCTGCGGCTCGGGGACTTCGATGACCGTGGGTTGCTGAGGCTCGCTGCCAAGCTGCGTGGCCTCGGAGGTCGCCGACTCCCGGACCGAGGCCCGAGTTTGGTCGAGTTCCTCGCCGAAGTTCGCCTCTACATAAGAGGCCAGGTCGACCGCCCCTTCGAGCGCCAGCTCTTCTTCGATGCGCGAAGCGACCTCGGCCGCGGTTGACGGGCGCTGGGCAGGATCCTTCGCGAGCAACTCGAAGACCAGCTCCACGACCGCCGGCGAGACCTCCGGGCGCATGTCGCCGATGTCTGGAGGCGCCTCGTTGAGCACCCGGCGCGCCACGGCGGCGGCGTCCTTGCCCGGGAACATTCGCTTTGCCGTGAGCAGCTCGAAGAGCACCACCCCCAACGCGAACAGATCACAGCGACGATCGATCGGCTCGAACCTCAGCTGCTCCGGGGACATGTAGCCGACCTTGCCCTTGAGCAACCCCGTGCTGGTATGCGTGGAGCGCCCCAGCGCCTTTGCCACGCCAAAGTCCGTGACCCGCACCACGCCGTCCCGCGCGATCAAGATGTTCTGCGGGGACACGTCGCGATGAACGAGCTGCAGCGCGTGGCCATCGGTGTCTTCAAGCTCGTGTGCGGCGTGCAGGCCCCGGGCCGTTTGAGCCGCGATGTGCAAGCACAGCGGAACCGGGACCCGGTCGCCTTGTTTGGCGTGATGGCGAATGAAGCGCGACACCGAGACGCCCTCGACATAGTCCATGACCAAGAACGGGCCGGCGTCGTCTTCTCCGACATCCAACACGGGAACCACGTTCGAGTGCCGAAGCAGTCCCGACATCCTCGCCTCGTCGAGGAACATCGAACGCATTGCAGGATCGCCCTGCAGGTGGGGGTGCAGCCGCTTGATCGCGTACAGCCGCTCGAACGCCCCAGCGCGGCGGACGCAAACCGAGACCGTGCCCATGCCGCCCGACGCCAACTCCAGGACCGGCACGTAGCTCGTCGGCTCGGGTGAGCCGTGCCCGTGCGTTTCGGTCGTCGGAAACTCCACCCGGGACAAGCATGCCAGACCTGCTTGCCCGCAACCGCAACCGCATGATGTCATCGGCCGATGACGCAGGCTTCACGTCCGCCGATCGCGGCGTTCTTGGGCCTGCAAGGCATCCCGCTCAATTCGGGCTCGAGCCACGGCCTGGATGCGGCTTGGACGGCTCTGGCGAAGGGAATGCCGCTCGAAGACGGGGTCGTCGCGGATCTCGAGCACCAGGCTCGACAAGACGCGCGCGCCGACAGCGTGGTCGAGGCGGCGTGCTTGCGGGCGCTCGGTTTAGCGCATCTGGGTGACATGACAGCGGCGCTTGCCGAGGGACGGCGCGCATTTCGGATGGGGCGCACCGAGAAGCTCCGAGAGTGCGAAGTCCTCGCAGGCGTCGTGCTGGCTCGGCTCCGACGGCTCACCGGACGAGCCCATCTCGCCGCCCGCATCGCTGTCGCGCTGCGCGACGTGGCACCCACGCAGTGGCACCCGTGGGTCGAGTGGGAGCTGATGTTGGCGAGTGGCGCAGAGGTGGAGACCCCCGGACCAGCGCTGGAACTCCGCGGCCTGCTCGATGCGGCGAAGACGGGGAACCCGAAGGACTTCGCCGCCAAGCTGGGCACACTCACCCAACGGCTCTCGGGGTTGGCCCCGATGCTGGAGGATCTCGCGCGGGTCCAGACCGCTCTCGACCCTCACGCCGACCCCGCTGCTGCGGGGCCGGACCTCGAAGCGTGGGTGCGAGGACACCTCAGCTACGGACCGCCCCCTTGGGGCCTCGCCGCGCTGTCGCACGTCGACGCTGACGCTGCGGAGCCGGAGTCGGAGTCGGTCGCATTGGTCGTCGCGGCCCCTGGAGCACCCGGCCGCCGTCTACTCAGCGCGGCCAAAGGTCTGGCCGCCAGCGTCGCCGACACGGCCACCCTGCCCGAGGAGGGTCCCGGTGGTCGAAGCGATGCGCTGGCCAGCACACTGGCGCTCCTGGGTCCCGAAGGAGCCGACGACGAGCTGGTCTTCAGCGTCGTCTACGGGTTCTCGTACGTTCCCTCGCTCCACCGAGGCACGTTCGACGTCGCCTTGCATCGAGCCCGAGCGTTGCTCGCCTCCCATGGGGAGATCCGGCGAGAGGACGGCCGGATCTCCCTCGAACTCGGGCAGGCGGTCGTGCTCGCGGATCCCCGTTCCGCTCCGGCCACAGATGCCCGCGTCTTGGGACACCTCGCGCGGTCGGGCCAGCTCAGCGCCCGCGAGCTCTCGCGCCACCTGGGCGTATCGCTGCGGACAACCCAGGATGCCTTGCGCGGGTTGGTGGAGGACGGCGCGTGCCAGCAACGCCGCGCGGGCCGTTCCGTGCTCTACGACCTGGAAGACACCACGTTTCAGCCGCCCACCGAGATCTGACGGCTTAGAACGACACGCGCAGGCCAGTCATGCTCATCGCGACCCCGCCTCGACGCTGTCGTCGTGTGGCGATGATACCCCACGTCACCCCGGCCACGACCAGAGCACCGCCAACGATCAGCGCGCCCGTGGAGATCCGGCCGAAGTTCCTCGCTTCGTCTTGGGCGTCGACTGCTCGGACCTGATTCGTCTCCATGTCTTCTGCCTCCGACACTCGCGCTCGCGACAGCCCGCCGAGAACCCCGCCCGCGATCAGAGCCGCCCCACCGACCCCGGCCACGATCCATGGGGCGATGATCGGCCGTGGAGCCTCGGGCGGAGGGGTTTCTTCGGGGGGTTCTTCCTCGACCGGGACAGCCGCCGGTCTCGGTTCGAGCTCGGCCGGGATTCGTGCCTCGAGTCGATCGAGCCGTGCCTCAACCGATGCTCTGTCCGGTGCGTCGGGCGCGGCCTCGAGGTACTGACGGTAGGCCTCCATCGCCGGTTCAACCAGGCCAGCACTCTCGTAGGCCCTTCCCAGGTTGAACCGGAGAATGGGCTCGGGGTAGCCGTCGACCAGCGCTTCGAGGATCTCGATCGCCTCTTCGTAGCGCCCCTCGCGATAGAGCGTCTCGGCTTGGTTGAACAGCGCGGCTGGGTCTTCGGCGGTCTCCGTTGGCGCAGAGGCAGCTGCGGGGCGAGGCGAGGCTGCGACGGAGAAGGCCACCATCGCGATGGCAACAGCCCTTCGCGGTCCCTGGAACCGTTCGCGCGGCACTTGCTTGAGGTTACTCGATTTACGCTCCTCGCGTGCCGTGCTGTCCCGCGCAGCCGCGGTAAGCTGGGCCCGCGCAGACCCCGATACGCTCGTGGCATGAAGCATCGCCGCTCTCGCACTTCGTGGATTCTGGGCGTCGCGCTCCTGGGCCTGGCCCTGGGTTCCCCCGATGCTGCCGCGTCCCCATGCGATGAGCCCGGGTCGGGCTGGTTGATGTGCGAGGACTTCGAGGGCGGTGGCGCGGGATGGGCGGACTGGTACTCGCAGTCGGAGTGGACCGAGTGCGACGGATGCCCCGATGGCATCAACGATCCCAACCGCATCCGCTTGGAGGACGACCCGGCGCTCGCGCATGACGGGTCTTTTTCGGTGACGATGCCCGGGTCCGGCGACAGCTTCCGAGGTGGCACGCTGCGCTTTGCGACCTGTGCCGACGGAGAGCAGAACGCCGGATGCACGCTCGAGGGCCACGATCGGCTGTACCTGCAAACGTGGGTGCGACTGGACCAGGACCACAACTACGTACACCACTTCCTCGGGCTGGGCGGTTCCCGACCCGACGCCTACTGGGACGCCAACGGCAACGCGGGGTGCCGACCCAACGGGGAACGCTGGGCGGGCACGCGCGTCGACCTCAACCCCGACCACGAGCTGTTCTTCTACACCTACTACCCGGGCATGAACTGCGACGCGGGTGGCTACTGCAGTGGCGACTACGCGCAAGGCATCTGCGATGGCTGTGCGGATCGAGACATGCCCTGCACCAACGGCCTGGAGTGCTGTTGGGGGAACCACTTCTCGCCCGAGACTCCGGTCGTCCTTCAGACCGAGACGTGGACCTGCTTGGAGATGATGATGGAGCTCAACACACCCGGGCAGGAGGACGGCTCCATGGCGTTTTGGGTCGATGACGTGTTGGGACACGAAGCAGACGGGTTGGCGTGGCGCGACGTCCCTGAACTGCAGCTCAACCGCGCGATGCTCGAGCACTACATTGCGGCGGGCGACACGGACCACGCCAACCAGGTCTGGTTTGACGACGTCGTGGTCAGCACCGAGCGCATCGGCTGTAGCGTCACACCCGGTGGTGGCGACACCAGTGGGGGCTCCTCGACCAGCGGCGGCGGTGAGGATGACTCCGGCGGGGACGACGGACCCACGCCTACGACGGGTGCACCCAGTGGTGGCGATGGCCCAGCACCCTCGGGGGATACCGGCGGTGGAGACGAAGGTCCTTCGGGGTCGAGTGGGCAGTCCATGCCGCCCGACGCTGCAGGCGACGACTCGGCGAGCGGTTGTCAGATCCCGCGCGGAGGCCCATCCCCGTGGATGCTGGGGATGTTTGTCCTCGGCCTGTGGCGTCGTCGGCGATGAGCGGACGTGTATGATGGCAGCACCGTGAGTCGCGTTGGCAACACCGGGCGAGCGTTGTTGGGGCTGGCGTTTGCCACCGGTTGTCCTGTGCCCGAACTCGACCTCGAAGGTCGGCCGTGCCCATGCCTCGGTGGCTGGCAGTGCGACGCGGAAACCCAAACCTGTATTCGCGAAGCGAGCGAGGCGTCGGGCGTTGCGGAGAGTACGAGCTCGCCCGGGACCGGCACCACAGCCTCGACGACTGGGACCACCCAGGTGGGCGCAGAGTCCTCCACCGGCACCCCGCCGCAGAGTGCATTCGAAGTCGTGTCCTTCTCCGCGGACTGGTCCACCCCGCAGTCCATGCACTGGACCTGGGAGCTCGAAGGGGACGAGGAAGACTTCCGCGCCTACGAGCTTTGGATCGCGACGTCGGCTGAGGCGCTCGAGGCCGGAGACGCCATCGTCTTTGACCGTGACCTGAATCCCGAGTTGGGCCGCTACTCGCTCGCAAACACCGACGGCGTCGACCTCGTCGTGGGCACGATCAGCGATGGTCTCCAGGCCGGCACCGAATACTACGGTCAGCTCCACGTACTCGACACCGCAGGCGGCCGCTCGGTGAGTTCCAACGTTGCCGTGCGGTCCACCACCGCAGAGCCAACTTCGAGCCTGTCCCTCTTCGCCGACGATACTCCATTCCCACCCGGGTTCCCCCTGCCCGAGTGCCTTGGCCGGACCGATATGGCGCCTTCCGAAGGCACGCATCACTTCGAGCTTTTGATGGAGTGTCTGCCCGACGGTATGCCCGCTTGCGAGCCCGTCGCGGAGCCCGGGCCGGAGTGCTTCGAAAACCTCCGGCTCCAAGACCTCGGGCTCGGCCCTGTGGACATCGGCGGCGGCGACTTTGCCGAAGCCTTCTTGGAGCTCGACATCGCCATCGTGCCCCCCGATGACAGCCCCGCACACGGTTGGTGGAGCGACCTCAGCCTCCAAGGATCCGAGGGATGGCCGGGACTGCGCGGCGTCACGCTCCGGGCAGACGGAGAGTACCGCCGCTACCAAATTCCACTGACGCAGATCTGGGCGACACACGAGGAGTTTGACGGCGTGATCCAGGGCGTGCGCGTGGGGTCGCAGTGGCGACGCGGCGCGGTCATCCGAATCGACCAGATCAGCGTACGCTGGTAGACCCGCGCGGCCGCGGTAAGGGCCCTCGGGCGCCTGCACCCGTACCGTAAGCGCGATGATGCGACCAAAGCGATGTTGGGCAACGCTACCGCTGTTGATGGCGACGCTCGGCGCCGGTTGTGGCGGTGATCGGGCCGCCACAGATGAAGCCGATGGCGTGACCGAAGGTGGAACAACGGCCGAATCGGGGTCGCCCACCGCAAGCACATCGGCCGAGTCCGACGATTCAACGTCGCTCGGCGGAACCGACACCGCCGACGCTGAAAGCTCGGGCGGCTCGGACACCGAAACCGATACGGGTGCCGACACGCTAGAGCCTTTCCACCTGGACGACGGTCACTTCGTCCCTCGCAAGATCGACCCGGTGCTGATCTTCCCGCGGCCGGACGGCGAAACGCCACCCTGGGCAAAGCATCGGCGTCACCATCCCGGCGTCGACTACCGAATTCCCATTGGCATCGGCTTCGGTAGCTGGCCGTTCTACTTCGAGGCCGTCTCGCTACCCGCAGGCTGCGACGTCGGTGCTTTCTTGGACGAAGAAGGTGATGGGCGTTGGGAGGTCGGGTCCGACTACGGCGTGGTGACATGCGCCGCTCCCAAAGAGGGGACCTACGACATGCACGTGCGCGTGCACTTCCAGGACGACCACGATCCGCTCGAAGTTGAATGGACCCTGGAGGTCACGACCGAGGGCACGATCGTCATCGACCCCAACACCGGGGACGACGCGACCGGCGACGGCAGCCTTGCCAGCCCCTTCCGCACTGCGAATGCTTGGTGGCGGGACGACCTCAGCGACACAACCTACCGCGGCTACCAGGTGCTGTACCGAGGGGGCATGCACAACGTCGCCGTCGACAACACAGGAACTGGCGTATCCGAGGGCAACTGGCGTCTGGGGAGTGACGATAAGCCGCTCGTGCACTACGGCTATCCGGGCGAAGAAGTCGTATTCGACATGTCGAACACGACGATCAGCGCGACCCGGCAGGGAGCCTCGGGCGACTACCCGGCGGGTTCAGACATGTTTTTCGGAAACATCGTGTTCTCCGGCGGCCCTTCGAGCCGAGATAACCCCCGGTTGTTCTCGATGTTTGACGGCACCGCCGGGCCCCGCGAGTACGCCACGGGCTCCGGGGGTGCTCGTAGCACATGGTTCGACAACACCTTCCGCGACTTCGAGTGCACCACTACATCCAGCGACAACGCCGGAGTCTTGTGGGCACCCAACCCCGGAGGGGACGACTGGCGTCACTTCATGCTGGTCTCCCGCAACCGTTTCGAGCGAGTGAGCAGCGAAGTGTGCAACGTCAACTGGAACGGCTTCTACGTGGCCAAGCCGTACAACATCCTCGAAGAGCACACCGAAAGCGTCGATAGCCGTTTCGGGAAATCGAGCGTCACCCCCAAGTCATCGGGCATGTTCATGTGCTTCCGCAACGTCGATCACAGCCGCTCCCCGGGCATGCACTTTGAAGCGAACATTGCGGGCACCTACGACCCCACATCCGGCGGGCCGTACGAGCTCTCTTACAGCCGGGTTCGCCCCGACAGCCCGGCCGTCCCTGGTGTGGCCGTGTTTCACAACTCCAACCAGGCCAGCTTCGACTCCGACCAGAGTCACGCCCCCATCTATCAGTTCCGCAACAGCCTCTCTCGGGCGCCGGTCGCCGACCGAGGCGTCTTGCGTATCGGAGGCGCCGGCGGTGGGTGGCCGGTCGAGCTCGACCGAGACTTGCTCGTCGGCGACGACGCGTTCTACCTGGACAATGAGCCCACCAACGCCGACGACGAAAACGCGTTCGTTCTGTTCGATGTCGCGTCGGACCCCTTCGACGAGTCGATGCGACTCCGTGACGACGCTGCAGAGCTCGGGCGGTATGGGGCTGATGTCGCCGGTTCGGTCTCCTGGTGACCCACCGGTCCGCCGCGACCCGGACGCGGTCTACCGGTTCTCGATACGGGAGATGTCGAACAACCCCGCCTCGATCGGCTCCTGCTCGGCATAGATTTCGTGGAGTCGATCGACCGTCGGCCAGAACCGTGCATCCGTGCGCCGTACGCCGAAGTTCTCCTGCAGCCGGGCGTAGGAGTCCTGCATCTGCGGGTGGGCGCCCTCCGGGACCAACAACCCTACGGCGGTCACGAAAGACTCGAGCTCGGCCCTTGGCACACGATAGAGCGCATTGGGGTAGGTGCCGACGAATCCGCGAGCAACGGTGAGCGTGTCCTCGGCCGGAAGCCTCCGGTCGCGCTCGTTCAGAGGAGAGGCGATGTTCGAGTGTGCGCTGTTTCGCATCAACGTGAAGACCTGGTCGGCAGGGGCGGCGTCAGGGATGAAGAGGAACGCCACCTCCGGCATCCGACTCACAGACGTCCCCCGCAGCGCCGCCAACCTTTTCAGCGGGTCGCGGATGCCGTCCTCCACGGCGCGCAGATCCGTACGCTCATCGAGAACCGCTCCCAGGTAGCGTCGCAGCTTGAGATAGAGTTCCCACTTGGGGTCACCGGTCGAGTACTCGATGCCGGTCTTCACATCGAGGTCGGTCACTTGCCCGGCGATCTCCTTTGCGATGCGTTCGTTGGTGTCGCGATACCAGAACTCGCGCTCTTTTGTTCGCGCCTCCTCCGGGAGGAACACGAGAAAGCTGAACTCGGCCTCCATGCGCAAGAAGTCCATGTACGTGCGGGTGGTGAGCTGGTGCCCCACGTTTCCAAACACGTCAAAGCCAGCTACGAGCAGGTAGTGGATCCGTTCGAGCAACGGATAGCCGAGAACCCACGCGGTCTTGGGCATTCCGCCGACCATGCCTTTGGCCACGGACGCGCTGTCAAAGTGACGGAACACGGTGAGGGCGGCGTTCGGGTTGCTGCCCTCTCCATCCCAGAGCATGTCGAGGGTGACCTTGCGGTTGTCCCCGAACGCCTTACGAGCCGCGCGTCTCTTCGCCTCCATGTACTTACGCTGGCGCGCCGCGTTTTTCACCCACGTCACCATCCCCGGCGCAGTGGATCCGGCGGCCGCAGGAAGCCGCAGCGAGTCCGCATTCTTGCGGAGGAATTCGTCGGTGTTGAGTGCGCCAAACTCCGGGTCCAGGAAGAAGATGTAGAACTGATCGCTGATCACGTTCAGCGCGATGGGACCTCGACACACTGCCCCCTTGATGAAGCCCATCAAGGTGAACTGAGCCTCATCCAGCATGAACTGGTACCGCGATACGGCGGGCAACTGGTCGAACGCCGCGAACGGGTTCGACGCCACTTCCGGTTCGTACGAGGGAAGCTCGGAAACCGAGAACGGCGCATCCTGGAATAGTGAGCGCCACCGAGCCATTCGAGCGTCGCTCAGGGCGTAGGGCAGGTGCAGCTTGGCGACGATCGTGTCGCGAACGGGCTGAAGCCGGTAGTACGGACGGACGCCGGGGTCGTCAAACGGCCGCCGAGTTGCGATGCGATCGATGGGCCGGCCCGGTGGAGTGCGCGACCGAACAAGCTCGAAGTACTGCGCAGGCGCATCCGGCGACACGTCTTGCGACAAATCCTCGAAGTACAGATGCGCGAGAAATAGGTGCTCGTACATGTAACGAGCCGTCAACCGCCCCTTGAGCGAAGGGTCGTTGAAGTAGGCTTCCCAACGATCCACGTGCGCGAGCATGGACTTGCTCAGCGGGTCGGGCGGAGTGTGTACCGCGCCCTGCTCGACCCACCGCATGAGCGTGTCGTGCTCGTCGGGCTCCAGGCCTGGCACACCGAAGGGCATGCCCCAAGTCGGGTGGTCCTGCTCGTAGTCGTCGAGCGTCTCGATCGAAGGGCAAACCTGCTCGCGACGAATCGAGACGTCGATGTCCTCGGGCAACAGGGCACCACTGGGCAACGGTTGCGCCTGCTTGAGTTCGAGGAGGCGCGCGAGAACGCCTGCTTCGCGGTTGGCCAACTCGGACTGCGCGCGTTCGTTGAGCACAGGATGGAACCCTGCGCTACGCCATGCTGGTGTGGTTTGAGCGTCCTCGAACAGGCGAGTCGTCGGTGTCTCCAACAGTCGGCCCGCGTCGTAGACCCGAGCCTCGGTCGCACCGCGGTCGATCCCCTCGGGTGAGCCGAGCTTGAGCTGACACGGCGCGTCGTAGCACCCGTGGCAGACCACGCAGCGCGAGGCCAAGATCGGTCGAACCTCGGTCCAGTAGTCGACCGTGCCCGCGGGGAGGGTCGCGACGGTTCGTGGAACGGGTCGCGCTTCACCGAAGCGCCGGTTGAGCCGACGCGTGCCAACGAATGCACACGCCCCCATGAGCGCCACAGCCAGAAGGAAGAGACGAAGTCGCATCGGGCCTCGAACCCGCTGGATTGCGGTTCTCCACCGCCAGCGGCGTGGAGACTATGATCCGCCGCGGAGGTCTCCTGCAAGTTGGGGCCCGCATCGACGAGACCGCCAACCCGATGCTTGGACGGGCGGCTTCAACGCCGGAGACCACCGGGGGTCGAGCCGGTGAGACGCCGAAGCGGTGCCCTGCACACCGGCTTCTTCGCTCGCGATGCTGAGCCAAAACGCCGCTCGATTGGGGTGTACGCCCTCAAAGCACAGTCCAGCGCGCTGCCCTCAGGACGCCGACAGAATTCAACGGTCGTTTTCGCTGAAACGGGCTGCGCCCGGGAACCATCATTGTCTCGGCCGCGCCGAGCGTCACAATGGGCTCACGCGGTCCGTGACGCAGTGTGATCCGGTACACAGTCCGCCGCAACGGGCAGACCACCCCGGCTCAGAGCTTGATCTCTCGCCAACCCTTGCTGGCGAACTTGAAGGCCATGACGACCCCCAAGAGCGAGACGTATAGCGACGCGGAGAACCATACGCCTTCCATTCCGAATCCGAGCTTGGGGCCGAGGAGCCACGTGAGCGGGACGAGAATTCCGAAGTGCAGAATCCCCTCCGCCACGGCGACGAAGACGTTGGCGCCGGCGCCGTAGAGCGCTTGGGCCAGAATCAGACCCACCGACATCAGCGGCAAGGCCAGCGTCACCATGCGCATCGAAGCGGCGGCGGCCTTCGGCACCTCGGGATCGTTGGGCGCGAGCACCGAGATGATTTGCTCGGGGATCACCATGAAGACGGCCCCGATGACGAGCATTGCGTAGACACCCAAGCGCGCCGACTCCCATCCGTACCGGGCGGCGAGGTTGGGCTTGCCCGCGCCAAGGCTTTGGCTCACGCATGTTGCGGTGGCGGTCCCGAACGCGATGGCCGGCATGAAGCACAGCGCGGAGGTGTCCATGATCGCCTTCGTCGCCGCGGTGTACGTGTTGGCCGTGCCGCCTGACGCCGCGTCGATCTGGCCGACGAAGTACATGAACAGCGCGAAGCCAGCCATGAGAATGACCGTGGCGGTGCCCGAGGGAACCAACAGCCTGATGATGTTCCACATCACCGAGGTATCGACCTTGCGATGGCGGTAGATCTCGAATCGGCTGCAGTCTCCCGACGCGCTGACGTAGACCATGATCGCCAGCCCAAGGTAGGTGCTGATCACCGATGCGAAACCGGCTCCGGCCAGCTCCATCCGAGGGATGCCCAGCGGCTCGAAGCCGAAGATGAACAGGTAGTTCAGTCCGATGTTGAACACGTTCATCGCCAGCGCGGCCCACAGATGCACGTAGGTGCGCCCGATGCCATCGAAGAAGGCTTTGTAGCTGAACGTGACCACCATGCCGGCGACACCGATCATACGGATCTGCGTGTACTCGGCACCGAGCGCCGCCTGCAGGGGGCTGGCGCTGGCGAGGGCCTCCACGGCGATCGGGGTTGCGAACCATCCGAAGATGCTGCCGAACGCGCCCGCGAGCACACCAACGCAGAGGCTGTTGAACAACACCTGTCCGGTGGCGACCATGTCGCCTTCGGCAAATCGTCGGCCCGTGATCGCCTGGGTGCCCGCGCCGATCGCCGCAAAGAACCCGCCGACGCCCCAGAACACAGGCATGCCCAGCCCGAGCGCGGCTTGCGATGCGGTGGCCAACTCGGGCTCGAGACGCCCCACCATGAGCGTGTCGAAGTAGTTCACGAAGAACTGGGTGAGCATCGCGAGGATCACCCACGCGCCCAGCCGGAACACGCGCCTGACGATCGTCATCTCCAAGCGTAGCGTGAGCAGCTTGGGCGCATCATCGGGGAGCGCGGTGAGGTCTGCTTCCGAGGCCAGAGCCGAACTCCAGTACCCCAGCGCGAACCCCACGACAAGGCCGTGGGGGGCCCCGGAACGTGTGTTTGGGGCGCAACGGACGCCCCGTTGCTCAGCGGATTCGAGCCCGCCGATGGCGTTCGTGACCGCAGAAGGGGCGCCACGGACGATGCGAGCGCACGCGCGGTAGCCGAGCGACTCCGTCTCCGCCACCCCGGATACAAGAGGGCCCCTCTCGGTATTGGAGATGGGCGGGCACCACCGCGGGTGGAACACCTGGAGTGTATGAACTCCAAACTCTCTTCGGGTTGGCTCTACTGCGTTGCCGCCGCCCTGCTCTGTCTCGGCTGCGGGGATGACGACTCGAGTCCGGCGAACAGCGCGGGCTCGGCGACGGGGGCGTCGGAAGACACCACCGGGGCCGACCCATCGACGACCGGCGCGTCCACGGGCGTCGACGGCAGTGACGCACCCGAGGTCGAGCAACTCGTCGCACTCGACCCGGCCGCCATGGAACTCCCCGACGGGGTCGAGCTCCTCCCCGATGGAACCCTGGTCGCCAGCCTTCCATTCTTGAGCGAGCTGCGGACCTACGACCCGGACAGTGGCGAAGAGCTCGGTCGTCACACCGTGCCCGCACGCTTCGCCAGGCTCTGGTCGACCTCGACGGCGCTGTTCGGCACGACGCCCGAGTCCGTCGCCAACCCCGACTTCGACCCGGTGGAGCACGCGGACCTGCAAGGGATCTGGCAGTGGAGCCCCGGCTCAGAGGCGAGCCTGGTCACGCGCCTTCCCGGCGACACGTTCCCTCAAAACGTTGCGGTCCTGCCCGACGGGACACCCATCGCATCGGACTCGTTTGGCCGTCTGTACGTCCCCGGCAGCACGGTCGAGGAGGCCGAGCTCTGGCTCGAGTCTCCGCTCCTCGAGGGCGACCCCGCGCTTCCGGGTCCACCCGACCGGTTCCCGGTTCCGATCGGCGCGAACGGGATGGACGTGGTCGGGAACGACCTCTTTGTGACGGTGACCGACTATGGGCGAGTCGTGCGAATCCCCCTCGACGGCGGACAGCCAGGCACCCCAGAGGTCTTCGTGGAGAACGACGACCTGTTTGGCATCGCCTCAGTCGACTTCGACGACGCGGGAAACTTCTATGCCGCCTCCCCTTTCCAAAACACGGTCCTGCGCTATGTGTCGGCGTCCCAAGACGTGGAGGTGCTCGCCAACGCAGACGACGGACTCTCCGGCCCATCGCACGCGACGCTTTCGGAGGATGAGCAAACGCTATGGGTCGCCAACTTCGCGTTTGTCCCTTCCGCCGACGGAACCCAGAACCCAGGCGTCATTCGAATCACCGGGTTCGCTCCGTGAAGGAGCGCGCCTGCAGCGGTTTCAGGTTGTCGGGCGTTCCGCCGTTCTGAATGCGTCTGCGTCGGACTCGACGAAGCGCTTGTCCTCGCGCATCCGCTCGAACAGGAAGTCCAGGAACACGCGGACCCTGGCCGTCCGACGCAGCCCCTCATGCGTGAGGAGCCAGATCCAACGCTCGAAGTGCGCGCCGTCGATCCGCTCGAGCGCCGGGTCGGCATCGCCGAGGTAACACTCCAGCCGCGCGACCCCCAAGCCCTCCCGGACCGACGACAACGCTGCACCCGCGGTGGAGACTCGGTGATGAACCGGGAGGTCCTCGAAGGGTCCCTGCTTCCATTCTTTCTCGTGCGCTCGATCGGTCCACCCGACCCACCGGTCCCTGCGCGCGCCAGGCTTGCTTGAGGCGTAGGTCGCATAGGCCAACCTCGCGACGCGCCGACCCACCAGGCCTCCGTCGGGAGCATCACAGACCCGCAGCGCGACGTCGGCCGCACGCTGGTAGAGGTTCTCGAGCGTATTCGACTCGCGAACCTCGACCGCAATCTCGGGGAACTCCACACAGAAATCCGCAACGATCGCCGCCAGCCATGCGTCGTAGATCGGACCGGTCGTCGTCAGAACGATCGTTCCGGTCAGTGACTGGTCCGCCCCCTCCACGGCACGGCGGAAGTCCGACACGTTCTGTGCAACACGAGCCGCGATACGAAGCGCGGCCTCCCCAACTTCGGTTGGCGTGTGACCGCCTGTGCTTCGGTCGAACAGGCGAGCACCCAACGCAGCTTCCATCGACAAAACGCGGCGCGAGACGGTTGCCTCACTCACCGAGAGTTCGTGCGCGGCCTTTGCCAAGGACCCTGCTCGAGCCACGGCGAGACAGTAGTTGATGTCGTCCCACCGAAAGGGGTCGTTGGCCGCGCGCACAGCCTACCCCCGACGCACAGACGGCGCGCGGTTGGGCTCACTCGGGTCCATCGGCGAGTTCCCCCGCTGCGACACTGCGGAGTTTCGCGAACGACTCGGCCAGCAGCGTCATCGCAGCCCGCACACGCGGATTGTTGCGGAGGTCGGCGTGCGTCAGGACCCACCCGGTTCGAGGCTCGCAAGCCGTTGCACCCGGCACCCGAACCAAGCCGGCGTGCGCGTCGCCCAGGATGCAAGGCAGCATCGCCATTCCAAGACCCGCGGCTGCAGCTTCCGCCTGCGATAGCGGGTCGCCGAAATCCGCCACGACCGAGCAGTCGGGGAACTCCGAGCGCAGGACCCAACCGGGTCGTGCCTCACCTTCGCCCCAACCCAGCCATCCGGCGGTCGCCGACGGCCCCACCACGGTGTTCTCGGCAAGGTAGTCGGGACTGGCGTAGGTACACGACCAGAACTCGGGCAGGCGGCGACCGACGAGGTGCGGCTCAGGCTCGGACTGGAACCGTATTGCAATGTCCGCCTCCCGTCGGTTGAGGTTCACGAAGCTGTCGGTCGTCACCACCGTGAGACGGACGTCCGGGTACTCGGTGCGCAGTTGGGCGAGGACGGGCATCACAACGGACTGCGCGATGATCGGCGGCATCGTGACGCGAAGAGGTCCAGTGAGCTCCGCGTCGCGACCGAAAACGACGCGCTCCATCTCCAACACCTCGGACTCGACGCGCTCCGCGTGCTGGAGGATCGATCGACCAACCTCGGTGAGCGCCAGTCCAGCTTGCTCTCTCGTGAAGACTCTCGACCCAGTCGCGGTTTCGAGGTTGGCCAGACGGCGCGAGATCGTCGAATGACTCAACCCGGTTTCCCGCGCCGCCCCCCGGACCGAGCGCTTGCGCTCGAGCGCGAGAAAGACCCTCAGATCGTCCCAATCCAGCTTGCCCATGACCCGTGCGCCTGAAGCGTCCGCTCTATGCAGAGTTGGACGATTCCTGCACCACCGCAAGGCATTTTCCGCGCCTTACCGCGACCCGCAGCCGGCCCTACGTTGCTCGGTGCCGCGAATGCACGCGGACACACCAGGAGAAACCCATGAAGATCTCACTGTCTCAAGGTCAGCGACTCGAGCTTGCGGTTGCGCGCCTCATCGAAGGACGCGAGGACCAGCTGTTCGGCAAGTACTTCCCCACAGTCGGTCCCGTCCTGTCCAGGTACGACGCACGTCCAGCCGGCTCGTTCACGGTCGTCTCGTCGGAAGGTCTCGAGGAGCCAGGGTTTGGCGCGCTCTTCATCTGGCCATCGTCTGCGACCTTTGCCCAGTTCCACCAAGACCCCGAGTTCAGGGCTCTGGCCCCTCTGCGAGACGAAGCCCTTTCTCTCCTGTCCAACGGCCATTTCTTCGCCGCGAAAGACCTCGCGGTCGAAGTGCCCGACGAGGACCTCGCGCTGCAGTTGGTCGACGTCGGCACCGAGATCCCAGGGACGCTCCTCTCCCTTCGCGCAGCCGACGACAGCCCGAACGACCGCTACGCGGGGAAAGCCCTGGTGCTCTGCACGTGGTCCGACGCTGCGACCGCCGCGAAGAGCGTGGCGTCGTGCCGTATCCGCTTTAACACCTGACCGAAAGCAACCCCAATGAAGCTCTACTCTGATGTCCGCTCCGGCAGCTGCCGCCGGGTTTTGACCGTCATCGAACACCTTGGCATCGACCTCGAGATCGTCGACGTCGACATTCTCGCAGGCGCCACCAAGGCCCCCGACTTCCTCGCGCTCAACCCCAACGGCCTGCTCCCCGTCCTCCAAGACGGCGACACGATCCTGTGGGAGGCCGCGGCGATCATGCTCTACCTGTGCGAGAGCGTCGGGGACACCACCCTCGTCCCCGTGGGTCCGGCGCGCTTCGACATGTTCCGTTGGATGTTCTGGGCCGCCGAGCACTTCCGTATCCCCGCGCCGATCTACTTTGAGGAGAACGTCGTGGCGCCAATCATGGGAGGACAACCCGATGCCACCCGGATCGCCGAAGCGGATCGACGCATCGAGCATGATGCCCCGATCCTGGACACCCACCTCGCGACGCGGCGATTCGTGCTTGGGGACCGGCCAACCTTGGCAGACATCGACCTCGCGGCGCCGTTGAGCCAAATGCCCCGCAGCCGTGTCCCCTACCAGAAGTTCCCCAACATCATGCGTTGGTACGAGGAACTCGGGGTCGCGCTTCCGGCCTGGGGAACGACCGGGAAACAGCTGCACGACTCGATGGAGCAGGCCCTCGCGGGCTGACGACAGCGCGGCGTTCCCCGAGCGGCTGGTAGCATTCGCGCTCCATGACAGGAGTCAGGAACAAGCGTCGCTCGGCTTCGACTCACCTCAGACGAGGGTGCAGCGCACTCGGGGGCCTGGGCGCCATGGCCCTGACTTCGGCCTGCGCGATGCACCCGTGCCCGACGGCAGAACCCCTGCCATGGGAGCAAGCGTACGAGACCGTCTCGTTGACCGCCGCCGATGCTGCCACGAACGAGCCACTCGACAATCGCATGGCTGCCGTCATGAGCTGTCGCGTCGACCCTTGCTACGACTTCTACACCTACGCCTGCGGAGGATGGCAAGAGGCGCTCGAACAAGAACAGGCCTATCGAGGGGTCGGCTTGCGGCAGCTCAGCACCCTCAACCAGATGTGGATTCGCGACATCATCAAGGTCGCCGCAACCAACCCTGGGGCAAGCGAGGACCGCCGCCGCATCACGGAGTTCTCCCGCGCCTGCCAGGACCACGCCCCCCGGGAGCGCGGCCTGAAGTTGGTGAAAAACATCCTCGCGCCGCTCGACCAAGTCAAAGACATGCCCGGCTTCGCCAAGGTCGTTGGGGAGCTGCAATACTTCGGAGGAGCGCCGGCCCGGCTCACGGTCGGCGACCACCCGAGGACCGGACGTCGCAACCTGTGGCTCTCCCTCCCGGTCACGGGTATGCACGCGTTCCGCTACTCCGACCCGAGAGTCATGCGACGCTACCGCGCATTCATCCGCGCCAGTTTCGTCGCGCTCGGGATGCCCTTGGCGCGTGCGCGGTCCGAAGCGACGCTGGTGGTGGAGTTGGAGGCCAAGCTCGCGCGACTCGAGCTCGCCTCGCAAAGGAGGCTCTCCTCCGCCATGGTCCCCGAGATCGTCGAGATTCAGGACACGGGTTTCGGCGGGTTCTCATGGCCAGCGGTGCTCACGGCGATGGGCCTGGACGCGTCCAGCCGCATTCTGGCGGTCGACCCGGTCCTGGTCCGCAACGTGCTCGCGCTGTGGTCGCAGCCGGAAAACCTCGACGCGGTCCTCGCCTATACCCGCTGGCAAGTCCTGCACCTCAACACCGACTCGCTCGGGGGCGAGTTCGAACGCCTCAACGACGACTTTCATATTCGCTTCCTCGCGGGCCTCGAGTACTACGACCCCCCGTCTGAGCTTCGCTGCTCAGAGACCACCTACACCTGGATGCGCGACCCGATCGATCGCATCTACACCGAGGTCACGTACTCCGCTGCGCAACACGAACTTGCACGCAGGGTGGCTCAAGACGTCGCCGGCGCACTCGATCGCCGACTCGCCGCCAACACCTGGCTCGACCCCTCCACCCGAGCAACGGCCCGCAAGAAGTTGCACGCCTTGGACGCCAGGATTGGCGCGCCCTCGGGGTGGCGACCGTTCCCCGCAGACGTCAACCTTGGGTCCGACCACGCCGTCAACGTGCTGCGACTTCGGCGTGCCAGCGCCATCGAGAGCTACCGCGAGCTGCACGAAACACTCGTCCCACGCTGGGCGCCCTTGGCCGAGGCCAATGCTTTCTACGAGCCTCCCCACAACAGGATCACCCTGCCCGCCGGCGTCTTGCAGCCGCCCTACTTCGGACCCGGGCTTCCCTACGTGGTCAACCTGGCTCGAATCGGAAACGGCGTTGGGCACGAACTCTCCCATGCCTTCGACAACGTTGGTCGTCTCTTCGATGAACAGGGCCGCCTCTCACCGTGGTTCACCCCGGCCGACAACCAAGCATTCGCCCAGCGAGCGCAGTGCCTGGTCGACGCGTTCGACGGCCAGCGGGTGGCCAACGGCGCGCGCCTCGACGGACACCGAACACTCGCGGAGAACATCGCCGACTTGGGGGGCATGCATGCGTCCTGGTCCGCGTATCAGACCTGGTTGAGGCGACACCCCGACCAGGCAGGACCTCACGTCGACGGTCTCACCGATGCCCAGCTGTTCTTCCTCGCGTACGGCCAGACCTGGTGCAGTGACGAGACCGGAGCCCAAGCCGCGGCCGCTGCCGAAGTCGACACGCACAGCAGCAACAAACACCGCGTCAACATCATGCTCGCCAACTTCCCCCCGTTCCAGGAGGCGTTCACGTGCGAGCCGGGCGATGTCATGGTTGCGGAGAACGCCTGCGTGGTCTGGTGAACCGCGGTGGCTTGTGTGGGGCTCGCCGACTCAAGCCTGCGGGTCGAGGCGAGCGAGACGGCCGACCCGAAACGCCGCCTCCATGAGCATGTCTCCAGCAATCGCAGCGCGAAGCATGAAGTGACCCGTCAGGGACCAAGCCGCGTCCTCAGGCAGCGTTTCTGCGGCCATGCAGGCGTGTAGGAATCGTCGCCGAATTGCCGGCCAGGCGTTGTAGACGAGCAGCTCCAGGAACATGACGACCAACACGGCGAGGGCCGTAAGACCCATGCGAGCGACGATTCCCCACGCACTCGAGATGGACCCAGCCAACGAGATGTACGTCGACAACCCGCAGATGACGGCGAGGGCCATGAACGGAGTCGTCAACGGAGCCAGCACTCGACTCGGGCTCTGCTCGACCTGCAAGGGCAGCTCCTGCGTTCCCTCCTCCACGAGTTCCTCGTACCGCTGAAGGAGTTCGGCGAGATACGACGCCAGCGCCCGCCGACGCGACAACGTCGCGGAGAGGAACCGCCAGGCCTCCGTGGGCTCGCTCCAGTACCAGGCCGCCAACGCACGGCCGAGCTCGATAGCCCGTGTTTCGTCCGCCAGCCCAGCCGAATGCACCACGAAGTCGCTGAACGCGGGAGGAACGTCCTCATGCGCCTCGAGATGCTCCCAGTCCGGACTCACCAACAGCAACAAGGCGACCTCCTCATCCATCCAGCTGTGAACGAGTTCGGGATAGCGTGTCGTCAGGGCGTCGTAACCCGAACGGTTCGAGAGCACCGACACCTTCGACACCTGATGAGTGAGCCACCCCAACCGCCCATCCTCGTCGTCGATCATCGCGTTGGCCCATCGCTCCTCCATGACAAGGGCGAGGGCAGCCTCGACATCGCCCTGCACCAATGCATGCTCTACCGCGTCGGGGTCCACGTCATGCTGGACGATGGTTTCGGGTCCACGGTCGGCGTCTGGCGGTTCCGTGTGGGGCAAGTCCAACGCCGGGGACCCTCGCTCCGGCGACTCGGCGGGGCCGGTTGCACGCCCCTCCTCGATCGACGCCAAGAAATCTCGCAGGCGAAGGTGCTCGCTCACCTCGGCGAACGCCTCACGCAGCTGCTGAAACCCCTCGGGGTCCGAGTCGGGTTTGTGACGCTTGAGGAGCTTGTGATAGGCGCGCTTGATCGCCTTGGCATCCGCGTCCTCGGCCACCCCGAGGAGCTCGACCGCTTCACTCAGTTTCATGATCCACGTCCAAGCTGTGCGAGCCGCCCGATGTGGAATCCCAGCTCGAGTCCCTCGTCCTGTTCGACTGTCCGGCGCAGGTAGAGGTGAACGCCAAACCCAGCAGCCGCGCGCGACGGTTCCAGCCCGGCCTCGATGCACGCCAACAGAAAGCGTCGGCGCAGGGACGGCAACGCTTCATATACGGCGCCCTCTCCGTAGATGAAACCGAGGACGCCACCCACCCCAAGCATCCGCAAGATCGCCCAGATGCCTCCTCCAAACCTGCCAGCGAGGAGGAGGACAAGCGGGACTACGACGGCCAAGACCGTGGTCGGCCAAGTGAGCACACGGAGGGCTTTCGCTGGAGCGTCGCCAGTGGCGTGAGCCGCGAGTTCGGCGTCGAACTCGAGGGCCAGCTCGCACAAAAAAGGCGCCACGTCATCGCTGTAGAGCGCGACCGAGTCCATCAGACGAATGCCTCGGGCAACATCTCGCTCGAACCACTCTCCGAGTGCTCGAGCCAACACCCGGCGCTCCTCGGGAGCGTCCACCACAGGAGCACGTGTGGCAAACGCGACCAGGGCTGGCGGCAACTCGACCCGTCCCGCCAGCTTCAGCCACTCCCCGCTGACCCGCAGGAGGTAGACGAGCTGCTCGTCGCCACTGTCGAAAGCCTCCGGGTATTTCGATGCCAACAGATCGAACGTCGGGCGGTGCTGCAGCACGAGAAGAAGCCCCAGTCGGCGTGTCGCCCAACGCAGCGCTTCATCGTGGTCCCCAAGCATCGCGGCGCCCCAACGGTCGTCCATCACCAGCTCGAACGCCCATCGAAGCTCGTCACGATCGAGGGCGTCATGCACCACCGCCGGGTCCACGTTGGACCCCGGATCCTCGTCCGAGACTGGCGACGCTTGCTCGTCATAGCCGTGCTGCGCCCTCACCTCGCCGTCCCCCGAAGGCGGCATCGACTCTTCGAATCGGTCCTCGAAGGCTTGCAGCGCCGCCGCCTCACTCGCCGCCTCGAACGCGTCCCTCAGACGCCGAAACCCTTCGGGGTCGGAGTCCGGTTTGTGGTGCTTGAGCAGCTTGTGATACGCGCGCTTGACCGTTCGGGCATCTGCCCCCGGTGCGACCCGCAGGATTTCGAAAGCTTCGGACGCAGTCATCTCAGTGCTGCTGAAGGCGCTCGATGATGACCAAGAGCTGTTCGCGGCGCTCTCGGATCAAGGTGGGGTCCTGCGCTTCGAGGCACGACTTGAACGAGCCGATCTGGTCCCCGAGCAAGGCGCGGCGCTCTCCGGTGAGGGTCGTGAACAGCGCCTCCGCTCGCTCGAGTGCGGCGACGTTCGGCAGGGCCTCGCGGGGGTGAAACTTCAGCGACTGCAGCAGAGTCTGAGCCCGGGACACTTCGGTCTGGGACATGCCGCGGCCAGATCGGTCCAGGACGAGCGTGTGCTTCTTGCCAGTCGAGAGGACGGTGTTTTCGACCTCCAACAGTCCGTTGAGGTCGTAGGAGAAGCGCACCTCGATCTGTTCGGTTCCCGCGGGACCCGAAGGGATCCCCTTGATCTTGTACTCGCCGATCTTGGTGTTGTGCTCACACAGAGCGTGCTCGCCCTGGTAGACGCCAAACTCGACTGTCCGCTGGTTGTCGTCCATCGTGCTGAAGACGTGAGATCGGCTGGCGGGCAAGACCGTGCCGCGCTCCACAATCGCGGCGAACATCCCATTGACCCGGTGTCGTCCATGCTCAGTGCTGTGGTCCACACCAAGGCTGAACGGAGCGATGTCAGTGACCACCAAGTCTTCGACCTGTGCGTCGTCGGCTTTCAGCGCGGCTTGTACCGCCGCTCCCATGGCGACGGCCTCGTCGGGGGAAAGCACGCGAGTCCCTTCCTTGTTGAACACAGTCGCGACCAACTCATCGATGAGCGGCATCCGGGTTGCGCCGCCGACCAGCAGCACCTGATCAACCGCGCTTCGCATCCAGCCGGCGTCCTTGAGCGCCTGCCGAATCGGAGTCTGCATCCGGCTCACCAGCGGTGCCCACCACTGATGGACCTGCTCCCGCGTCACGTCGACCGTGTATGTCTTGGCCGAGGGGCCTACACCGGCGACCACAACCGACGCTCGTTCGGCGGAGGACAGTGCGCGCTTGGCACGTTCGCAGGCCACACGAAGTTTTGCAGAGAGGTCCGCAGCGCGGCTCAAGTCAACGCCCTCGATTTCGAGAATCCGCGCGCCGCAGTGCGTCATCATCACCTCGACGAAGTCCTCTCCTCCCAACCGAGCATCGCCCGCTGAGGACAGGATCTCGATCACACCATCGGTGACCTCCAGCACGGAGACGTCAAAGGTGCCTCCACCGAGATCAAGCACCACGAGCTTGGCCTCGCTCTGTGGGTTCCCGAACCCGTAGGCCAGCGCTGCGGCCGTGGGCTCGTTGATGATTCGCTCGACGTGCAGGCCGGCGATCTCACACGCGGCCTGGGTGGCGCGGCGTTGGTCCTCCCCGAAGTAGGCGGGCACCGTCACCACGGCCTCGAGTACGGATAGCCCAAGGTGGTCCTCGACCCCCTGTCGTAGATCGGCGAGCACCAGCGCGGACAGAGCCTCGGAGCGCATCGACTTGTTCGCGAGCGTCCAACTCCTCTCCGTTCCCATGTCCCGCTTGAAGTTGCACACGGTCTCACCCGGGTGGGTGAGTTCTCGAGCCTTGGCCGGCGCACCCACGAGAGTGCGTCCCTCGTGGTCCACCGAGACCGCGCTTGGCGTGAGCCGCTCGCCAAGCAGGTTGGGAATGATGATGGCTTGTCCGTCCATCAACACCGCCGCGAGCGAGTGCGTCGTGCCCAGATCGATACCAATGCGAACGCCCGCATCCTTGCGTCGTGTCACCTGGAGAGTATAGGCGGTGTCGGAGTCATGTGCCGGCGGCCTTTGGGCTGGCGGGCAGTCGACGCTCGGAAGGCAACGAGCAATGGGCTACGCTCGAACGCATGAGGCTCCGCGGGCTCTTGATGGCGTTCCTGTTTGTCGTCGCCGTCGGCGTGCTGGCGTGGCTCACCGGCGACGCCGGCCCGTGGGGATAGGCGGCGGTGCCTGGGGCGAATCAAGGCTGCTCGGGCGTCGTACGAACAGGCCGTCCGGGTCCTCGAACAGTCGGGCAATCCGAAAGAGGAGGGTTTGGTTCGGGCTCGAGCGAACCTTGCCCGACTCGCGGAAGACGACCGCTCGACCCCCACGCCCGAGTAGGGCTGCCAAACGCTTGGCGGTCGCGGGCCCTACGACTCGCCCAGGGCTCGCCCCATCTTGAGGTAGGTCTCAATCCCCATCTCGGTGTTCTCCACGATCGCCGGATCGATGCTCCAGCGTCCCTTCTCTCCGATGACGATCACCGTCGATCCACCGAAGAGGAACATGCCCTTCTCGTCGCCACGCGAGAACTGCTTGCCCTGGTACGTCTGCTTGATCTTGCCGACACAGGTGGCTCCGACCTCGATGAACGCGAGCTTGCCGAACCGTTTCGTCTCCAAGATCGTCACCTCGCGCTCATTGAGCATGAAGATGTCTTGGCGAAACGCGAGCGCCCAAGGGTTGACGGAGTGGAGCGCTCCGGGGATCCGCCACGACGCCAGCACCTCCCCATCGTCGGGGAAATGGAAACGGTGGTAGTCGACCGGGCACAGCCGCGCGATGAAGCCCGGGCCGTCTTCGAAGTGGGACTGCCACTCTTCGTTTCGCAGCAACGCGCTCGCTTTGAAGAACGCCCCCTTCACCGGGATGCTCACCGCATCGTTGAGCTCGTTGTAGGCGAAGTAGCGCGCGTCACAAGGTGCTGGGAAGCGTGCTCCATCCGCGAACGGACGAGCCGCATCGGTGACTCGCCGGGTAAAGAACTGGTTGAACGTGGAGTACGGCGACGCGGCGGTCCGGCCCTCTTCAGGAAGGAAGTCGTCCATCTGGATATCGAACTGCTTGACGAATGGACCGACCTTGCGGCTGGAGGCCGGCCTGTCTTGGAGCCACCCATAGAACCGACTGACGGGAGGCGCCGCGACGAGCGTGGAGAACAGCCGTCCGAGCCAGGTCCCGTAGAGCAGCTTGACCCAGAATCCGCCGTAGACCGCCTCCTCGTGCACGGCGCCCGTATCGAGATCTGTGTATCGGATCGGTTCGACCACGCGCGCACGATGCCAGCTGCACAGCGCACGTCAAGAACGGCAAGACGGTGCCGCGCGAGTGCCCAGCCCCGTGCTTCACCGCCTGTTCTTCGGTGGGTGCCGGGTGCGCGACCGGGTTTCGCGGAGCACCGGACGAACCCCGCGCTTCCGAACCGGTCCTCGCGGGTCGGCGCCCATCTCTCGCGGAGGGCCCTGCTAGAGGCTGGGCCTTGGGGGGCTCGAGGCCAAGGTCTTACGCTTGAGCCGTATGTACGGGTCGAGCGTCCATACGCCGTCGTCGAGCGACCATCCATCCGGGTTCGAGATCGCGTTCGAAGACCCGTCGAGCTTCGCCTGGACGATGAACTGGACATCTTGTTGTTTGCAGAACTCTTCGAAGTCGATCAGAGGCGATGTCGCCGTCGTGTTGCCATTCGAAAGGTCCCATTTGACCGACGCACTGTAGACAGACACGATCTCGATACCGTCATACGCGGTGAGCGTAGCCTGGTAGGTACCGCCGTCGGTGACCTGGTCTTCCACAACGTCATAGCCGCCCTTCTTGATACTGTTATCGCGATCGTCTCGGAGCTGCGGCTGGACATACGAGCCGCCGGAACCAGAGTCATACACAGTCACCTTATGCAGAGTGAGCTGAGGGGCATTGGTGGTGTTTCTGTTCGGTGTTGTCATCGCATTGTTTCCTTTCATGCCGGGGCTGACGCGTTCTTCAGAGGGGTCCCCTTCGCGGCCAAGACCACGAGTTCGCTCCGAGCGGCAGCTGACTGGGGCTGCGGAGCCCCACCACGGGGTCAGTCCACCGGTCTCGCGACATTCCCCGGGGCGAGGCACCGAGTCCGGGGGACCGTCCTGGGCGCGAGCACAACCCCGAAGCCCGGCGGCAGCTCGCAGAGATCACCGCGAAGGCGGTTTTTCTTCGTCACTGCTGTGCCCGTCCGGGCGGCGCGCCGAGCAGAACGAGCACAGCGACGCAGAATCCACGGCCACCGCGGCCACGTGCCCTTGCGAAGGCACGCTCGGTCCTGTCACCTTCTCCCACGAGTTCCGCCGCCCGGATGGTTCTCGCGACCCCCGACGCCGATGAATCTGGTACTCACCGAAAAGCCCTCCGTGGCTCGCGAGCTCGCCGCGTACCTCGGCGCCACCTCCCGGCGGGACGGCTACTTCGAAGGCAAGGGCTACCAAGTCACCTGGGCGCTCGGTCACCTCGTCGGCTTGTGCGAGCCCCACGAGTACGACCCTGCTCTTCGGCGCTGGACCCTCCAGACGCTGCCGATTGTCCCCAAGCCGTTCAAGCTCGCGCTCACCGGAGATGCCCGCTCCAAGGCGCAGTACAAGATTGTCGCCTCCCTCTTGCGCAAGTCGACCGCGGTCATCTGCGCGACAGATGCTGGACGGGAGGGAGAGCTGATCTTCCGCAACATCGCCCAGAAGAGTCGCTGCACCAGCAAGCCCACCCAGCGCCTGTGGCTCAGCTCGCTGACGCCCTCCGCGATCGCCTCCGCGTTCTCCAACCTCAGGCCAGCCAAAGCCTACGAACACCTGGCAGCCGCGGCACGGTGTCGGAGCCAGGCGGACTGGCTCGTCGGCCTCAACGCGACGCGTAACTACACCGTGCGGCACGGAGAGGCCGGACTGCTGTGGAGTGTGGGACGGGTCCAGACCCCGGTCCTCGCTCTCATCGCGGAACGTGACGACGAGATCATCGAGTTCGTCCCGGTCCCATGGTTCGAGCTGCGCACCCAGTACCGCGAGGCGTTGTTCATCAGCACCGGCAAACGGTTCGAGACCCAAGCGGCCGCGGATGAGGTCGCAAAGCGCATCGCCACCGAGCCGCTAGTCATCGATGATGTCAAGACGCGAACGCAGCACGTCAAGCCGCCGCAGCTCTACGACCTCACCACGCTGCAACGGGACATGAACGTGCGCTACGGGATGTCGGCCGCTCAGACGCTGAGCCAGGTGCAGAAGCTCTACGAGAGCAAGTCCATCACCTACCCTCGCACCGACTCTCGCCATCTTCCGGTGAGCATGAAGAAGGAGATGCCTGGACTGCTGACGGCCCTGGGCAAGACCTACGCCGAGGCCGTGGGCGGACTGGACCGATCTCGGCTTCGGATGACGTCGCGGAGCTTCGACGACTCGAAGATCACCGATCACCACGCGATCATTCCCACCACGCGGCCGGGTCCGGGCAACAGCCGGGTCTACGACGCGATCGCGCTGCGAACCATCGCCTCGTTCTACCCCGACTGCGAGAAGGCACTCACCACGGTCGAGGCCCACGCAGCAGACGTCCGGTTGCGCGCCAAGGGCGTTCGCGTGGTGAAGCCGGGGTTCACGGCGGTCCTGCCCGGCCCCAAATCCAAGACCGAGCAGCTCCTCCCCGCGTTCGTCCGCGGTGAGCAGGGGCCGCACAAGCCCGAGGTTCACGCGGGGAAGACCCAGCCTCCAAAGCACTTCACCGACAACTCGCTACTCGGCGCGATGGAAACCGCGGGCAAGCTGGTCGACGACGAGCAACTCAAGGAAGCACTCAAGGCCCGGGGTCTGGGAACTCCGGCGACACGGGCATCGATCATCGAAACCCTCCTACGGCGCGACTACATTCGCCGAGAGGACAAGGCCCTGCGGGCGACGGATCTGGGCCGGTACCTCGTCGCGCTGTTGCGGGACCCGATCCTCAAGTCTGCCGAGCTCACGGGCGATTGGGAGGCGAAGCTCAAAGAGATCGAACTCGGCCGGCTCAAGCCCGACACGTTCATGGCCGAGATCGAGGCCTTCACCCGGTCGTTGGTCAGCGCGAGTGACTCCCGCCCCGTTCTTGCCGACCGCCTCGGCCCTTGCCCACGATGCTCTGCTCCAGTCATCGAGGGGAAACGCGGCTTCGGGTGCAGCCGATGGCAGGCGGGTTGTCGGTATGTGTTGTGGAAGGCATTCGAAGGCACCGTGATCGAGCCGGACATGGCCCGAGAGCTGCTGCAACACCGAATGCTCGCGTCGCCGGTCGAGGTCGGCGGAGAACGCAAGCAGCTTTGCCTCACCCGGGCGGGCACAGTCCGAGCGCTGGCGGTTCCCACCGCGGGGTCGCAGACCGGTCGACCCAAACGAGGGACAGCTGGGGACCGGGGCAAGCAACGCAGCAGCAGCCAACGCAAGAGGTCTGGCCCGGGCAGGCAGGCGCCGTCAGGGGAGTCCCAAGGAGCTTGTCCGACCTGTGGCAAGCCCGTCATCGAAAAGCCCAAGTCATACTCCTGCAGCGGCTGGCGCGAAGGCTGTACCTTCGTGATCTGGAAGACCATGTCGGGCAAGCGGATCTCCCCGGCGATGGTCGCGAAGCTCCTCAAGAGCGGCCGCACGCAGGTGCTCAAGGGCTTCGTGTCCAAGGCCAAAAAGAAGTTCGACGCTCGGCTGCGAGTGCAGGACGGAAAGGTGGGTTTCGAATTCTGAGTCCGCCACGCGAGTCTGCAGGGTGACGCCCACTCCGGCCGAGAAGTTGACCGTTTGGGGCGGCCGGTCTAATTCCGGAGCGTGGCCAAGCTTCACACCATCGCCTGCCTCGGTCTGCTCGCGCTCTACGGTTGCGACGACAAGGCCCCCGCCACGGAAGCCTCCGACGCCACAAAGCCGACTCCGGCCGCGGCCCAAAAGGCAGATGCTCCCAGCGCCACGGTCAAAGCGTCGTTCGACGCAGACAACGCCTTCGAGAACCCCGGAGGGCAGCTCAGCCTGGGGAAAGCGTCGCTTTCGTTGACGCTGCGCGCCGAACTCAAGGCCCCGATCAAGCTTTCGGCGGCGTACCCGAAAGACGAGAAGCACGCGAGCTTCGAGTACAAGGCGAAAGACGGCAAGGTCGTGATCGATGGGCACGAGTTCGAAACCAAGCTCGAGTCCAGCTCGATGACACCGAGCCGGGAAGCGTTCGTCATCCCGATCGACGCGCCTGACCTGGATCGTTCCGGGAGCCCAAACGTGCCGAACATCGTGTTTTGGTCGCTCGAGATCCCCGCGCAAAAAGCCGCGGACCTCAAGGCGAGCTGTGGCAAGCAAGTGGAGGTCAAGGGCACTGCCACGCTCACGTCCCCACATGTCGCGGCGCTCAGCGACCTCATCGTCTACGACGGCGACAAGGAGATCCCCGTGGAGGTCAGCGCCAAGCTTGACCTCGACTGCGGGTGATCACAGCGTCGCGGCAAGCTTCGACCATCCCGCACGCATGGAGGCGTTCTTCGGGTACGCCCTGTACAGCGCAACGGCGGCCGACATCTTGGCCACCGTTTCGGCGAGCGGCATCGTGAGCGCGGCACCACTGTGTGCGAGGCCACGGGGGAGACGGGCGAGCAGAGCAGCGCTGGGTCGAGGAAGCACCTGGCTCAGACCCGCGGCCGCGGACGCTTCGTCCAACAAGCCCGTACGCATCAGCGTCTGAAGCTGGTCCAAGGAGAGCTGTTGCGAGAACCTGCGAAACAGGTCGTAGGCGGCGAACAGCCCGCCTTGCGCCCTCATCCAACGCACGGCGTAGTCGTCGGGGCCTCCGCCGTCGACCAAGGCATCGGCGAGCATGCGTGCGGCGAGCATTCCGGGGCCAATGCCCGAGCCGTGCGCCGCGAAGACCTGCCCAGCACAGTCACCAAGCCGAGCGACGCGCCCCTCCGCGAGAATGGGCTGAGGAGCGCCGAGTGGGATCGGCCGGTATCCGCCAAAGACGAACTCCCCCACCCACGGATGCTCGGCGACAAAGTCCGAGATCAACCGCTTGCCCGATGCGTGCCCCTCGGCGGGAATCGAGCCCGCCAAGATTCCCACTTCGCCGTGCGCAACCCTGACGTTGAGGATCGAGTACCCGCCCGCGACGCCACTGAAACAAAGCGTCTCGTCTTCGCCAACCTCGTGCGCGTCGAGAAAAGCTTGCGCTGCGCCCGGGTCGGAGACTCGATGCACGGACTGTGCTGCGGCGCAGACGTCGGTGGGTCTGACCGGGCGGGACGGCAACGCCGACACGCCGCGGATCCCAGCAGCGTCAGCGATGGAGTCCGCCACGACGACACCTTCGGAGGTGTAGACCGCGGTGCCGAGGATGCCCCTCACACGAACGCCGCCCACGAGCGTCGCTCCGGCCTCGGTCGCTCGTCGCTGCAAGCGCTCGACGAGCCTTCGCATGTCGACCTCGAGTACGCCGTGGTTGCGAATGGTGAGCCGCTCGGGCCCCTGACCCGCGAACAAGTGGAACGGATTGTCGAGACCTCGAAGTTCAGCGCCTTGCGGAGCCTCGACCCCCGCCGCTTCGAAGTCGCCTCGACCGACACCGTTGACCCAGTGTGCCCCTGAACCCCGGAGCGGCTTGCGATCGAGACACAAGACCCGCATGCCACGACGGGCAGCGTTCCCGGCCAGCGCCGCACCGGCGGACCCTGCTCCAACCACGCAGAGATCGACTCTCGAGGGTAGTGCTTGTTTCACGCTGCGCTTGTCCTCCCCATCGCACGGATACCGGCGACCCGGAAGGGCCCGCCGACGGACAAGATGTATATCAACGCGCCGGCCGTGCGGCGGGCTTCCCAACCCGGCACCCACAACGACAGCAGCGACGGAACGCGCTTTCGACAGGCGTCATCCGCGCTACGCAAGACGACGTACCTCCCACGAGCCCATGATCATGTTCGGTACGATGCAGTGGCACGCGGGTCACTCGCGAACCGCAATGCGGAGGCCGAGGAGCCAGGCCCGCTGAGACCTTCAACGATGACGCCCACGCCGGAAACAACCGGCAGGACGTTGTGCAGCGCATCACCACGCTTGCGGCGCGCGGGAAAATACGGAGTCCTTCCAATTGTCCCGAGTCGAGTGCCGCGGGATACTCGTCGCAGGGCTTGGCTGTGCGGTTGCAAAGGAACACGTGTCTTCTCGCGATGAGTGCCCTCGGGTTGCTCTCCACCTCACGGGCCCAGGCCCAACCGCATGCGCCCGCGCTGGTCTGCGACACGTATCCGACCATGCCCGCGTGCGCGGGCTCGACTCCGGATTGCACGCTCTGTCACCAAAGCGCGGGGGAGGCTCCGCGGAACGGGTTCGGTGACCAAATCGAGGCCGCGGGATGGCCCGGCGATGGCACGGTCTCCATGCAGGAGTTCACCGACGGGCTCGCCGATGCGCTGTTCGCCGTCGAAGATCTCGACGCGGACGAGGACGACTACGCCAACTACGAAGAACTCCTCGCGGGCTCCGACCCCGCCGACGCGGACGACATCCCCGGCGGCGCCACCTGCGAAGACACGACAGGCAGCGAAGACTGGCAGTACGACGTGTGCAACCCGGATGCGGCCTACACCCTGCGCAAGGTGATGCTCGACGTCTGCGGCCACAGCCCCACCCTCGCCGAGCTCGAGGCTGTCACCACGGATGCGGACCCCAGGGTTCGCATCCACGAGGCGCTCGACACCTGCCTCGACACAGAGTTCTGGCGAGGTCGAGGCGGGGTGCTTTGGCAGCTGGCCCACCGCAAGATCACCCCGCTGCCCGCGATCAAGAGTGGCGCCGGTGAGGGCGGTGTCCCGCTGGCCGACTACGACGACGACTACAACCTGTTCGTCTGGGCCCAGACGGATGGACGCGACGCCCGAGACCTGCTGCTTGCGCAGTACGTCGTCGGGCGCAACGACGGAAACACGACCGAGTACTTTGTCATGACCGAGGCCGAGCAGTTCAGCCGAGGTGCCGAAGTTCGGGTTTTTGCGCCGATCGAGCTTCGAGCCGGCATGGTCACCTCGCGATGGTTTTTCGTGATGAACACGATGTTCACTGCCATCCCACGAACAACCGCCGCCCAGGCGTATCGGTCCTACTTGGGCACCGACATCGCCAAGCTCGAGGGTTTGGTCGAGCCCCCGGGCTCCGAGACCCTGGTGGACTACGACGACAAAGGCGTCACCGATGCCACGTGTGCGGGCTGCCACCGCACGCTCGATCCGCTCTCCTATCCCTTCTCGCGCTACAACGGTATCGGCGGCGCCGGAGGATCGGGCGACTACGACGCGAACCGGTTGGCTTCATTCGCCGACAGCACCCAGCCGAATGTCGACACCACTCCGGAAGCGGGATGGATCCTCGGCGAGCCGGTGGCAAACCTCGTCGAGTGGGCGGAAGTCGCGGCCAACAGTGATGAGTTCGCAAGCGCGACCGTGATGGACTACTGGGTTCAGCTCGTCGGCGAGCGACCCAGCGCTCTCGAGACGGAGGCCTTCGTCACCCTGGGCGAGGACTTCGCCAGCGTTCACAACCACGACGTCGAAGCCATGTTGCACGACCTCATCGATACGGAGGCCTATAGTGTCCCTTGATCACCGCGCACTTTTGTTGGGTCTGACCTCCGCCTGTCTCTTGGCATGCGGTGGTGGAGGCTCGAGCTCGAGCAGCAGCTCCGGTTCGACCGGCGGCACCGACACGCAAACATCCGGACCGACAACGGGCCCCTCAGGGACTGAGGGCGAGACAGAGGACTCCGTCGACGAGTCCGGCGGGCCACAACCGGGCGACCAGGCCCCTTCAGCTCGGCCCCGCGTCAAGTTCAAGACAGCCGAGCGCTACGCCTCCGACCTCTCGAACGCGCTGTCGCTACCCCGCGAAGCGCTGTGTTCCGAACTCGATGCCTTCGACTGCGTCAACGTCCACCGTATCGCGCTTGGCGAGGTCGACGCCTTTGGTCTGCGGCTGTTCGAACCGCTGGAGACCATGCCGATCACCGCACCGATCGCCGTGGACCGCATCGCCCTGTCGGCCTGCGGGGAGCGGGCGGCCCAGGACTTCTCCGATTCGGGCAACGCCGCTTCGTTCCAGGAAGTCGCAGGCGGAGATGCTTCGGACGCCTCCGGCCGCGACGCGGTCGTGGAACGCTTGTACCGACAGCTGCTCCTTCGCGAGGCCACCGAGGCCGAGACCGACGCGGTGAGTTCCATGTATGCGGATCTCCCCGAAAGCGATCGCGCCCAAACCTGGGCTCAGATGGCGTGCTTCGTCATCGCAACTTCCACCGAGGCGTTGTTCTACTAATGTCACACTCCAAGATCACCAGGCGTCGTGCATTGCAGGGCCTCACCGCGGGAGCGGCGGGGGGGTTTGCGGGGCTGTCCGGGATTCGCCCCGGACGTGCAGGAGGCTCGCAAGATCCTCGGTTCCTCATCGTCATGTGCGCCTCAGGCGGGGCGTCGATCATCGACGGTCCGCTTGCCATCAGCACGACCGAGGCTGGGGTCGCCGCACCCACGCTCAACTGCTTTCCAGACTTCGTCATGGGGGACTTCGATCCTTCGATCCCCTTCTCGGCCGTCGACGCTTCGCTCGGCTCGGTCGGGCCGATTCCAGTCCCGTTCACCACCGGCCAGGCGCAGTTCGTCAACGCGCACCACGACGACATGCTCGTCTCGACGCTGACCACCACCAGCGTCAACCATCAGGTCGCACAGGCGCGCGCTGTGACGGGTAACGGGGCGTGGCGAGGCCGCACCATTCAGGAGGCGGTGGCCAACCAATATGGCGCAGCCTTCCCCCTGCCCAACGTCCATCTCACAACGGGCACCGACTTCACCCAACGCGGTGGCGACGAGTCTTTGCCCGCGTGGGCCTACGGTGAGCAGGTTGCCAACCCGGCGCTGTGGCCCCTCGCGCTGGACGGCTCGCGCGGCACCTCGCACCCGGTCGACCCGGCCGTGCTCGCCACAGCGCGAACGCTCCGCAACGATGTCCTCGACGTAAACTCCCGCTTCAACCAGGCGTTCGCGGGAAGTAACGGCGTCCGGACCTGGACAGGACTGCGGGGCTCCAACCAAGCCTCGATCGAACAAGCGTCTCTCATCGACCAGCTCTTGTTCGTGCCCGACGAGGCTCCGTACAACCTCAGCGCACGTGGGCTGCAGCCCTCGCCCGACGCCGCCCTCGTACGAAACGCGTTCCCCAACTACGACTGGGACCCCCTCCATGCCCAGGCTGCGCTCGCATTCTTGCTGATCAAGAACCGCGTCAGCGTCACTGTCACCATCGGGCCGAGCTTCGACCTCGTGCTCGAGGACGGCACCTCCCTCGGCGGCGGCGGCTTGCCCGAGGGCTCGATGGCCAACCCTCCGATCGCCTTCGACTTTTCACACCAGGCCCACCGCGCCACACAAGCGTTCATGTGGAGCCGCCTGTACGAGGTCGCCAACGGGCTGATCACCTTGTTGCAGGGCGAGGAGTGGGAGGGCGGACAGAGCCTTTGGGACCGGACCATGATCCATGTGGCGACCGACTTCGGCCGCTCAAAAAACCGGGTCGCGAATGCCGGCGAGTTCGGCACCGGGCACGACCTCAACAATGGCCTCCTGACCATCTCGCCGATGGTGGCAGGCAACACCGTGCTCGGTGGGCGCGACCCTTCCACCGGGATGACGTATGGGTTCGACCCCGGAACCGGAACGCCGGACACGGGACGGAACATGACCGAGGAGGAGATCTTCGGAGGCCTGCTCGGCGTGCTCGGCGTCGACACGGACGGCGAGACCGACTCGGTCCCCGCGATGGAAGCCTGAGCGCCACGCCATCAGGCCTCGGCTCGGTCCTCTCCCGCTGCGGCGACGAGGACATGAGACGGAGGCCCTGCTGCGGTCCTCCGCGACCTCCATGCTGCTCCAGGGGCTGAACCGGCCCCCGCGCTACGCATCCGGAGGCAACCATGAAACCATTGGGTCCGCGTGGATTCGACGACCATCGTGACCGGCGGTCGCCCGGCTACGGACGCACCCACTCCCCCGCCCGACCAAGTGGGGCGCTACGAGTTGGGGCGGCTCCTGGGTGCGGGAGCCATGGGTTCGGTCTATCTCGGCTACGACCCCCAACTCGACCGAGAGGTCGCGATCAAGCTGCTGCACTCGGGGGACACCCAACAACGACTGTTGAGAGAGGCGAGAGCGGCAGCCCGAATCCGTCATCCCAACGTGGTCCGGATCTTCGACGTCGGCGAGTTCGAACGGGAGCCGGGCCAGCCAGGCGTGTTCATGGTGATGGACTTCGTCCCGGGGCGGGACATGGTGGCGTGGCTCGCCGACACCCCAAAGCCCGCGGCGATTGTCGAGATGTTCGTGCAGGCTGGAAAGGGGTTGGCTGCCGCCCATGAGGCCGGCGTCCTGCACCGCGACTTCAAGGCCTCGAACGTCTTGATCGACGAAGGGGGACGCGCGCTGGTCCTGGACTTCGGGCTCGCGCGCGGCCTCTCGGCCAAAGCTGTCGAGGTCGAGCCCGACTCGACATCACGGGATGAGGGCCTGCCGATCGACTTCGATCTCACCGCGGTGGGCGCTGTCGTCGGAACACCGCGTTACATGTCACCCGAACAGCACAGCGGAAAGCCGCTCGACGGTCGCTCCGACCAATACAGCTTCTGCGTCGCGCTGTGCGCCGCTCTGGGGCACTACCCCTTCGCGGATAGCGAGGCTCGAGCGATGCTCCTCGACAAACTCGAGGGCAACATCGATCTGTCCGAAGTCCCGCTGTCAGCTCGGGCGCGTAAGGCCGTGGCGCGTGGACTCTCTTCGAGCCCGCAGGACCGATGGCCGCAGATGTCGGATCTGCTCCACGCGATGACAGTGCGCCCGATCTCCCACGTTCTTGTGCCCGGGCTCGCCGCACTCGCCCTCGGTGTCGGAGCGACCGCGGCCACGATGAGCCCGGGTGCCGCGACAGCCTGCGACGAGGAGGCGTTGCTGAGTGCGGACCACTGGAACGACGAAACTCGCGCAGCGATCCTGGCGGCTGAGACGACCCCGCGAGACACGACCGCCGAGTTCGTCCACACCCAGCTCGACCGCGCAGCGACGAGGCTCGATGATGCCCTGCGAAGCTTGTGCCGAGCCGAAGCGTCTGGCGCGTTGTCCTCGGCCGAGGTTTCCCGACGGCAAGCGTGCCTTGAAGGCCAAGCCCTCCAACTGGGATCGGTCGTCTCCAGGCTCACCGACCCCAGTTCCGATGCTCGGCACACCGCAGACATCCTCAGCCTGCTTCCGCCGGTCCGAAGCTGCGAGGATGCCTCGGCCACAGACTCCAAGCCCCTCCGCGAGCGCCTGTTCACGCTGAGGATCCAGATCGCCGAGCACGACTTCGACACTGCAGCCGCACAGCTCCCGAGCGTGCTGCACGACGCCCGCGCGACGGAAAACGACGGGCTTGTCGCAGAGGTTCTGCTCGTCGCTTCGATGCTCCACCAACGCCGCCACGATCTGGATGCGCTGATGGAGACCAGCACCGAGGCGTTGATGCTGGCGGAACGCAGCGGACGCGAGGAGGTTGCCGTCGATGCTCTGCTCGCTCGCGCCGAAGCCCTGGGCAGTGGCCGCACCGAGCAACTTGCCGAAGCACGGCGAGCGATCGAACTCGCGCTCGCCAAGGTTCAGCGCAGGGACGGCAGTGCCGCCAACCGCCTCAGCCGAGTGCAGTACCAGGACGCGATCCTGTGCGAGCGCGAGCTTTCGGAGCGCCTACCCCGTGCAACACCGGAGGTCTGCCTGGACGCGGCGAGGGCCGCGGTCAGCTCGAGCGAGGACGGCCCGCTTCCCGATCGCGCCCGGGCGCTCAACATCGGCGCCAACCTTGCCGCCCGCGCAGGAGAGCTCGAAGAGGCGAAGGTGATGATCGACGCATCCATGAACGCCCGCGTCGAGCTGTCCGGCGAGAACCACCCTTCGCTGATCGTCGGGCTTCGGGTACGCGCCCGGGTGGCCGCGGCGAGCGATGACTTGCAGGCGGCCCGGACAGACCTCGAGCGCGCCTTGCAGATCACGGCGACCGACCCGGAAGCACTCGCCCAGACGGCCGCGTTCCTCAACGTCGAGCTCGGCGGGACCTTGAAGTCTCAAGGCGACTTCGCAGGTGCGCTCGAGCGCTACGCTCGCGCCATTCCCGAGCTTCCGCCCCGCTTCGCCGTGCCCGTGCATACCAACATCGGGTTCATGAAGTTCCTCCTCGGCGACTACGAGCAAGCCCTCACTGCCGTGGACGAGACTCTCGCCCTCGAGAAGACCGCCTCGCCTCGCGCTCCCAGGGTCCGGGCCGAGATGTTCACCTTGCAAGCCGACATTCTCTTGCGAATGGGCCGAACGGTTGACGCCCTGGAGGCTGCGCGGCGGGGGCACGCGCTGGTCGATGGCGACGCAAACGCCCGAGGTGACCTGCGAGCACAGGCGCTCATCGTTCTGGCCTCGGCCCAACGCCGGACGGGGGACAAAGCGAGCGCACAGGTTTCCCTTCGCGAGGCCACCGCCGTGCTCGACAGCCTCCCGGTCGACCGTGTCGACTCCCGAGCGCGTGCCTGGATGGAGGAGGGACTGTTGCTGGACGATCGGAAGCGCTTGGAACAAGCAGCTGCCGCTCTGTCCAGGGACCCGGCCAATGCGAGGATCCGCGCTGACCTCGAGACTGCGCTCGCATCCGCTACCATCACTCGATGACGTCGGACGCCACGACGCGACACGGCCCTCGCGCAGAGCTTGGGGAGACGCGCCCGGTGCTCCTCATCACCCGTGGGCCTGGTCGCGGACGCACGCATGTTCTCGAGCCCCACGCCGTCGTCCTTCTGGGCAAGTCCGATGCCGCAGACCTGCACCTCCCCTACAGTGGCGTATCCCGGCAACACGCCCGCGTCACCTTCGTGCCTGGGTCTGGCCTCCGAGTGGAAGACCTCGGCTCAACCAACGGGACCTTCATCGAAACCCGCCGTGTGGCGGAGGGCGGCGTCTTCGTCGAGGCTGGCGCTCGGCTCGTCCTCGGTTCGGAGACAGAGGTGGTGCTTCGTGTCTATCGACCGGAGGAACTCCAGAGACTCGAGGCTGCACTGACGGCTGCCGACAACCTCGCCCAACTCAGCGAACGCGAGCGGGAGGTCGCCTATGCCGTGGCTGACGGATTGACATCCGCCGCCGTCGCAAAACGCCTATTCATCAGCCCACGAACCGTCACGACCCACCTCGACCGAATCTACGCGCGGCTCGACCTTCCCAGCCGCGCAGCGCTGACCCGGCTCGTGATCGAAGCGCGCGCCGTGATGCCCGATCAGCTTTGACCGCACTGAGCGGCCCTGCACGGGACGGACGAGGCATGCGCGGCTGTCCGGTCGCTGAATCCGGTTATGTGACGTACGTCGTGGCGGCCGCACGCTGTGGCTGGTCACCGGGCGACGACCGTCCGGCAATCCGAGTTACTCTCGGATTCACGATGGTTCGCGTTCAAGCTCTTCTGGGAATGGCGCTCGCAAGCACCGCGTGCACGTCACCTCCGGAAGCTCGGGGACGGGACCCCCAACCGACCCGAAGCACCGAAACTCCCCCGAGCCCCATTGACGTGGATCTCCGGTTCGCCAGGGTGGCGGAGCGAGACGAGTCCGTGGAGGACCTTCTGGAATTTGTCGCCATTGATCTCCGGAGTCAGAAGAATCTCGATGGCATCGAGGTGACGATGCAACCGGGGACCACGGAGGAAGGTCGAGTGCTTCGCGGGCCCAGCCAGAGCGCGCTGTCCGGATACCTGCAATCCGTCCTCGCCCGGAAGCCTGAGCTCGAGCCGCGCTCGAACCTGCAGCTCGCGTGGGGCCGGGTTGTCGGGCGAACGAGAGACGGACTCGCGACCACAACGGTCCGCGCGTACTGGTTAGAGCAAGAGTCTCAACTCGAGATCGCGCGGGTCCTTGATGCCGCGGTCAAGCAGGACGAGTTCACGGGACTGGACACCTTCGTCCTGACCCTGGAAGACCACGACAAGCAGGCCTTTGGTCAGCTCACGACGGATGCACTCGACCACATGATCGCCGTCGTCGTTGGCGGTGAAGTCATCTCAGCGCCGATCGTTCGCGATCCCATACCCGGCGGCGTCGTCCATGTCACCATGGGTGCCGCCATGTCTGCCCAGGGTCCTGGCTCTGCGGAAGCTTTTGGCCGAAGCCTGCTCGGTGACGAGTGGGTCCGCGTGCAGGCGGTGAAGCGCGAGGACAGCATCGGCGGCCTGCGCTGGGTTTGGGACGAGTGGGGCTCGCCCTAGCGAGAGCCAGGAGGCGGCGTCGCTCAGCGTTTCTCGAGCGCCTTTCGAATGTCGTCCTCGAGCTTGCCCATGCAGTCTTCTTTGTACCCGTGGTACGAGCCGATGATCGTCCCCGTGGTGTCCACCACGTAGGTGAACGGGAAGTTGGGCGCACCGTACTGTCCGGCGTAGGACTCGCCGCCGAGCAAGACCTTGGCGCGGAGCTTTCGTTTCGCGACGAGTTTCTTGACGGGCTCGGCCTCCTCATCAGTTGCGATCGCAACCAGCGTCATGCCGGCCTTTCGGTACCGCCGGTAGAGACGGTCGAACTCGGGGAGTTCCTTGAGGCACGGTGCGCACCACGTGCCCCAAAAGTTCACCAGCATCACGCGCTTGCGATAGCGACCGTTGGTGACCTCCTTGCCCTCGAGATCCTTGAGGCGAAACGACTTGAGCTTGGTGCCGACGCCTGCGTCCCGGCCACAGCTGGCCTTGACCTTCTTGAACAGAGGCTTGGGAAGCGCGTTCGCAACCTTGGCGGGTGCGGGAGTCTCCGGCGTGGCCGCGGCTGGTTCCGGTTCCACCGGAGTCTCGGGTTCCGCCGGCTGGTCGGGTGACTCGGGTTCCGCAGGCGCTTCCGGTTCGGCGACGGCTTCGGGCTCCGAGACAGGCTCGGCCGGAGCAGCCTCGGCCGAGGCCATCGGTGCCGCCTGCTCCGGAGACGTCGGCGTAGGCTCAGCGGGTGCAGGTTTGCAAGCGATCGCAAGGAGCGCGAAAGGAGCGAGTCGTCGCAGCATCTCCTCAGACCCTACCCGCTTCGGAGACGAAACGTTACCTGAGGGATATCGAACCGGCCCATGCTCACGGACCAAAGCTCTGAGGCCGAGAATTGGCCCGGATGCTTCAGCGCGCCGGCGAAGTTGCGCCTGCGAAGCCGGGTCGCCGCGGACCGCTGCGCTCCGCGCGAGACCAGGCGGCACCTCGATGGTAGCGATGTCAGTTGAACACAGCGCTTGTCAGCGGTATGTCAGCTGAATGAAGCGCACGCAGCGGCTGTTCGCGCTCACCGAGTACCTCCGGGGTCGTCGGACCGGCGTCACCGCGGCAGCGCTTGCGGAGCGCTTCGGCGTCACGCTGCGCACCATCTACCGAGACCTCGACTCCCTGCGCGACGCCTCCTTGCCGCTCGCGGCTGAGCGTGGGCGGGGAGGTGGCTACGCGCTCGACAAGAGCTACAGCTTGCCGCCAGTCAACTTCACCGCACGTGAAGCGGCGCTGTTGATCGCGATGGGGCGCCATGCCATCGACACGCGTCTCATGCCCTTTACGGACACACTCCAGTCGGCGCTCGACAAAGTCCGCGCAGCGCTGACCGGGTCCGCCCAGCGAGAGCTTCTGGCACGTCTCGGCGAGCTTTCGTTTCTCGGTGTGCCCGCGCTCCCCAGCGAGAAGAAGGTTCGTGCCGCGGTGGAACGGGCCTGGTTCGAGCAACGGCCGCTGCGCATCGTTTATGTGGACGGCAACCTCGTCGAGACGACGCGGCGGATACGGATCCACGGCGTCGTGATGGAGCGCCACGAGACCCGGCTCGACGCCGAAGACCTCGACGCAGAGAAGCGCCGCCACTTTCGGCTCGACCGCATCGTGCGCGCCGTGGTGCTCCGCGCCGAGGTCTGACGGCTCAGGCCGCAGTCAGCTTCTGATTGGCGGGGCGTGCCGAACAACGCTCGACCCACGCGGCCAAGTTGGGGAACGCGGTGAGGTCGATGCCGCAGAAGCTCATCCAATGGAAATGCGACACGAGGTGGAAGTCCACCACAGAGACGTTGTCACCGAGCATGTACTGCCGCTCTGCGAGGTTGGATTCGACCATCGCGTTGAGCCGATCGATATCCTTGCGAGCCTCAGCCCCCGCGGCGGCGTTGCGCAGGGCCTCTTCGCCCTGGGTGTTGCCGAGCCAACGACCCACGGCAGCGCTCAACGAGACGTTGGCCCACACCAGCCACTTCAGAGCCTCTCCACGCTCCGGTCCAGGTTTCGGATACAGGCCCTTCTCCACCCCGAACGTCTCGCCGAGGTAGATCTGGATGGCGGCCGACTCGAAGATGACCGTCCCGTCGTGGACGAGCACGGGCACGGCCATGTTCGGGTTCACGGGGCCAAGTTTTGCTTTCTTGTCGGCGTCGTCCTTGAGGTCGACCTGGACGCCCTCGTACGGGATCTGGAGTTCCTCGAGGCTCCAGTGAACAGTCGAGGCGGTGGACATGGGGGCGAAATAGAAGGTGATGCTCATGTGATTCCCTGCGGTTGGGCGCGTCGTGGCGCCTGTTCGATGTCCTTCTCCCACACCGGAATGACAGCCTTATGTCAGCTTTGTTTTCTGGAGTCTCGGGAGCTTTCGCGACGCTCGCGCGCGGTGGTCCGGGCGGCCGGGTGCCTGTGTCACCCTTTCGGGTGTGAAGGTCATCGGAGCCGGATTGTCGCGGACGGGGACGATGTCGATGCGAGCTGCCCTCGAACGGTTGCTCGGCGGCCCGTGCCACCACATGGAGGTCGTCGCCAAGGACCGCGTCCAACTCGACCACTGGCACGGGTGGGCACTGGACGGTCAGCCCCTCAACCTCGCTGCGATGTACGCCGACTACGCCGCCTGTGTCGACGCCCCGTCATGTTTCGTCTGGCGCGAACTCATGCAGCAGTACCCCGATGCAAAGGTCGTCCTCACCGTGCGGGACCCAGAGCGGTGGTTCACCAGCTTTGAGGGTCTGTACCGAACCACGCGTTGGGCTCGTCCGCTCGGTCTGGTCTCCAAGCAGATCCGGCGGTTCGTGGAGCTGACCGAGGCGATCATCGAACGGGAGCTAGGGGCAGTGGACCACGACGCCAACATCGAGACATTCGAACGACACAACGAAGCGGTGCAAGCAGAAGTCCCCGCGGACAATCTGCTCGTCTTCAATGTGGCGGAGGGCTGGGCACCGCTGTGCGAGTTCCTGGAGATGCCCATTCCTTCGGAGCCCTTCCCACACCTCAATGAGGGGGTCGCGACGATCCGCGAGAAGTTCAAAGAGTTCGCGCGCTCGTAGATCGTCCGACAGGGAGCGCCGGGAGGCTACTCGGGAGGCCAACCCGGCAGCTGGCTGTACGAGGCACCGGGCTCCACCCGTTCGCCTGCATCGTTCGCAGACAGCTCGCCCGGACGCACACGGAGCTCCGCGCGGCCAACGTGTGTCCGTTTTGCGTGCAGCCACTTGTTGCGCTCGGAGACCCAAGCCTCGACCGCCTCTCGAACCTCGCTGGGAATCGGGCGGTTGTCCACGATGTTGGCCATCGAAGCGCCCTGCTGCCATCGAATGACCATCACCGCGCTCGCTGGCGCTCCGGGCAACGACGACGGATCCGGGGGTGGCTCGGGCGGTGTTTGACCCATCCGTCCTGCGAGGCCTCTAGGGGCGCTCTCCCGTTCGTCCGCCTCCCGCATCTGAGCCAGCAGGGTCTCCCTCGCCTGCTCTCTCCCGGCGAGTTCCTCCGCGTCGAGGGGACGGGTCGCATCCCGGAGCTCGCGGAAGGCCGCCTCACCGACAGCTTTGGGGTCGACGACACCGAGCACCTCGACCATCTCGGGCCTCTGTGCCACCCAGGTCTTTGCATCCTCGAGCGATTCGAACTCGGCGATCAACGACTCTTGCGTGTCGATGCGTTTGATTTTGAGCCCCACCGTCATGCCCCGATTATCGCCCCGGGACGTCATCCCGTTCCCGGCAAGACTTGCCGGGAGCGGGCCGGCCGGGTCTCAAGTCACCGAAGCGACGGCCTTGCCCAACTTGTCCCAAGCCTCGGCGAGGATGTCTTCCCCCGCCCAGTACGGGAACAGCCAGCGCAATGCGATGCCGCCGCTGGCGGTGACCAGCAGTCCCTGCTCTGCAGTGGCGCCGACCAACTTCGAGACCAGCTCCGGGTCGCCGAAGTCCATGCCCAGCATCGAGCCCAGGCCCCTGACCTCGCGCACGGCTGAGATCGGCTTCGCTGCGGCGATCGCCTGCAGGGTCGCCAGCTGGGCGCCCGCCCGCGCGAACAGATCGTCGTCCCGCATGATGTCGAGCGTTTCCATGGCCGCCCGACACGCCAAAGGGTTTCCGCCGAAGGTGCTGCCATGCGTGCCGGGAACCATATGGGCCGCGATGTCCCCTCGGGCCACGATCGCCGAGATGGGGAAACCGCCGCCGAGTGCCTTCGCCCACCAGATGATGTCCGGGTACAACTCGGGGTCGTCACCAACCAGCGTGGTCCAGGCCGAGAAGTCCCCGGTCCGTCCGCTACCAGCTTGGATTTCGTCCAGTCCCAGCAGTGCCCCGTGCTGACGACACAGCCCGTGAAGTCCGACCAGGAAGTCGCGCTTGGCGGGGTTGATGCCGCCCTCCCCTTGCACAGGCTCCAAGCAGACCATCGCAACGCGGCCCTCATACTGCTCCAACAGCTTGGCCGTGGCCTCGAGGTCACCGAAGGGAGCCCGCACCACATTCATGTGGGCGAAGCGCTTGCCGTCGTCCTCGGGCGTGGTGAGGAACCCGTCGCGATACTTCGGGTTGGCGGTCAAGGATAGGGAACCCAAGGAGCGGCCGTGGAACGCCTTTTCGAAACCGATGATCACATCGCGACCCGTGGCCTTGAGCGCGACCTTGATGCTCGCCTCGGTGACTTCGGTGCCCGTGTTGCCGAAGAAGATCCGGCCGTCGGCCACCGGTGCCATGTCGAGGATCCGTCTGGCGAGGGCGGTGTTGACCTCGGTCCAAAATGGCCCCGCGGCGCTTACCAGGGTATTCATCTGCTCGGTGAGGGCCGCGACCCACCGCTTCGAGCTGTGTCCCAACGGGAGGCAACCGATGCCACCCACCGCATCGAGGTAGACCTTGCCGTCCTTCGCCTTCACCCGAACCCCGCCACGGTTGGGGTCGTCGTTCTCGTAGACGACCTGCTCGAGGGTGATGTTGCGAGGGCGGTAGGTTGGCCAGCGCCAGTCCTGCATGGCTGGCAGTGTAGCGGGATTTCGCTAGAACCGGACTCGAACGCCACCGGGTGTTGGGGTCACCCTGGTGACACTGGCTCTTGCCCCTTTGCCTTTCGCCCCAGTGAAGGCGAACAGGCCGAGCACAACCGTGGTGATGCCCAGGCCGGCCGTCACGCCCACGAGCGCATTGGTCACGGGGCGGAGCTGTTCCACGCGCTCACGGTCTTCCATCGGATAGACGGTGCCGGTGCAGTTGACGCCCTCGCCACGACAGCGGTCCTTCTGATCCCGGTACGCACGCCACGTCAGCCCACCGACGATCCCGGTCGCAACTCCGGCCACCGCGGTCACGCCCACGCCGCTGTAGAACGCGACCCTCAGTCGCCGCCTGCGCTCCTCCTCGGTCAGCCGATTGGACGGACGCGACGGTGGGCCCGGGTCGACGACCTCGCTCGACGGCGGCTTGTCGGAGACACCGAAGTCGACGATCAGCAGGGAGAAGACCTGCCCCGCCTCGACGTCGATCTCTCGGATGCGGACCTCGCTGGGCGCATAACCCCGCTCGCGAATCTCGTAGTGCCCCGGTGCGAGGATGATCGGAAAATCCTCGACGGGAATGATTCGATCGCCGATCTCGATGCCGAGCAACTCGACTCCGTCGTCGACGTCGATCGACAGCTCCGCGACCTTGGCACGAAGCTTGGCCTCGCTCTCGGTAACCTCGCTGCGGTGACCAGCGCAGTGAAGCTCCGGAGCAGGGCAGTCCGGCAGGTCGAGGTAGCGCCGATACGCCTCCAACGCCTGCACGAGGTCGCCGCCCTTCTCGTAGGACAGACCCGCGGCGTAGAGCGAGCGCCCCGTTGGAACGGCGGCATACGACCGACGGAACATCGCGGCCGCGTCGAGATAGCGACGTTGCAAGAAAAGCTCCTTGCCCTCGACGTAGCGGTCGTGCGCCTCTTCGTACAAAGCGTCATCGAGGCTCGGCGTCGGCTCGGGCTCCACGTCGGCTGCCGCGGCGTCCGTCTCGGGCACGGCTGGAACCTCGCTCGACCCCTCGCTCGACCCCTCGCTCGCAGGGTCGCCCGACCCCTCGCTCGTGGCCGTCTGCTCGGGAGCCGTTGCACCCGCCTCATCGGGCGACGGGAGCACACCCGGCGCGTAGCCCAGGGCGACAGAAACGCTCAGGGCTACCGCCGACATCCAAACGCTCACTTCGGCTTCTTCCTTTTGAGGAAGTCAGGCACGTCCTCAGGTCGCCGAGTGTCCCCGGCTGCAGGCGGCGGCGAAGACGTCGGGGCCGTGTCGGGTTTCGCTCGCAGTTTCTTCGGACGCTTGTGCCGCTTCTTGGGCGGCGTCACGGGAGCTGCAGGCTCGGCCGGCTTCTCCCCCCCGGGCCCGTCGAACGAGCGGGCACGGAAGGTGGTCTTGTACGCGGGCTCCAGACGGAGCGCGTGGTTCTCAGAACTCAACGGCGCCATCTCGGCGACGTAGGCCTTGTAGCCGGCAAGCTCCGCTTTCACCTCGATGCGCTCGTCGCTCGCGGGCAGCTGCACCGACGTGGGCGTGGTCTTCTCGAGCGTCTTGCCATCGATGGTCACCGTCGCCCCCTGGGGATCGGTGTTGATCCACCACGTGACCATCTTCGGTCCCGCCGGTTCGACAACTGTGGCCGGCTCGCGCACCACCGGCCGGGAGCTGTCCGCCTCGGACCCCGAGAGTGCTCGGACGGCCAGGGTTCCGAGGACCGCGCCGGCAAGCGGAAGAATGAGCCACAGGGCCCACGAGCGGGCGGGCGCGGTGACGACGGACGATGTAAGAGTCCCGGTGCGCCCAATCGCCACGCTAGAGGGCGTCAGCGAGCGCGCACGAGAGACCCCGGTCTTGCTGTCATTGGCCGCGCGGTGCTTGCGATTGCTTCCCTCACGGTCGTCAACCTGGCCGCGGATCGCTGCCTGGATGTAGCGCATCCGACTCGCGAAGAATCCCTTCATGACCCCGGAAAGGGCTTCGCGTGGGTCTTCCTGATCGGCGTCGAGCAGCTGGCGGAGCGCTGCTCGAAGGTCTTTGAGCATGTCGTCCGCGGTCTCGTACCGATCGGTACGCGATTCTGCCAGCGCCTTGTCGAGCACCGCGACAACCCCGGGCGGGAGGTCGTCACGGTAGTCGGCAATATCCTGCCGGCGTCCAAGGCTGACCTGAGCGAGAATCTCGGACTCGGTCTCACCGCGGTAGAAGCGTGCGCCCGCGAGCAGCTCCCACAGGATGACGCCCATCGCGTAGATGTCACTGCGCCGGTCGACAGGCTCACCCCGAGCCTGCTCGGGCGACATGTACGTCAGCTTTCCGCGCAGCTGGCCAGTCAGCGTGTTGCTGCGCTTGCCCGCGGCTTTCATGATGCCGAAGTCGACGACCTTGACCCGGCCGTCCATCGTAACGAGCAGGTTGTGCGGGGACACGTCGCGGTGGACGAGGTTCAACGGTGTCCCGTCGGTGTCCTCGAGCGCATGGGCGGCGCCCAGGCCCCGGCATGCGTCAGCGGTGATCTGCAACGCGCACGGCACAGGCAGGCTGTCGTCGCGCTTTCCGAGCTGACGAATCAACGACGAAAGCGTTTCGCCCTCGACGTACTCCATCACCATGAAGAACAGCCCGTCGTCTTCGCCGAGGTCCAACGTCTCGCAGACGTTGGGGTGGTGGATCTTCGCTGCGATGCGGGCCTCGTCGAGGAACATCTCGACGAACTCGGATTCGTTCGCGAGGTGAGGATGAATCACCTTGACCGCGACCAGACGCTCGAAACCGGCGGTACCGATCGCGCGCCCAAGATACACGGACGCCATCCCACCGTGACCCAACCGATGAATGAGCTCGTAGCGACCGACCAAGACGCGGCCGGGCTCCACTTCGGCCACTTTGTCCATGGGCCGCACCGGCCCCACTTCGGGACTGCGATCGGGCTTTCGCTCGAGGTTGGACGTCGCCTCGACCGCGTCACTCACGGCCGGCGGCAATGGGTCTCCACCCGAAGCCTCCGGCTCCCGGTCGACGACCTTCGTGACATCCTCAGCCTGCATTACGAACCATTCGCAGCAGGGTCTCAACGCACGAGACCCTCAGCGGCGCCATCTCACCATACGGCAGTTGTTCCTCACAATCATTTCGCCCGAATTCGCCTGCGAATCGCTCCAGATCGGCTTCGGCAGCGATGGGAGACTTGCCACCCTGACGAGCTTGGCGCCAGCCCGACAAACGGCCTGGTCAGTGCTGGGCTCCGATCGGCTGCGGTCACTTTTTTCGGAGGCAATTCCACCCGCGGATTGCGCGTTTCCGGGCTCGGGCATGCGTGCTTCCGCTCACAGACGCGCAATGCGCGAGCGGGATCTCCCCGGAGGAGATCTCGGAGATCTTCTCGCCCCTCCTCGATATAGCCCAAGGACCACAAATCCCAGACGCTGATTCACAATGGAGATCTCACAGAAAGAAATCCGAGAATCATCAATGGTTTCGATCGTGTAGGTCGAACTGTCCACAGCATGTGGTAGCGGCGCGTGTTCCGCACCACCAGATGTTGTGGAATGGGCCTTGCGTACACGGTGCTGGTGTTTTAGTTGCCTAAGTAGCGGCGGACACCGCGAGCGAGACGAATATGGCGAAGCGACAAACCCGGCGAAGCATTTCTGTCAAGGGCATCACCTACCAGCGCCTGAAGAACTACTGCGAGGACCAGAACATGAGCGTGAGCGGCTACCTAGAGTCGATCATTGCCGAGCGTCTGGACGCGGCAGCGGTTCCGGTTCCGGAGAAGGTCGAGCCGCGTCCTTCGGCGGCCAAAGAGCCACACCGCGAAGAAATCGTCTCCCAACACTTCACGTTCTAGACCCGCGCGCAGGCGCCGGGCCCCCCGTGCGCAGCCGCTCGCAATGAAAGGAGCCGTGTTCGGAGGCTCGCTCGACTCATCGAGCGGCGGCCTACGAGTGCGGCTTTCGTCGTTTGGAGCGCGAACTTCCGCTCGCGTCGTGCCCGCCCTCGCCCGGGGCGTGGTCCGCCGGCGTCTACGGGCGGCAATGTTCCGCGGCCGCGACGGGTTCGCGGACGGTCACGAACCGGAGTCGACAAGTCGGCAGACAAGACGCGGCGCGAGGTGTCGCGACGGGCTGCTTGCGCGACGAGGTCCGTGCTACTCACCGAGACAGTGAGCTACGTCGTCCTCGCGAGGAAGCACCGCCCGCTGGTCTTTGACGACATGGTCGGCCAGGAGCACGTCGGCCGCACGCTTGGCAACGCGATCCGGCAAGACCGGGTTCACCACGCCTACCTCTTCGCAGGGGCTCGCGGTCTGGGAAAGACAACCACCGCCCGCATCTTCGCGAAGGGACTGGTCTGCGAGCAAGGGCCGACCGCGACCCCATGCAACGAGTGCGAGCAGTGCGTCTCGGTCAACGAGGGTCGCTCGGTCGATGTGATGGAGATCGACGGAGCGAGCAACAACTCGGTCGACAACATTCGCAACCTCCGAGAGCAGGTCCACTACCTGCCCCAGACCGCGCGCCGGAAGGTCTACATCATCGACGAGGTTCACATGCTGACGACCTCAGCGTTCAACGCCTTGCTCAAGACGCTCGAGGAACCGCCGGACCACGTCAACTTCATCTTCGCGACGACCGAACCGCAGAAGGTCATTCCAACGATTCTCTCTCGGGTTTCCCGACTCGACTTCCGTCGTGTCTCACCCGAAGAAGCCATCGCGCACCTCGAGAACATCCTCGAGAAGGAGGAGCGCTCGGTCGACAAGGGCGGTCTGAGGCTCATTGCGCGGGCGGCCGGCGGCTCGGTCCGCGACTCGCTGACGCTGCTCGACCAGGTCATCGCTTTCGCCGACGACCCGACCAAGATCACCGAAGAAGAAACTCGGCGAGTCCTCGGACAGGCGGACCGAGCCCGCATCTCGGACCTCGTCGGCGCAGTCCTCACCCATGACCCCGATGCTGTCATGGCCCAGTTCGACGAGCTGGTCACTGCGGGTCACGACCTCACCGTGCTCAGCCTGCAACTTCTCGAGCACATGCGAGATCTGACCCTTGCGGCGGTGTGCAGATCGAACGCGGTCTTCAAGGGGGCGACGGAGGCGGAGGTCGGCACGCTTCGCGAGCAGGCGAAGAAGGCCGACCCAGTCACGCTCTCCCAGATGTTCGATCGTTTCTCCCGGGTGGTGGACCGCCTCCCGACCTCCCGCGTGCAACGGATGCTGCTGGAGATGGGTCTGCTCGACCTCGCCCACGACGAGCCCCTGGTGCCCCTAGAGGACATCGTCGCGCGCCTCGAGTCCATGAACGGAAACGGCGGAGGAACCCCGCCCGGCGGTGGCGGAGGCGGATTCTCGGCGCCTCCAGGCCGCGGGGGCCCGTCGCGCGGGCAGGGCCCCGGACAGGGCCGGCGAGCCGACGGTGCTCCAGCCCAGCCAGCTTCATTCTCCGCCCCGGCGGCCCCGTCCGCCCCTGCTCCGGCAGCGCCCCCCGCTGCGGAGGCGCCCGCGTTCACGCCGACCTCTATTCCGGACTTTGGCGCTCGAGCCCAGGCACAAGCCCAAGCCGCCCCGGCTCCCGTTCAAGCCGCGCCCGTTCAAGCTGCGCCCGTTCAAGCTGCGCCCGTTCAAGCTGCGCCGGCTCCCGTTCAAGCTGCGCCGGCTCCCGTTCAAGCTGCTCCGACTCCCGTTCAAGCCGCTCCGACTCCCGTTCAAGCCGCTCCGACTCCAGAGCCGGCTCCCGCTCCAGCACCAGCTGCGCCAGCACCGAGCCCGGTAACGCTCAGCCCCGAAGCGACGCCTGCTCCCGCGCCCGCAACCTCGTCCCGGGAGGGTCTCGCCTTTACGCCGACCTCTGTACCGGACTTCAACGCCGAGCCCGAGCCGCCCGCCGAACCGGCGCCCGAACCCACTCCGACCGAACCCGCCCCTGCGCTGGCCCCCGCGCCCGAGCCCCTCGCTTTTACGCCGACCTCTGTGCCGGACTTCAGCGCGACCGAGCCACCCGCGGCACCCGAGGATTCCCCCCAGGCCGATTCGGCGCCCGTCCCAACTCCCTCGTCCGAACCCGCGCCCGCGACTCCTCCCGCGGCCGAACCGCTCGCATTCACGCCGACTTCCGTACCGGACTTTAGCGCCCAAGCCGACGCGCCCGACGAATCGACCCCGGAAGCGGCCGCGCCCACCGTGCCTGCGTCCCCCACGACCACTGAGGTCGAGGTCCCGCCCCCGGCTCCGGCCGCACCCGAGCCTCTCGCGTTCACGCCGACTTCCGTACCGGACTTCAGCGCCCAAACCGAGGCGGCCGAAGAGTCCTCACCGACCCCCGCGCAGGAAACCGAGACGGGCACGACCCCGTCTTCGGACCCCGCGGGTGAGCCCTCCGGCGAATCACCTCAGACCGCCCCCCCGGCTCTCGGATTCGCCGCCCCATCGCCGGCCGTAGCCGACGAGAAACCGCCAGGGCAGGCACCGGGCGACACCGAGCTGATGAAGGGCTTGTGGGACCTCGCCAAACACGCGGTCGAACCCCCCAGCCCACAGCGCCCCCCGCACGAGCCACCTCGGGCAGGCTCCCCCTCCGGTGCGCCGACCAACCCCGCGGCCCAAGGCTCCGGCGAAGCCTCGCGCTGCGGCCCCTGCTCCGAGCCACCGCCCAACCCCAACGCAATCGACCTCGAGCTCACGCCGGCGTTTGCTGCGTGGGAAGAGTTGGTCAGCCGGGTGCGCGAGCGCGAAGAGTTCGTTTCCGCGGTGCTCTCTCAGGTCGGCCTCGTTTCGTTCGAAGGAGGCTGCGTCGAGATCTGTGCCAAGAAAGGCAGCTTCCCGCACATCGAGCTCACCTCGAGCGCCTCGATTCGCTCGACGCTCGAGCAGGCGGCCCGCGATCACATCGGCAAGCCCTTCACCCTCAAGCTGGTCGACGACGAGCCTGACCTCGAAGGACACCCGAGCATCGTGTTGGTCAACGCCTACCGCAAGGAACAGAAGCAGGCCGAAGTCGAAGCGGCAGCTCTGGGTCACGGCGCCATTCAAAACGTGCTCAGCACGTTCAACGCCACGCTGATGGCGACCAAGCCGCTGGAGTAGGACGGCCGCGCATCAACCCCAGGCGATCGCCATGTTGCGGGCATCCTGAGGGTCGACCTTCACGGGCAGCTGGATACCAGGCTGCAGTTGAGCCAGCCGAATCTGTGGCACCACCTCTCGGTGCAAGACCGCGTACGGAGACTGGCCTGGCACCTCAACCATCATGCGCAGGTGCAACATCGGCTGGTCGTTGACCTGTGTGCCGCTCTGCTCGACCACCATGAGTTTGGCCAGGCCATCGACGCCCTGGCGCAGCAGCACCTTGCGCCGCGCAGCCCCCTTGAACATGGTGCCGAACACCACCGTGGCCGAGAACAGCGTCGTGACAATGACCAAGCCGGCGATGAAGATCGGTTGCACCTCCGGGCCGATGAAGGTCTCCGACACAAACGCCCCGCCCAAGACCACGGGGAGCACGAGAGACATCGAGCCGATCATTCGCCCGACGTTGAGCTGCGACCCCGTCGTGATCGTGTCGCGATGCAACTGAGTCACAGCCGCCTTGGCGCGGGGAAGACTCACCGTCACGAGCGGGAGCTGCGGCGTCATGCGAACCATCGATTCCAGCTGCTCGATCTCCGAAGGGGTCGGTGCGAGTTGCTGCAACTGCTGGACCGCGACCTCGATGTCGCCCAGCGCCTCGTAGGCATGCGCTCGATACAAACCGCAAACCCTGTCGTACGCATCCGAGATCGGAACGTCGTCGATCGCGTTCCCCAACGCGAGCAATGCCGCCCGGGCGTCACCCGCGAGCAGCGCAACGTAGGCCGTAGAGAAACGGTAGTTCGTGTCGACCTGAAGGTCCTCTGAGCTCGCGTCGAGCTGCGCGAGAAACTCGCGCGCGGCCCCCAGGTTTCCCTGCGCTGCGTAGCTACGCGCGAGCATGCCGCTGGCGGCCTGCGAGAACCTGGATTGCGTGAAGAGAGGGCGGGCTTGCTCGAGAAGTGATGCCGAGACCTCCCGCCTTCCCTGTTCCGCATGGTGGTTCGCGAGCATGAACGTGGTCCAGAACAGACGCTCTTCCGCGGAGAACGAGGGGGTGGACCCGGCCTCGGCAAGCGCGGCTTGCCACATCGTCTCCGCCTGTTCACGTCGGTCCGGGTTGAGCCCACCGCCGCCCGCCAAGGCGCGAAGGTTGGGCGGTGGCAGCATGGGCTGACCATCCTGTGCCCGGAGCTTCTCGAACCGGACCGCCTCGTGACTGTGCTGCATACGGTGGCAGTACCCGCCGGAGCCGAACCGTTTCGGGAAGCCCACCGGCCAAGAAGCCGCGCTGACGCAGCCGCCACTTTTTCGCAGAAGGTCGTGATCCAAGGACGGGCTGCAGACTCTACCCGGCTCGTGACGAACCCCAGCACAATGCGCAGACCTCACCTCACCGCGGCCCTGTGCCTACTCACCTTGCTCGGAGCTACGGGCGCCTGCGAGACATCGACCGACGCGGACGAACTCACGGGCACTCACCGATCACTTGACGCGGAGGAAGTCTTCGGCCCCCTCGCGCCGGGCGAGGTCCTCGAGCTTGTCGACAACGAGGACGGTACCGTCTCGTACGCCCTCAGCCCCGAGTCGGCTCTCGAACAGGACACGCTGGTGACGGCGGGCTTCGTCACGTGGCGATATGTCGGCCAGGCCCACTTTCCGGCGGAGCACATGCAGGTGGACGAGATACAGCCATACGAGGTGGTCGAGGAGACGAACACCACGACCGATGAACAGCTCGCCACAATGGTAAGAGTCGACAACCGAGGCCGCCGTTGGGTGGTCGAACACTACGACGAGCAGGCTCTCGCGGAGGCGGTTGCGGCCTACGACGCCGCTGGGGAGGAAGAGCCGGACCGCCCCGAAGAGTTCCCCGAGGCGCTCGCTGGCATCCAAAACCCCGACCACACCCCTCCATTGGGTACCTGGGTCGACTTCGAACCGCACACCTGGACTCACTTCACGTGCCCCGCCGAAGGAGGCGCCCCCGAGATCCGGACCCATATGTGGGAAGGCGAAGACCGCACGACGGTGTTGACCCACACGTTCCAAGAGGAAGCGGCCGTCAAGATCTTCACGCTGCGCGACGGCGCACGCCCTACCGCCACCACCGCGCGACTCGGGCACTGCAGCGGTGTGATGATCGACGACTCCCACGTGTTGACAGCGGCACACTGTGTTTCGAACGCTCGCAACTTCGACCTGCAAGCCAACCGCGTGCAGGTTTGCCTGAGCACCAGCGGGTCGTGCACAGACAGCTTCTCGGGAACACCGCTCGGAGTTGGGCCACTGCCCCCGTTCTCCGACTCATCTCCCAGCGGCCGGACCGTTGTCGCGATCGACCGGCCCGCGAACTACAATGGGGGCTCGGATACGACGATGGGTATCGACTGGGATGACGATTGGGCGATCGTCACGCTCAGTGGCCCGTTCTCGAACCGGTCGCTTCGGCTGTCCGGACTCAGCAACCGGGGGATCCGGGCACTCACCCGAACCCGGAGCTTCGGATACCCAGCGCAGCGTCGCGACCCAAGCCCCTCGGGGTGCGACGAGACGCTCTCCCGGCTTCAGCGTGTGACCGAGATCGAGTCGCCCTCGTCCACCACAACCAAGAAGGTACGCCACCGCTCCGACGCCACGGCGGGTCAATCCGGCGCGCCGATGTACTACTGTCCTCACAGGGACAACTCGCGATGCAATGAACACCCGCGGGAGACAGGCTTCGTCTATGGCGTCCACTCGGGATGGAACGGCTTCAACCTGCACGTCGTCGGTCCGAAGGTCCCCAACTTCAGGGCCGCGGCCCTCGCGATGATCGAGGGTTGAGCCTCGCTGCGGGGGTAAATGGCGGCGTCGGCGAGACAGGCACTGCTCGTCGACGCACCACGAGGAACAGTTCCCTGCCGACGATCCTGCGACCCCGACGGCCCAGGACGGCCGGAGCCGACTTCGTATCGCCGACCGCGGCCGGGGTTGCTATGCTCCGCCGCATGTCGGACTTCGACCTCAACGCGCTGATGCAGCAGGCCCAAGCCATGCAGCAGCAGATGGCGGAAATGCAGAAGAACCTCGAGACCGTCGAGGTCACCGGAGCTGCAGGTGGCGGCATGGTCAAGGTCAGAGCCACGGCGGCACAGAAGATCCTCGGCATCGAGATCGACCCCGCGGTCATGGGCGAAGACAAAGACATGCTGCAGGACTTGATCACTGCGGCGGTCAACAGCGCCCTCGACACGGCCAAGGAAGCGGCGGCCAGCAAGGCATCGTCCCTGCTGCCTCCGGGCATGACGCCTCCGCCCGGCTTCCCCGGCCTCGGCTAGCTCGCCGTCCGTGTCTCGTGTCCGCTGCGCCAGGGCTTGCATGCCGTTGCCTCCTCCTCGACCGCAAGTCCGGAACCAAGCTCCGGGTCACGTTCGGAACACGCTGTGAATCCCCACGACCCACCCGCCGATCCTCTGCAGCGACTGTGTGCGCTGCTCGGCCGCCTGCCTGGCATCGGCGACAAGACAGCGCTTCGACTCGCGCTTGCGATCGTCAAGTCTGACCCCGAGTACGTGCGGGCGCTGTCCGAGACGCTCGGCACGGTCCACCACACGCTGCAACTGTGCGCCCAGTGTTGCGACCTCACCCCGGACCCGGTGTGTGAACGCTGCTCCGACGGCAAGCGCGACCGCAGCATCATCTGCGTCGTCGCACAACCCCAAGACCGGATGGCAATCGAGCGGTCGGGCGTTTTTCGCGGCCTCTATCACGTGCTGCACGGCGTGCTCGACCCGCTCGGCGGCATCGGACCCTCGGACCTCAAAATCGAGCCACTCCTACGGCGGCTCGAACCCAGCGAGGGCCCGGGCGTCGAAGAGCTCATCGTCGCCACCAGTCCCAACGTGGAGGGGGATGCCACCGCCCTCTACCTCAGCAAGCTCATCGGGCCGCTGGGCGTCAAGGTAAGCCGGATTGCCTCTGGTGTGGCGGTGGGTGGCGAGCTCGAATATGCGGACGTCACGACGCTGCATCGGGCCCTAGAAGACCGTCGCCGACTGTAGGTGCAAGATTCTTCCGCCTCAACGGCGGGAAAGATGCTGCCCGACGCTCGAACCGGTCGACTTGCCCCAGTGGTTCTGTTAGCGTCCTCCGACGTCGGGTCATGGCGTTGCTGTGACCCTCCTTCGCCCCACAGAACTTACGCCCGAGGGTAGCGCCCTCGATGCGATTCTCGAGTAGGAGCCACAACACAACATGCTCACGCCGCAGCTCGTGATGTACGAGGAAGAGGTCCGGCAGATCCAGAATGTCGCCGACCGCTTGCAGCAGGACTCCCGGTCCCAAGCCATCCTCGTCGTCGACAAGAACGGACAACTCATCGCGGCCTCCGGTTCTGCCAGCGAACTGGACACCACTTCACTCAGCTCGCTCGTGGCCGGCAACGTCGCCGCGACCGGGGGCATTGCCCAGCTGATCGAAGAAGAGGAGTTCACCGGTCAGTTCCACGAGGGCAAGGGAAAGAGCGTTCACATGACGATCGTGGGTCGCAAGATGATCCTCGCCGTCCTCTTCGACAAGTCCACGACTCAGGGCTTGGTGAAGTTGCGTGTGAAAAAAGCTTCGATCGAACTCGAGAAGATTCTCGACGAGGTCGACAAAAAGGCCGCCAGCTCGAAGAACGACGTCTTCTCGGAAATCACCGACGCGGACATCGACAACCTCTTCAACGACTAGAACCAGAGGGGGCCCGGGCCGAAAATGTCGTTCATCAACTACAGCTCGCGAGAGATCAACTGCAAGCTCGTCTACTACGGGCCGGGTCTCTGCGGGAAGACGACCAACCTTCAGTACATCTACAACAAGACCCGCGAGGACGCGAAAGGCAAGATGATCTCGCTTGCCACCGAGACCGAGCGGACCTTGTTCTTCGACTTCTTGCCGCTTTCGCTCGGCGAGATTCGGGGATTTCGGACGCGCTTCCACCTCTACACGGTCCCTGGCCAGGTCTTCTACGACGCCAGTCGGAAGCTCATCCTCAAAGGTGTCGATGGTGTTTGTTTCGTCGCCGACTCCCAGCTGGAGCGGATGGAAGCCAACATCGAGAGCCTCGAGAACCTTCGAGAGAACCTCACCGAGCAGGGCTACGAACTCGACAAGCTCCCGTACTGCGTCCAGTACAACAAGCGAGACCTGCCCAGCGCGGTTCCGGTCGAGGAGCTTTCCGAGATGCTCAACCCGACCAAGGTCCCCGAGTACGAGGCGATTGCAACAACCGGCCAGGGTGTCTTTGACACGCTGAAGGCGCTGGCCAAACAGGTTTTGCAAGAGCTCCGCAAGGGCAGCTGACCGCTGGCTCGTGCGATGTGAAAGCCGCCCCCTCCGGAGGGCGGTTTTTTTGTGCCACCACGGATCGTACCGATAGGGCGGTGGGGAGCCGAGCTACGCGAGATCACCGGGGAAACGAATCAACACCGACCCTGTCGCGTCTCCGTTGATCTTTGCCCGATCGCGCGTCAGGATTCGGCCTCCGATGAGCGACGCTTCTGGCCAGCCCCCCGCCGATGGTGAGGAGGGCATTGCGAAGGACCCCGAGTTCCGCGACGACGCGCTGTCGGAGCTGATGACCGGAGCGTTCGCGGCGACCTCGATGGTTACGATGGGTGGAGAGGGAGGCGAGGGGGACCTCCCCGCACCTCCCGTCTGGGCACCGAGCGAGGACGCACCTCAGGCCGAGGGTCTAGACGATGCGTTGGGCTCGCCCGCGCCGCTTCCCTCCGGTCCGCACGACCATCTCGAACCGGAGCTCGAGATCGATACCGATTTCGAGGAAGACATTCCTGCACTCGCGGTCGCGGACGTCGCAGAGCCACGCCCCAACGAGGCCGTGACCGTTCCGCTGTCCGGTCCCGATCCTGAGGCGGAGCCTGTTCTGCGGCCTCCGTCGGTCGACATGCCGATCTCGTCCGACGACTACCCCGCTCACCTGGGGTACGTCGATGACGATGGCGAAGGCGCCGCGTCGATCAGCACCGACTCCGGCGTTGTCGTCACCCCCAAGCATGCCCAGGGTGCCATGCTGACCGGGGCGTACCCCACAATCTCCCCCCAGCTCCGATCGCCAGCCCCTCGACGCGAGCAAGGCTCAGCCAAGTGGTTGATCGGTGGAGCAGTCCTCGTTGGACTCGTGGTCATCGGGGCCGTGGTCATGATGAGCGGCGGCACAGCGGGAGGCCAGGCCGCGGGCTCCGCCGACACGTCCGCCGAGCCTTCCACCGCCGCGGTCGTCCCGAACCCCGCCGCACCTCCTTCGGCACCGGAGACTCCCGGCCCGGCACCCACTCCCGGGACCAAGGCCCCGGAGTCCACGGCCTCGGACTCCGTCGCGCCCTCAGGTCAGGATGCCCCTGCCGCCGCAGGTGACGACCCGAAGCCCGCCTATGCCGCCGCACTGGCCCGCTACGAGGCCAACCCGGACAATCCGGGCCTCCTCGAGCTCACACTCACCGCATGTGCGCTCGGCCTCGGCCCCGAGGCACGGACCGCATTTCACAAGCTCGTCGGCGGGAAGGCCAGAAGCAAGGCGGTCGTGAAGTGTCGTGAGGCGGGAATCGACGTCACGTCGAAAGCTCGCGGATACACCGGACCCGAGATCGCAGCGCAAGCCCGAGAAGCTCTCGATGACGGTCGAGCAAGCGATGCCCTTGCGCTGGCCAAGCAGAGCAACCGGACCGAGCGCAACCATGCCGCCCTCGAGGTCATGGTGCTCGCCCACTGCGAACTCAAGCAGAAGAAGTCCGCCAAGAAGCTGCTCCGCCATATCTCCGAGAGACACCGTAAGGTGCTCGTCGACGACTGCGCCAAGCGTGGCGTGAAACTGCGTCGCTAGACCACGGTCGACCGAAACACCGAGCCTAGCGGGCGTCCCTAGTCTTCCCCGAAGAGGTCGTCCCAGCCGTCCGTATCGATCGCCGGCTTGTTCCCGGCAGAGTCAGCAACAGGAGGCGCGGCCACCTTCGGGGGTGCGACTTTCGGGGGCGTGGGCAACTGAGGCGCCACCGGTTTTGTCGCTCCGTTGCGGGGACCGGTTTCGCTGCCAAACGCCGGGACCGGCGGAGGCACAAACAGGGGCTGGGAGTCGGACCCGAACAGAGGTTTCTCGGGTGCTGCGGCCTCTTTGGCTTTGGCTTCGGCGCGCTCCCGGGCTCGTTCGGCGGCCGCTTGGGCGGCTGATTCGGCTTCTGCCTTCGCCCTTTTCTGGGAAGCGGCGTCGTCCTCCTCTGCAGACCGGGCCAACGTCTCCGCCACGACCCGCGCACGAGCTTCGCGCTCTTCCGCAGCTTTGTCCGCCGCCGCCTTCGCAACCGCCTTCTTCTCAGCTGCTTCCTTCGCGGCGGCTTCCTTCTCGGCCGCCGCCTTTTCAGCTGCTTCCTTTTCGGCCGCCGCCTTTTCAGCTGCTTCCTTTTCAGCTGCTTCCTTTTCAGCTGCTTCCTTTTCAGCTGCTTCCTTTTCAGCTGCTTCCTTCTCGGCCGCCGCCTTCTCAGCTGCCGCGGCGGCCTCCTTCTCAGCTGCTTCCTTCTCAGCTGCCGCGGCGGCCTCCTTCTCAGCTGCTTCCTTCTCAGCTGCCGCGGCGGCCTCCTTCTCAGCTGCGTCCTTCGCAGCGGCTTCTTTCTCGGCCGCGGCCTTCTCAGCTGCCACGGCGGCTTCCTTCTCAGCTGCGTCCTTGTCGGCAGCTTCCTTCTCAGCTGCCGCCTTCTCAGCTGCCGCCTTCTCGGACGCTTCTTTCTCGGCTGCTTCTTTCTCGGCTGCTTCCTTCTCGGCTGCTTCCTTCTCGGATGCTTCCTTCTCGGATGCTTCTTTCTCGGCCGCGTCCTTCTCAGCTGCAGCCTTCTCAGCTGCTTCGGTCGCTACAGCTTCTTTCTCGTCTGCGGCCTGCTCTGCGATTCGTGGGGTGGACGCAGGCTCTTCGGCGACCTGTGCAGACGCGGGCTCCTCTGCCTTTGCAGCGACAGAAGCCTCCTTCGCCTCACGGGCAGCTTCCTCGCGCCGCTCCTTGCGAGACTTCTTTCCGCCCCGGGCCCTCCGCTTCTCGCGTCGGTCCTTCCGACGGTCGCGCTTCCCTTTCGCCGGCTTGGCGTCGTTCTCGTTCGAGTCCTTCGACCCGGGCTTTCGCTTGCCCTTTGGGCTCTTGGACTCGGTAGCTTGTCGAAGCGATCGTCGAGCGCGCTTGTGGAGACCCTTGGCCGTGTCGTCGTCCTCGAAGTCCGACTCATCCATCGCCTCGAGCAACGCGGATGCCTGCTCCGTCTCGCCGTCCCGGGCGTACGCAAGGGCGAGAGCGGCGTCGGTCCGCGGCGCAGCGCCGAGCTCTTTGCGTGCCAACTCCAACAACTCGACGGCGCGCGACGTCTTGCCAGGTTCCTCGACATAGGCGACCCCGAGGTTGAAAGCATCGAGCGAACGCAACTGTTTCCGCTCCTCCATCCCGAGCAAGAGTTGGCGCGCCCCTTTTGGATCGCCAGAGAGAACCAACGCGTGGGCCTGCGAGCCAACGAGGTCCGGCTGCTGCGCGTTGCCACTCTGGCGCGCGGCTTCGGCAAACGCCGCCGCTGCCGCTCGCGGGTCTCCCTTGATGACGTTCAGTCGTCCCTTCTGAGCGGACACCCAGACATGCGGCGCGAAGCGAGAAACCATCCATCGCTCCTCGAGTCCCGACATCAACTTGCCCGCTTCGCTTCTCGACGCGCCCGCGAGCGTCTTGCCCAACGCTTCGAGGCGACCGTCCACCCAAGGAAACAGGCCGAAGAACACGAGGGCCGCAACCGCAACCCCGCCGAGCCGGACCGGCATCATCGGGAACGCCAAACCCAGCAGAACGATCGCACTCGCGATCGTCCAACGAAGCAGCCGCCCCTGAAACGGTCGCGAACCCCGAGACCAGACCTCGCGGGGTAACTCGACCAATGAAGCATCGTTCCCGCGCGCCAACGCACCCATAAGGCGAGGTGGATACCGCGGTTGCGCGTTTCCCCGCAAACTCGCCAGCGTTTTCGCCTCCGAAAGCGCGCAGCGCCCGCGATTGGCAGAGCACGAGGAGCCCATCCCGTCGGGTCGGACGGGCCAAGCCCTCGGCTCGGCGTTCGCTGAGGGTCCTGCCAAGATCGGCGCGCGAAACCTGAAACCGGCTCCGGAGGCCCCATACCGGGAGCTTTTGGGCGCAATCGCAAGCGGACGGGTCCCGACGGACGCGGTGTCTGAACCCATCGACGACCACCCTCGACGAGCCCTTGCCGGTTTTGCGGTCAGGGCCGCAGTTTCGCGCACTATGCTGACCGTGGTGTCCAAGCCCGCAATCGACCTCGCGCAACTCGTGGGCCGCCGAGAACAGTTCGCCTACGAGCAGCATCTGGCGCGTTCGACCTACGCCTACGGTGTCGACCTCCGACGCGCCGCATGGCTGGACTCCAGCCGACTCGGCGATCCGCTCATGCGTACGGTCGATCGCCGCTGGAATAGTCTGACCACCAACCTCTCGGCGGACGCGTTGCAGCCGGGAGGGACCACCCTGTCGTCAAGGGTCATGGACCAACTGCTTGGTCTGGTGCGTCTGCTTCACGCACCGTGGCCGTCGATTAGGGTGCTTCAGCCCGGGGTCGCCGAACGCTGGCCAATCGTGACACCGCTGGGAACGACAAAAGGTGGCTCGCATTGGATCATCGTCGACAAAGAACGGCTCGAAGCCCTCAGCGAATCCGAGCGTGCGTTCTTGCTGGGCTCGGCGATCTCGCACCTTCAGTGCGACCACGGTCCGCTCTTCACAGCCCACCTCATGGCCCACCGGTCCGGACGAGGCGAAGGCCTTGTCCGCACGCTGCTTCGACCGTGGTCCCGCGTCTGCGTATTCTCTGCCGACAGGGCGGGACTCCTCGCCGTCGATGAACTGGACCTGGCCCGGGCGTCGCTTCGCGCCCACGCCGACCCTGGCGTCCCATGGCTTCCGCCGATGCCGGACGTTGCGGAGCGCCTGCGCGCACTCGAAGAGTTCTCCAAGTCGCGTGTTCTCGCGCGCCTCCGCCTCAGCGGCCCCCACACCCGATGGAGTCTCGCGCCTCGCCTCGCGCAGCCGGTCGAGGCATCCGCAGATGCGGACCCGGGCAAGACCCCGCCGCAGGCCGACAGCGGGCCCGGAGCTGCGGCTCCAGCTCAGCCTCCCGAGCCTTCCGCGCCGGCCGAGCCTGAGCCCGAGACCTCCGCTGCAGAGTCCGACTCCGTCGCCGAGGCCGAGGCCGACGGCGAGCGACTCGCCGAAGCCCAGGCCGCCGCTGACGAAGCGCGCGAGGCCATGGAAGACGAGCTCGCACAGGCCAAAGCCAAAGACCGGGTCCTCGCCGAAGCTTGGCCCCTTGCCCGTTGCGACCAACGCCTGACCCGAAGGCTGGGACTGCTGTGAACACCTCCGAAGCCCTCACCGAACACGCGACCCGACTTCAGGCGATCGCCACCGAACTCGGCCTTTCCGACCTAGGCGAGACCATCGTCGAGGACACCGAGCGGCGCCTCTGCGACTCCCGCATTCGCGCGGTGGTGCTCGGAGAGATCAAGCAAGGCAAGAGCACGCTGATCAACGCGTTGTTGGGGCAAGACGTCCTGCCGACCGGCGTCACTCCCACCACTGGCGCGACCGTGGTCGTTCGCGAGGGGGATAGCCCCGGCCCCTACCTCCGCCGGGAGGACGACAGCCGGACCGAGCTCGAGCCCGAGCGCTTCAACCGACTCGCCAAGGGTCCACTGACCAAGGACGCCGAGGTCGACGACGCGGACGCAGGCACGCTCGAGTACGAGATTGAATCGGGGACTCTGCCCGCCGCGCTGGAGCTGGTGGACACCCCCGGCATCAACGACATCGCGAAGTTCCGTGCGTCGGTGAGCCGCGGCGAGCTGCCCCGAGCGGACATCCTCATCCTGGCACTCGACGCGACCCAGCTTCTCAACCGCACCGAGATGGCATTCCTCCGCGATGCCGTCACCGCGGTCGGCGGGCTCGGGGACTCCGGCGCCACGTTGCTCCTCGCCGTCAACCGAATCGATCTCATCGCCGAACGCGAACGCCCTCGGCTCGTCGAATACATCGAGGACGAGCTCGCGTCGCTGAGCAGCGGCGACAAGAAGCCGTACGAGCTGTTCCTGACCGACGCACGGACCGGGTGTCGCGACCCAGACGCGGAAACACCTGGCGCTCAAGGGGTCAAGGACCTTCGCGCGCGGCTGCACGAGCTGGCTGCTCACCGCGCTCAGGTCCTTCCGCTGCGGGCCCGCGCTGGCCTGGTGCGGCACGCCTCGCTGCTGGGCCACAACGCCTCCGTCGCGGCGCGGGCGCTCACGCTCGAGGCGAAAGCCCTTCGCCGCGAGGTTGAGCGTTTTGAAGACGACCTCAACAAGTACGGCAACGACATGACAGGCGTGCGCAACACCCTGTCCGCCCTGCGCGAAGAAGTCCTCGAGGCCAGTGCGGAGCGCCAGGCCGAGTTCCGCGCCGAGCTCGAGAGCTCCACCAAGGAAGCCCTTCGAACGATTTCGATGCGGCACCTCACCGGTCCGTTCGCCGGAGCGTTGCACGATGCGTATCTGCAGTTCGCAAGCCGGGAGGCGGACGCTCTACGAAGTGCGCTCGACGAGATGACCCGCAAGGCCATCCTTGCCCAGTCAGAGCAAGCCCGCAGGCGGCTCTATCACGCGACTCTTCGCCTCGGCTTCCGCGGCCCAACGATCTACGTCGACCCGCCCAGCGCTGTCCTCGAAGCCAGCCTCGTCGCGGTCGGTGTCGCAGGGACCGCCATCATGTATCTGGGCAGCGCCATGACGGGCCTGGTCATGGCCATCGCCGGTCCGCTCACCACGCTCGTCCTGCGGGAGAAGGGACTCCGAGACGCGCGTGCGCGTGCCCTCGAGGAGTTGCCGAAGGCTCTTCAGACCGCCGACGATGCCTTTCGGGGACAGGTTCGCAGCACGGTCGACAAGCACATCGCCGCCCTGGACGAGCACCTCCAACTCGCCAACGTCGCGTTGGGCGATCAGCTTCGCGGTGTTCTCCATAAGGCGCAGGCCCGACTCGATGCGATCGAGAAGGGCTCCCCCGAGCCCAAGGACGAAAGCGAAGACCCAACCGCTCCCGAGCGCGCCAAGGCGTTGTCTCAGCTGCACGAACTCGAGCGCGAGATCGGCAGCATCCGCGGCCAGCTCGACGCTATCCGTTGATCCTCAGCGCTGCGACCACGCGCAGAGGAGCCCAGCAGCGCCGCGGGCTGGGACATCCTCAGCCTGCTAAGCTCGTCGGGTGAGCGACGGCGAAACCTCCCTGCTCCACCGAGCGCGAGAGGTTCTGGCCTCGCTTCGGGAGCCGCGACCCGACGATGCGTCTCCGTCTGTGCCCGAGGCCGTGGCGCGCCAGGTCGCCGAATCATTGGCGCGTTGGCAAGGGAGTGCATCGGTCCGTCGTTTCCTTGGTGTCCCCGCCGGACACGATCGAATCGGTGCGGCGGGTGAGCCCGTGTGGCTGGAAGCGCGAGTCGGGCCCGTCGTGCAGCGGGGAGCCGCCGCGGTCCGGTTCGTGCTCGACGGCCAGCCTCTGGGGACCTCCGGCCTGAGCGAATCCGGGGGCGGGGGTGTCGACGTTCGGGTTCTCGAGCCTGGTGTTCACTCGGTCCAACTCGAACCGTTGACTGCAACCGGGGCCAGCCTCGGGCCTCCCGGTGTCGCGGGCGAGGTCAGGGTCCATATCGTGTCGACCGGGCCCGTGGTGGGAGTCGACGCCGAAATGGTGCTCGAGTCTGACCCGGAGTCCATCGACACGATCAGGCGGCTCGCTGTCGAGGGCGTTCAGGTCTTCTACTTCGACTTGGACCCCACCGATCGAGCGGTCGCGATCCGGGCAGCGGTCGTCGGTCTTGGACTCCCCGATGGTGCCGTCCTCACGCACCCAGAAGCGGAGGAGGATATCGAGCCTGGCAACACGGACTTCAGTCGGGTCTTCGGTCTCACGACCGTCCGGCGCCTCCGGGCCAACGGGGTTCCCGTCGTCGCAGGGCTACGGGCCCAAACCAGCCCTCCTGCGGCTCCCTCAGTTCCGGTTTTCCGCCCTGACGAAGTCACGGCAGAGGTCATCGTCCGACTGCACCAAGACGCGCAGGCCTTTGAGGAGCGGAAAGTCCGGACCGACCCGCTCACCTGGCGGCTCGACGAAGCGACGAACACCCGACTGGTCGCCGGGAACTCGGTCGCCGCCGAGTTCGACAACCGATTGGCGAGAGAGAGGCTGTTCGAGCTGGTAGAGGGCGCCGAACGATCGATCCATCTGCAGACTTACATCTTCAACGAAGGGCAGGTTGCCAACGCCTTGGTCGTGCGACTCGTCCAACAAGCCCGCGCGGGCGTGGCCGTCCGGGTGATCGTGGACGCGCTGTATTCGGGCGAACAAGTTCTCGGCCGGAAGAACCCCCTCCTCGAATCCCTGTCTCTCGAGGACAACGTCGAGGTCGTTGTCGGGTCACCGATCGGTTTTGGGAGGTCTCTCGACAGTGTCACGTTGAAGCAACGGGACCACCGAAAGCTACTCATCGTCGACGGCCAGACAGGGTTCGTGACCGGCCGCAACATCTCGGACGCGTACTACCGCGGCTTTGACGAGACCCCGATTCACCACCACACCACCCACGAACACATCCCGTGGCTCGATGCGCACGTCGAGGCGACAGGCCCCGTCGTCGATGCACTGGAGGCGACGTTCACTGAGGCTTGGCTCAGCTACGGCGGCACCGAGCACCAGGATCTCACACCATGCGCATCTGCGTCGACGGGGTCCTGCGCTGCCCGGCTCGTCGTGCACAACGGCCTCGTCGATGCCAACGGCATGCTGCAGTACGAGGCGATGCTCGACGGAGCGCGCGACCACGTCTACATCGTCAACGACTTCCCCATCGTGCCCTCTCTCGCCTCCGCGATGCAACGCGCACTCGCACGAGGCGTGCGTCTGGTCCTTCTCACAGGCAACGCCGTCGCTCGCAGGGCGGACGGCTCCTTCTTTCCAGGCCCGGTCTACCGAGAGCTGTTCGACCACATGGTCAAGCAGCGCCTCGAGCCTCTGATTCGCAGCGGCGCACAGGTCTTCGAATACGTCGTGCCGCCCGAGCCCATGATCGTTCCACAAGGCGGCGTGGTTCGGCCCTACGTGCACGCGAAGGTCATGTCCTGTGATGGCCGCGCGGCAAGCATTGGCTCCGCCAACCTCGACGCGACGGCGAGCTACTGGGAACACGAAGCCAACCTCGTGGTCCAAGACGAGGGATTCACCAACGATCTCGAGCAACAGATCGAGTCGATGATCACACGGGCTCACGCCATCGACCTCGACTCGGACTATTGGAAGCGGGATCGTGCGAAGCGAGCGATCGTCGCCAAACTCTGGCCCGCCGTAGTCTACTCGTAGACCGCGGGCTTCGGCGTAGGCCTCCGGCATCCCGGGAGGGTCGGGCCGTGCAACACTTGGTGCATGCGCCTCTGTTGTTGTGTCGCTGCGCAGGTCTTGTTTGCACCCGCGCTCGGGCACGCACACGAGGGTCACGAGAAAGAGACGTCCGACCCCGAGCAGCGTCGTGCCCGTCGCGGTGGGCTCGGCGACATGCAACTCGGGACACCCATCGGACCGGTCGGTGACGTGCAGACATCCCTCAGACCCGCGTCCGCCCTCGGCGGTCAGGCCAGCAGCCGTGGCTTTGGCTACACAATCGGTGGAGGGGGGCGCGCCCTCGTGCTCGGTCGCCTCGTGCTCGGCGGCCGTGGGTTCGGCGTGTACTCGGCTCACATCGGTAGTGAGCGGGGCTTTGCGAAGATCACCGGCGGCGGGGGATGGCCCGCGCCCGGCTCAGCGGTGGTTTTCTGCGCCTCACCCTAGGTGGCGGAGGATTCTGGTTCGACTGAGGTGATCGAAAGTTGCCGTGCTGGCACTGACCAAGCATGGCTTTCCTGCTCGCGGCTTCGGTAACAATGGCCCTTGCCGTCCCGCCACCGTCCCCACCGACGAGCGAGGGCCCGCGGCGCAAGACCGCGGAACCGCAGCTGGGGCAGGACTCGGCCCGGGGCTTTGTTGTCGCAGGAGCGGTCCTCACAGGCCTCAGTACCTGGTCGTCCGGGATGATCGCGTCGCGATACCTCGACTCTCGCAACGCGACCCAACAGGCCAGGGGTCGCGTTCTCCCGATTCCGTTCGCCGGTCCGATCGTGGCGGCGGCCATGGGAACTCGCACGCAGCAGCCGATCGCGGCGCTCGGCGTGATCCAGGGCGCGGGCCTCAGTTTTCTGACGATCGGCGCCGTCTCGCTTGCCCGCCACCGCCGGCTCGGCCACCGCCGAGGCCCGTTGATCTTCAACAAGGCGACCGGTGTTCTCGCCCTGACCCAAGGGGTCATGTGGTTGTCCGTGTCCTGGGGGATGACGTTCGGGTTTTCCCGTACCCGAGCCAAATCGGGGGATGCGTTCGCCCGCCGACTGCAAGTACCGATCATCGGCGGCTTGTGGGCAGCCCCGATCGCACCAAGCTACACCCGCGGATACCTCGGACTCACGAGCAGCGCGATTCAGATCGCGTCGGCGGCGGGCGTGGTTTTTGGTGCCGTCATGCTTCGCAAACACCACAAGAACAGGCTCTCGGTGATGCCCATGCCGACACCGGAGGGTCCCCGTCTCGTCGCCTCGATGCGGTTCTAGGGACGCCCCCCAGGGTCCATGGGAGCCCAGGATCAGAAGCTCGCGCTGAACTCGAAGAACACCGCGCCGCCGGTCCTCGTGTTGTACCGAGCCCCTGCGTTGAAGTTGCCGCCCAGTGCCTGCCCGCTCTGCCCGATCGAGAAGTTCGTCGAGTTGTTCCCCGTGTTGTGACTGACACCCGCATTGAACCGCCCCATGTCGGTCCGCTGGCTGTATCGGGCGGAGAAGTTCGAGTCGCCCGTATCGAACGCGTTCTCGAACTGGATGCGCAACGTCCCCGGGCCGCGTTGTAGCTTGTAGTCAGCCTCGAACTCCTCGAGGCTCACCCCGAGCTTGAGCTTGCCGGGCAGACGGACTTTGTCGATGGGGACGGTGAGGGGGACCTTCGCCCGGCGGAGCGCGTCCTGAATCTTCGGCTCGATCTCATCCCAATTCATGACCCCGTACACCACGGTAGCGGCCGCCCCAGCCAGGATGATGACGGACCGTCCCTCCGGGGTCATCGAAGTGCAGAACTGCTGAACCTCGGCTGAGAACGCTTGGCCGGCCTGGTTGGCTTGGGTTGAGCTCACCCCCTGCTCTCGCAGCAGGTCTGCGACGAGACCGCGGGTTTGGGAGTCGACCTTCCTGCAGAGCTTGGGGTCGCCCACGATGTCCATCACCTGCTGATAGATCTCCGTTCCAGTACGCCTCGGATCTGCCACCCAATTGTCGTACAGGAATGTCAGCCCCCTGTCCAAGCGACAGGTTTTCGGGGCGCCGACGGCAGGCCACACCACCAACCGAGGGGACGTCGTGCAGGGCAGAGGCGGCGCCGCCGCCAGCGGGAGGGTGCGCCTGTACGAGGGCCCCTTGCGTGATCCATGCGTGCTCGGCCGACGAGGAGCGACGCAATGCCGTTCCGGGGCGATGTTGTACAGGCGACCTGCATCTTAGGGACGCCCCCTAGAGTGAACCGCTGACCCGCCGACCACGTCACCCGAAGTGCGAGCAGCGTGTTCCTCCGAGCGACCGCGAACCTCGCCGTCCCGCGTCAGACTCACCGGAGCGACCTGACGCCGCGGGGTTCATCGGTGTCCGCCCCGGTCCGTGAGCGCTCGAACTCCGCTGGCCTGGCGCCGCTGCCCCACGGCGGTGAGTCACGCGTGGCGCGGGAGCTCGGCCGGCCAGAGGTTGCCCAGTGGGTGGTCGGAAACCCCGGACCCATAGACGACGTCAATGCTCCGAGTGTTGCGACGGATGAAACCGGCGGCTTCGAGGGACTGAACCACGCAGCTCGAAGCGGTGAGTCCCGGCTCGGCGCTGGGTCCCTCGCCCGACCGACCCACTGGGCGAAAGACCTCGGTGTACAGCTTGGGAAAGGCTTCTCGGAAGCAGGCGAGGTGATGCTCGTTGATCCAGTAGCTCTCCTTTCCACCGGAAACGTACGCGCCCATCTGGGCCCGCGTCGCAAACTCTCGACGGCGCAGACCCATCCCGACGACCCGGTCGACCCCCGACGAGTCGGCGTGCGTCGAGAGCTTCATGCGAGCGTACGCTTCCGCCATGTCGCGGTCGGACGCAACGCCCGAGGCAAGCGGCCTCAGCGTGCTGCCGAAGCGCTTGAGAAACCCGTGGGCGAGGCTGAGCGAGACAGCGGCGGCCGCTCCGTCAGCCGCACCTCTGGCCATCACCTGTTCATTGTGCTTTCCGGGCATCGGAAGGTACGTGGCCCGGGTCGATCCTCCCACAAGCATCCGAGACATGTCCTGCGGCTTGAAGGTCTCGCGACGTTCGTTCTTGGATAGGATCGCGCAGTAGTAGTTCACCGAAGACGGAACCCGACGCATGTCCATCTTGGTAAGGCCCAGCCCTTTTCCCGCGACCGGGTCGACCGCGAAGATGTTCATGCGGATCGAGCCGCCGAAGACTTCGTGAATTGCATTGGCAATACGGATGCACGTGACCCCACCGCGACTCCACCCGACCATGTTCACCGTATGGATGGGAATCCGGTATTCGAACTTGAGCATCTGGAGGATGAACACCGTCCGGGCGATGTTGTCCCCCATTCCCTTGCCGGATAGTTTTCCCCGCATGGCCGTATGGTGGGCACCGCTTTGACCGGCGAAGTGTTCCGCGAAGGATGTACGCCAGAATCCGCTCCGACCGTACTGGACCTGCTCATCCTTCTTGAGGCGCCCCGTGAACGGGTTTGTGTCCGTGGGCAACGGCAGGCCATCGGACTCGCTCCCCGGTCCTTCATTGATGACGTAGCAACCTCTTTGAAGAGTCCCGTTTCGTATCACAGCCTCCTGGCCCGACATCAGGTCATGAAGCGTCCCCACCAGCTCGCCGCGCGCACGGGAGTCCTCTCGGTTGAACCCCGTTCCATGGTTGAAAATCGTGAACACCGTCATCCGTCAAGCTCTCCTTCAAAGCCTCGCCAACGTTCGGGGCCCGGCTGAACGGCTCGGCGGACCTTCCAGCAGACACCACGGTTAACCATGGCTCGGTCCTGTTGAATCCTTCAGCTGCGAGCGCCTAATGTGCTCTCGCGATGCATCAATTCTCCGCAGCCGGCACGTGAAATCGAGATGAAAGCGAGAGCATCTGATTCTCGTGATGGAACCGCGTATATCCGGCCATCACGTTCGTCGGTATTGCAATAGCTTCACCTCCCGGCTTACGGAGTAGCGGCGCACGGTGCCACCTGTGACTCGAGCTCAGCCCCCGAAGACCACGCCCCAGGCAGCCTTCACCATCAGACCGAGCTCCAGTTGTGAACGTTCGTCCCGAGGGACTCGTTCTCCGGAGAGGTACGTGTCCACGACCTCGATCTCGTTCCACTGTCTTGCCGGGACATCGTACGGGCTCGCCGAGAGCACCGTGAAGTCGGCCCGCTTGCCAACGGAGATGCTCCCCACCGAGGCCTCCGCGAAGATTTGCCACGCGGCGTCGATCGTGACGGCTCGCAAGGCATCGTCGACGCTGATCCGTTCGTCTGGCCCAAGCACTCTCCCAGAACGTGTTGCTCGGGTCACCGCAGTCGAAAGAGCTCGGAACACGCCCAGTGGCGACGACGGCGTGTCGGTATGGATCGACGCACGGTGGCCCTCCTCGATCGCCGAGCCGATCGGCATGAACCTCGCAGCCCTTTGTGAGCCCACGATGTGGTCGTGTAGCGCGTCGCCGTAGTAACCCACATGATCCATGTAGAAGCTGACCGTGACCCCGAGCATCCGCGCACGACGAAGTTGGGACCTCGTGATCAGCGCGTTGTGTTCCATTCGGTGCCGATGGTCGGTGCGTGGGAATGAACGCTGCGCGGCGTCGACGGCTCCGAGGAACTGGTCGACGGCCCGCTCCCCCTGGGTGTGGGCTGCGACTTGCCACCCGGCACGGTGGTAGCGCTCGACGAGTCCCGCGAGTTCAGCGTCCGTGAAATGCAGCTCTCCGCGCGAACCCGAGGGGATTCCCAGGACGTCACGATTGAAGGGCCCGTCCACGTAGGACTCCTCCATCGCCATTCCCCCCGCGTACGGTGACCCGTCAACCCAGAGCTTCGGGCCGAGGACACGAAAACGTTCGTTTCCCTGCCCCGGGAGGAAGCTAGATTCGGCAAGCCGGTCGTGCAGCGGGTACGTGACGACGCGAACCGGTGCCGCCCCGTCTTCGGCAGTGACTTGGGCGACGGCCAGATGATGCGGGATGGAAGGCTGCAACCCCGGAGCACACACGGTCGTGTACCCCGCCTGCGCGTACGCCCTCCATTGCTGGGCGAGCAACATCGCGTAGGCAGCGGTCGGATACTTGGGGACCGCCTCGCGAAGCTTGGCCATCGCCCCGACCTCCTTGATCCCCCCGGTGAGCTCACCGTCCTCGTCTCGCTCGAAGTACCCACCCGCCGGGTCGGGACTGTCGCGAGTGATACCCGCAGCCGAGAACGCGGCCGAGTTGGCGTGTGCGGAGTGTAGTGTTTGCGCGATGATCAGCAGCGGGTTGTTCGGTGCAATCGCATCGAGTTCCGCCAACGTCGGAGGGGAGAGGTCGGGCACGAGTGCGGGGTCCCAGCCGTACGCAATGACCCACTCGCCGCCACCCGCCTGAGCGACCCCACGGTCGATGACCTCCATGACCTCGGCGCGTGTGCTGTGGTGAAACCCCGAGATGTCGAGGGTCTGACTCATCATGGCCGACAAAATCGGGTGGCTGTGAGCATCGATCAGCCCAGGAAGAAGGACGGCATCGCCGAGTTCGACAACCCGGGTCGCGGTCCCCTTGTATGCGAGCACCTCTTCTCGTGACCCGACCACGTGGATTCGTCCATCTCTGACCGCGACCGCTTCGGCCCTCGGACGTAACTCGTCGACCGTGATGATCTGCCCGAGCACAATGAGATCAGCCCGGTTCGGCTCTTCCTCGAGCGAGGGAACGGAACGCCCCAGGCTGGCGATCGTTCCCAACAGAGCGACCACGACGAGCGCGAGCGCGATGAACAGCAAGGTACGCCTACGAATGCGAGGCCGGCCGACACCACCCCGGGCCGGCGAACGCGAGGGGGTCTTCTTTGCGGTCATGCGGTTCGTTTTCGGTGGGACCGCCGGCGCGAGGTCGCGGCGGGTCAGGCCTCGAAGCCTACCGCGCTCCCGAGGCAACGGGTTGGAACCCACGGGGCCTTGACGCTCGAGGTGTCCCGACACGAGCGACCGAACAGTCCACTCAATACAAGCCCTCGAAACGCAGCCTAGACAGTAGCGGTTGTGCGTGAGCACAGGGCCGAGCGCCTGGCTCGGAGATTGACACGAGGCGTAGCGGAACGGCGGGAACAACAGCGAGGCTAGAGATGAAGGCGGTCGCGGAGACTGCAGACCCAGTCATCGAACGAGTCGACCGCGCGACCACGTACGGACACGTCCGCTTCCACGCTGTCCCTCAGCTTGGCCTTGGCACTGCGTAGTCGGGTGCGCACCGTTCCCTCGGGAAGGTCCAAGGCTTCCGCCAACTCAGGGCCCGTCAAGCCATCCCAGTAGTGCATCTGAAGCAGGAGTTGGTCCGCCAGCGGAATGGTGCGTAGCGCGAGAAGCAGCCGACGTTCTGCGTCCCGGTGGGCGATCACCGAGGTTGCAGAGGCGCCCAGCGCTTCGAGACTCATCGCGCCGACGTCGACCTCCCGCGGGCGTCGCGATCGCGTGCGCCAATACATCAGCACCTTGTTTCGAGCGATGCCCATCAAATAGGCGCCAAAGCTCGCGTCCGCCCGGAACCGTGCACGCCCCTCGAGCGCTGCGACCAGGGTTTCCTGGACCAAATCCTCTGCCGCACCCGGAGCCGAGAGCTCGAAGAAACGAAACAGACGATCGAAGTGCCGGGTGAGGAGAGCTTGAGCCGCCCGTTCGTCCCCCAGGTCCCACGCCTCGAGCAACTCCTTCTCGGTGGGCACGGACGCAACATACACTCCGGTCACGTGCGTGCCCCTGCGGGTGCGCGCCACTGTCTCCCGTGAGCAGCCTTTCCGAAGCAGCCGCGTCTGTGCCCGTGTTCGTCCCGGTCGAAAAGGCTCGGGTCCGCGCGAATCTGCAAGCGCGGCTTGCTGGCCGAGATCCTGCCCCCACCACCGTCGGTCGTTACACACTGCGAGCCCGTATTGGCCAGGGGGCACACGGGGTGGTCTACCGGGCCCATGATCCCAAGCTCGATCGGGAGGTCGCACTCAAGCTCGTGCTCTCGCCAGAATCGGACCATGCCGTCCTCGCGGAAGCGCACGCCCTCGCCAAGCTGACCCACCCGAACGTGGTCGCGGTGTACGACGTCGGCGCGTTGGATCACGCCGTGTACATCGCGATGGAGTGGGTTCGAGGCATGACCCTTAGGGACTGGTTCGAGTGCGAGCCACGGAGTGAAAGAGAAACAATCCGCGTGATGCTCGATGCTGGAAGGGGACTTCACGCCGCCCATGTCGCCGGACTCGTGCACCAGGACTTCAAGCCCCACAACGTCATGGTCGGAGACGACGGCAGGGTCAGAATCCTGGACTTCGGGTTGGCCCAGCCGGCCTCCGCCGCAGGGAGCCCCGTGGCGGGCACGCCCGACTACATGGCCCCCGAACAACGGCGGGGCGTCACACCGAACGCACTCTGCGACCAGTACAGCTTCTGCGTCACGTTTCACGAGGCACTCACCCGCAGACGCCCGGCGGCTGGCCGACTTGCGCGGGTCTGGCTCGCGCTCGCCAAACCGATCCTCGCCCGTGGGCTGCGGGAGGACCCCCAAGAGCGCCACACCTCGATCGCGACCCTGATCCAGCGGTTCGAGAGGCGCCGAATTCTCGCCCTTGCGGCCGCTCTCGTGGTGGCGGGGAGCTTGGGAGCCTTGCTCATGCGGGCTCTCCTGGGCTGACATCGCGGCCCAGTTCAGCGGCCAGCATCATCATGGCGCCCACGCCATAACTGAGACCGCGCATCCGAGGAGACCAACGGTAGGCCAGCGCCGGTCCCGGGATGATGGGGGCAGAAATCCCGGCGAGCGTCAGCCCTGCCCGAGACTGAACGAGCCTCGAGCACAAACCCTCCCAGGCCTTCCAGGCCGCCTGGCGGGCCTGGGAAGGAAGCCAGCCTCGCCGAGCGCCCAACGCCAGCGCGTAGGCCACGAGCGCGGTTCCGGATGTCTCCACAGGACAGCTCGGCATATCGACAACCGTCGGCCACAGGCCCGACTCCGCCTGCCGTTCGAGCAGGGCCGCCGCCTGCAGTTCGAAGGCCGCACGGAGGTGGGGCGCCGGAGCGAGCGCCAGCAACTCCGCGAGACAAACCGCCGCCCAGCCGTTGCCCCGCAGCCAATGAACGGGCACCCGGCGGTCGGGCGAAAGCTTCGCGTGGCGGAACAGCCCGTGTGCACTCTGTAGATGGCGGCAGAACGCCTCGGCGTGTCGAACGGCCATGCGCGTGAGCCACGGCTCTTGCGATGCCGCGCCGAGCTGGGCTGCGGTTGCGACGTACATCATCATCGAGTCGACCCAAACTCCCGGTCGGACGAAATGCCGCACCCAAGCGTGCCGACCGAGGTGCTCCAACACCCCGTGCTCGTTCTCGGGCGCCGTGCGTAGGTATCGGACGACTCGATCGGACGCGAAACGAGCCTCAGTGCTCTCCGTCCATCCCAACAAACGTACGCTGGTCTGAGCCCCGAGGCACTGGTCGGACAGGGAGATCGACGGCACCGCGAGGTGTCTGGACTGGTAGTCCTCCAACGCGCCGAGGTGTCGTTCGCGCAGGGAAGGGCTCACGGCCATGAGATGGCCAAGCCCCACCATCGCCGTGCTCGCGTCCCAACGCCAAGGGAGCGTGTGTGAAGGTCGTCGTCGAAGAAGGCTTTCGGCGAGCGCTCCTCCTATCTCCAGAGGGGCGCTCAAAACCTGCCACCTACGGACATGCCAGCACCTTCTGGGGAGATGTGAGATCGGAAGGACAGAGCGTGCCGACGCTGTACGAGGCGGCGGCGTGCCGCGTCGCCCACGACCGTCAGGGCGACCCCGGAGGCGAGCATGCCAACGGGGACGTAGAACCCGAACGCACGAAATATGGCACGCTCCCTCTTTTCGATGCCACGCTCTTTCTTGGAAGGGGGTTCGTCCGTGAAGTCGGTGGGATGCATCGAGTCGATGGCCCTGAACACGCCCACCGCGGCCGAGATCGACAGCCAAGTGCCGCCGACGCTCAGACTCACCAGGCCGGGAACCAACAACTTCGCCTGGCGCCGGTCTCGACGGTACGCAGTGCTCGCAGCCGGGACGGCCACGGACGGCGCCGTGCGTGGCGGGATCAACTCGGGCGGCCCGGGCGGCGTGGCGAGGGCTGAAAGCAGGGTCGGGCCGACTAAGATCGAGGGAGTCATCACGCTCTGACCCTTCGTTGCCGTCGCCAGAGAATCGATTGCCACTGGATGCGGGTTTTCTGTGGACCCGCGGAACCCCGCGGGCTGCTACGTTGCCGAGCGCGGATGGCGGACGACGACTCCAAGACTCCCGAGCCCCCTGAAGACACCGAAGCCGAGGTGAGCAGCGGCGAGGACAGCCCAGACGCCCCCGGTGCGTTCCGCGCCGTCGGCCAAGCGATTGGGGGTTTTGCGCGACGCGTCGGTGCCTTCGCATCCTCCGCCGCAGGGCGCCCGGTGATCCCCGAAGACTTGCGGGAGCCGCTCGCCGCAGCGCGCGCCCTTCGGTACGAAGGAGACCGGAGCCGGTCCCTTGCCCGTCTTCGAGCCATCAACGTCGAGCAACCCGGCGAACCCTTCGTCGCGCTCGCGATGGCACTCACCCACCTGCACGACCTGCTCGAGGGCGGTCGACCCATCAAGGCGCTGGAGGAGCTGGGCGAGGCGCTTGGTGATGCGCTCGGCCGAGGCGCGCCGTTGCTGGTCTCCGCGGGACCCTTCCTTGGCCAGGACAACCCCGGTCGGGCGTTGGATCTGATTCGTCGCGCCATGCCCGAGCTTCGACGGTTGCCCGACCCGGTTGAGAGCGAGGCTGTTTGGCTGGCCCATGTGATGGCCGGCCTCGCTCAACTGCAGCTCGGCAACGAAGAGCGATCGCTTCGTGAGCTTCAAAAAGCCCGCGCCCGTACCCCGTCCGAGGTCGCCGGCGGTCTGCGCAAGCTGATCCTCAAACACGGGGTCGAGCTCGCCCTGGTCGGCGGCCAGCTCGGCGACGCGGAGTCGTGGGTCCGCGAAGCCCTCCGCGAGAACCCGGACGACGACACGCTCCTGGCGACGCTGGCGCGCGTGATGGCGGCCAAGGGGGACTCGATCGCCTCGCATGCGCTGCTCGAGAAGCTGACCATCGCCGAGCACGCGCGAACCTACGTCTGGGTTGGGCTGAGCGTAGGGTTGCCTGACGACGCACCCGCTCTGCGAGAGGTCACGCTCCGCCTTCTTCAGACCGAGCCCGACAACCCGCAAGGCCGACGGTTGTGGGCGCTTTCGGAGCTCGATGGAGCGCGACGAGACGCCCTGTCCCCCGAGGGCATAAGAGAAGTCATCGCCGCCCTGGCGGAGACCGCGGCCAAGGCCTCCGTCGGCAACCGCGATCGTCACCTCGCCGAGCTCGCGCACGCTGCCCTTCGCCTCGATTGCCTGGACGACGACGCGGTTGGGCCCGTGCTGCGCCGCCTCAAAGAAGACGCGCCAGAGCCTCCACCCGAAGAGCTGAGGCTACTCGCAGCGAGACGGCACCAGCACGATGGAGAGGCCGTAGGTCCCGACCTTCTCCCGACGGTCCCGCCCGTGTTCCGGGCCGACCCGGAGATCGGCGGGCCATGGGGCCCCGACCCCCAGAGCCCGCTTCGCAACGCCGACCTTCGGAGCTCGCTCCTCGCCAGTGAACGCAAACTCGTCGCGGCACAGGCCTGTTTGGGTGACTCGGAGCTACACGACCTCGCGGGAGACCTGCTCGTCGAGGCCCTGGTCTTGCGCCCCGAGAATGGCCGCGCCCGCACCCTGCTGGGGGAGGCCACGCTCAAGCTTCCCGTCGACGCGAAACCGCGCCTCGAAGAACTGCTCACCGCAGCGACGACCCTGCTCGCGAGCGTTCCCGGGCGGATTCACGGTGTTTCTCTCGATGGTGTCGAGCAGGCCATGACCAAGGTCGTGGCCGCCCGCGAGCGGTTGGCACGCCCACTGACGATCGCGACGATGGGCGAGTTCTCGGCCGGCAAGAGCACCTTCGTCAACGCGCTACTCGGCGAGGCTGTGGCCCCGATGGGCGTGCTGCCCACGACCACCACGATCAACGTGTTCCGCCGCGGCACTGGCGGTGGTGCCCGCGTCCACTACCGCGACGGCCGTATTGGCATGATCGACAAGGCCGACGTGCAGGAGTTCCTGCACGGCCTCGACGACGCCGAAGCGCAACGCATCCGGCACGTTGAGATCGAGCGCAGCGGTGGCCGCATGGGGGATGCCGCGGTGGTCGACACACCTGGCCTCAATGCACTCGACGAGTACCACGAGCAAGTTGCCCGCGAGTTTCTCGACGAGGCCGACGCTGTGGTCTGGGTATTCTCCGCCACGCGTAGCGGTGCCGCATCCGAAGTCGGCATGCTCACCGAGCTTCGTGAGTCGGGGCGCCAAGTGTTGGGGGTGCTCAACAAGGTCGACACCCTCGACGAAAGCGAACAGACCGAACTCGCCACCTATTTGCGCGAGCAGCTCGGTGAAGTCCTCGTCGAGGTCGTCCCCCTCCGAGGCAATGACGCGCTGAAGTATCGGACCGAAGGCGGCGAAGGCAAGGATCCCTTCGCCGGGATCGTCACCGCCCTGGACACCCACTTCTTGCGGAAGGCCCGTGAGCTCAAGCGCAGTCTCACCGCTCGTCGCCTGCAGGAGGCTCTCGATGCTGCCAAGCTGGCAACGCTCGAGGCTGTCGAAGCACTGGAGAAGGGCGCGGACGAGGCGAGTCGATCCGCCGACCAGGACCGGCCCTCGTCGGCCGAACTCCTCATGTCCTTCGGGGACAACATCATCCCGGCCTTCCTGGGCGCCGACGATGTACTCGTTCGTGAGGGTCTTGGACTGGGCATTCTGCAGACGAAGAAGGGCCTGGCCAAGGGCCCGCTTGACCCGCTGGACGCGGAGTACCTTGGAGCCTGCATCCGGGAGTCGGTACTCGGCGCGTTGCAGAAGGCGTTGATGGAGGTTGCGGCGATCGACCCCGCCGCCAGCGAGGTTCTCGACCGCCAGTTCCTGCCCTGGGCCCGCGGCCACCTCGATGGCCTCATGTCCGCGGGGTACATCACCGACCTCCTCGCGGACCGTGGTAAGTCCATCGCCGAAGGAGAGACCGCGGCGAGGAAGGCCTTCCGCGAAGCACTGGTGCCGCTGGCCGAGGGCTGGGCGTCGCACGCTCGAACACTTGTCCAAGAGGTCGAGCGAGCTCGGCAACGCTTCGACAGATCCGCGGCTTCCAAACCCCGTGCAGAGGCGCTCCGCCTGCGCACCTCGCTCGTCACCACGCTGGACGGCCTGGCCGAGATGGCCCGGCCGCTGGCAGGTGGCTAGTCCGAACGCACTGGCCCCGTTTGGCGTCGGTCACGCGAAGCGGCTGGCGGGCTTCGTGTAGACTCCAGCGTCGATGCGGAGTGACAACGAGCTCCTTGCCGCCTGGCGGGAAGGTGACACCCGAGCGGGAAAGGAGCTTTTCGAGCGCCACTTCACCTCGCTGCGGCGGTTCTTCGCGAACAAGGTCGATCTTCACGAGGTCGAGGACCTGATGCAGCGCAGCTTCATGGGCTGCGTCGAGGCGGTCGAACGCTTCCGCGGGGACTCCTCGTTCCGTACCTTCCTCTTTGCCATTGGCCGGCGCCAGCTCTACAAGCACTTCCGCGACCAGCGAGTGAAGGATGGCCGGCGGGCGGATGACTTCAGCGTGACCTCCGTGGCTGAGCTCGGCCGCACTCCGAGCTCCGTCATGGGCGCCCAGCAAGAGGAGGCCCTGATGCTGCAGGCGTTGCAGAGGATCAGCGTCGATCACCAAACCGTGCTCGAGCTGCACTACTGGGAGCAACTCTCCACAGAAGAGATCGCCCAAGTTTGCGACATCGCACCGGGCACCGTTCGAACGCGCCTTCACCGTGCGAGGCACGCTCTCCGGGAAACCCTCGAGGCGGACCTCAAGACACGCGGACGCTCGGTCGAAGACCTCGATGTCGACGCCGCGGCGGTCGCCGCTCGACCGTAGTCTTCGGCGAGACCAGTGAGACCCAAGGTCGATGTGCCCTGCAGGGATTGGAGAGCTCGACACACGCCCCGCGGTGGCCAGCAGTCCTGCAAACGGCTTCGACAACGAGTCAGGCGTCCAAGCCATGTTCGAGTTTGCAGCAATGCCCGCGTCGGGTTGTGCATCCGGTCGCTTGGAGCTCATGCCGTTGGCCGCCTAGGGCACGAACGTCAGGGCGCTTTGACCGTAGACGCGAACTAGCGCAGGCTCGCCGCCGATGAGCGGAAAGCGGACGTTTGGCGCTGATGAGGCGGGTCGCGGCCCGATCCTCGGGCCCATGGTCATTGCGGTCGTCGGCCTGGACCGAGGCGCGTCCATCTCGCTCGCGAAGCGAGGCGTCTGCGACAGCAAGGGATTCGGGGCAGGGGAGGCAGCGCGTCGGAAACGCCGCGAGCTGGCGCAAATCGTCCGGGAGCGGGCGCCGCTCCACCGCGTCCGGATCATCGGGGCCGACGAGGTGGACCGATACACATTCCGAGGCCTCCTCAACGCCCTGGAACGGGAAGTTGTCCATGACCTCCTGGTTGAACTTGGCGCCGGAGCTCCCGACCGCATCGTCTGCGACGGGGCCAACATGTTTGCGCCGCTTCGGAAGTTCTTCCCCCAGCTCGAGGCGGTCAACAAGGGGGAGTCGAAGCATGTGTCGGTGGCGGCGGCCTCCATCCTCGCGAAGGACGCCCGTGACGACGCGTTCGCCGAGATCGCTTCACGCTACGAGGGGGAGTTCGGACCGCTCCGTGGCGGCGGATACCTCAACGACGCCACACGGACTTTCCTCGAGGCCTACCAGGCCAAGCACGGTGCTCTGCCCCCCGAGGCCCGCAAGAGCTGGGGTGCACAGAAGGTGTCCACGGCCCAGGTCGGGATCTTCGACTGAGCCGCTGGGACTTGCCCGCTGGACAGGTCCGAGCATCACATGTCCGGTGAGGACATCTACGGAGACTTGAACGGATCCATGGACTCGTCAAAGTCCATCGACTTCTTCCGCTTGCGCGAGGCCTTCTTCTTTGGCCTGCGAGCGCGCGGCTTGGACGGCTCGTCTTCGGCTCGCGTGTCAGCGAACTTGACCGCATCCTCGTCGAGTTCGCGGGCCTTGTCGAAGTACTCGTCGGCCGCCGCGCTGTTGCCGTCGTTGCGCTTGCACAACCCCAACCCAACGTAGGCACGGGCGCGAACACTGTCGTTCCCATCATCGAGCGCGCGGGCGTAGTGATTGCGAGCGGAGAAGCAGTCGCCGCCTTCTCTCGCGGAGTCCCCCTCCTCGATGGCGTTCCAGCCCTTCGCAGAAACCGTCGCTTTGTCTTCGCTCCCGGCCGCGTCGAGAGCCGCACCGGGGGTGGCCGGGCTCAGGTCCCGTGCTGGTTCCGGTGACGGCGTGGTGGGTGCGACGCGCTTCCCGGCGCCGCTGCGTTTGGCCGGGGCTGAAGCCGTGGCCGGAGGTTCGGCGGGCGGCGCCAGGGCAGCGCCATAGTTGGCGTCACCCGGTGATGGCTGGTTCGCCACCGGTGGAACGGATTCTTCGGCCTCCGCGGCACCCTGCTCATGCGCGGCAGGGACCTCGGCACGAACCTGCGAGGCATCATCGTTCACCGCCACAGCCCCAGCCTTCTCGGGCTGCGGACTGTCGGCGGCCATCGGACTGACCAAGATCAGAACCAGCGCTGCGGACCCAGCCACTGCAAGCCCAGGGATCAGCCACGCCCCTCGGAGGCGAGCCCAGAAGCTCGGCGCCACCGGGCTCTCCGGCGTTGGCGTGATGATGTCCGTTGCAGACATTCTGGCCTCAGAGAGCACTCCGTCCAGGATGCCGGGGCGCACGTCCTCCAAGGGCAGGGCCTCGCGGGACGCCTGGAGGATCAGCTGGAAGTCGGCGAGCCGGTTCGAGACCGCCTCGGAAGGATCGTGCAGGTCTTCGAGCTCTTCGAGTCCCTCGAGGGCATCTTCGAGCCGGTCGAGCTCGTCGGGTCCAAGGCGTGCTTCAGCCATGCGAGCATCCCTCGCTGACCCCGGCGGCGGGCGCGACGATTCCGGCATGGAGCTCGGAGAGCTCTCCCCGGAGTTTCTCCAGGGCGTATCGCATGCGGCTCTTCACGGTGTTCTCGGGCGCGCCAACAGCATCGCCGATCTCGCGGAACGATAGGCCACCCAGCTGCCGCATCAAGAAAACCTCGCGTTGGTCCGGTGGGAGACGGCTCACCGCGCTTGCGAGCTGGGCGCGCAGGCGCACGGCCTCCGCCCGTGCATCGGTAGGAACAGCTTGGGCCTGAAGTCCAGACATCAAGGAACGGCTGCCGTCTGCGCCCCTGGGCGCGTCCAGCGACTCATGATCGCGGAACCGCGCCCGGCGGCTCTCGTCGACACAGAGGTTTCTCGCGATGGTGTACATCCACGTCGTGAACTTCGCAGAGCGCCGATAGCGGTGCTTGGAGCGGATCACGCGGACGAGCACATCTTGTAACAACTCCTCGGCCCGGGGCGCGTTCTGCACACTGCGGAGTAGGAAGTTGTAGAGGCCGCGGCTGTGACGCCGGATCAGGTGGTCCAGAGCCTCGGCCTCCCCGTCGGCGAACGCCTCCATCAGCGACTCATCCGAACGGGCGTCGGTATCACTCCGGGGCTGGAGCGTCGCAGGGGCGGGTTTGCTGGCGGCTGACATGGTTTTCGCGGGACGGCGCCGCTCTGTTCGGACAGAGGGCGTGTTCAAGGGGATAAAGGACTCCCAGTTGGCGACCGTGGCGGGCATGACGCAGGCTCTGCGGCTACCAACGGGCAAGGTCCGGGGTTGATCTGTCGGAATCGGAACGTTGGCCGGGGGACATCGCTTTCGGCCACGCCCAGTCATGTTTTTGACGGGAGCGTCAAAAGCGCCCACCCGACCGTCATCGTTCCAGCCCGGGCCGTCAGATCTTTGACGAGGCCCGGTTTGGTACGGCCAACCGTCAGGTTGCTGGCGTCAAGATCAGAACGATCGGGTGGCGCGAGCGCGTCACGATCGAGGTAGGCCCCAAGAAAGACATAATCGGCCGTCGAGATCCGAGTTGGTACGGCAGGTGCACAAGATATGTCCCGTCTCCCGACACGGATGGGAGCCCTGCAACACAAACCGAAACCACAACCTCGTGTCCGAACGGGTCATGTCTCCCCCGGCCTTCCCCATTCGCGGCACACTGACCGAAAGCCCCCTCCTGACGAGGGGGTTTTCGTTTGGTTGAGGGTTGGCCGGGCTCAGCTTCGGCGGCGGCTCGGTTGGCAGGAGCGACAGGTCACCCCGCTTCGGCCAGCGTGAACGTAGCCATGGAGCGTCGTGCCGCAGGTGGAGCAGGCCTGTCCCGCACGGCCATAGACCCGCAACGCGGACTGGTTGCGTCCCCGCTCACCTTGCGAGCCACGGTAGTCGCGGAGCGTCGTGCCCCCGTTTTTGATGCCTTGCCGCAGGACATCCACGATGGCGACCGTCAATCGCTGCCAAGCCGATGACCGGAGGTCCACGGCGCGCACGAGCGGAGGTAGTCCCGCGAGGTGGAGCGCCTCGCTGACGTAAATGTTGCCGAGACCGGCAACGACACGCTGGTCGAGCAAGACTTCTCGGATCGCGCGCTTGGACCGGCCCCCTCGGGCTTGGAGAATCTCCGCCGTGAAGGCGGCACCGAGAGGCTCGGGGCCCAACGAGGCGAGCGGCCCGACCTCATCGAGCCGGGTGAGCGTATCCACATGCACCCCGCCAAAGCGTCGCGCATCGGTGTAGCGCAGAGAAGGACCGCCACCGACAGAGATCTCCAGATGCGTATGAGGAGCCCGAGACGCCCCTGGCTCGCACACGGTCAAGCGGCCCGTCATTCCAAGGTGGATCACCGCCGCCAGCGGAACCTGTTTGCGGGAGGCCAGCCGCCACAACAGGAACTTCCCGCGGCGCTCGAATGCACTGGTTTGCGCTCCCTCGAGGAGATGGAGCCGCTCATCTCTCCAGAAGGCGCCTGTGCGAAGGGCGAGCTTCGAACGCCAGACGGAGGTTATGACCTTGGAAGACAGGTCGGCACCGGCAAGTCCGCGCCGGACACACTCGACCTCGGGGAGTTCAGGCATCACGAGCCCGGGCGATGGCGGCAAACCCTTCGACCGTGACCCGTTCGGGGCGTAGCTTGTGGTCAACCCCGGCGGTCTCGCACCAAGCCTCGACCTCGTCCCGGCTGCCCAAGGGGCGCAGCGCGTTGCTCAAGGTCTTACGCCGCATCTGGAACGCAGTGCGGACCAGGGCGAGAAAACGAGCTTCGTCCGGCACTTCGCCCCGCGGTGTTTCCCGCCGAGCGAGCATCACTACGGAGGAGTCGACCTTCGGCGGCGGGGCGAAGGCTCCAGGCGGCACATGCATCACCATCGAGATGTCGCGGACGCGAGAGAGGCCCACCGTGACCCCGCCGTACGTCTTGTTTCCGGGGGAGGCGCACAGACGTTGAGCGACCTCCTTCTGGATGAGGATCACCCACGCGCCCGTGACGGCCTGCGCTTCCAACATTCGGAAGAGCAGGGGACCGGTGAGGTGGTAGGGGAGGTTACCCGCGATGTTGGGACGAACCCCATCCTCGGCCGCGGATGCGTAGTCGAACTTGACCGCGTCAGCTTCGTGGAGCTTGAAGTTGGGTTGCTCGCCAAACTCCTTGCGGAGCACCTCGCACAGATCGCGATCCCGCTCGATCGACCACACGTCGGCGCCGGCCTCGAGGAGGTGCGCGGTCAGGGTGCCGAGGCCAGATCCGATCTCGACCACGCGCTGTCCCTCGCGGGCACCCACGCTCCTGGCGATGGTTGCGTGCACGTGCATCGCGTGGAGAAAGTGTTGTCCCCAGCTCTTGCGAGCCTCTAGTCCGTGGCGGCGTAGAACGGTGACGGGAGATTCGATCATGCGAACACCACTCGGTCGTCGTCGATGGGGAGGTTCGTGTAGACGTCGACGCCCGGGTCAACGTCCGCGAGGACACGTGCTGCTGCGGCGGCGCCGATCATCGCAGCGTTGTCGCCACAGTACCGAAGCGGCGGCACCCGAACCTCGAACCCGTCCTCGGCTCCCCGTGCCGCGGCGCACTCGCGTAGTCCTCGGTTCGCGGCGACACCTCCGACGATGTTGAGGCGCTTGAGCCCGGTGCGCTTGAGCGCACGAGCGGCCTTTGCGACCAGGATATCCGAGACCGCAGCTTGGAAAGACGCACAGACATCCGCCAACGCCTGGCGGGAGTCGGGGGCGCCCTTGCGCTCCACATGCACGAGCACGGCGGTCTTGAGTCCGGCGAACGAGAACTCAAACCCGGGCTGTTTGAGCATTGGGCGAGGGAACGCGTGCGCCTTCGGGTCGCCCTCGGTCGCGAGTTGGTCGATGACGGGACCACCCGGGTAGCCGAGTCCGAGAAGCTTTCCGACCTTGTCGTACGCCTCCCCAGCGGCGTCATCGCGGGTGGAACCGAGCACACGGTAGCGGCCCACAGCGCGAACCTCGACCAGCTCGGTATGTCCCCCGGAGACAAGCATCGCGACGTGAGGCATGAACGCCGCCGGCTCGAGTTCGGCGTCGCCCAAGTAGGCCGACCACAGGTGGCCCTCCATGTGGTGGATCCCGTATAGCGGTTTTCCCGTCGCAAACGAGAGACCTCGGCCCATCTGCACGGCGACAAGCAACGCCCCGCTGAGCCCTGGGCCTTCGGTCACCGCCAGCGCATCAATGTCCTGGAGGGACACGCCCGCGGCGGCAAGTGCTTGCTCGGAGACAGCTGTGATCGACCCGAGGTGATGCCGCGACGCGAGCTCGGGGACCACCCCGCCGAACTGTCGGTGGATCTCGATCTGCGTGCTGACGATGCTCGAGCGTACACGTGTGCCCGTGACAACAGCAGCAGCCGTCTCGTCGCAGCTGCTCTCCAATGCGAGGACGGTGGGCTCGGAACGGGCGCTCATCCGGCCTTGTCGTTGCCGCCGGTTACCTGTGTCAGCCGGTGGAGCTGTCTCTCGACGGTGGGCGCGTACACGCCCTTTGGCGCCAGCTCGAGGTAGCGCCGGTAGGCAGCGATCGCGTCCGAGTACTCTTTGCGCTGCTGCCGAATCGCGCCCAGTGCGAGATAACCGTCGGCGAACTCGCCGTCCGCGGCAACGGAGGCCTCGGCGGACGCCAGCGCGTCGTCCATTCGCTTCTGCTCGATGTAGATGGACGACGCGAGCATGAGCGCGGCCGCGTTCTCGGGTTGCGCCGCAAGGATGGAGGTCACCAGGTCGTGGGCGGGACCGCTGGACCCGTCCGCATGAAGCTTCCGGGCGCGGTCGAGCGCGTCGTTCACGCTCTCGGGGTTTTGCGGGTCGAGCGCGGGGGCGGGCGTCTCTGCGGGACCGGTGTTCGCCTGGACGGTTGTCGCGGCGGGCGGCGGACCGACCGACGGCGCAGGAGTCGGCTGGAGCTTTCCATAGAGGAAGCCCCCCGCCGCGGCGACGAGAATGATGCTCGCGACCAGACCGTAGGGTGGGGAAGGTTGCTCGGGCGGGACAACCGCGGGGCCTCGCGGCCGGGCGATCGGGACGGGCGAGTCGTCGTCATTGCCCCAACGGCCAGGCTCTTGTGCCGGGGCCCCGATGCGAACGTTGTCGCCATCGTCGAGCGCAGCTTCATCGCCGTCAGCCACGGCGTCCTCGCTCGTGTCGATCTCGACGGTTTCACGGTCTCCGCCCTCTGCGTCCGGTCCACCGTTTCCGTCGAGGTCCAGGACAAACTCGCGCCCCATGTCCCCCGCGTACGGGGGAATCGTGGGGGGATCGGGTGCAGGCTCGGTACTGACCGCGAAGATACCGCTGGCCGCGGCCCGCGGAACTCCCGAGGGCGGAGCAACCTGATCCGACATCGGACGCAGACTCTCTGCGCTCTCTCCCGGAGCCGGCTCGGCAGTCTCAGGAGCGTCCGAAGATTCCTCGACCTGAGGAGGAGCGGGGTCGCGTCGAGCGTCGTCCGTGCTCCGATTCACTTCCCGGAGGTCGGGGATGCCACCGGCCGTCACGCGCCGCAGGTTCACACGCCCGAGGCTGGCGGTCGGGTTGTCCGCCGTCGGCATCGGAACGCCGGGTACGGTGGGCTCGTCGGGACCGGACTCGTCGCTCGCTTCGCCCCAAGGATCGCGGGGTGGCTGGAGCCCCGCAAGCGCGCTCTCGCCAGAGTCCTCAGGCCGCTCGGCCAAGGAGATCGCAGCCGTGTCGGTGTCCTCAATGGGCAGGGGTCCCCCTTCCGGAGGATCGGCATCGGGATCGGAGAGGGACTCGGGAGCGGGTCCTTCGCGGAACTCTGGGGTTGCGCCGCCTTCGATTGCGTCGAGTTGCTCGGCGAGCGCGTCCACAATGCCCTGGCTTTCGCCGGTGAACTCAGGCGCTGGGCTCGGTCCCGACTCGCCGTCGGAGCCCGACTCGAGGGGCACCATGCTGGACCCGAAGGCAGGCTTGGGTGCGGAGTCCTCTGGAATGCCCGGTACGAGCACGCTGTCCTCATGCGCATCCGCCTGCAGCGTCGGGAACGGCTCCGGGTAGTTGGGCGGGGGCGGGAGGTCCTCCGAGTCGTCGTCCGTATCGGCGAGCGACGCCGTGTCGACGGGAGCGGGCGTGGGAACAGAGGGGACGCGGGTCGGGGCATCCCAACGCTCCAAGGAGAGCGCGGAGGCCAGCGGTTCCTCACCGGCGTCCTGAGTATCTTCGGCAGGCGCTAGTAGGCCTTCGAAGAAGAACTGACTGATTGCGCCAAGAGCATCGAGGTCGTCGATGCCCGAGTCGTCGACCACTTCGAGAATGTTGCGACGGCCGTCGAAACGCTTGAGCACCGCCGAGTGGTCGGCGCTCAGGTTGTCTCGGCGTTCCGCGTAGGCGGAGGGCTCGACAACGAGGACAGCATCGAGCGGGGGAAGCTGCTCCAGCAGTCGCCCCCATTCATCGACCCGACGCATCCCCTCCATGAGAAGGGCCTGCGTGTTCGAGTGAATCTGTTGGCCTCGGTTGATGGCCTTGAACTCGAGTTCGAACTCACCATCGCCCAGGCTCAGGAGCCGATAGATCGCGGCCTCGCCCTGCAGCCGTCCCATCTGCGCGTCGATGACCGAGCCGTCTCGGAACCAGACCGTCGCGTCCCCGAGGGCGGTCATAAAACTGATGACACCACTCTTACGGGAGATCTCGATCGTCTGAAGAAGGTCCACGACCGCCATATCCGCCAGGCGTCCGGTGAACTTCGTGCGGGCAGTATCGCGACGCTCCAGCCGCTCGTGCTGCTTGCGCTGGAGCAGCATCGTGACCCGTGTCGTGATCTCCTTAATATAGATAGGCTTGGTGAGGTAGTCCTCGATCCCAAGCTCCAGCCCCCGCACCTTGTCCTCCACCGACTTGTCGCTGGTGAGGAAGATGAAGGGGATGTGCCGCCAGCGGTCGTGCTCCTTCATCGCCGTGCACAGACCGAAGCCGTCCAGGCCCGGCAGACGGGTGTCGGAAATCAGGAGGTCCGGTTCGGCGTGCTCAAGGTACTCGAGCGCTTCTTCGCCCGTGCTGGCTGCAGTGATGCTGAAGCCCGCTTTGCGCAGGCTGACCTCCAGCACGCGACGATTGCGTGCGTCGCCGTCGACGATGAGGAGGTTTTGGCGAGCCATGGTTCGGCGTCGGGCGGCGCACAGGCGGCTCAGCGAGCCCCAAAGCGCAGTGGCGCACCATAGCAACGCCGCGTCCAGCCCAGCAAGTGAACTGCATTCGCTGCAAGCGCGAGTCTTGAGGAGTTCGCCGGCCGCGTTGCTATGGTCCGGCCCTGAACGGGACAGACCATCGAAGCCCGCGCCGTGAGGCGCTCCCCTGGCTGGCGATCATCGTGGTCTGCTGCCTCGTCTTTGTGGGCTCTGCGGGCCTGTGTGTGGGTGAAAGCCCGTCTCCGTGGTGGGAGATGGGATGGGGAATGGAATGCCCGGGAGCGCTGCGAACGGTGGGGGCCGCGGAGCTGGTGCCCTTGTGGGAGACGGGCGGCTGGTGGCGGGTCGTGACGACTGGGTTCGTGCATGGGTCGGCGCTACACCTAACACTGAACATGTGGTCACTCTGGAACCTGGGCGCATGGGCGACCCGGGCGTGGGGCCATGCGCGGGCGCTGATCTGTTTTTTGGCGTCGAGCGTCGGAGGGGTGCTCGCCTCTGTCACGTGGGCGGAGGCCCCCGTCGTGGTAGGGGCCTCCGCGGGCATTTTTGGGCTGGCGGGCGCGCTGTGGATTTCGAGGGGGTGGGGCGATGAATCCTGCCGGGCTCGGGTTGAGCTGGTGTCGACGCGCGCACTCGGGACCACGCTCGCCCTGATGTTGGGGCTGGGTTTTCTGGTACCCATGATCGCCCAGGCCGGTCACCTGGGCGGGCTGGCCGTAGGCATCGTTCTGGGGACCGTGTTTGGGGGGGTCGCGCGCTCTCGGGCAGGGGTGGGGGCCGCGAGTGGGGGTGCCATCTTGCTTCTCGGTCTCCTCGCCCTGGCGGCGGTCGAGCCGAACTGGCGTCCGAACTATCACGCGTTCCGCGGGTACCGGCTTCTGGAGGACGGGTCGTCGTCGGAGGCTGTCAGCATGCTGCGGGAGGCGCTGCGTCTCGAGGGAGATGCCCCGGAGCTGCAGAATGGTGTGGCGTATGCACTCGCGGAGGCTGGTGTCGAGCTCGAGGAGGCGCTTCGGCTTGTCGACGGCGCGCTGGAGCATGACCCGGAGAGCGCCGACTATCTGGATACGAAAGGCTGGATCCTTTGCAAGCAGGGGGATGTGGAGTCGGGGCTCGAGTGGGTTCGCCGGGCTTCCGTCGCCTCCGGCGGTGGCGTTGCAGAGATTGAGGAGCACCTGGAGAGTTGCGGCAACCCACCGCCCGCAGGGTAAGGCTTTCGGTGCTCGCGATTGGGCGAAGCCGGGTTGTTTCACGTGGAACACGGGCGGAAGCGGGCGGGATGCGCGGGTTGAAAGGGTTGTCCGTCGCTGACCCTGCTCGGCCACGGCGGGGTGTGTCTTGGACCGGGAGGCGGGGACTCGCTCCCATTCCTGCGGTTCTCCCCACAGCGTTTCACGTGAAACGTCGGGTCAGGGAGGTTGACCGAGACAGAGCACCAGGGGCGGACGGCTTCTCGGGCGTCCCGCAACCGCCCCGTCTCTTTGTCAGGGCCTCGGCGTTCCGAAAGAGCCACGTCCGCCGGCGGTACCCCTGGGAAGGGGCACGTGCGACGCGTCGGGTCGGCCTCCGACGGGTGCCGGACTCGATTTGAAGCAGCCTGCGGCGTGCGCGGCGGAGGTCCTGGCTAGGCGGAGGCGGCAGGGGCACGGAGTCCGTCGAGGCCCAACAGCGCGGCTGGAAGTGGCCAGAGGCTCGTACTCCAACCGTTCGCCGCTCGACCAAGCGAGGCAGAGGCCCTGCTCCGTCGGGACCCTCGCAACTCGGTGCTGCCCGCCGCTGAGGCCCGCACTGTGGACGGTGCCGGGAAAGAGCGGAGGGGAGGGGGCCGGCGGGCCGCGGGTGGCAGCCTCGGCCGTTGAACGAGCTGAGAGAGGGCGCAGCATCGGAGTTCCTGCTACGTCCGGCGGCGGGACGCCGTCACCTCCAGCGTGGGTCCAATGGCGCTCGACCACGACGAACCAGCACCGCCCTGCGCTGCCTCGGACGCAACCGCGGACCGGGGCAGGGCTGGATACGCTGAAGGTAGTAGGGGAAGCCGGCGGTGCCCGGTACAGAGTCGCGTCGCCCGGGTCCCGCATTGCGCATGGAGCCGCGATTCCGAGGGTCCAGTGCGACCCGCCGCGCACCCTGGCAGCGTCCACGGTCAGGGTGGGCGGGAGCACCACTCAATCAGCGTCAGCGGGCAAGGCTCGATGGGCTCGTCCGCCGCGCCACGAGCCTGCCTTGGTGGGTCTCGGCCTGCGTGGGGCCCGGGACCGTGTTGGTATGAGCAACGGCACCAGAATCGACATCATCGGGTCGGGAATAGGCACAAGCACAAGCACAAGCACAGGCGCAGGCGCAGGCGCAGGCACAGGCACAGGCCACAGCCGCGGGAACGAGCCCACGCATCGAGCCGCGGCCCGACGCGGAGCCGGGCGCGAAGGGACACAGGAACCCCGAACACGTGGCTGGCTGTTCCACGTGAAACAACCGGCAACGCCCAGGGCACACCTCCTGGGAGAGCGGCCTGTCCACACGGACTCCAGCGCTACCCGAGGCGAGCCATCAAAGGACCCATCGGGCCCACGGCACCTCATCGACAAAACCTCGAGAGCCCTCCAGGCACACCACCCCCTCATGGCAGGAGATGCGGACCCTCTGTCGGGCCAGGCCCACAACGCGACACCTACCGCGCACGCGACCAACCCGGCCGCCGCGCCCTGCGAGCCAAGGACAGAACAAGCGCGCCGACACGAACTCAGCGAGCCAACGCGCAGCGAACTGACTCAGCAACGGACTCCGCGAGCCGGGCCACGGAACCCGCTCAGCGAGGACGACTCGACCCAAGTCAACCGAACAACCAGGAGTGCAGCCGATTCGCGCGCCTGCGGACCAGGTGCGCGCGGGAGCGACCCCGCCCGAACCAAGCCCGAATCTCAACCCACGCCTCGTGTCAGCGACGCCCGCCCCTGTTGCCCCCCTATCCCATCCCGAGCCAGCGCCGACACCCTCCCGACGACGTGGCTGCGGCACGCCCACGTGGGAAGGCGCACCTGAGTTTTTCGGACCCACCGCCCGAGCGACGGTGGGTCTCGCGTTCAGCGCGTTTCGGCCCCGACCATCGGCGAGATGACCCCTACGCTCCCCCGCTCACTCTCGACCAGGAGCGAGCAACCGTAGTTTTGCGCCGTTTCCTGCGCCGAGAGGTGCAGCACCACGTGGGCGCGCCCGTTTCCCACATGCTCCGCGACTCCCAGCCACTCAGACGGAGCCCACACGGCCCTCGCGGACAGGACGACGATCACGCCACCTTCAGCCCTAATAAACTCGTTGGCTGGATTCTCGGCCCACGTTTCCCGCTCGAACCGAGAGCGAATCACGCCTATTGACTTTCGCCCGATAGCGTTACTCGCAAGCTCGAGAAAGCTCGCGCGCTTCTGCCGAGGCTCCAGCAGCCGCAGCTCACAGTCGAGGACCGCGCCGACCACAAGCCCCGGAAACCCACCGCCGCTTCCGAAGTCCACCCATCGAACTGCCTGCACGTCCGCGACCGCTTCGCGAACCACCCACGCCGTGTCGAGGCCGTCACGCACATGTGGCAGCAGCTCGGCGCGTGTGCGGGCACCGCTGAGATTCATCACCGCACCGTACCGGAGCCACAAACCCAACAGCGTCTCGAGCCGTTCAAGCGCGTCTGCCGGCAGTTCCCAGCCACGCATCTCCATCCATGTCTCGAGTTCCTCCGACAGCACCGCACGGATAATGCCATTCTGCGGGATCAGCAGTCCCACCATTTCGGGGGCTTGCTGAATCTTCCATGGGGACTGTCTCTCGGCTGGCGTCGCTGTCTGACCAGACGACGTACTCAGCACTACGAATCGACACCAACGCCGTCAAGAACTTTCCGGAGAAAACCTTGTCGGGCACATCGCGCAGCGCTACACCAAGGGCGTCCGAACGGGGTTTGACAGTCTCCCCCGAACGGTTTCGCCCCATCCGGGTCTGAACTTCGACCGCTCCAAGGTCGTCGCCGGGTGGGGCCGCTTTGTATCCGCGACTCGTGAAACCGCATCGCGCGCGGTTCGTGAGGCGCAAAAGGGTAGGGCGCTGACCGCATGGTGTTTCCACCAGCGTCAACGCCCATCCCACGAAACGGATCCGTTTGCCCGTTTTCGCGCTATTTGGTGCCGACGACCCAGGCCCAAGCCGCTCCACCGAGCCCCGCCAACGTCATCGCGAGCTTGGTGAAGCTGTGCCACATCCCGGTGCGAGCCTTCGACTCCACCACCACCTGTGACTCTGGAAGCGGGCGCGGAGCGTACTGCGGCTTGAGCTGGCCTGTCTCGTCGAACTTGTCCAGCACCCGACCAACGGATTCGCGCAGCGCCTGGACCTCGCCCCGGTTCTTCCGGGAGTCCCGCTTCAACTCGCGGGCATCGTCCTGCAACCCATCGAGCTTCCCCTCGATGCGGCCCAGAACTCGGTCGGTCGACTCCGGCATGGGCCCGACCTAGTCGACGACGGATTTGGCGGGGTCGGCTACGGCGAGCTTGAGCCCACTCCAGCCAAAGAACGTCGCTAGGACTACGATGCCGTCGAGCCCTCGGTTGACCGCGGTGGCGAGGTCTTCCCCCGCGACCTGCTCGCCGAGCCCGAAGAGGTGGGCGAGGAACACAAGGATCGCGACCAGCATCGCGACGAGAATCGGGCGCGGGACCCGATGGAGGGTGAGCTTCCCAGCGGAGGACATGCCAAAACCTCCCACTGCGCCAACAGCGTGGTTCGAGTGTTCAGGGACGGCCCGGGGTCCAGCTGCTACACCTCCGGCATGCGCAGGATCGCGGCAGCTCTTCTCTTGCTCTCGTTGGCCGGTTGTGACGATGGAGCCGACGAGCCGCCGGTGGTGATCGAGGCCCAGCAAGAGAGCACCGCCCACGCAGCGGGCCAGGTGTTCCGATGGGACGTCGTCGACCCGTGGCTAGAAGGAGACGGGGGGATACGAACCGCTGACCGAGGCTGTGGATATGCAGCCAGCCTCGTCGCTCTCTCCTACGACGAAACGACTGGGGTCGCGTTCAGATGCGGCTGCATGGCAAGCACAGACGGATGCGACGCTGGCGGAGAACTGCCTGACGACGTTGTCTGGTCCGAAGACGTGTGTGACGTCTGTGAGGGGAGCGCCTGCATCGAGCTGCTCGACCCCACTGGCCGCTGCTAGAAGTGGCCGAACGACACGTCGATCGAGCCCAGTCGCAACGTGTCGTCCACGTCGTTGACTCGAGCGAAGGCCTGCAACAGGGCCGACATGCTGTCGCCTTCCCGTTGGACCTCCAGCCATCCGAACTGGACGTGGCGATCGCTCCCATCGCTCGGGATGAACACGTCGACAAAGTCTCTCGCACCCGACTGTAGACGGACGATACCGCCAAGGTCAGCAGAGCCCAGGACCGCGGCGTACACCTCGACCCGAACCGGCACGAGCGACCGACCGGAAACGGAAAACTCGGGCGACGACAGAGCCCAGTCCGCCGCATAGGCGCCGCCCTCCACCAGCCACCCCGGGTTGTCCGCGTCCCATGACGTCAGCGTGTTGTCGAAGATGTCGACGAGCGTGGTGCCGGAGAACTCCAACACCTGCTCAGTGCCGGCGACTACCGCCGCCGCATCCGGTTGCCATGCCGACCAACTGAGGATGTGCGGTCCGACGCGTTCCCGCTGGCGCTCCGCTACATCGAGTAGCCGCTCCGTTCCGAATCGAGGTTCGTTCGCACCAGCGGCATCGGTTTGCGGCCCAGGTGTTTGGCTCTGCTGTGGGACCTCGCCCCCTATCTCGAAACCGTGGAGCGTGGACCCCTCGCCGTCGGTCACGTCGTCCACGTGGGCCAGGAACTTCTCGACGAGCACCAGGTCACCAATCCGAGGCGCGCCGGATGTCTCGATCACGATGTCGACCTGCGGCCACTCCGAGTACCGCTCCACGATGTCGGGAGAGAACCCGAACAGCGTGGGAGCAATCATGGTCACCGGATCAAGCTGTCGCACGTGTCCGAGCGCCGGCTGCGGTGCGTCGCCGTTCTCGAGCGGTGACGCATCCATCGTCCGAGAGTAGGTCCGGCCATCCGTGCCGCCGTCCCCCGTCCACGTCACCGTGACACGGACTCGGGCACCCACCCCGTCCCCGTTCCACGTGCCCCCGTCGTTTCGTTGGGTCTGACCCGCTGGCACGTACCAGCCGCCGAGCTCCAGCACACTCCCCGCGGACGGTCGCACCCGGTGGGTTCCGACCGTCGTCCAACTGTTCCGCGGATAGGTCTGCGACCCGGCTCCGTCCGGACTGCCGGCATTCCCTGGCACAGCATAGGCCCCCGCGCCCAACAACGAGTGGGATGCCAATACGCGGACCGACGCATGCGCAACGGTGTCCTGAGCCCCAAACACTGCCGCCACCGGGGGCCACCGACACAGCCGAAGCCCCGCAAGGGGCTCGACGGTAGGAACCGCCGTGGCCCGGTCGCCGGTAAGGGTGGTGGTCTTCTGCGTCCCGCTTGTCATCCGCCACCGAACCCTAGCGCCCCGTCATCCGCGGCAACGTGTCTCTGCGCCACATGCCAGTCCGAGATCTCAGCACTCGCGCTTTCGACATCGATGAAGGCGTCCTCCTCGGGGTTGAACAGGATCGCGAGCGCGAGCCATGTCCCCCCGAACCCGCGCGCCAACTCGTGGTTGTCGTAGCCTCTTGCGAGCTGCAGGACTTCCCCGCCGAACACGTGCCCAGCGGGGTCACTCGTCGTGCGCCGAGCCTCGATGAAGCGGATGTCGTTCAGCCACACCGAGAGCGGGTGTGTGTCGAACGAGTAGCAACGGATCGCCACCTCGACCTCGTCGGGCCCAGACGTGTAGACGTTCAAGTGGGCCCTCACCCAGGCCACCGCGGCGTCTTCACTCAGTGGTCGGTGGCGAAGTGTCGACCAATCGATCCCGAACCCAGACCCGTCGGGCACCAGAGCCGCCGCGTCCCCCGAGTCGAAAGAGTTGTGTTGCCAGCGTGCTGGGTCTGGGAAGCGCTCGTTGACCAAGGGGGAGAGAGAGCGCCGGCGGTGTCGTAGGTGCGAGGTGCCGGACCACTGCGCGGCCAGCCCGAAGAACTCCCCCGCCGCCCCCATACCCGAGGCGAATGGCATCGGCGGAAGCTGGCGGACGGTCATGCCATCCGCCGCGGGGGCAGGCTCTGCGAGCACGGTGCCCCAGTCGTGTTCAAGCGTGGACAGGGTGGCGACGTCCCGGTCGTAGCCCATGGCCAAGATGGTCCCCTCGTACGCAGAGGTTCCCGAGCTGTCGATCGCACCGAAGTAGGCGGTCGCGGTGGTCGTCGCCTTCTCCGCGTGGGTGAACCAGTGCGAGCTCACGGAGCCCGTGTCCTCGTTCTCCACGGACAACACCGAGAGCATGGCGTCCGACGCCCCCGTAGTCGCGGGGTTCGGCATCGTTGTCCAAAGCACACGAGCCGTCTCGGCCGCCATGATGTCGACCTCGCGCCACGTGGCCGTGACCACGTTGTTCAACACGACGGTCAACTCTCCGCTGTCGATGCTGAGTGACTCACTGGCCGCCCCGGTGCCATGCCGCCACAGCGTCCCCACGTCACCGTCGGCGGTCGCCAGGATTCTAAACCGCAGGCTCCGGCGTCCCACCCCGGCGAGCCGCACTGTGGCTGACTCGTAGACAACGTTCGTGCCCACCGTCAGGTCCGTCTCGTGCTGAGACAGATCCGTGGAAAGTGTGCCCTGGGCGTAGAACGCCGTGCAAAATCGGGCGCCGCGTTGGTCTCCTGTTTCTCGGACTGGCATTCAGTCGCTCCACTTCGAGCTCGCTACGGCGCCGCCACCGAACAACCCCGATTCATCACCGATCACCGCGATGTGCTGCAGGGCCCACGCTGCGGTCTGATTCTCGTGCTCGCGTGGGACGATCCAACACGGCATGTCGCGATAGTAGGTTCCCACCGGCGGCCCGGACAGTTGCACCCGCGAACTGCCGGGCGTCGTCGTCACGCCCGCGACGGTTTGCGTCCACGCCTCGATCATCGTCTGGCCGTCCCACTGCATCCCCTTGACGTCGAGCATCCCGCCCGCGTCCGACCAGTCCGGCTCAAGTAGGCGCGACGCGTCCGACCAATCACCGCCGAGTCCCTGCCAGTCGTCGAAGACGAGCACCTCATTGGTGTCGGTGTCGAATCCGTAGCCCAAGACCGATGGGGCCATGACCGAGAAGGGGCGCGACGAATCGGCCTGCACCAGGATGTCGACCTCGAGGTTCTTCGTCGCGCAGTTCTCCCGCTTGCGGGTGACGATGCCGATCTGGCCGTCGATACTGTAGGTCCCGTCCTGTGACACGCCGCGAGGTTCCGTCAGTCGGACGATAGTCCCGGGAAAGATGCGCTCGCCTACGAGGCGTGACAATACGGGCCAGCCCTGCACGCTCAGGTGGCGCTTCTCCCAGAATCGAGCGATCGCCGTTCGTCGAGACCTCCAACCGTCAAGGCTCCGAATCCCCTTCGGACCCATCTTGTATGGGACTCCGTCTGACCGATACCGCACGCCGCGGTCGTTCGCCCGGATCTCCTCTTTCCGTGTGAACTCTGCCGCGGCGGGGTCGTACCGGAAGGAGACTTCAAACGTATCGACAGGCCGGTACACGCGTAGTCGCTGTGTAGTCTGTGAGACGCGATGCTCCTCGGGGGCCTTGCTCGCCTGCGTCAAGGTCACCTCGACATCCTCTGGCTCGAACCGGTCGAGCAACGTCACAACCCCGTACTGCGCGCCGTGGAGCGACGGGACCATGCCGTAGAACCGGAGCCACTGCTCGATGACCTCCGAGGCGCTCACCCCAGGCGTCACGAGCATGCCAAGCCTCCGATACGCCCCCGCCGGGAGTTTTGCGAACTCGCTGCGCCAGTCTGCGATCGGTGCAACGAGTTGCCCAGGGATCGCTAGGCCGAGGTCCCGAACCTCAGCGTCAAAGCTTCCAGGACCATCCGGCTCGTTTGCTGTCTGGTCGAGCGTCGCCCCGGGGTCGCCCTCGAAGCCCGACCACCCGGTCGAAGCGCCCGTGGTCAGCATGAGCCGTAGGATCTCGTCTTCCGCCCGGTCGTCGAACCCGTGTTCGCTGTGACCAAGTCGGAAGATTGGCCGGGCTCGAACAAGGTTCTCCGGGTCGTTCTGTACGATGGCCCAGTCGAAGCCAGACTCTGGAATCGAATCACGGTCGATGCCAAAACGGCGAGGGTCAAGCCACCGGGTCAGCGTCACGTCAGCATCGACGCCGGCGCCAATGCTGCCCGGGAATGTCCCTTCCACCCACGTCCCCACAACGACCTGGGTCTCGTCCTCCACTTCTCCAATCGCGGTGGACCGTGGCCCCTCGAGTAGCAAGAGACCTTGCACGAGTTCGCCCGGCCCGATGTCGGTAGGCGGTCGGTCTAGTTGACCAGTGTGCCGAACAATGCCGCCTCCCGCCGGCGACAGTCGGATCACCGTCCCACCGTTGAGAGCAGATGGCAGAACGGACAGTCCACCGGGATAGAGAGGCGGATATAGCCGCTCGGTCCCTTGGTTGTCGTACGAACCAGGCTGAATGTTTTCGTCGTCGACCATGTGCCCCGCGGTGGAGAACTTCAGAGCGAAGAATCGCGGGCCCGGTGGTTCCGTCGGCTCTGTCCACAGAGAACTGCCTGGGGGGAAACCATCCCCTGCTTGGTCGAGGTCCGTCGACCATGGCAGCCCTTCGACGGGCAATCCAGCCGGGTTCACCTGCCGGTGCTGGATCACGGGGTCGTACCCGCACGACCTCCAGACAGTCTCGTGCATACACAGCTCGAGAACAGGGACGCGGGCTCCGAGGACACCTCCCGCCTCGTTGTCGATACGTATCGCGACCCCGTCGTCCGAGAAGCGCACTCGCTGGCCGTCGAAGTCATTGAAGGCGCCGTCAGGGCCAGCCGCGGATGCTGCCGAAGATACGATGGTCGAGATAGCCGAGATCAGGCCAGATGGGTCGTCGAAGGAAGCTGGAAGAACTTCGGAGAAGTCCGTCGAGCCACCATAAGTCCTCCTGTTCGTGCTCGGGTCGCTCGCCTGATAGCTACGCAAGAACAACGCGACCCGTCTCTCGGGGTCCGTGAGGGATATCGGTCGACGAACTGAGACCCCCTCATCCCGACTCAGCGTCCCGAGTTGCCCCCCCAAATACGAATCAGGGCCGCGGCACTCGAGCGACCACCGGGACCCGTCGACTGTGCCGCCGTCTTCGAGCTCCCCCCACCACAGCCGCACCGACTCTGACCACGGTTGCCACCCTTGAGATCGGTCGTTGGGGTACGTGACGCGGTCGCGGTAGACCCTCCACAGCGAGCACCGCCGGCCTCGATATACAATGGGCACCTCGGAGACCAGCGCCGCTGCGAGGTCAGCATTCTCGTAGTCGGCCCCGAGGTGCTGGTCGCCGATGGACCAGCCAGGGAACGCGGACCAGTACGCTCGCTGCCCCGCGGGCCCGATGCGCTCGGTCCCCACGTGTCGGTCGAACAGGCTGGCGTTCCCGAGGTTCGTGTCGCCGGCCTCGACGGTGAGGTCCAGAGGCTCCTCGGACTCATGCCAGGCCCGGAACAGCGCCGCGAGATAGCCACCCCCCGCAATGTCGCGCTGGTCCTGCAACTCCACCGTCATGCGGAAGTCATCGATCCGCGAGTCGAGGACGTCGATGCCCAGCTCGTACGATGGCGGGGTCAGCCCCACCCACACCGGCCGACCGTCGCCGAAGTAGTCGGCCTGAGACGCCAGCTCGGGGACGTTGGTCCATGCTCCGACTCCCCCGACGACGAAGAGGAATGCCGTGTCTGCAGACTCTAGTTCGCGCAGTGCTTCGGTGTCAGGCATTGGCGGGGTACTCCGGTTGCTCGATGGCCTCGACGTCGATGGCCCACCGCGTGTTCGCGTTCCGAATCTCCCGATCGTAGCGACCTCGAGGAAGGGCCCGGCGCTTGTAGGTCCCCAGCGGCGTCGGCCATGAGACCAGGTCCAAGGCCCCAGGCGCAGCATCCTCGGTGACCGACTCGTAGACCTGGAACCGGTAGTTCGGTCGCAACACCAACTCACGGAACCGGTGCCAGGTCCCCCCCTTCATCAGGTCGGATGTCACGTCCGATGCGCGGACCCTGGATGCCATGACCTGCGACCAGGCAAACTCGTTGTGGGTCTGGACGTTGTGGAACTCCGAGTCGACGATCGTCCCGTCTGCGGAGATCTGCGTGTGCTCGTCCTCAACGGGGTAGCCCGCCTGCCCATCGCCCACTGGAGTCGTCGCGAGCCAACCTGCGGAGAACAGCAAGGGAGAAATCGCGGGTGCGACGTGGACCATGTCGACCCCCAGCGCCACGCCCGAAAACCCCAACAGGCCCGGAAGGTCGGGGCCGTTGGTCCAGGTCAGCGAGAACGGGACGGTGCTGGAAATCTCAACGAGCCGGTCGGGGCGGATGCGAATCAACGCGTTCCCAAGCTCGGCCGAGATCACTGCGTCAAGCTGGCCAATCAGGCTCAGCGCGGCGTTTGGGTGGCGTAGGTACCAGTTACCGGCGGGGACGGTGTCCGTGTCGCCGCCATTGACCGTCACGCCCTGGGCGGCCAACCCCTCGATAGAGCCGACCAGCCACGTTGCAGGAATCGCGGGCACACACCCACGCTGCGGTAGCGCGGGCTACGCCACACGAATCCCGCGGCCGCGCGCCTGGTCGCGCTGCATTCGCGTCACCATCTCGACGGTGTCGGGCGTGACCATCCGTGCGTGGAGTTCCGTCACAAACGTGTTGCCGCCCCCCGCGTTCGGGTCCCTCCGGTCCTTCGAGATGGGGTCTCCGATCGCCGTGTTCTGGCTCTGCTGAGACACCGGGACCGAGACGTCCGAGGACGGCCCCGACCTGCCGCGTGAAGAACCTTGAGAGCTTCGACCCCCGGAGGACCCTCCCGCCGAACCTCCGCCTCCGAGGCTCCCGACGTTGCCGCTCATCAGCATTCCACCCCGCGCGAACGCAAGGGCGGCTGCAGACGTGTGCATCGCACCCTGGACGTAGTTGAACGAGGCGAACGCCGCTGCAGCTTTGACCGTCTCGAGTGCGCCGATCGTGAGGGACTGAACTCCTGCAGCCCGCTGCATGAACTGGGCTTTCCGCTTCTCCCCCTTGATCGTCTCGTTCGCGGCGAGCTTCGCAATCTCGCTGGAGTTGAGCGCGATGGTGTTGGCTCCCTGTGCAACCTGGGTGGACGACTTGAGGTTGGCCAGGCGCTTGCGCTCCACTTCTTCCTCGTCGTTGATCTGCTCCTGTAACCAGCGACGGTTCGTTTCCTTCGCATGCTCGCGGGCGCGCAGGTCCTCCTCCATCCGTCGCAGGTTCCGGTCGTGCATCGCCTGGTCGCGCTGGTCCTTGGCGACGATCAGCGCAGCCTCGTCTTGGTCACGCTGCGCCCTCTCGACCGCGATCTCAGCCTGTCGAAGTCGCGCCCGCTCGTCCGCCTCGAGCAGAGCCCGGTTGTTGTTCTCGCGCATCGCCACCACCTCGGCGCGACGGCGTTCCCGGCCGATCTCTCGCTCGATCTCGGCGTCCTGGATGCCGTCGACATGCCGCTGCTGCTCGGACGAGTCCACCGAAGTCGGTCCGTCGAACCCCCGGCCGAGAGCCTGCGCCGGCTTCCGCCCACGCCCCCCCCGGCTGTGGCTCTCCCTTGCGTTCTTCTCCGCCTCCTTCGCCAGCTCGACCAGGGCAGCGCCCGCGTCTTTCGCCCCGTCGGCCACGGTCCGCCACGCCTTCGACAGAGCCCCGGGCGGCGCCGACCCCATCCGGGCCTTGTCGAGACCCAACTGCAGCGCACCGCCAATGCCTCCCACGCCCCCTCGCATGTTGATCGTGGGCATGTTTCCCATGAGCCCCGAGATCGTCCGCGAGTGCGTCTCCCAGTCCATCAGGAACGGGATCAGCTCACTGTTCCCGAGGGTGGCCATCGCGACCATCTGGCGGCCCAATCCCGAGGTCGCGTCCCCGAGTTCGTCCACCCGCTCGGCAGCGTCCTTCGACGACGTGTCGGCATCCGCCAGGACGTCGACCATGCTGCGTTCAACCTCGATCCGGAACTCGCGCAGCTGAATCGGCACAGAGTTTAGTCCGCGCCCCAGGGCATCGAACGCGTCGATCGCCTTGTTCTTCGCGCGCTCGAAGCTGAACGCCATCCCGTCCTGCCCCTTGCCAGCGATCTCAGCCTGCTCGCCCATGGCGCGCAGAACCTCGTTGTAGGCAATCTGCTGACGCTCAGCGAGACCGATCTGCGTCGTGCTCCGGCCGGTTGCTCGAGCAACCTCGTCGAGCAGCTTCGCGTTGTCGGTGTTGAGCCCGATCGCGCGCAACCGGTCGACGTTTCCTTTCGCGATCGCCTTGCTCACCGCGTCCCACGAGGTGACCAGGTCTTTCTTGTTCTTATCCGCGACCGTCGCTGTCAGCCCAGACAGCTTGTTCATCTGGTCTTGAGTGAGCTTGAGGCTCGTCGACTGCAGCAGTGCAGCGCCGGCGGCCGCCTCATGCTGCGTCGTCATGTTGTCCATCGCCGCGGTGATCTCCTCCATGGAGAACCGCAGGTCGGTGGTGACGTTGACGCTGTCGATGATCCGGCTGTTCCAGGCTCCGTACGCCGCCGTTGCACCGGTGATCGCGAACACCATGCCCGCTGGCCCCGCGATGGCGTTGCTCAGGCTCTTGACCTGGGCGCCCATCCCCTGGCCCGCCTTGGACGCACGGGCCAGCTTAGCCGCTTGCTTGTCGAGGGCCACATTCGACCGCTCGACGCTGCGCTCGAACTTGTCGGTCCGCTGTGCGAGGGCCTGAACCTCACGGTTGGCGCTTCGGGCGTTGCCCTTCACCGTCAGGGTCGCGCTGTGGTTGCCTTCACGTGCCATTCTTCTTCTGCTCCTCGCGTTCGGCTCGGAGGTGCTCAGCGCTGCACGCGTCTTGCTCCCCCTCGTAGTAGGTCAGGGCGCGGAGGGCGAGAATCGATGGCGGTTCGTTCTCGAGGAGAATGTTCGCCACCCTCCCACCGTTCGAGTCGCGCCGGCGGTAGTAGGGCCAGAGGGACCCGACCAGACGACACCGCTGGTCCCCACCCGGGCAACCGTCCTCAAGCGGCTCGACGGGGCGTTCGATGTTCCCCTTTGGGTCCCGGCCCAGGTGGAACGAGACGAGGTCCTCGGACACGTCCCACAGCACCGGCGGCAGGTCCCGACGCGAACACCCGCGAGCTCGGCGGGCGCTGTCGTTCCAGGACCCGTCAGGCCGCTGGCAGTGCTGCTCGCAGACCCAGGGGTTCTCTACTTCGCCGGCGCCGCCGCGGAGCTCTCGCCAAGCGGCCCGGCGGAGGGCTTTTTTTCCTCCTCCGAGAGGTCGCGCGACAGGTTCAGGATCGCGTGGCCGACCACTTCGGGGATCTCGTAGGCGATCTGCTGCACCGCCTCAAGCAACGCTTCGTCGGTGGGTTTGGCTCCGTCTTGAACGGTGCCCGCTCTCGCGCGCAGCAACTTGTCGAGGGCCACGGACTTCTCGTCCCGCGGACCCTGCAGCCCCACACACGCCACCAGCCAAGACGCGGACGCCGCCTGGTCCCACTGTCCCGCGCTCTGCATGGCTGACGCGGCCTGGACCTCCGCCATCGAGAGCGGACGGATCAGCCACTCCTCCGGGTGCTTGTTGCGGTCGAGGTACACATCGACTCCCTCGGCCTGCAGGTCGAACCGCGTCAGGCCCAGCCAGTAGCGTCGGACGACATGAGCCGTGGGCCCCTGGAATGCTGGGCTCTCCCGCATCCGCTGGGCTTTGTCGGCCGGGGGCTTGTACCCGGCCGCCTTCTCGATCTCGGCGGTCTCCCTCTCGATGCGGGCCATGTCCCACGCCGAGTCGTTGCGGGGAACGAAGACGTGCGGGCCGGTCGCAGAGTGCGATGGCGCGAACCTTTGCCGCGCCATCAGCCGACCCTCCCGATCTCGAACTTCGCCCGCGCGCGGTGGGCCTCGGTGGTTGTGAGCCCGATCGTGCTGACGTTGGCCTCTCGCGCCTTGAACGTCAGTGTGTAGGCGTCGCGGCCTCGGTGGTCGGCATCCTTCGGCTCGTCCCGAAGCTCGAGACGCGGGAAGTACAGGAACCAAGTGTTCCCTGGCTGGTCGCCCACCTGGATCAGCATGTGCTTGTGGGTCCCCGCGCGGAAGTCCGTTTTCCAGAACCGCTCGCGCGGCACCATGACCTCGACACCCGTCGCGTCGTAGCTCTCGTTCGAGACGCCGAAGCCGTGGATGCCGTTGCGGCCGTTCGGACCCTCGGACGGGTCGGGCTTGATGCCGAGCGTCGGGGTGATCGAGCCCCAGAACTGCTGCGCTCCAAGGTTGGCCCCGACGTCGGCGATCCAAACTCGCGTGGTTGAGCCCCGCCCCGGAACCGTGGACGGGTTGCCCTCGGGCGTGCCTGCGAGTGTAGGCACGACCAGGTCGGCGCCGTCGTACCGCTCTGGGTCCGTGAAGTCGACGCCCATCGCCGTGAAGTCGAGCTTCGTCGGCGTCCCCGAGGCGACCTCCCCGACCTCGACGCCAAAGCGGATGCCTTGTGCCTCGTGGATGTGGGCGGGGTCTTTGCCGCGGATGAAGATCGCGTGCGAGACCTGGGGCTCCGCATGGTCCTCGAGCAGGTCCCAGTCGGGGAAGTGCACGACCGTCGCGTGCATGACGTCGCCAGCGGCGGGCGTGAACGGCAGAGCGTGGCCCGCCGCCATGTTGGCGGTGTTGTCCCCGCCGCCGCCGAGGGTCACGTCGGTCAGCTTTCGGAAGTGTCCGGCACCTTCGGACGTATCGAAGAAGAACCCCCACGTGTAGGACGCCTGCGCATCGCTCACGCCGGGCGTCGTCGTGGGAGCCGTGTCGACCCCTCCGGTGATATCCGCCCTGTACCCCAGCGTCTCGCCCTGCAACGCGTTGAGCAGCAGTTCGTCGCGCACGAGCCGAGCTGCCTGCGCCTGGTCGGCCGCCGGCGCCTGTGCGCCGTAGAGGTACGTGGTCAGCGGGCACGCGACCGTCTTCGGGAGCACGATGCCCTCGGGCGTGTCGCTGGCTCTGCTGCGCAGGTTCTCGTTCTCCGTCTTGTTCTCGTAGAACTCGGGCGCGACCTCGAGGGCGTAGAACTTGCCCCCTGTGGCGATCGCGTCCCAGTCGTCCTCTCCGGAGCCGAAGGAAGTCTCGCGCGAGATCGCGACCTCGCGCTGTTTCAGTGGTGCAACCATCGTGTGGGTCCTTTCATCTGGTAGTGCGCGAGCGCATGTATTGAACGGTGAAGGTGTAGAGGAACCGCTGCAGCTTCTCGTCGCCCACGAACTCCTCGCCGGCGAACTCGCTGAACGTCATCCCCGGAATGACCGGGTGCCAGGAATCGCAAAGGCAGTCGGTCAGGTCTTGGCGGTCCATCGCGACCAGCGTCCCGACGTCTTGCTTCTGGACTTTGCGGTAGTCGACCTGCAGCGCCACGAGCACCTCAGTTTCGACGTCCGCGTTCCCCGTCAGCCCCTCCTCGACGTCATCGGACGCCCCCAAAAACAGGACGAACGCCCGCGTCTGCAGCGAGGTCGTCTTCTCGCGGTTGCCGTCCTCGTTGGTCCAACGATGGTCGCGGTACTTGAGCGCCGAGGGCTCGATCAAAGAGATTCTCCGGATCAGCCGCTCCTGCAGTTCCTCGGCCGTCGTGCTCGTGACCAGTTCCGCCATCAGGCCCTCTTGAACGGGTTGCGACGCTTGCGGGAGTGGGGCGCAGCCGTGGTGTTCTCGTTGTCGCGCTCCACGACGTCACGCCCTGGGGTCCCAATCACTAGGTCGTTCCAGAGGGAGACGTACTCGGCCTTTCGCTCCTCGACGAAGATCTCGGCGTCGCGGCTGCGCGGGTACAGCCCTTGTTGCGCGAAGTGGAGCAGGGTCCGACTGACCAGCAGGTCAAACCCCTGCGGCCCGGCCATGAACTTCTCCGGGTCGATGTTCTTTGCCCGAAGCCGAGTCGCGATCCGCTTCTCGGCGTGCTTGACCATCCGGGGCATGGATTGGGTCGAGCGCTCCAAAGCCTCCACCAACTCGGGCCAGTCCTCCGCGATGTCGGCCTCAACCGCCGCGGTGTAGCGCCCGACGCCGGTCCCCACGACGACCCGAGCCAACTCGGTGACCCGCCGGATTTGCCCACGGACGTGGAAGGTCCAGGAGAGCATCAGGGCGTTCTCGTCCTGCACCAGGTCGGTGTCGCTGGCGATCGGCTCCGGAATGTCCGCGGATAGCGTCACACCACGCAGGACTGAGCCCGTCGGGAAGTAGCCGCGCACCGGCGTGACCAACTCGGCGCTGGTCAGCGCAGTCTGGGCGACGAACACCCGCTCGCTCGCGCCGTCGTGGTCCTCGAGCACGTACGCTCGGCCGGGGACAAGCCCGCTTGCCGGGAGCTCCAACTCGCGAGGGAATGGAAGTCCGGGGCCGATGTCGGTGGTGATAGGAACGGCCGTCGAATCGACTACCGCGTCCCCGGATGCGAGGACCCGCGCGTCGCTGTCCGGCTCCTCGTGCATGTCCTCCAGACTCCAAGCGGGAGCCGGCGAGGCGTCTGCCCTCTCGTCGGGGGTGAAGCTCAGCGTTTGAGCGCCACCCCCCGAGAGAATCTGCTGCATCCCGGGAGTCATGCCGCCGCCTTGGTCATCGCGCGGCGAACCGCGACGACGGCCATCTCCCGGGCAAGCTCTTCGAGCTCAGCCATGCACAGCGACGCAAGCCGGTACCGCTGGCCACGGAAGGTAATGGTCTGGCAGACCTCCCGGTCCGCGAGCAACTCGGAGAGCTTCTTCTCCTCAAGTTTTCGGCGGGCGGCCATCCAGGTTCCCCCCTTCGTTTCCAGCGATTCGGTGCGCATTGGCTTGTCCTTCGTCTAGGTGGCGGACCCGGCCGAAGCCTCCGCTTTGAGTTCCGCCTTGAGTTCCGCCATCACCTCGGCCTTGAGGGATGCCTTGATCTCCGCTCGGAGGGCGGCTTCGTCGACCGCGACCTTCTTGCCTGGACGAGCCGAGGCTTTCAGCGATGCCTTGATCCGGTCCTTGCAGACCTTCGGAAGGAGCTTCTCGTCGAACTTCCCGCACTTGAACGGGTTCGCCTGCTCTGCCTTGAGATGCGCGTGGATCTTGTCGTAGGTCTCCTCGTTGACCTCATCGCTGAGAAACAACCACCCAGCCTCGTCGGCCTCCTCGGTGAGCACGGTCTTCTTCCCGTTCTTCATCACCAACTTGCTACGCATGTTGGTCGCCTGCGTGACCTTCCGGAGTGTTCCGTTTGGTCCGATCAGGATGATGAAGTCGGGGGCCACGAGGGCGCTGCGTCGGTCTTCTTTTCTAGCCACTGTCTTTCCTTTCTTCCGCGTGAGGGGTTACGCGGCAGCCGGCGCCACGATGGCGTGGATTTCCGCCTCGTCGGTGATGACCCAGCCGTAGCGCGCGGAGAACGTGAGTTCCCAGTTCTTGCTACCGGGCTGGTAGATGTCTTCGACAGTCATCGCTTCCCAGGACCGGAACGCGAGAGCGCCATAGTCCCCTTGGGAGAGCATTGCCCCTGTGCCGTTTCCGGCCGTGATCGGGGTGTTGTTCGAGACCCAGTAGTCCAACATCCCGCGACGTCCGACGTACCCCTGTCCGTAGCCCATCTGTTTCCGGATCTCCTCCGAGGCCCCAGCTCCGCCGAGGTAGGTTCCTCCGTTGGCTCGGATGTCGCGGTTGAGGTCGCGGATCTGGAACGGATGGAGGACGACGCCCCAGCTTTCGCTGTTGGGGTTTTGCACGACGAACTGCGCGAACACATCGTCGATGTCGTCTTCGGTGAGCGCCGCCCCGAACGTGGTCGAGTTCGTTGCCGACTCGAGCAAGGATGCTCCGTCGTTGTCGCCTCGCTGCACGAGGGCCTTCAGCGCGTTCCGAACCAGGATACGGAATGCGTCCAGGGTGGCGTCGTAGTTCAGCTCCCTTGAGAAGTTGTCGGAGAAACCGACGTACCCAGCGGCCAGGTTGTGCGAGCTCATCGACTGGCCAGCAAAGGCGAACGCCGCCCCCTCAGCCTTGGTGCCCGCCGGCACGGTAGGCAGGCCCAGCCCTGTGAATCGGACGTTCGGGCCATGTCCCTGTCCGACCCCCTCGGCCCACGCGAGCGAAAGGAAAACAGGCTTGGGAACGTGGGCCTCGATGATGGCCTGCTGCTGGTCTTCGGTCGGAATGATGTCTGCGAAATCGACGATCGTAGTCACGGTTCTGTGCTCCTAGAAAAGCCGCTCGCCCTTCTTGTCTCGAACGCCGCCCTGGCCCTCAGTCTTGACCTTCCCGTTCTTCGTCTTCGGCAGCACGGGCATCCGCTCTTGCGTCCGCTTCTCGAAGTAGTCGGGGTTGTCAGACTTCAGGATTTCGACGGCCTTCGCGACAATGGGTGCGCGGTCTTCGGTTGAGAAGTCGAGTCCCTCCGCCTGCAGGGCGTTGACGACTCGCTTCGCGGTTTTCGATCCTTGGTGGTCGGCGTGCAGCTCACCGAGAATCGCGTCGGTCGTGGCGGAGATCCGGTCCCTCCGCTCTGCCTTCGCGATCTTCTCCTCGGCCTTCTTGTTGCTCTCCTCGAGGGCCGCCAGGCGTTCGCCGAGAGACTTCCGTTTCCGGATGCCATCGTCTCGGTCCCTCGTGACGTTGTCCTTGTCCTTTTTCAGGTCTTGGATCTTTGCGTCTTGCTCAGCAACCTTCGCTCGGAGCTGCTCCAGCTCTTCGGTATCCCCCGAATCGCTGTCATCACCGGTCGACGTATCCCCGCCGCCGGCTTGAGTATTGGAGCCACTGCCGGTATCCCCCGACCCGTCTCCCGTATTCGACTCGCCGGTATCCCCCGACTCGTCGCCGCTGTTCACTTGCATGCGGTCAACGTGAGACCGCGCGAGCGACGCTACTCCGCCGCGGATTGGTCGGCCGATGACGCGCGCCCACCGAATCGGCCCGTCTTCTGCTCGTCCGACTCCCCAACGAGTCCGGGGTCTCCTTCGAGGTTGCCGTCTCCGGGCGTCTGTCGTGACGCCCGGATCTCGTTCATCTCGGCCTGGCGCTCCTGCAACTCTTTCACGCGCTCCCTCGCCTCCTCTTCGGACACGCCGAAGAGCTCCGCGTAGAAGCCAACCGCGTCGCCGACACCCAGCGCAATCCGTTGTTTCCAGATCTCGTTCCGCTCCTTCGGCGTCTCGAGGAACGGCAGTTGCTTGAACTCCGAATCGAACTGGTCCCGGGCGAGCTCGGGTGAGATCGCCTCCGGCATCCGCAGCCGTGTCGACATCGCAGCAACGACCTCGGCCATGTCCTCCTCGAAGGCCTCAAGGGTCTCAACGATGTTGCCGTGTGCCTCGCTTGAAGCCGCGTGGAGTTGATTGGCTGCGGCAGCCGGGTTCTGCATCAGGGAGGGGTTTGGCGTCGCCGGGGCCCCCGTCAACTGCTCGAAAGCTCGGCGGTCGAGCTCGTCGATGTGCGAGAGGAACTCCGTCACTGCGGTGTTGATGTCGTTCACCAAGAACTGGACCTCGCCAGTCAGGACGCTCACGGCCTCGGGGTCGTGGAGCGTCTGTCCTTCCGGAGCGCCGTCCTCTTCCGCCTCTTCGTCTTCGCCGTCGAAGATCATCGTCAGAAGCTTTCGGCACTGGCTCTTTCGAGTCCAACCCATCGTCGCGGCGATGAAGCCAACCTCCGCCGTCGTCTTCGTCATTCCCTTGCCGTCGAGGTGGTTGAACGCGTCGTTCTCGGTGGCGTCGTTGTGGTCCATCCACGCGCCGGGGAATCGACCCAGCCCGTGCTCGAAGGTCAGCTCCTCGATGATGCGGTCCTGCGCATCGAATACGGTGTACCAGCGAGAGTCCACCATCATCGTGCGCCGCTCGAACGGCCTCGTCGGGTCCTCTGGCGGGAGAAGCACACCGAGCACTCCCGGGGGGTGGTCGTTCGTCGTCCCAGGCTCCTCGATGACCTCAGCGTTTGCGCCGGTGATGAACCGAAGCCCAACCGTGGGCCCCTTGCGGTCCCGGAGGGGTTCGGCCAGGACGAGGCCGCGGTTCGTTGCCACGCTCATGGTGTGGAAGCGCTGGGCATGCTTGTTGAAGCGGATCCGGCGATACAGGTCGGTCAGTAGTTTCGACTGCGCCTTGTTCTTCTTGATTTTCCGCGTCGGCCTGCGCTTGTAGCCGACGGCGATACGGCGGACGGCCACCTTTTGCGGGTTGAACAGGCCGATCGCCCACCGAGACACCTCGGCCGCAATCTCGGGCTGGTGGTAGACGTCCATGACTCGGCGCCGGATGAGGTAGTCGAAGTCGTCGGTCTGAATCGCGACGCGGTCGGCGATCTCCTGGCGTCGGTCCTTCGTTCGCTGCGGCTGGCGGATCTCCGAAAGGAACTCCACCCGTTCACGCTCGGACATGTCTTCGATCGTCATCGTCATTGTGCTCTCGCTCCCACGGCCTTTCCGTTGACCGTGTTCTTCTTTTTCTTCCGAACTTTGAACCGCTCGAAGACTCTCCACGCCACGTACCGGCATGCGTCCTCGAGGTTGTAGACCTCGCGGTCCAGCCAGGACCCCGCGTCCTTCTTGAGCTTGCGTCTGTTTGGCGCCTTCGCCATGGCGTTGACGAAGCGGGGACACCGGCCCGCGATGATGAAGAACTGCCCCTCTCGAATCAGCTCCCGGATAAGGGTCCGAGAAGCACCGATCCCGGGATTCGAGTACGTCGTCTTTCGGGTCTTCGTGTTCTTGATGTGAATCGGGGCAACCGCTTTGAACTTCTCGTCCTCGTAGTAGAACTTGTCGAAGTGCTTCGATTCCTGGCCGCCGTACTTGTGCAGTGAGTGGAACCCGTTGCAGTCAGCGACGACGACGGACCCCGCATACTGGCCGTTGTTGCGGCGCCTCAACTCGCGGGCGGCCTCCTTCGCGTCTGCCTTGCTCGTGATGAGTTCGTCGACCGCGACCATCTTCCACGTCGAGGGGTCTCCCTGCTCGCCGAAGAACTTGAACACGAGGCGCGTCTGCGGCTGCCAGTTGAAGTCGACGCCGATGATGTAGTCCCCGACCTTCTTGGCGCACGTCGACCGTGACACGTGCCGGGTGATGTCCGCGCCGAACCCCCAGGACTCGTAGTCCTCGCTCGAGTAATCCCGCTCATGCAGCGCCGGGTCGTAGACATCGCTGTAGGCGTACAGCCCTCGCATCGTCCACCGGCCATAGATCTTCTGCTCTTTGACGATCGGGTCCGTCTCGTTGTCCTCGCGGCGCTTGATCGCCTCGTCCGGGATCCACGGGTTCTCGTAGCCGTTCAGCGTCAGCATTCGGACGCCGGGGACGGCCCACTGCTTTTGGCGCTCGGCTTCAGAGACCACCTTCTCGTACAGCCACGGCGCGTTGTCATCGGGAACACTCGCCACGATGACCTGCCCCATGTCGCCCATGACCCGACCGCGGATGACATCAAATGCGTCCGAGTCCTCAATCAGCCGAGCCTCATCGAACAGGATGCAGATTGCCGCCTCTCCCTCGAGGTGGCCACCCCCGCCCCGTGCGTGGAAGGCCTCGATCACGGTGCCGTCTCGGTGGCGCCACTTCAGCGACTGGGCTTTCTCGTCCTTCGGCAGACGGTCCGCGACGAAGGCCGACTTCCGTAGCCCGTACTCGTCGCGCCCACGCGTTGGGAAAAGCGCTGGTGTTCCTGCTCGGCCGCGGTAGATGGCTTCAGCAAGTCGCCATGCGTTGGCCCTCTGTGGACCCACGAGCCATGAGCGTCGCCCCTCGCCTCCGAACTTCATTGTCCGGCGCTGCCACTTCTGCATGGCGACGTACGACTTCCCCGACCGCCATCCGCCCGAGAAGTAGGTTGTCTCGGTCTTCTCTTCCTGAATGATGGCGATCCGCGACTGGGGCGTCTTGAACTGCACACGAAGTTCCGCCACGTGTCCCGTACAGGTCTCGTACGGCTCCGCCATTGCAGCGAACCGCCCGACACGTTCCATCGCCTCCGGCGAGTCCCAGGCGTTGATTCTCGCCATGGTCTTTGTGTCGATCAGGTACGAGAAGTCGTGGATGACCTCGAGCCCGCGAACCTTCGGGTCTCCGGTCAGCGGGCACACGTAGCCGTGCCGGTCGTTCGGCTCCACCGGAATGAGCTCGACGACGACGTACAGGAACCGAGGCTCGCGGAAGTGTTGCTCGAGCGCCCGTCGCTTCGCCGCGAGACTCTGGTTCTCCCCCCAGGACATCTACTGAATCGGCGCGTGGAAGGACTCCGCCAGCGCGTCGCCCTCTTCCCGGCGACGATCGAGGTCCTGCAGGGTGTTGTCGTTCTTCGCCTTGTCCGCCTGCATCGCGGCCCGGACGAACTTGTCGACGTTCGCGTACAGCTTCGCCGCCTCGGAGGTGTCGTTCGCCTCCCTCGCGCGGTGCAGCACGTGCTCCGCCGCGTCGATGAGAGCCCGGCCGGACTTCGAGATCCGTTCTTCCCGAAGCTCGTTCGCCCAGTTCGTGACCTGGGCGCGGGTTTGCAGCGGCCGCGAGTCCCGGGCGGCCGTCTTCTTCGCGGTCATCGGAGCACCTCGGGGAGCAGCCCGGAGCGAACTCGGGGGGTTGCGAACGTCCGCACGTCGCCGAACCCCTGGTTCACGGCCTGGTCAAACAGCCGCTGCAGCTCCTGGCCTGCGGTCCCCCGGACGCTCTGGAAGTCGACCGGCTGCTTTCGGTTGAGTAGGTTCTGGATGGTGAATGCCCGCCCGTTCTCCCCACCGTGCTCGTGCGGGGGGCGCGGCCCAGCGTCGCCACCGTACGGCTTGAGCTTCCGGGAGCTCGAGATCGTGCTGCCCCGGATCTTGCCCAGCCACCAGTGAGCGGCCATGTACCCGGACCGAAACCCGAGCCGGTCCGAACGACGCGCCCCGAACTTGGGGGTCTTCGACGCGACCCGCTCCAAGGGCCCGCGACCGTCCGCGCGGCGGCCAAGGGTGAGCTGGCGCCCGAAGTACGCCCCCATCCCGAGGGTGACGTGCTCGACCATCTTGCGCATGTCGAGGTCGAAGGCCAGTTCCTTGTGGACCGTCAGCCGGAGCGCGAACCCGTTCTTGAGCGGCCCGCCCCCCGCTGCCTTCGAGGCCTTCCGGGCCCGCTCTTTGCTCAGGATGACGCCCTCAGCCGGGCCCTTCCGCGCTTTTCGGCGGCGGGTGCCCGATTGCGAGATGTGCGCGGCCATCCTGGTCAAGCTGACCTAGCGCGCCCGACGCTTTTCGGGAGGTGCGCGCATTTTTTCATCCCTGGGTGCCCGGGCTCGGGACCCCACCCCCCTACCCGAGCCAAGGGGGAGCCCCCCACGTCCTCCCTGCTGCGTCCTCGCCCTGTTGTCGTCCACTAGGGCTTGGGACCGGCGCAACACGGTAGATGCCAGGCGCTCACCAGCCCAAGCGCCGCCATGGTACCGCCGGCGTGCAGCGTCACAGGCTTGAGCTCGCACATGAACTCGCCACTGGCCCTGTCCACGATTCGGAGCACCTCTCGTCCCATTCGTCCTGAGGCATACAGCCCGTCGAGGAAGCCGAGTGTGTAGCCACGAATGCCACGGATGACCGTCACCCACTCGCCGTCCCGCAACTGCTGAGCGTCAAACGCCCGGCTCCTCTTACGTTCACGCATCGCCCCCATCACGAACCCGGCCTTCTCGTAGACGGATTCAGGGATGAAGGCTACGCGCGCTCCCTCGCTGACCAAGACCATTCGTGTGTCCTCGGGTCGCACCTCGTCGATGGCTGGCAGGTTGTCACCAAGCCCCACCTCGATCTCATCGTTGGGCTCGAAGTGCCATGCTGCGCCGTACAGTTCGCCGCACACCACGATTGCGTTGCATGGCTTGCCATCGACCTCATGGAGAGGCACGACGATCGCTTCCATGTCACCGCACACGAAGCGGTCACCGTCCGACAACTCTACGAACTTGACTCTCTTCAGCATGCGCCCACCCTGCGAGCGCGCAAAAAGCGGCCCCACGTGCTGGCCCGTCATCTCCTAAGACCCGCGGGTCAGAGTCCACGGTATGCACGTGAGGCCTACCTGTCGCCGCCGGTGTCCCTTGGGAGCCTGCTTGCGTACGCGCGGAACGACGACCAGGTGGACACACCCTGTCCGTGCGCGCTTCTCACCAGTCGTCAGCCCAGTTCAGCCTTGAGCCGCGCTGTCTTGCCGCCCCGGCGGCCCAGATCGACGACCATCCCATCCGCGCCGGCCAGTGACTCGCCGACTTTTGCCCACCCTTGGTCAAGCATCCCCTGTTTGAACGTGGGCGACTCGTCGACGCACCATGGGCGGGGTCTTGGGACGGACTCGACGCGATACTTGGCCACGACCTCAGCCTCCCATGCGCGGTCACAACCTGCAACACCACCCCCCGCTGTTCCCCCTCTGCGACCGTCTGCCACTGGCGCATGTCCGGTTTTGTGCACGCTTCGTATGTGCGGCTTCACATCAGCTTCCTGTTGAAGGTCGCGTCGGGGTGCAAGAACGGCACGTACGCGTTCGGGGCCTCGACGGGCGGTTCGTCGGCAGGAGCGGGCTCTCCGTACGCCTCCTGCAGCGCCTTCACTGCCTTCGCCACGTGCCAGCGAAAACGACTCCTGCTGATCGGGCACTTCTCCACGCCCGCGGCCTCCAAGACCGGCTTGATCTTCTTGGCGTAGTGCTTCTTCGTCACGCCGATGTGGCGCGCAAACTCCATCGGGCTGAGCCAGGCTGGGTTCCTTGGGGCTGTCATGGGGCGATGTTGGCCCCGCGCCTATGCCGGCAACGCGTTCAGCACGATCTGGTCGTACCCGTAGCTTGGGACGCGCTGGTCCTGCCCACCTCCGAGCCCGAGCACCCACCTGCGCGACTTTGAACCCCTGCCCACGACATCAGACAGGGCCTGTAGTGCCCCCGTCGATGGCGTGAAGCTGAGCACGTGCCACGTCTGCTCGTCGCCTTGGCTGTCGGGGCCCAGCTGGGTGTCTGCCGACCCAGAGCCCGCGACGGTGACCCACTGCTGGGCGGCTGAGTCCCACACCTCAAGCCCCACCGTCTGCACACTGGACATGTCGGCGGGCGACTCAACCTGGGTCACGACCCCGCGCTCGGTCGTAGCGGGGTAGATGACGCGCTCGGACAGGGTCTGGCCCTCGTCCTCGGGATTGACGTACCAGGGCTGTCCCATGAGTCCTCTCTGCTGCGTAGCGATGCGTGGTGTGGTGTGGCTGGTGGTGACGTGGCCGGTGAGCACGACCACGGTCAGGCCGGACACGTTGGCAACGAGGCTGGTCCCAGAGCCCCCGAAGGTCGCGGAAACTGGCAGAGGGAGGGTGACGTCGGCTGCCAGGCTCGCGGCCGAGCTCCCGAACACCCCCGAGACGGAGAGGTTCTGCTCGACGCTGGCGTTCAGGCTGCCTGCGGAGCCTCCGAAGGTGCCCGCGACGGCAAAGGACGGCGGCGTCCCGAGGTCGACGGTCGCCGAGAGGCTGGATGCCGAGCCCCCGAACGTGCCTGCGGGGTTGGTGAGCAGGTCGAGATCGAGCGCGCCGCCGCCTGGGCTGCTGAACGTAGCCTCCACGGCGAAGCCAGCAGGCGCGGGCGTCTGCCATGCGATGACCAGGAACTCGGCCGGGACGAAAGAGGCGCCCCCTCGGAGCATCCCGACGGAGAAGTCCCCAGACCCGTACGTGTCGACCCGCCCAGTGACCGTGTAGGCCGAGCCGGACACCAGGACCTCGTGGGACTGCAGCGGGACGAGGGTGATGTCGTCTGCCGCCCCCACGCCGTTGTCGTCCACGCCACGGAAGGTCCCGTTCGGCGGGTGCTCGCTGGCCCCTTGGACGAGCCGGACGTCTGCAAATTGCGTCGTCTGGGCCTCTGTCTGCCCGAGGTACGAGTGCACAACGTTCGCCTCGCCCGGGTCAGGGACGGCGATGGAAAGTCCTGGCAGCGTGAATGGCCCCGTTGCGGCGGTCTCGTTGACCCCTCCGGTGCTCTCCCCCCGGTAGACGTTCACCGAATCGGAGCGGAACGCGAAGAACCGAACCCGCCGGCCGGGGAAGTTGCCATCGGCGAGCGTGCCCTCGGCCTCGACGCTGAGCCGGTACGTTGTGCCGCTGGTCAGAGCTCGCTCGGTCACCCACCGATACGAGTGCTGAATCTCGCCCACCGGGAAGCCCTGGTCGCGCTCGTGGAACGTCTCCTGCTGGACCGTGGCGGGCGTCCCATCGGGCCCGAAGCGACACCGGACCGCGACCTCGTCCGCGTTGACGCTGGTCCCGTCGCCGAAGACCTCGACCGACGCCACGAGGACGTAGTCCCCATCCGAAGCGGGCGAGAACGTGAGGTCGGTACCGAGCGCGGTCCATCCCGCGGCCGGGGTCGTGACCGCGGCGTCGCTGTTGGCCGATTCTTGGCTCTGGAAGTCCCCGAGGTCGGCCGTGGGGACCGCGACGATGCTCCCGCTCGAGCATTGGGCGCTCGCGCCACCCGACAGCCCCCGCCCAACGAGCCGGAGCTCGCTCGAGGCGTCGCCGGTGACCACGAACGCGGACGCAAGCTGACTGCCCCGGCTTGGGTTGCCTGGTCCAAAGCCAGAGAACCGCATCGTCGACGCACCACGGGCGTACGTCGTCCCACCGAACTCGCACCGGACCTCGGCGCCGTTGTTGTTGTCGCCGTCGTTGGTGACGTTGCAGAACGCCAGCACCAGGTGGTCGCCCACGGCGGGCACAACCGTCGTCGCGGCGTCGGCAGCGTCGACCAGCGGGACAACGACGTCCGCCAGTCCAGCGGACAGCACGGCCGTCGAGGTCTGACGGCCGGCAGCTACGGCGAGAGCGGGCATCGGGGGCCTACGTGGTGCCGGTCAGGTCGAGGACAAGGGCCTCATCTGCCACGGTCGGGGCAACGCCGGAGACAACCTCGGCGCTCTGCGTTGGGTCCCAGAGCCAGAGGTTGCCCCCGCTGGCTGCGTCGTAGAGACACCAGTAGCCCTGTCCCCACGTTGCCGACGGGACGGGCAGCGAGACGGGCCCCTGCACGAGGCGTTGACCAGCCGCGGCCGCATCGAACGTGACAGCGGTTCGGCTGTAGTTGGACCCCACCGGTTCGGTGACGTTCGTGCCGTCGAGCGCTGGAACGGTCGTTGAGAATGCGAGGTAGAGCGTCGCCGGCGGAGCGGTTCCGCCAAGCATTTGGGTAGACGCGTAGGTGCTGGTGGCCATCTTGTTCCCTGGGGTGCGGTAGGTGATCGAGTGAAACCGGACGCGCAAGTCAGGCGCGGCCGCAGAGCTGTAGGCCATCAGGCCCACTGCGAGAGGTCGGAGCAGCAGCGGTGAAGGCGAGCCGCGGTAGAGCACGACGAACCGAGTCCAGTCCGCCATGCGGGCCAGCACCTCGAGCGTCGAGCCCACCCGGCGCAGCATCAGGCGGCAGCGACCGGGCGCCCGCGAGATCGTGTCCCAGACGGTGACGTCGGCGATCGTCCGCTTGTGCTCGAAGACGATGTCGTCGCCACCGTTCGCGCCGCCGGCCTGTCCGTGCCCTGCGTGAAAGTAGGTGTACTGGTCGACACCCGGGTTCGCGTCCGTCGGATGCGGGAGCAGGTGAGCCGCGGGGCCACCGATCCGGGCGTGCAGGTTGTGCGTCGGCGGGTCGCCGTCTCCGGCCAGGTTCATCCGCTCGAGGTCGACCTCGACTTCAAAGTCCCCCGCGATGTAGTCCTCGCCCGAGACGGGGTCAGACGCGTACATCAGCGGGCCGTCGTCGTCATCGAGCCAGAACATGCCCGCGGTGCCGCCGGTGTTGATGAGGATGTCGAGGACGTCGAGCCCGTCGGGCCGGTACAGGTAGGACCACGACGCCGCCGCGTTGAAGACCCGCCACTTCGCATCGAGTGCGGGGGCGGTGAAGTCGTCGCTACGGTCGGCCAGGGCCACGCATGGAGATTGGCCGCTCGCGGTGTGCGCTTGTCAGGTCCTCAGCGACGAGAGGCGCCGCTTGTACCTGCGCACCCCTTCGTTCTGGCAGGGCTTGCAACGGTACTGCAGCCCGTCGTGGGCGCTGCTGAGCCGGTAGAACTCCGAAGAGCGCTTGAGCTGCTTGCAGACCCCGCAGCGCTTCACGGTCCCCCCAACTTCGAGAACGCCGCGTTTGCGATGTCGGCGGCCTCCATGCCCAACTGCGTCACGCGGTAGTGGTCAGGCTCGGGATGGTCCGATCGGTGGCCAATCAGGTGCCCGAGGTGGTCATCGCATGCTTCAACCTTGCTTCCGGGCAGGTCGTCGCCATACGTGACGCTGTAGTACGCAGGTTCCTCGCACCTGGACCCCGTGCGGTCGATGTAGCAACAGCGAGGGTGTGTCACCGCTCCGACCTCCGCTTCGCCGCAGCGTGCGAGTGGTAGTGCCGCGCCCGGTTCTGGTGCCACCAGCGGGCGACCCGGCGCCACTTCGGCAGGCTCAGCATCTTGACCTCGTGGAAGTTGGCCCAGTAGCGCGGCTCCTTCCGGCGACTCTTCCGTTCGTTGGCGATTTCACGGGTGACGCCGTTGATGACAGCGACCGCCCCGTCCTTTGCTTGTTCTGCGATGCTCATGCGTTCTTGCTCAGTGCTTCGAGGAGCGAGAGCCGCGCGGCCTCGCCGAATGCCCTCGCGATCCGCTCTTTGGTCGCGTGGGCGGGAAGGTCTCCGGAGAATGGGAAGGTCTTGCGCGTGCCGTCTGCGAGGTTGATGTGGGCGGCGTGGGCCACGAGGACACCGCCGGACTCCGAGCGACCGACATGGCCGATGAGTGAGAGGCCGCGGACCTTCACGCGGCCCTCGGTCCCGCCGTTCGGGCGGTGGCGATAAGCATTTCTCGGAACGCGGGCGGTGTGGCACTCGCCGCTTTCTTCCCAAGCCTTGGGCGGTCTTCTCCGCTGGCCACCCGATTGCCGCACCACGACACCAGCGCGGACGCCTTCTGGTCTGCAACGTATCCCCAGAGCAGCTTGGGCAGTTCCACGCCGTACGCGTAGAGCCAAGTAGCCTTCTTAGCCGCGTGCCCATACCGCTGTTGTTCGACGTAGCAGGTCCAGCCGCCGCGAAAATCAGCGTTCACCCATCCAGGCCCGCTCGGCGGCGCATTCAGCCCATGTGCTGCCCATGCGTCGGAGTAAGCCGGGTGCTCAAGGATGCCTCCCCACCGTCGAACAGAGGCAAGCGCCGCAGCGAAGCACCCTCCGTCGTCGCCCTTCTTGTGTCCCCATCGAGCCTCGACCAACCCGGCCAGTCGACACCATCGCGAGCACGGAGGGTGGGCTACAACCGGGTGCGGTCCGTCGTAAAGCCGAGCATCTCGCGACTCGGGCCACGGGTCGACACCGTCGAGTCCCGCATAGCAGCCGTCGGCCTGGACGTAGAGCGCAGCAATCACGCGGGCCTCGACGGGTCCCGCAGCCCCATGTCGGCGAGCAGCTTCCGGGTCAGCGGATGCCCGTTCCAAGGCCGGCCGAATCGTGTCCGGATGCCCTGCCACGTCCGCAGCCCGTGCCCCGTGTCGAGATGCACCCGTACGCCGCCGAGTGACCTCGTGCCCCACGTGTAGAGCCCGAGACCGACCTGCAGCTGCTCGCCGTACTCGGCCCAGAACCGTGCCGCGCACCGGAAGTACTCGGTCGAGCTCCCCCCGATGCGGTCGAGGTCGAGAGCCTTCGCGTACTTGTGTGCGCTTCGGCTGGCCCCACCTCGAGGTCGGTACGCCGCTGCGACCTTGAGCCCTCGGACGCCGGCCTCTTGAATTGCACGTAGCCGGAACTCGATGGCGAGCCGGAGAGTAAGCGCGAGGTTTGGCCAATGCCGTAGCGGCGGCATCTGGTGCTTTCGGCCGCCGTTGACCAGCTCGCGGTAGGCGAACCCGTGCCCGAGCAGGTCGAGCCGCGTCAGGTACTGCTCGAGCGACTCCCCGGGCTCGGGCGAACGAGCGCCGTCGTCGATGTAGCGTTGCAGGCTTTCCACCAGAGTGACCGTGGGCGTGCGCGTCCGGCTCATCCCTGCCACTCCATCCCCGGCTCGCGGCGGTCGTCACCTTCGCCAGGCACGTCAAGGAATCGGGAGAAGTGCCCCTCGAACCGAACGTTCACCGTCCCGGGCACCCCTTCCCGGCACTTCGGGATGATGACCTCGGCTGCCATCGGGTCGGCTCCCTTCTCGTACATCGCCGGGCGGTACAGCATCAGTGCGGTGTCGATGTCCTGCTCGATGCTCCCGGACTCCCGGAGGTCGGACAGCTTCGGGCGCTTGTCCTCTCGCTTCTCCAGGTCGCGGTTGAGCTGGCACAGCAGCAGCACGGGCACCTGCAGCTCTTTGGCCAGGAGCTTCAACTCGCGCGTCACCTTCCCGATGAAGTCGTTCCGCGTCAGCTTCCGGTCGGCGCCAAACGGATCGAGCAACTGCAGATAGTCGATGATGATGGGCCCCGGCTTCGAGACCTGCCGCCGCCACGACCGAGCTCGCCCGATGAGTTTGTCGATGTGTGCCCGGTCGAAGAACACCCGACCCGGCATCCGTTTGAGTTCCTCGACCGCGTGGATCATCGCGTTCCACCCCCGTTGGGTGGTCGGACACTTCACGTCCCGCATGCCGATCTCCTGGCTGGGGAACGAGGCCGACATCGAAGTGATCTCGCGCCGGCCCATCTGCTCCTCGGACATCTCGAGGGCGAACATCAGCGGGACCTCGCCGCGCATGCCCGAGGCCTCGAAGGCTCCATAGCCAAGGCAGGTCTTGCCCATCCCGGGGCGCGCGGCGATAACCACGAGGTCGTTCGGCATTGGCCCACCATCCAACTGCTGGTTGAGCGCTTGGATGTGGAACCCGAACGGCTGCACCTTCCCTTCGGCGCGCTCCCGGGCTTGTTTCAGCGCTCGCTCCGCAACTTCCCCTGGCGACAGCCACCCGCCCGCGTTGCCGGCCTCGATCGACGCGAGCATCCCTTGGGTCTCGGCGATGAAGTCGTCAACGTCGTCGGCGTCGATGTTCGCGGCCTTGTCCTGAGCCTCCGCGAGGATGCGTTGGGCTCGTCGGGCCCGAGCCTTGGCCTTGACGATGCTCGCGTGCTCGCCGACGTTCTGCGTGACCGCGTATCGGTCGGCGAGGTTCCCAAGCGCCTCAAGCCCGCCGACGAGGTTGATGGTCTCGTCCACCTGCAGCTGTTGTTCGAGGGTGACGATGTCCACCGGGTGCCCGCCGTGGAGCAGGGTCCGAATCGCCGCCCAGATCGCCCCGCTCTTCGGCAGGTGGAAGTCGTCGGGCTGTAGGTCGGACACGCCCTCAACGTCGAAGGCGTCGTTCCGGAGCAGAACCGCGCCGAGCACTGCGGCCTCGGCCTCGGGGGCTTGCGGGATGCGGGATGGCAACATACCCGCAAAGACCCGGCCCCTGTTGGGGTGCGGGCTGGGCCTTGCGGCGGGGGTGGCAGAGGGCTACGAGAAGCGGACTTTTGGGGGGCCGCTCTTCGGGTGCGAGTTCTTGCCGAGCTGGCTCACCTGGGCAAGGAAGTCGCCCATCGGGATGGTGTCCTTTGTCGGCCAGTACGGGGCACGGACGCCCTCGTCGGTGATGTAGAGCTCGAGAGTCTTGGTCTCGGCGCACAGCGACCCTTGGCCGGTCACGAGGCGGCGGAACGTGTCGTCGACCTCGAGTTCGCTGCGGTTATAGGCCACCTGGCGGATGTAGGTCGCCTCGTTGACCAACTCAGTCGGAAGATGGTCCGTACCGCGGCTTCCGCCAGGCCACGCCACGGGGGCGCCCTCTGGCACGCACGCGGGTAGTTCGGAGGTTCGAGTGATGTAGAAAGCGTTGCTCATACGCCCTATGCCCCGACCGCTCTCGCGGTACGGGGTAGCCTCTCCGGAGTGACTCACCGGATGCCGGACCTTGCCGACGGGGCGTGCGACGTCTGTGGCGGTGCGCTGGTCGGACCCTACTGGGTGCACGAACGGCAGAAGCTGGTGCACACCAAGTGCCGGGCGTGGGAGTCGGTGGCGTGGCCCTTTGAAGCCACGCTCAAGACACTGCGAGAGTCGTGGAGCGCGGCCGACCCCGAGGGCCGGGAGCGGATCTCCGCGGTTGGGCTCTGGCTCCGACAGCGGAAGTCCCGATGGCCGCGGGATGCGACCGAGACTGCGGTGGAGCTCGAGCGGCGGATTGCGGGGCTTGGGCGGCTGGTGCGGGTGTGACTCATGGGCGGTGATTGCTACTAGGCTGTGAGCTGTTAGGAGGTGGCTAGCAGCAACCGCCCGGCAGGGTCGGTTCGCGCGAGCACGACGACGGAAGGCGCCGCGTTGAAGTCGACGCCAATCACCCACGCTGTCCGAGCCGCCCGCGCCTTGTTGCGTCGTCGGAGCCGGCGATTGCGGGCGCGGTCCTTTCGGGGGTCCCGGCTCACGTGGTCTCCCTGCAGGGGTAGAACGTAGTGCTGCCCACGCGCACGCCGTGGGAGCAGCAGACTTCGTCCAGGACGGCGCGCGTGTCGTCCATGCGGTCCACGTGCACCGACAGGGTGCACGACACCCAACCAGGGCGCGAGAGTCGGACCCACACGTTCGACGCCCCCGAGGCTTCGAGCTGAGCGGTGATTTCGAGAACCGCCTGAGCCCTTGCTTTCGCCGACCTGACAGCGGCTTCTGCCACCGCCACTTCACCTTCCCAGAAGTCGACGTCCTGATAGGAGTCGTTGTAGCTCATGACCCCTCACCTTCCTCTCGGGTGAGGGCGTCGACCGCATCCCAGAGAGCCAAGGACTCTGGCGTGGACCACTTCGATCGAGCGCCTTGTCTCTGCCAGGCCATTGCGGAACCGGTGACCGCCCGCAGCCGGGCTAGCTCATCACCGTGGACCGCGTCGGCAACGATGCGCTCGTAGGCTGCGCCGGCTTCCTGCGCCTCTGCCTGGCTTGCAAAGTGCGTCTCGCCCTCGAATGAGAACCGTACCCGCCAGTCTCGCTCGCCATCTCCGACGCGTTGGGCCCAAGCGCCGGTTGTGCCGCAGACACCTTCCAAGGCCTCTCGGAGCCGGGCGTTCTGCTCGTCCTGCCACTTCGCGTGCTTCTCCGCGGCTTCTCGCATCCTCCGGGCCTCGAACAGCTCGTCGTGGAGCCGGACGTTTTCCTGTTTCGCCTCGTCCAGCTGGAGCCTGAACTCCTCCGCTCGTTCCGCGTCGGTGAGTCTTCTGCTTCGGGTGTTGCTCATGAGTCTCGTCCTTCGTTCCTGATTCGCGCTGCACATGCCCAGCACCGGCCGTCGTCGTCGAGTTCGGTGTCCGACCAGGGGTCGTCACACTCCGTGCACTCGGCTTCCTCGTCGACCGTGCAGGGCAGACAAAACCCGTCCTCGAGGTCCGCGGCTGCCCAGAGTCCCCCGCACTCCGAGCACGCCAGCGGGATCGCTCCCACTCGGTCGCTCACCGTCGACAGGGCAGCAGAGGCCGCAGAGGTGTCGACCGTCACGGTGATGGTTGGTCGGTTCACGAGACCCTCCGCGCCATCTCGGCCTGCAGCGTCTCGACGTCCTTCGCGAGCTTGGCCAACTCGAGGGCGGCACGGAATCCGCGTTGGCGCTCGGCCATGATGCGGCTCGCTGCCTTCGAGCCCTTTTGTCGGTGTCGGTTGTCCTCCAGTTGAACCGCGAGTTCAAACTCGACGGGCCACAGGAGCTTCGCGAACCGCCGAAACGGGTAGTCGTCATGCCAGTTCACGCCGCACCGCCAATCCGGACCGCACGCTGCCCACCACGGCCGTCGAGCTCCCAGCCCCAGCCGGTACCGGTGAGCGAGCCGCCGTGGTCCTTGGCGTAGGCTTCGGCCTCTGCGGCCGTCTCCAGCTTGGGGCCGCTGCTGGGTGCGAGTCCGGGCTTCGACCTGTTCGGGACCGGCAGTCCGTCACGCAGCATCGGGTACGGCCACGAGAACGAGATGCCGCCCCACATATCCGCGGGCAGCTCGCCGGACCCGATGCGCCGGGCGAGGTTCTTCGCGACGGTGTGCAGCTCCTCGACCGTCGCACCCTGCTCGAGCAACGACAGCATGGTCTTGTCGCCGACGATGAGCTGGCCGAGCTGCGAGCGCCCTGGTGGCGTCGGTCGGCACTCGGGGTCGTAGGCGACCAGCTCGCGGAACCGGGAGAGCGCGTGTCTCCGGTCGGCCTCGATGTCGGCGCGGGTCTTCGGTGGGCTTGCTGAGCGCGCTCGGGATTTGGGGGAGCCCCCGCTCCCCTTCTTGTTCCTTGTTCCTCGTTCCTTGTTCCTCGTTCCTGTATGAGCAACCCCTTCGGTGGGGCCTTCGGGAGGGCCTTCGCCTTCCCCCTCGGAAGGGCCTTCGAGGGCCGGGTCTCCTTTGCGCCCCGAGTAGCGCTCCCAGAATGCCGCCCGAACCTCCGCGGGAAGCACTTCAACGGCATTCACGACGCCTTTCCACCCGTTCGGGGTTCGTCCCTGGTGCTTCGCAGCACTGCAGGCCCAGACGATTTCCAGCTCCGGCCACCACCGAATCAGCGGCTCGGCTCGGTCCTGCATGCGCTTCAAACTTGCTCGGACCTTCGCCGCACTCGCTCCTTTTCCGCAGTCTTTCGCGATTTGGGCGACGCTTTTGCGCATGACCCCGGCGATGTTCGACGCGACCACCTGGAAAAACAGGATGTCGCGGTCGATGGATTGCAGGCCCGCGGTGCTCGGGTGGGTGAGGACGTCGGTCCGGAACGTGCGGTTCTTGCCTGCCATCAGCCCGCCCTCCCGTTCGACAGCTTGGCCAGCTTCAACGCTGCAAGAGCTACCCGCGTGGTCTCCACAGACTTCTCCGCGGTGGCGTTTGCGATGGCTGCGGCCTTGAGGGCGCTATCCGTCGTGGCAAGGGCATCCTCGGCGGTCCTTCTGTACCTGCGACTGGTCAGCTCGGTGACGATCAGGTAGGCCGTGATTCCGACCAAGGCGACGATATCCAGCACGTATTCCATCAGCCCGCCCTCCGGACTTCGTGGCCGCGCTCGATGAAGGCCGCAATGGCCTCGTCGGGCAGCTCTGTCAGCGGGCCCAGGAGCCCCTGGGCGAGGCTCTGCCCCAGCGGGTCTACAGGGCCGCGCTTGGCGAGAAAACCGGTCAGGAAGGCGCGCACGTCCTCAGTGCGGCCGGTGGTGGTGTCTTGTTCGCTCATCGTGTCGTCAACTCCTCGTCCATTCGATGTCTGCGAGCCCTTGGGTCCGCTCGTCGTAGTGCAGGAACGCCGCACAGACGGCGTCAGCCTCGTGCTCGTCCCGGATGTCCTGGCCGGACCTGTGCGAAGCCCAGGCCGCCATGTCGGCCTTGCTTGCGCGACCGTGTCCCGTGGTCCTGAGCTTCAGGGATGACGGTGCAATCGTCGTCATGGGGTCCGCTTGATGGGAGACCCCCCACGTCCGCACGGTGGCCAGATAGCCCCCCGTCACGAGCAGGTTCTGTGTTCCGGTACCCTTGAGTGCGAACTTCGTCTCGCACATGGACGCGTCGACCGGTCCGAGGTCAGCCAATCTGTGGAACAGCCGGAAGTACCGAAGCCCGGGGTCTTCCCCTTTGGCGTGCACCAGCTCCCAAGTCCCAGAGCAGACCAGTCGGCCGTCCTCTACGACTCCGTAGCCGAAGAACTTTCCGGGGTCGAACCCACCGACGCGCACGGGCCTACTCCTCGCCCTTGTCGTTCTTGGCGCGCTTCACCTTGACCGAAGGCGTGTTGTCCTTGGGCTCGAGGGTCACCTCGAGGTCTCCGTCGGTGTACGCCTTCAGCTTCGCACCCACCATGTACTCGGTGAGCTTCGTCTTCGCGGCCTTCTCGGTGACGCCCCAGCCGATGCGTTCGTCCCGTGCGTTCTCGTAGGCCTCGGCGAGCTTCTCCAGCTTCGGGTCTCTCTTCGGCTTGGTGCCAGGGATCGCCGATTGTCGGGCGGGGGCTCGTCCGCTCTTCTTTGGGGCGGTGGTCTTCTTGGCCGGCGCCTTCTTGGTGGTCTTCTTCGCTGTCATCGGTTTCGCTTTCGGTGTTGGTCTGCGTTCGGGCACGTGGCCCAGTGGGTTTGGAATCGGGGCGTGTCCGCCGGGTCGGTCAGCGGCTCAGAAAGCCGGACTCGTGGCGCGCCGTTCTCCGTCTGGCCGTCGATGACCCAGCAGCCGTCTTGGCTCGGGTCCGCGCCCATCGGCGTCGACTTGTCGTGGATGGTGACTGCCCACCAGACAGGCGCGTGGCAGGACTTGCAGGAGACCAGCGCTGCGCCTGCTCTTGCGGCCATGCCCGCGAGCACCTTGGCCATCTTGCGCGCGTCTTCCTCGACCTCCTCGAGGCTGGCTTCGTAGCCGAGCTCGATCCACAGCTTGGAGGCTGGGTGACCTACGCAAAAGCGTCTGCGCGTACCAACAATGGCGACGTTGGTTTCGCCGGGAACGATGCGCCCGAAGACCTCCTCGATCAGCTTGCACTTCGCGTGTGGGTCGTTGGTCAGCATGGGAGTTCCAGTTGCTCGGCGTGGGCGGTGGTGGTGAGAAGTCGTTGTCGGGCTTGGGGTCGCGCTCGCCTCCGCGGTGGCAGTTCAGCCAGCCGAGCGCTCTTGCCAAACCGCAGGAAGCTCTGGCCGCGACGGTCGAACGACGGTGCTCGACGCGAGCAGCTCACGTGGTGAAGTTCGTACCGGTCCGCGGTGCGCTCATCGGTGGCGCGGCGAATGACCGGGGAGCGGGACGGCACCCGCTGGGCTACGACGAGCCAATCGCCGTCGGGGGTCGGTGTGGTGTCCAGCGGCAGGCGTTGGCCCTGCTCGGTGAAGGCCTCGGCCGTCGGGGCGCCGCACTTCCGGCATGCGGTGTTCGGGAGCTGGCGAAGGTAGAGCCGCTCGCGCTCTTCTTGCTCGAGCGCGCGCGCACGGTGGAGCTCGGCGCGGCGGTCCGCTTCCCGCTGCTCCTGCTGGCCTTCGTCGATGCGGGCGCGGCAGTCCAAGCGGGTTTGCGCAAGGCCCCACTTCGCCGGGTTCGTGAACACGACGTCACGGCCGAGCAGCACCTCGTAGTCGCCTGTGGCCACGTGCCGGCGAATGCGGTAGGGGCCTTCCCGCCACACACCGCTAGCCCTCCTCCGACGCGGCAGGAAGCGCCGGCATGGTGAGTGGGTTGCCGGGCACCATTTGCGCCAACCCGGCCCGCATCTCCTCGAAGACGGTGTGGCCGCGCGGGCCCTCGATGGACGGGAGCCATGCTTGCGCGGGCGCCTCGAGTCCCGCTTCGATGGCTTCGAGTTTGGACTTCACGTACCAGTGCAGCGTTCGATGCAGCCGGTTGGCCTCGCGCTTCATGTGCGCGTCCTTGTTCCGCGTCGTCCGGCGGACGGGCTGCCCCTGGGTCTCGGGGTCAACAGTCAGTCGCACCATGTGGCGGGTGCCCTGGTCCTCGACCTCGAACCGAAGCACCGACCTGCCATCGGGCCATGTCGTCCACTGCACGCCGCCGACACCCGACTTCTCGAGCAGCTTGCTGATATCGGCGCGGCTCTTGGCAACGCTGACCTTCGTGTCACTGTAGGGAAGCGCCATCGTTCAGCCCTCCCCCTCGGTGCCTGGTCGGGTCTTCCAACGACGATCAGAGCCGGGCAGCCGGGGAAGCATCGTCACCGGCCAGCCGTTCTTGTCCTCCACCTCGTCGATGTCGGATGTCAGCATCCAGAGTCCGTACTGGCGATGGTCTTGCCCGTTTGGCTTCCCCTTCGCGTTCTTCCCAGGGCCACGAAAACCGATGCCCCCGGGAACCCACAGACACCGTTTCACCCACTTGGCGTTGTCGCGCAGCCAATCCGAAGCCTCTTCGCCGCGAACGTTTGCTTCGACCGGAGCGAACAGCCACACGAACGTCGACCAGCAGAGAAAGGTGTCGGCGTAGTCCCGGAACAGCTTGAAGTCCGGGTTCGTCGCGACCAGGTCGAACCGGAAATCGTCCATCTCGAAGTTCCGGTCCCAGAGGTCCGCGTAGTGGAGTGCGTCACCGATGAGGACGACATCGGCGTGGCGGTCCAGGTGGACGGCCTCTTCCTCGCGCTTCTCGATCGCGGTGATGCGGGCGTCGGGCCAGCGCTCGCGCATCCCCGCAGACCAGGCCCCCGACCCTGCTCCGGGGTCGCAGGCGTGCCGGATATGGCCGTGGAACCCGGGCCCCGCGAGGGAGCACGCGTACTCGAGGCACTGGCGCACAACCGGCATGGGCGTAAAGTCGGCGCCGTGCTCCCGCAGCCGCTCCTCGTCGAGCACCTCGGGGTGGGTCAGGGCGAAGTCACCCATGCTGGCCCCTCCGAACCCCGGCGATGAACCGGCCCCACGGGGTCAACTCCGCAGCGGTCGTCTTGAACGTCACCAGGCCGAGGTCGGCGAGGCGTTCGACTTTCGCGAGGCGCTCTCCATGGCTGGGCAGGTACTTCGCGATCGCCAGCCGCCCCCGCACGTCTGCGGGCATCGGGATGCGGTCGCCTTCTCCAAGCTCCAGCTCCCGAAGCATCGAGAGTTCGGGCGCACTGAGGTACACGCCCGCGGCCAGTGCTTCGGCCGCGCGCCGGTCGGCCTCGAGGTCCTCGGGGGCCTTCGGGAAGGCGCTCACAGCTTCCACCACCTTCGCCACTGCTGGGGGAGAACCGTCTCGACGTACGCCCGTCCCGCCTCGTTCTGGAGGTCAGCCGCCTTCACGACCCGGAGCGCAGGGACGGTGTGCCTCCGCATCTTCCCGTCCTCCCCCTTCGCCATCATGCTGGCGGACCCGGATGAGAGCTTGAACGGCTTGCCCACCCACAGGTCGAGGTTCCCGCCCAGGTGCCACGCGAGTCGGTACAGGTTCGTCTTGTTGAGAACCCACTGCTTTCGCTCGTCCACGGGACGCTTCTGCATGTGGGCCAGGTCGACGACGAGCGCCGACTTCTTCCCGCCGCCACCGAGTTGAAGTTGTTCGCGGTTGACGTCGTGGATGTGCAGCGTGGGTGTCTTCCCTCGCAGGTCTGCGGCCTTGAGGTACTGACTCGGGAACGCCAGGGTGACGTCGACTTCTTCGAGCATCAGACCTCGACCCCCTTGCCGCCCATCGTCAGTTCGGGCGTTCCCATCGCGAACTCGATCTTGTTCAGGATCGGGCCGGGAACGGGCAGTGGGTCTCGCCCTCCGCCAGGTGCACCGGGCTCGAACGCCTTGCGGAAGTCCGCGGCCTCTTCGCAACGCTGCAACTCTCCGAGCACCCGGAGCGTCTCGATCTCCCCCCACTGCGCGGCCGGGCTGTCGGGGTAAGTCCAGAACCAGGAGACCTGCGGGTAGCGGGTCCCCGTCTCGACGAAGATGTGCACCATCGTCGCGTTGCGGCCGAAGACTTGCCGGTACGCTTCGAGGTAGAGCCAGGCCTTGCGCGAGTAGCCGAGCCGTTCCCAGGCCCACGCGTTCTTCTCGTCCGGAACCGCGCTCTTCGTCGTCTTGAGCTCGACGATGATGTCCCGGTCTGGGATGACGCGGTCGAGCTTGGCGCGCATGGGTCGGCCGAACTCTTCGACGTTGAAGTGCAGCGCAATCTCGTTGAGGCCCCCTTTGCACGTGAGCAGCTCCATCACAGCCGGATTCGAGCCCATTGCGTCTGCCATTGGCTTCACATCGGCCATCTGGTCGAGGGTGACGACCGTCTTGCCGGCTTTCTCCGCGGCAGCTCTCCAAGCCTTGTAGACCTTCGAGGCCCGGTGAATGCACTTGCCAGGCTTGTCCGGGTCCTCGGGCTCGATGGCGTAGCGCTTCTCGACCTCGTCAGGCTCGAGGCACAGGCAGTGGAACAGCGACCCGAACGCCATCGCCGGTGTCGTCTTCTGCTCGAACCGTCCGGCTCGCCACGCTGCGAAGTTCCGAGGGTTGCCCTCGAACAGGTCGAGCGCTGAGCCGGACAGCCGCTGGCGGTCGGAGTGGTAGGCCGCGTCGCTTTCGTACTCGGCGATGCGGGCGGGTTGGAGTGTTGCCAGGTTGGACGTCATTTCGTGCTCGCTTTCCACTGTTGGTGCGCCCGCTCGATGGCGGCCGCGAGTTGTTCGGGGTCTCCGGGCTCCGCGTAGACGGTCGGGTTCGCGATCAGCCACGCCGTCCGGTCTTCGACCGGCTGGGACCAGTGGTCCGCCGGGACGTCGATCGTGACCGGGATGCCGTTGGTCTCTTGGAGCCCCACGCTTGCCGGCATCTCGGCGAGCAGCTCGAGTGCCCGCGCGAATCGTTGGGTGCGGGCCGCTGCCTCTGCGACGCTCACAGGTTCCGCCGCCCTTCGAGGAACAGGGCCAGGAGGACGCCCAGGACGGCGACGACGGCCAGCACCGCCAACGCGAGATCATCGTTCCACCACGTCATGACTGCTCCCCGATCAGGTCGCGGACGGTTTGGTCGTGGGGCTCGCGGATCCGCCAGCACTTCGCGACGGGCCTCCACTCGCGATGCGTCGCCGGGACCAACTCCCGCAGCTTCGAGATCAGCGCCTGGTCGTACGGACCGATCAGGACGTAGTGGTCCCCGCGGACCGACTTGTTCAGCCTGTGCGCGCTCATCGTCGACCCTCGCAATAGGTGCCGAACCCCGGGGCCTCGGTCGGAGCAGAGTGTCGGTCGGAGCGATGACCGGGGCCCGGGGTGCGGCGAAGTCGTTTCAGCGTCGTCTCAAGTCGGCGGACGCTTCGGGTGATGTGGCCGACAGCTACGATCGTGGCTCGTCGCGCCTCGCGGCAGACCTCGACCGAGTCGGCCTGGTCGTGCAGCTCGTTGCCGTGCAGGTGGTACTCAGGCATCGAACCCGTCCTCCTGTCGCAGCGCATTGAGCAGGAAGTCGATCGACTGAGCTGTGCCCTGGTCCGTGTCGACGCCGTTGGGCTTCAGCTTCTCCAGGACATCAACCGGCACGTCGCGGAGCAGGGAACTCCGAATCAGCAGGTCTCGAAGTGCGCCTAGGTCGACCTTCGGTTGCGGCGCGGCAACGTCCGGCGCGTCCCCGAGCAATCGGTCCGCCGTTCGCTGCGCAGCTTTGCTCGCCTTCCTCGGCTTCGCGTCGCCGACGTAGCGTCGTGTCGTTCGGATATCGAGATGCCCGAGCATCGTCGCGACGGTTTCGAGAGGCTCGGTCTCGTGCATCGCCTCCGCGAGCGTGTGCCGTAGGTCGTGCGTAACCGTCCTTGGGTCGATGCCGACCGCAGCGAACGCCGCCTTCCGGGCCGTGCTGAGGTCGGTGATGTTTCCCTCCGCCCCTTTGCCCGGAAAGAACCAGACCCCATGCTCGGGGAATCCGGGGATGTCGCCGGCGATGATGTCGTCGAGCAGCTTCGCGCCCTGCCGCGGCACCGGGATTTGTTTGTCGGAGCTTCGGTGAGCTCGGACCTTGTCTTTCGGCAACGTCAGGATCCGGTTGGCCGAGTCCCAGCAGTGCCGACGGGCGAAACAAGCCTCGCCCGCCCGCATCCCCGTCGACTCGATGAGTAGCAGCGCCGCCGCCGGAACACGGGTGATGCTCTTCACCTCGAGGTCGAGGTACGTGATGCCCCGCAACAAGCGGAACAGCTCCACCGCCTTGGGCTGCGGAACAGGGCGCCGAACTGGCTTCGGCTGCCTGAGCAGCTTGATGCTCGACGCCGGGTTGTAGCCGTCGACGATCAGGCCGTTGTTGATGCCGAAGTCGCCTGTTCGCCGCGCCTCTGCCAGCGCGTTCCGCCCTACGGTTACGCCTTGTTCAGACGCCACACCGGCTTGCATCTGAGCAAGCTCGAAGGGCTTGATGCTTGACCAATGCCGACCCTTGAACCAGGTCAGCAGGCCGAAGCGCGCATATCGTTGGTACGCCTTGAAAGACGTGTTCTTGAGCAGTCCGTGCTCAACTTGGGCCAGCCGTGCCTGTTCAAAGGCAGCGACCAGCGACTCTACGGTCGGTTCTGGGAGCAGTGCCATCTGGTGTCCTGCGTCCCCCGGGCGGTAGCCGGCTTCTGGCGCTTTCGCGCCGAACGTCAGTGCACTGCTGTCGGTGTGTGAATCCTGATCTGGACCAACGCTGCTCGGTTGTCCAGGAGTATTTTTCCCGGTACAGGTCGCTAAGTACGCGTGTGTCCGCGATTCAGGACGATTCGCCGGGATGGCGTGTGGCGTTCTGCGGGGATGGCATCCCGCGGACTGCTCGGTTGAGGGCCGTTTCGGGGGGCTCTGATCCCGCAGATAATGCCATAGTGCCCGCCGTGCCTCTCGAAGCGCGATTGCGCCAACGGCTGGCCGCACTGGACGCACAGGGACTCCGCCGGGAGCTTCCCGAGGTCCGGGAGAGGCGCGGGGTCCAGTACCTGCACGGAGACCGGGAAGTGGTGGGGTTCTGCTCCAACGACTACCTCGGACTCTCCGAAGCGCCGCAGACGACCGGCGCTCCCGCCGGCGCCGCATCCTCTCGGCTGATCTGCGGCGACCTCGACCTCCACCGCGACGCCGAGCAGGAACTCGCGGCGCTCGCCGACCAAGAAGAGGCCGTGCTCTTCCCGAGCGGGTTCCAGCTCAACGTCGGCGTGCTTCCTTCGCTCCTGTCCTCCGAAGACAGGGTCTTCTCGGACGCACTCAACCACGCCTCGATCATCGATGGGCTGCGCCTGAGCAAGGCACCGCGCACGATCCTCCCGCACCTTGCACCCCCACCAAGAGACTCAACATCCGGGCCCGGTGGAATCCGCTGGTGGGTCACGGAGTCCGTGTTCTCCATGGACGGGGATGCCGCGAACGTCGAAGGCCTGCGCACTGCGCTGGAGGACGGGTTCTGCGTGTATATGGACGACGCGCACGGGTTCGGCCTTCACGACGGCGGTCGGGGCTGGCCCCAGGCTCACGGGCTCCGCCCAAGCCTCTATATAGGGACCCTGAGCAAAGCGCTCGGGTGCGCAGGCGCGTTCGTAGCCGGCTCGCGGACCGTCTGCGACTGGATCCGTACTCGGGCTCGAAGCTTCGTCTTTAGTACCGGCACCAGCCCACGAGTGGTCGAGTCGATCCTCAGCGGCCTTGCGCTCCTCAAGGGCGGGGCAGGGGACGCTGCCCGGAGCCGTCTGCGCCAGAATCTCGAACACCTCGCCAACGCGCTCCGATTGCCGCGCGTCCCCGTGACTCCCATCGTTCCGATCGTCCTGGGCAGCAACGAACGGGCGGTCGCGGTGGCGAGCCAACTGCTCGCACGCGGCTGGCACGTCCAAGCGATCCGTCCGCCGACAGTACCGCTCGGAGCCGCTCGGTTGCGGCTCACTCTCAGCGCCACTCACCAGCCCGAACACATCGACGGTCTTGTCGCCGCCCTCCGTGACGTGCTCGGCCCACAACACAGCGACCTCGCATCTTCAGCGCCCACACCATGACCGAGCGCGTCTTCTTTGTCGGAACCAACACCGGCGTCGGTAAGACCGCGTTGGTCTGTTCGCTGCTGCGATGGGCGGAAGCCCAGGATCTTCGCGTCGCCCCGTTCAAGCCGGCACAGAGTGGGGACACCGAGTCACCGACCGATGTGGAACGACTCCTCGACGCTGCAGGAATCTCGCGCGACCATTCCATGTCGGCCTGCCCGCTGACCTATCCAGAGCCACTCGCTCCGGGAATCGCCGAAGATCCTGCCCCGTTCCTTCGGCCTCCCGCCGCCAACGTCGACCCGCTCCCCGACGCCCTCGAGCTCACGCGCGACCGCCTCGAGACGTGGGAGCTTCAACGCCAAGCCGACTACGTCTTCGTCGAAGGGGCGGGCGGACTGCATGTTCCGATGCCCGGCGGGACCTGGCAGACCGAGTGGATCCGTGCACTTGCGGACTCCGTGGTGCTGGTCGCATCCAGTGGGCTCGGCACGATCAACCACACTCTTCTCACCCTCGACGCGCTCGACGACGAAGGCTTCGATGTGTTGGGCGTGTACTTCGTCGACCCCGATGAGGACGACGATCCGTCCCGTGAGGACAACGCGCAGATCATCGCGACGGCCCGCGGGATCAACGTGCTTGGCCGCCTCCCTTTCCTCGCGGAGCCCGATGGCCGCGGCACGACCGACCTGTTGACCCCGCTCCTTGAAGCCATGCGGTCACGCGCACCCACCGAGAGCTGATTGGCGTCCGGCTCGCGACGGGCGAAGAGCCGTCGTAGACTCCGCGGATGCGACTCGGCTCGACCCTGACCGCGGTGTGTCTCGCGACTCTCGCCTCCAACGCATCGGCAGCGCCGGCGCAAGAAGAAGGCATCGAACCCGTCGAACCGCAAGTGTACGGCGGCGCCCCAGCCGAGGTTTGCCAGTGGCCGACGACAGTCGCGGTGACCGGAGGGGGCGGTCTGTGTACGGGCGCGCTCGTTCACCCCCGGCTCATCACCTACGCCGCACACTGTGGCGACGGCGAGAAGCAGATCCGTTTCGGCGAGAGCTCGACGACCGCCCTCACCCGTCAGACCGAACGGTGTGTGGCCAACCCGGACTACCTGGGCACCACCAACCAGGCGCAGGACTGGGCGTTCTGCATCCTCGCCGAGCCGATGCTCGACATCCCGTTCACGCCGCCCGCGTACGGTTGCGAGACGGACCTCATCCAAGAAGGGCAGGAGGTCTTTCTCGTGGGCTACGGCGACTCGAATGTCGGAAGCGCGGGGACGAAGCGGTGGGGCGAGAGTGTGATCGTCTCAACGTTCGGAGCCACAGCGCAGATCGGCGCCCAAGGAACCGGCATCGCGACCTGCGAGGGTGACTCCGGCGGGACTGCATACCTGCCCATGGAGGACGGGTCCTTCCGGGCCATCTCCATGGTGTCGACTGGGCTCATCGGCTGCAACGACACGACCGGTACCCACGCGTTGATGCATCCCGCGATCCCTTGGATCGAGGAGACATCCCAGATCGACATCACCCCGTGCCATGACGCCGACGGTACGTGGAACCCCAACCCCAACTGCACGGGGTTCTTCGCCGGAGGGTCCACACCGCAGGGAGTCTGGGAGGACATGTGCGCGGGCACGCCCAGCACCGGACCCTCGGTCACCTGTGGCGAGCCCTACGACGCGACACCCGACGAGGACCCGCCCGAGGTCACGGTCGCGTCACCGACCCACGGCACCGAACTCGATTCTGGCGCCCTCGTCACGATCGAGGTGGATGCCCTCGACAGCGGCTACGGCGTCGAAGAGGTCTGGATCGAAATCGACGGCATGGAGCAGGCGGTTCGCGAGACCTATCCCCCCTTCGCATTCCCCGACGTTCCGTTCCCCGACGGGGTCTACACGATCGTCGCACACGCGGTGGACTGGGCTGGAAACGAAGGCGTGTCGGCCCCGGTCACCATCGGCATCAACGCCGAGGTGCCCGACACACCCGGCGGCTCGACGGGCAGCGCCGACTCCTCGGGCGATGGGACCGGGGACTCCAGCGGCGCCACAGATGGAGATGAGTCGACGGGCGACGTCACAGACTCGGGAGCCACGAGCGGTGCCCCCGATGCAACCGAGGACGGAGACGACGGATGCGGATGTTCGACCCCCACCGGTGGTGGTTGGTCCGGCCTTGTGATCTTGATCGGCCTGGTCGGCCTCCGTCGACGACGCTAGGAGGGGCTGCCATGCCGCTTCGTTCCCGTACCCGCCGTCCCTTGGTCGTCCTTCTGTGCGCGGCGACGCTGTCGTGCACCAAGAGCCCAGCGGCCCCGACCACCGTTCCATCGCAACCGTCGCCCGCCGACGCAAACACCCCCGCACCTCCTCTGCTGGCGGGCGTCTACACGGAAGCCCAACCCAGCGACGACACGCTCCTTCACGAACTCTACGTCGCCTTCGACGGGCAGGCTGTCCGCGTAGGACACCGCATGCTCGGCGAACCCGAAGATGCCGCGATCCCCACCTCCGCCAAGCTGTGCGAGGTCTACTTCGACACGAACATCCAGTGGACACCGACGGGCTTCGTGGTTGCCACCGCAATGAGCGCCGAGAGCCAAGTCGGTTCGGTCAGCGTGTTTCTCGAGACCGAAGAGGACACCAGCGGAAGCTTCAGTTTCGACGGGTCAAGCTGCGAAGTTCAGCTCGTGCCTGGCGAGTACAAGGTCGAGCCCACAACCGAACTCGGCCCCGACGGTCGTCCCGCCGCGTTCGTCCTCCACCCACCCGCCGGGTCCGCTCAGCGCTTCACGGCTGCCGAACCCACCTCGTTTCAGGACTTGGGCCAGGCCCTGTGGGACGCGCTTCCACAGGCCGCGAACTAGAGACGTCCCCTAGCACGAACCCTCGACCCGTGTTCGCAAGGCCCGGCCACAAGACTCAGATGCGGTTGTGCCGCTACTTGCCGATGCAGAAGGTCGAGAAAATTCGAGTGAGAATCTCGTCCCCCACGGGCCCGAGCTGCGTCCGACCCGTGATCGCTGCGAGGCGGGCTTCGGTGACCCCGAGTTCAAACGCGATGATCTCCAGAGCAGCGTCATCTGCCATCAGCTCGGCCGCGCGAGCCAACGCATCGAGTGCCTCGGCCGCCCGGTCGCGATGTCGCGCCAAGCCGATCCAGGCGCGGTCCTGATCGCGGGCAAACCACGCCCGAAGCGCGGCCTCGACCTCCTCGATCCCCTCGGCGCCCTGACCCAGCGTGACGCCGATGGCATCGGACCGCCGCGTACCGAGGTCGCGCTTCGTCTCGACTTCCAACACCCGCACTCCGAGCTCGGGGCGCTCGACCGGCTCGGCATCCGAAGCCTCCACCCACAAGACCAGGTCCGCGAGTTCAACCTGCTCGCGGCTCATCTCGATCCCGGCCGCCTCGATCGTCCCGGCGTCTCCACGAAGACCGGCGGTGTCGATCAGCCAGGCGCCGTGGGGACCGATGCTGTAGTCGGCCTCCACGTAATCGCGGGTCGTGCCCGGGATGTCTGCCACGATCGCCCGGCGCCGCCCCAGCAAAGCGTTGAACAGCGAGCTCTTCCCTGCGTTGGGCGGACCGGCCAGGACGAAACGGGCCCGCTCCCGACCTCGGCGACCCGCCTCGAATCCCGACAACCAGCGGTCGAGCTGGGTGCGGAGATCGGCCACCTCGGCACGCCACCGCAGGACGTGGGTGTCATCGACATCCTCAGGGAAATCGAGGTTGGCCTCGACTTCGGTTCGCAGCCCGAGCACCGCATCGCGGAGCGCCTCGACTCCGCGGCCAAGCTCCCCAGCCGCCAACCGTCGCGCCTGCGCGAGGGCTTCGTCGGTTTGCGCGCCAATGACCGCTGCAATGCCCTCCGCCTGATCGAGTGAGAGCGCGCCGAGCTCGAACGCACGGCGACTGAAGTCCCCAGCACCGGCCGCGGTCGCTCCCGCCACAAGGCACGCCTCCACGACGGCGCGAACGTTCCGCTCGCCCGCGTGCACATGCAGCTCGACCACGTCCTCACCCGTGAACGAGGCTGGCCCGGGCATCCAGGCGACGAGCCCGTCCTCTTGCTGGCCGCGGGCCAGCGACAACAGCCGCCGGGCAAGACGCCGCGGGGTGGGGGGCTCCTCGACACCAAGACCCGCGAGGACCCCGGCCGCCCCTGGCCCACTGACCCGCACAATTGCGACACCCCCGTCCGGTGTGCCTGTGGCAACACCGACGAGGGTGGTTCGAGACGCGCTCGTGAAGTCGGCGGTCACCGCTCGGGGAACACCACGACGTGGCGTCGTCGGCCTTCGCCCTCGGACTCCGTCGCGAGGCCTTCGATTTCGACGATGGCCATGTGCACGACCCGTCGCTCCATCGCGCTCATCGGCTCGAAGTGGAACGAGCGTCCTTCGTCGAGCACCTTGTCCGCGGCGTTGCGAGCGAGCTGCTTGAGCGTCTTCTCGCGGCGCGTCCGGTAGCCGGCGACGTCGAGAGTAATCCGCATGCGCGCTTGGCCTTCGGCCTGAAGCACACGAAGCGTCAGGTACTGAAGCGAGTCGAGGGTCGCACCGTGACGACCGATCAACAGACCGCCGTCAGACTCGGCGCAGTTGAGGTCGCAGTGCAGCCCGTCTTCTTCGATATCGATGTCGACTTCGACCTCGACACCAAGCAACCCGAGCACGCTCTCGAGAAAGGAGCGCACGACGGGCACCGCCGGGGAGAAACGCTCCTCGGGGGTACGGTCATCTTCAGAGTTGTTGTCCTGCTGTGGGTCGGACATGCGATCGGTCCAGAGTCTACTTCTTTTTGGCCGGCTTTTCGTCGGCCTTGGCCGGCTTACCGTCTGCGGCCGGATCATCGGTGTTCCGGCCTACCTGGATCGCGGTTTGGACGACCGACAGGCAGATGTTGACGAAGATATAGAGGGCCAAGCCGGAAGGCAAAAACAACATGAAGGCCGCGAAGACGACCGGCATGATCCAACGCATGAGCTTGGCCTGCATCTCGTCGCCAGACGTGGGCATCATGCGGTTTTGCACGACCATCATGCCCCCGAGCATGATGGGCAGCGCGTAGAACGGGTCCTGCTTGGTCAGGTCGGGGAGCCACAGGAAGGGCTCGTGCACCAGCTCCACCGCGGCACCCAGCATCGCGTACAGAGCGATGTAGACCGGCATCTGCACGAAGACAGGCAGGCAGCCAGCCAACGGGTTGACACCCTCACGAGCGAAGAGCGCTTGCGTCTCTTGGCCCTGCTTGACGCGGTCGTCAGCGTATTTCTTTTTGATCTCGGCGATCTTCGGCTGAATCCGCTTCATCGCCTTCATGGAGTTCATCTGCTTGAGCGTCAGCGGCAGCGTGACTGCCTTGATGACGATGGTCACAAGCACGATGGCCCAGCCCCAAACGCCGACCCATCCATAGAAGAACCGCATCAGGCTGAGCAGCATCCGCCCGAGGTACTCGGAGAGACGTCCCAGGATGCCCCAGTCGATGGCTTCCTCGAGGTGAACCTCGGTCGCGGGCTTGACCGCGGCGAAGGCCTGCAAGCTCTCGAGACCCTTGGCACCGACGAAGAGCCCAAGCTCGTAGCGCTTCACCTCGCTGGGCGCGAGCGTGGAGACGTTCGTGGCGAGCGTTCCCACGAGGAACCCACCGTCCTCGCTCTGTTCCAACACGCACTCGCCGAAGGGCTCCGTGGGAACCATGAGCGTGCCGAAGTACTTGTTGTCGACGCCGCCCCACAGCACCGGGTCGGTGCCATAGGTGATCGGTCCATCTTCGACGTCGCTGTTGTCCTCGTCCTCGAAGTCCTCTGTGGTCCGGCACAGCCCACGCTTGATGTTGTACCGGCTCTCCTCACCCGTGAGGCCAACCCGGCTGCGCACATGCATGCGGTGACGTTGCTCTTGGCGAGTGAGGTTGGTGACCTCGACCGACAGGACCCCCTCGTAACCGGCGAGCAGCTTCAGGGTCTGCTTGACCTGAACCTCTTCGGTGCGGTGGACCAACGTGATGCTGTCCGCACTCGCGCTCTCCACTTCATAGGCCTGACCGCCGGCGATTCGGAAGTCGCTCGCAGCGTCGGCGAAGCTGACCTCGAGCGTCGAGGCGCCCTTGAGGCCCAGTGGGTCGGTCGCGGTGTCGTGCCCCTGGAACTGCTCGCTGAGCAGGTCAACCTCTTCGACCATGCCGCCACGCGTGGGCGCACGGTTGGTGACCTTGAGGGACAGGAGGTCGTTGGAGATCGTGTGGTGAACCACCTCGACATCAGTGTCGGTCGGTGGCTCATCCTTCGCCGCTTCGGGTCCTCCGCTCGGTGCCGGCTCAGACTCGCCGTCAGCGTTGGCTAGCTTGGCGCCGTCCGCTTGGGCGTCGTCGGATTTCGCGACTTCAGCTTGCGCGTCCTCCTCGACCGGTTCGGGGGGAGGAGGGCCGAAGAAGTCGAATGTGATCCAAACGATTCCGCAGAGAAAGAGCGCAATGGCGATGCGTTTTTCGAAACTCAGCTTCATCGGGAGCTCCGTTTGGGGGGTACGGGATCGTAGCCGCCCGGGTGGAAGGGGTGGCACCGCCCAATGCGGCGCACGGCGAGCCAAGTACCACGAACTGCACCGTGCTCACCAAGCGCTTCGGCCGCAAAGCGCGAACAACTTGGATGGAAGCGGCAGCGGGGACCAAGCAGGGGAGAGAGGACTAATTGGTAGAGGCGGATCAATCCAACGCCGACCCATGACACGCCAAACCGCGCTGGCATGGGGCTCAGCGCGGTGGAAGGGGTGTCGTGGCGGTCGCAGCAAACCTCAGACGAACAGCCAGGGTCGTCATCGGCCCCCTCGTCAGTCGGCTCGTCAGTCGGCTCGTCACTCACGAGGAACCTCGCTCGGCATGCTGTCGCGTGAGCCTACGAGCGAGGGCCACGAAGTCGCTGCGCAATTCTTCGAGCGTGAAGCTCAGCGCGTTCCGTTTTGCGACCAACACCATGTCGTAGCCAGGGGGAAGATGAGCCCGCTCCTGGCGAAACACCTCGCGCGCCAGGCGCTTGATGCGGTTGCGCTGATGCGCGCGGCCGACCTTCCGGGTTACGGTGACCCCCAGTCGCGTGGGTCGCAACGGCGGCGGCTCGGTATGCGACGTGACCTCGCGCGGCGACGCCTCTGAAACCGCGGGTGGTTCGCCACGCACAACACCCGCCGACTCCACTGCCGTGCGCCGTCGGTCCTTCTCGTGACGAGACTTGGACCGAGGCGCCACAAACACGAGGAAGTGGCGGGTGTGGTGTTTTTGGCCCCGACGCTGGACGCGAAGAAACTCCCGTCGCTGGCGCAACCGCAGCCAACGCGGGAGTCCTTGAGGCTTCATCGAGCCAAAGACCGTCGCGGGGTGAAGTCCGCGAGCCCCTACTTGGAGCCGCAGCTCACCGTAAGGCGCTTGCGTCCTTTACGGCGACGGGCGGCCAGGACTTTGCGGCCGTTCTTCGTTGCCATGCGAGCGCGGAAACCGTGCGTACGTTTGCGGCGGGTGTTGTGCGGTTGGTAGGTACGTTTCGACACGATTCGTTCTCCTGCCCTCGGTTGGAGGGGCCAGTGGCATCCACGCTCCGCGGACGCCGAAAGGGAGCGGTAGATAGCAACCGGATCCCCAGCGTGTCAAACGACCGCCGTGTGTGGGATCGCCGCTGATCTTTCTGGCCCCAGCGCCCCCGCTATCGCACCCGGACCTACATGCTTGGCACGGTCTTGATCGGGGCTCGAGAACTGCTTGTACCCGAGCCCGCAAAGCCGCTTGCCAAGCGGGTTTCCGCGATCGCAAACCCGCAAACCCGCTTGGCGTGAGCGCGGGCTCGCCGTCAACGATCTGTCGGCTTCCGATTCCCGTAGTCTTTTCATATACTTCTGTGCCCCCGGTCCACAGCCGGACACCAGGCTCGGTGGACCTTGCCCGCCCGCGTCGTTCGCACGCGCCAATGATCTCAAGCGCTTGGCAAGATCGTCTGCCGCCTGCTTGCGACACGTCTGTCACACGCGTACACCGGCGAACCCGAGGGGGCGCCAGCGTCTCCTAGGCCTACGACCAGGACCGCTTGCGGGGCACTTTCGCCCCCATGTCCAAGGCGGTCCAAGGCGGTCCAGGGCGGTCCACGACCGTCCAGCACCGCTCGAACCGCGCTCTTGCTCTGCAGCAACAGCGCGCAGCCACCCCGTCTTCTTTCCGCCCCGGCCTCTGGCCATCTTCTAAGGGGCACACCGGGCGACTTCAGCCCAGCCGTTGACGAGATGAGGTGGCACCCCGACCACTGCGCGAATTTCCCACAAGCTGGGGATCCGCTGTGGAAAGGACCGTCTTGTCCGCAGAAAAAGCCCCGTGTTCCTGCGCACTTCTCCACTTGTCCACACCTCTCTGCCCACTGTGGACGCCCCCGCTATGACCGATCTTTGGAACGAGGCACTTCAGGGTTTGCAGCCGCGTCTGGGTCAAGAGACCTACGACCTGTGGCTGCGTCCACTTACCGTCGCCGCCGTCGAGGGACAGACCATCCGTCTGCGCGCGCCGAGCCTGTTTATGAAGGAGTGGTTCGAGAACCACTACATGGAAGCAGTGCTCGACGAGATCGAAGCCCGCACCGAAGCCCGGTACGTCCTCGATCTTGAAGTCGACCCCAACGCCTCAGAGCTGACCCCAGATCGATCTACGGATCGATCCGCAGCCCCCGCCTCCCAAACTGGAACACAAGCCGGGACCCAACCGGCCGCCCCGACGAGCTCCACGTTCGCCGCGCCGGAGCCGGTGACCCCTCATGTGGAGGTTCGCCAGGTCGCGCCTCCACCCGTCGGTCTCTCGGAGCGCTACCGCTTCGACTCCTTTATCAGCGGAGCGTCCAACGAGCTTGCCGCATCAGCTGCGCGCGCGGCCGCCGACCAACCCGGGACTCGCTTCAACCCGCTGCTCATCTACGGGGGAGTCGGCCTGGGCAAGACCCACCTCCTTCACGCGGTCGGCCACTCGCTCTACGAGTCGGACCCAACGCGACGCATCACCTATCTGAGCGCTGAGCGCTTCATGAACGAGTTCATCTCGGCGGTGCGCTACAACCAGTTCGATCAGTTCCGCCGGAAGTACCGCGAAGACTGCGACGTCCTCCTCATCGACGACATCCAGTTCATCGCCGGCCGCGACCGCACGATGGATGAGTTCTTCCACGTGTTCAACGCGCTGTACGAAGCGGGCAAACAGATCATGGTCACCTCCGACCGCACGCCCAGCGACATGCAGAGCATGGAGGACCGCATCACCTCTCGGCTCAACTGGGGTCTCGTCGCCGACATCAAGTCGCCCGACCTCGAGACGCGGGTCGCCATCCTTCGCCAGAAGGCCGAGAACGACCGCATCGCGATCGCCGACGATGTCTGCGTTTACCTGGCAGGCCAAGTTCAGAGCAACGTCCGCGAGCTCGAGGGCGCCCTCGTCCGTGTCTCCACGTTCGCCGACCTCAAGGGCGTTCCGATCACCACAGGCTTCATCCGCGAGGTCATCGGCGAGACCACCAAAGAACGTCGTCGGAGCCCCGTCACCGTCGAGGCCGTGCAGAAGGCTGTCGCGTCTCACTTCTCGGTGCGCATCGCCGACCTCAAAGGACCCCGGCGTCACAAGGGCATCTCCCGCCCACGGATGATCGCGATGTTCCTCGCCCGCGAGCTCACCGGCTCGAGCTTTCCCGAGATCGGTCTCCGCTTCGGTGGCAAGGACCACTCCACCGTCATCAACGCGTGCAAGCGCATCACCGCCCTCAGTGACGAAGATCCCGAGCTTCGCTCCGCGGTGAGCCAGCTTCGCGAGCACCTGTCGAATTAGTCTTTAGGGGGAACCTCTCGGTTCCCCCCGCTGCGGGAGCGGAGCTCCCTTCGCTCCCCCTTCCAAGGTCGGGCGGGGGCCCTCGCCTTCCTCGCTGGGGGGGAAGCTCCCTTCGCTCCCCCTTCCAAGGGGCCCTCGCCTCGCCTTCCTCGCCTGGGGGGGGAAGCTCCCTCGCTCCCCCTTCCAAGGGGCCCTCGCCTTCCTCGCTGGGGGGGGAAGCGCCCTTGCCTCCTCCTTCCAAGCTCAGGCGGCTTGCCCTCGCCTCCGGCAGCTTCCCTCTCACGCTTGGGCGGGGGCCCTCGGTTTTCTTCGGTGCGGGGTCGTCCTCGCTTCACGGAGGCTTCGTTTTTCTTCCTGGCTCGGGTGCGGGTCTTGTTGCTCCGCACGCGCTTCTCCTTCCTGGTCGCCCTCGCTTTCGAAGGCTCTCTTCGCGTCTCCTTCCTGGCTCGGCCATAGCTCTCGGGGGCCGGAGCTTGTCGCCGCAGCTCTTGCCGGTCTGACCTCATCGAGCTGCGGCGACGCGGCTTCCCGACCGACCCGAACAACCCGCACGGAACAACCTCGCCTTGGCTTTGCCAGGCGGGGCGCTCGTGTTGGTTCACCCCGCTCACCCACAGGTTGTGCACAACCCTGTGGATGAGTCTGAGGACAGCTTGGGGTTGGTTCGGGGGACAACTCGGGCCCCTCTGGTTGTCCCCCGATGTGGGTCCATATCCCCGACGAACCCCCCAGCAAAACCCACCGAAAAAGTGCCCTGAGATCAGCGCTGTAGGGCGGTTTTCCACTTTTCCCCAGGACAGACTGAGAAGACGAGAATTAAATAGAAATTTTGCTTTACTGTCTCTCCCGCACGCACCTGGGACGACATGCCCGGGCGAGCAACACGAGGACCATCCGTGATGGAGTTCGAGATCGATCAGAGCCGCTTTCTCGCTGCGTTGTCCCTGGCCCAGACGGTGGCCGACAAGCGCGGCACCATGCCTGTCTTGGCCAACGTCCTGCTTCGCGCAAACGCGGATGGCAGCGTGGTGTGCTCAGCGACCGACATGATGACGTCTCTCACCGAGACGGTGTCCGCTGAGGTCAAGACGCCCGGCAGCCTCACCGTGGGCGTGAAGCACCTTCACGGCGTTGTTCGAACGCTGCCCTCGGGAAACGTTCGGGTGAAGGGCTTGGACAACCACTGGATCCAGCTCAACGCAGGCCGCAGCGAGTTCAAGTTGATGGGGATGCCCGAGAGCGACTTCCCGGAGTTGCCCGATGCAAGCGGCGGCAAGTCTCAGCTCGACTACGTCGAGATTCCCGCCCATGCGCTCAGTGACCTGATCGCAAAAACGCACTTCTCGGTGTCTACCGATGAAGCACGGGTCAACCTCAACGGAGTCCTGTTCGAGTGTGACGGTGAGCATGGAATCATGGTGTCCACGGATGGCCACCGCCTCACCAAGTTCGAGCTCGAGCTCAAGGGCCCCAAGCTCGACAAGGGGATCATCATCCCGCGCAAGGGCATGCTCGAAATCCGCCGGGTGCTCGACCGCGCCTCGGGTGATGTTGGCCTCGCGGTGAACGACCAACACCTGTTCGTCAAGGCGGCGGACATGGTGCTGTCGGTCAAGCTCAACAACGTCACCTTCCCCCCCTACAAGGCCGTGATCCCCGCAGCCTTCCAACGTTTCGCTGTTCTGGGCCGGGACGACTTGCTCCACTCTCTCCGGCGCGCGGAAGTCATGGCTCCCGAAAAAACCGCGACCGTCCGGGTCTCCCTCACCCCTGGGAAGCTGGAGCTCACCTCCGACAACCCCGATCTCGGCGTTGCCCATCAAGAGCTGCCCATCGACTACGACGGGGAAGAGCTGACAGCTGGCTTCAACGCCCGGTACCTCATCGAGGTTCTCGACGTGATCGACACCCAGGAGGTTCGACTCGAGTTCCAAGGCGAACTCGACCCGTGTGTCGTGAAGCCGATGGACGGTCCGGACTTCATCGGCGTCGTCATGCCGATGCGGATTTAGAATCCGTCAAAGCTGAAGGAGAGCCGCTGCCGAGTCCACGTGACTGGCACCGGCTCTTTTTCGTGCTTTCGGACCCTGAGCTGTCTTGGTCCTCCTCCACCCAAGTCAGGCTGCACAGGTCGCACCGTCTTCGTCTTCTGTGCACTCGCACTCGAACCCGGGAAGGATGTGCCCCGCGAAACAGACCGAGAGCAGGTCGCCCATGCAGAAGGAATCAACAGGTTCTTCGCAGGGTTCTGCATCGAGCGGCGCGCACAGAGCCACCTCCTGACAGTCAAAAAGAACGCAGGTCTCATCGACGAGGCATTGCGTGTCCGCGTCACACTGAGTTTCCAGCTCAACCCCGTCGAAGCCGCACCATCGGGCAAGTCCGTCCGCACACGTGGCCGAATACGTCTGCGAATCACAGGCGACGGAGTCTTTGTCTCGACACCCAGCGCCGCCCAAACCCTCGAAGCACAGGTCCCCATCGGAACACTCGCGCTCTTTGGTCCACCCATCGACTCCGCAACTCACGACGCTCCGCGCTCCCTGACACATCGACCGAAAACCTTCGGGGTCACACGAGACGGCAGCGCTGGAAACGCAAGTGCCTCCGTATACCCCTGTTCGACATACGTCTCCGGGCTCGCACGGTGCCGCGACCTCAAAGCCATGGTCCCAGCAACTGACGACCGTGGCGCCTTCGCAATACGGATCGTCTTCGGGCCAATCGCATGGTGTGTCCTCCGGCCCGAAGCACTCGTCGTGGCTGCATGCGCCGCCCGGCGGGCATCCTTCGAACCGCCAGAAGCCAGCCTTGCAGGCGAGGATCCCTCCGGGATCGATGCACCGTTCGTACTCATCCTCGCAAGGCTCCCCAACTCGCCAGACACAACCGGGTCCGTCCGCGCCGACCTCACAGCGGGACCGCGAGCCACATCCCCCGATCTCCACGAAGCCGTCCTCCGAGCATTCGACGACTCGTCCCTCGACGCAGGTGGCGACGAAGGTCTCCGGGTCGCAAGTGGGGGCACCGTTGCTGTCCGAGCTGGGGTCGGTCGAGGCCGCCCCGCTGGAGCCCGTCGACCCCACGTCTCCGCCTGCCCCGAGGCAGCCGGCCACCAAGAGCGCTCCGGCGACCGACAAGAGGAGGGGTCGCCCCGGAATCGGTGCCTGGCCGGAGCGAGTGATTTTCATCCGTCGAATCATGGCTGCTCCTCCGAGTTCAGGGATTCAAGAAAATGGCGACGTCCAAGGATGCGTCTTTGTTGTCCGACACGGTCGCGGCCGTATCGGGCAGCGCAACACCATCCCCCGCGTCAGGGAACAGACCGGCCCCGATGAGATTCCGGTTTCGGTCAAGCACCACGTTCGCGAAGTACGAGCCTGGATGAATTTGCTCGACCGAGAGCGCCGCGTGGATCGAACCTTCCAAGGCCGTCACATGAATGAATCGACTCGGCACGCAATTCTGGGCGGGATCGACACCGCACGGCGTGGTGCTGAGTACAACCCAAACATCTCCGGGCTCGGGTAGCGGTGTCGTCCACGAAACGTCGATGCTCAGCGTCGGTAGGGGTGGAAACTCGGCGTCCGGTGCGACGCTCACGCTCGGAAGATCCGCGACGATCGTAGGCCTGCCTTCGCGGCGCATGGCCATCCACTCGATGTGGCGCATCCCCATGACATCCGCTTCAAGCCTCAGCGTCTCCACCCCGAACTCGAACGTCGCATCGACGTAGCCGCATCCTCCAAATCGCGCGCAAAACCTCCACGTCATCCGATCCTCGGAAACGTCCTCGAGCACCGTTCTCGTGTCGCGCAGGATTCCAAGGAACTCGCCGCCGTTGCGAAACACCAGCTCGTCCACACCCTCCGGCGCCTCGCGTTCGAAGCCAAAGCGCAGCGAGTTGTCCCCGTCGAGATCGACTCTCGAGAAGAGCGTCTCTCCGGCCACTCGGATATCCATGTTCATCGTGGGGAAGTCGCCAGCCGACGTCGTGGAGCTGACCGGGGCGACCCACAGCCCGGGCAGCCGCGCGAAGAAGTCCTCGAAGGCGGCGGGGTCTTCGTCTTCCTCGGCCGATGTGGTTCCCGTCCCACTGCTCTCATCCCCGCTTTCCCCGCCCAGCGTCCCGGCCAGCGAGGTGACGCCGGAAGAGCTCGAGCTTTCCAGTGCGGTCTCCCCGGTGGAGGCCGTCTCCGTTCCTCCGACTCCGTCGGCGCTCGAGCACCCCAGGAGCCATCCGGCCAGGAAAACGAGGCTTCCGAGCTTTCGTGTCACCATGTGCCGCTTGAGTGGCCAAGAACCGCCCGGACTCGTGAATGGCGGAACGTGCTCCTTCTCACTACCTTGATGGCCCCTCGCACGGTGCCACGCATGGCTCCGACTGGCTCTTCGCCGCATTCTCGGCTCCCATGCAGCTTGAGCGCATCGGTCTTCGGGACTACCGGAACTTTGAGAGCGCCAGCATCGATTTTGCCGAGCGGTTCACCATTCTGCACGGCCACAACGGTGCGGGAAAGACCGCGGTCCTCGAGGCCATCTATCTGCTCAACACCCTCCGCTCGTTTCGCAGCTCCGACATGGGCCCGCTCGTTCGAACGGGCACAGGAGCAGCGTTGGTCGAGGCCACCGTTCAGGATCCTGTAGCCGGGTTGCCCTCGAAGCTCGAGGTTCGGTTGGAGCGCCGAGAAAAGTCGACCCGCCGCACCGCGAGCGCCGACGGGAAGGTCGTTCGCTCGGGGGCTCAGTTCTACGGACGCGTTCGGTCCATTCTCTTTACGCCCGAAGACTTGGCCGTGTTGCGCGGGGGGCCTTCGGGGCGGCGGCAGTTTCTCGACCGGATGGTGTTCGCCCGCGACAAGGGGCACATCGCCGACATCCAGGCCTACGAAAAACTCGTCCGCTCGCGAAATCAGGTCCTCAAGCGAGACGACCTCAGTGGAACTGCTCGCAACGATCTCCTCGACACTTACGAGACCGGTCTCTCCGAAGTTGGTGCGCGTGTTTGGACCCGACGCGCCAACATGGTCGAGTCGCTCTCGGCTCCCTTCGCCGCCGCCTTCGGTGGCATCCATGGCTCCATTGGCTCGACACCTGGCGGCGGCCAAGCCATGCACGCCTCGGCGCACTACATCTCCAAGGTCGACGCCGAGCCGGACGCGCGCGAGGCTGGACTGCGGGCCGCGCTGCTGGACCGGCGCGGCGAAGACCTCCGCCGCCGCGTCACCACCGTAGGGCCTCATCGCGATGACCTCGACGTTCGTCTCGACGACAACGCCGCTGCCGACTTCGCATCGCAAGGCCAGGCTCGTGCGCTGGTCCTCGCTTTCAAACTCGCCGAGCTCCGAGCTGCCCGAGAGACCTCCGGCCAACCCCCCTTGCTTCTGCTCGACGACGTTTCCAGCGAGCTCGACCCAACCCGAACCGCGATGCTCTTCGAGACTCTCGCCTCCGACGCCGGTCAATGCGTCATGACCACGACGGACGCAGCCTTCATCCGCCTCCCCGAGGGCTCGAAGCCCGCCACCTGGCGCATCGACCGAGGCACCGCCACCCTCGAACACTAGGGGGCGTCCCCTCGGCTGTCCGTTCGTCGGTCAGCGGCCCCTGCCTCGTTGCAGATACCGCCCAAGCGATTGGGACAGCCGCCCCATCCGTTCCGATAGTGCGAAACGAATGGTGGCTGCCGCCGCGAAGCGGCGTGGTTACAGGACTGGGACGGTGACCGTCACGTCGACGCAGTCTTCGAGACGTCCATCGACCACGACGTCCATGCAGGCTTGGCCGGGGGCGATGCCGACGATGACGAACTCTTCGTCATCGGGTCGGGGGTAGACTTCGAAGACGTTCTTGTCGGAGGAGAAGAGTTCGAGCTCTCCGTTGCCTGGGTAGCGTTCCCGAGTCTCGCTTCGAATGCTGGCCTGCACGACGACGGCCGTTCCTGCGGGGAGTTCGACACGGTTGCCACGGACGGTGACCGGCGCAGGTGGGTTGCTCTGGGTGGTGAGCGAGATCGAGTCGTAGGAGGGTTGGCATGCCAGGGTGCCCAACGCGAGCGCGGCTACGAGAAACTGTTGTGCTGCGGACTTCATGCTCCCGTGCTCCCGTCGGTATCGGTGTCAGAGTCTGTATCGGTATCCGTGCCGGTCTCGGCACCCGAGTCGCTACCGCCATCGGTGTCGGTCCCTGAGTCGGTGTCGGTCTCTGGGTCGGGCTCTGTGGTCGGACCGTCGACGGTGACCTCGACCATGACTTCTTGGGTGAAGCCGCCGGCCTCGATGACGAGTGTGGTGACGCCTTCGGAGAGGGCCTCGATGGTGACGTCGAAGTCCTCATCGATGGTCACGACTTCGGCAATCTCGGGGGCCGCGGTCGACCAGGCGTAGTCGAGCGACCCTGCCAGGGTCGAGCGGAGCCGGTCTTGCGGAACCGCGAAGACGGTGATCGATTCGCCCAGGGCAAGCTCGATGGTGTCGAGGTCTTGGCTGTCCATCGTTCGCACGGAGATGCGCTCGATGTCAGCGGCGAGGATGTGTTGGAGGTCGATCACCTCGCTCTCATTCGAGACCGCAAGGAACACTTGATGGCCGGCTTGCTCGATACTGAACGCGCCGAGCTCCTCCCGGACCAGGGTCTGGTTGGGCGCTTCGATTCGGAGCCCAACGCCATCGTTGAAGATCGTATCGTTGGGGTTGAAATCGAGCGCGAAGCGCCCGCCGACGGCGATCCTCTCGGGGAACGTTTCAGCGACGCTCCCCTGGGCACACAGAGGGTCCGCGTCGCCGACGCAGACGTAGAGGAAGTCGCCGGCTCCAAGTTCACCAGGTCGCGAGGGTCGGTCGTCGGCGTCCTGGTCGATGACGCAGCCAGAGGCGGCCAGCGCGGTGATGGCAGTGATAAGTCCCAAAGTCAGTCGCATGGTCAAGTCTCCAATCTGGGAAGGGCCGGGCCCTCCCTGTCGATGTGTGACCGGAAGCCAATTCGATCCGTGAACGCCGTGGAAAAAAACGACAAACGACCCAATCCGGGAGCGTAGCGGTGGTCACGCGATCAACGCTTCCGCGGATCTGGGGACAGAACGGAGGGGGCAGCGTCACTACCCGTCGATGCGCCGAAGTGGATTCCGCTGTCTGATGGTCCTTGTCCTTGCCCCGACCGCCTGCGACGACGGGTCTGCGGGGGCGGAGACCGAGATGGTGGGTTCGACCAGTGGCGAATCGGGCGCGTCTTCGAGCTCGAGCGCTCCCTCAACCTCCGGAAGCTCGGCTGCGACATCGATGCCGGGCGGCTCGGACTCCACGACCGGAATGGGTCCGAGTGGGACGAGCGAGGGTGCAACAACAGCGGAGGAGTCGTCGGGCTCAACGGACGGCGGGTCGACGGGCGAGGTGGAGCTGGGCGAGCCGGTCTGGATGGTGGTGGGAAACTGGGGCTACCGCTCTTGGACTCGCGACGGACTCAGCTGGGATGTGGAGGCCAACCCGACTCAGGACACGGACCACACGCCGGATCTCTTGCGGGCAGTGGGATGGGGGAACGGGTACTTCATCGCGGTTGGGGGCGATGCGAACTCGATGGTCATGCGCTCGGTCGACGGTGAGGTCTGGGAGGAGGACCTTCATCCATCGGGCGGACAATGGAAAGGCGGCGTCGCGTATGGCGACGGGCGCTGGATCGCGGTCGGGGGCGTTGGCACGGTGATCCGCTCCGACGACGACGGGTCGACGTGGGTGGACCATGAAGAGCGTCTGCCTTCGGCGGGACGGTTTGTGACCCACGCCGATGGAACGTTCGTGGCGATCGGGGACAACGGCATGATCGCGATCTCGGAAGATGGTGAGTCGTGGACCGACCGGACCCAAGCAGGTGCACAGCTCGGGTCCGCGGCCTTCGGATCCGGGACCTGGGTCGCGGCGGGTCGGCGTTGGAACGGAAGTGGATTTGACGCCTCCTGCTTCGTCTCGACAGATACAGAGACCTGGACGCCCTGTCCATTCGGCGGCGAGTACGTCGGTGCCTTCTTCGCCGATGATCGGTTGTTCGTTGCGCTAGATTCTGGCTACGCGGTGACCGAAGACGGCGAGAGTTGGACGGTCATGGACCAGAGCATCCCGAGCGCGCTCGCCTTCGCTGATGGAGTCTGGGTTGGCGCCAATGGGGGCCGGCGCTATCGCGGAGCCTCCCTCGACGCGTTGGAAGAAGTGCTCTCGGACGAATCCGGAATCCGAAGTTTTGCGATGGGCTACGCGCCGTAGACCTCGTCTACGGCGCGAACTTGTGGGCCATGCGTCGAAGAAGGCCCGGCAGCAGTCGCGACAAATGAATGGCCGCCAGTTCTTTGCCGCCCACGTGGACCTCGGCTTTGTTGCGCACGATCGCCTGCACGATGACCTCGGCGCAGCGCTCCGGAGGAAGCCCGTTGTCGACGGGATCAGGCCGGCCGCCATCACGTTGCTCGGATCCGATCGCCGCGCGGCTGATCCCGGTTCGAATGTAGCCGGGCACCACGACGGACACGCCGACGCCTGTCCCGTGAAGCTCGGCCCGAAGGGCGTCGAACCACCCGCGAACCGCAAACTTCGACGCGTTGTATGTGGAGCGCTGCGGTGTCGAGACATAGCCAGCGACACTGCTGACGATCACGATGTGACCTCGACGGCGTTCGACCATGCTTGGGGCGACGAACTTGGTCAACGCGACCGGGACCATGAAGTTCAGCTCCATCAGGCCCCGGACCTCGTCCATGTTGGTGTCGAGCGCGGCGGCCCGCTGTGATCGACCGGCGTTGTTCACCAAGACGTCGATAGGCCCGAACGCTTCGCACGCCCGTTCGTGCAGCGAGGCCAAGGCGTCGGGCTCCATCAAGTCGGCTGGCACGGCGGCGACGTTCTTGGCTCCGAACTCCGCAACGAGAGCTTGCAGGGGCGCGGGCCGACGCGCGGTCACGACGACGCGTGCACCGAGCTTGACGAGCGGGGCCACCAAGGCGTGACCGATGCCGTCCGAAGCTCCCGTCACCCAGACCACTGCATCGCGAAGTTCCATGAGACTGAGATGCCGCAGAGGCTTCGGTTCGTCAATGCAACCGTGCAAGAGTAGGGGGTGCACATCGAGGTCCTCGAGGAAGACCAGTGGCAGCGTCTGCGCGCGGTTCGACTCGCCTCGCTGCTCGACGCCCCTCAAGCCTTTGGGTCGAAACACGAGGAGGTTGTGCGTTGGGTGGAGCCGATGTGGCGCGAGCAATTGCGCCGCATCCGGACGTTCGTCGCTGTGCAGGGGGAGCAGGATGTGGGTGTGGTCCGAGGCATCGAGCACGCCGACTTCGCGGATGCAGCGTATCTGGTGTCGATGTGGGTGCATCCGGCCGCGCGGCGGCAGGGCGTGGGTGCAGCCCTGATCGGCCGGGTCGTCGAATGGACCGCTGGCTCGGGTCGGACGCGCTTGTTCCTCGACGTGCGCACGGACAACACAGCGGCCGAGCGGCTGTACCGGGCGCAAGGATTCACCCCCACGGGCGAGCGCGCCCAGGTTGAGGAGTTCACGGAGCTGCAGTTTGTTCGGCAGTGGGTGTCCGGTTCGCCCTCGGATTCGTGAAACGAGTTTTCCGACACCTTGGGTTTTTTCTTGCGATGCTCTCGCTTGGCTCCGGAGCTCCGGGCGGCCCAACCGTCGTGCATCCGCCAGCCGAAACCCGCGACTACCCCTGCATATGAGCTTAGCTTTGAAGATGCTGCTGGCGATGTCGATGGGGACAGCGCCCGCTCCGGAAGAACCGGAGTCGCCCGACGCCGAGTCCGGGCTTGCTCCTGCTCCGCCCACGCCGCCTCCAATGACCACGCCCGTGGCCGGTCCCGCTCGAGACGACGAAGCGTCTGCGGTGAACCTGGTGTGGGACGCGCCAGCGGACGAGTGCAGCGACGCTGCGGCGATGCAGGCGCGGCTCGACGAGGCCATGACGTTGGAGCTCTCCGACGACGTGGCGACCCGCAAGCGGTGGGTGATCGCTCGGGTCCGGAAGACCGGCGAGGAGTGGACGCTGCGGCTTTGGGTGGCGCCCGAGGGGGGGTTGTCCGAACGGGCCCTCTCGGAGAGTTCATGTGCGGAGCTCGAGCGCGCGACACTGACGATCGTCGCGATGTTGATGCCGCCGGTGACTCTGGATCCCAATCCAAAGTCGCCGCCGAAGCCGGAGGACATGAAGCCCCCCGTAGCGACGGAACAGTTGGGCGACGAAGAGTTGGACGCGTTGATCGGAGACGCGCCTGCGGATGAGAAGCCGCCCCCAGATCCAGGGGGTCCGGACATGGAAGCCCCGAGCGCATCGAAGCTTCGCGCGGCCATTGGGTTCGCGGGAGGGGTTGGATCGGGAACAATGCCCGCGACCGCAGGCGGACTCGAGGTGACCGGTGCTCTGTTGTTTCGCGGGGGTCGCATCGAGGCGGTGGGGAACTTCTGGGGCACCCGGAACATCGGACTGGACGCCGCTGAGAATGCTCGCGCTCGGTACAACCTGTTGTCCGCGGCATTCCGCGGTTGCGGGGCTCCAAGGGTCGGACCGGTTGAGCTCACGGTCTGTGGTGGCGTCGAGGGCGGGAGCATCTTGGCGAACGTCGACGGCGCCACGCTTCTGCATGGCCCCGGGCAGCCTTTCGTCCTGATGCAGCTGACCACCGGCGCGAACGTCGTGCTGGCGCCGTCGGTGGCACTCACGTTCGACATGCAGGGTTGGCTCTCGCCGATACGAGCCAGGCACCAGGCCTTGGACACAACGCTGTCGACCGGTTCTCTCTTCGGTTACCGGTTCTTGGCAGGCGCCGAGTTTCGGTTTGGCTTTCGGCGAAAAGCGCGCGCTTTCGAGCGAAAGAAAGGAGCTCAGCCGTGAATCACGAAACGAGGGCCGTGCCGGACACCTATCGATGTATGGGCGGGAAACTCCGATCTGCGGCGCTGTGGCTCCTGGTGGTGCCACTGACCGCGTGTGATCCGTCCACAGAGCCGCTGCCCGACCCGACGATGGACGGGGAGCTCATGCGTGGCGATTTTGAGTATCGCTGTGCTGGAAGCAACGACGCGTTCTGTGTCGACTTCGTTGCGCAGCGGTTCCCTCAACGGTTCGCCGTCGGGGGCAACTTCGAGGTTGGCTTCAACCCCACGATCAGCGTCGTCGCCACCCCGGGGGTTCAGACCTCTGCGCCGTCGCTGCTCGAGCCCACGTCGACCGGGGTGATCGCGAGCTTTCGTTTCGCCAGACCTGGCACCGCCGCCCTGCTCGCCATCGTCAACGAGGAAGAGATCGTCGACTATCTGCACGTCACCGCAGAGCGAGTGCTTGCGTACGACTTCAGCGATGACACGGGGGCCACCGGGGTGACCGAGGTCGTCATGCTCCCCGGTGAGTCGCGTCGCATCACTGTTGAACCGCGCGGAGAGCTTGGCCAAGTGCTCGCGGGTACCTTGGAGTACGCGTGGTCAACCGATGAGCCTGGCGTCGCTCGGACCACGAGCGACACGCAAGCTCGAACCGTTCAGATCCAGGCGGTGGAGGTCGGTCGTACCCGGTTGTTGGTCGAGGGCGGCGAGGTGACTGGGAGTGTCGAGGTGATCGTCCAGCTCGAGGACGCAACGACCACGGATACGGATACGGATACGGATACGGATACCGATACCGATACCGACGCAGGTACGACGACGACCTCGGACACGGACACCACGACCTCGGACACGGACACGACCTCGGACACCGAGGACGGCACGACCAGCAGCGGAGGCGCACGGTGAAACGCGTGGGCGCTGTACTTGCTCTCCTGCTCGCCGCGTGTGCGCCTGACTACGGCGGCCTCGCGATCGAGATCGAAGGTGTCGCGCTCGCTGGCGACTACGTGCAGTCACGGCGTATCAACCTCGTGCTCGGACATGTGATTCGCGTGCACGCGCGACCGCGCAGTCTGACCTCGCAGGTCTACGAAGATCCGGGCCGCTTCGAGCTGGTCTCAGCATCCCCGGACATTGCACGCGTCTATCGAGATCCGGAGGACTGGCGTTGGGTCCTCGTGGGCCGTGGGGGCGGGAGCACCTGCATCGAGGTTCGCATCGACGGCAAGCGTGAAGAGTGCCTCGAGATCCAGGTTCAAGCGGAGGCGGGATGAGTGCGGCCCAAGCGGTTGGGGCCGAACTGAGCTTCGAGACGCTGTATCGCGAGAACTTCGAGTTCGTCGTGCGCAGTGCTCGACGACTGGGCGTGCAGCCCGCTTGGATCGATGATGTCGCTCAAGAGGTGTTCGTGGTGGCGTCGCGCAAGCTCGCCGACTTCGAGGGCCGCTCGAAGGTTCGCACGTGGCTATTCTCCATCACCATTCGGGTGGTCCAGGGCCACCGCCGCTGGTCTCGCCGACACGATCGTCGCAAGGATGCTCTCGCCCGCGAGCCGAGCCGCGTTGACGACCCGTATCCCCGCGCCCGTGCAGCCAACACGTTGGTGACGCTGCTTCAAAATCTCCCGGAGAAGTACCAGACCGTGTTCATCCTTGGAGAACTCGAGGGCATGACCTCAGCCGAGATAGCGGCGGGCCTCGGGCTCAACCCCAACACCACCTACTCACGCCTGCGCGAGGCAAGAAAACAGATGGCCGAAGCCGTCGCAAGACATCGCGCAACCGAAGGGAGCCTCAGCGCATGACCGCAACGATCGAAGACGAGCTCGCGTCGCTCCTGGATGCCGAACGTGGTCGGCCACAGGCGGGACTCGAGGCTGCGGACCGGGTGTGGTCCGGCGTGCAAGGGCGCCTCGACGGAGCCCCTGCGCCGGCCAGCGTTCCTGCCGGATCCGGCTCGGGCCCGTTGTTCGTCGTGGCGGGAGCGGTGGTCGTGGCGGGTTTGCTGGCGGCAGGTTGGGGCCTGACGCGATCGGAAGCAGCCCCGCATTTCGCTGAGATTCCTCCGGCTCCGTCGCTGAAGGTTGCGGTCCCGGGCCCCGCGGCACCGAAGCTTCACGCCGAGCTGCCGCGCGAGGCAGGCGTCACGGCCGTACCCGTTTCGATTGAGGAGCCCGCGCCTCAAACCGCGGCGCCGCGCAAGAACCAGGGAAGCGTCGCCGACGAGCTCGCGCTGATCGAGCGCGCCCGCGCTTCCGTCGACCGGGGCCAAGCGAAGGCGGCTCTTGGTGTCCTCAAGACCCACCGCCGCAAGTTCCCCAAGGGCGCGTTCTTGGAGGAGGCGGCGGCACTCCGCGCTTCGGCGTTGTGCAAGAGCGGCCGGGTTGACGCTGCAGCGAAGGCCTCGGCCGCGTTCCTTCGGCGATACCCCAAGTCGGTTCACGCAAGCCGGGTCCGTAGCTGCGCCGAGTAAGGGTTCTTTCGACCTCTGGAGCCCCTCGGGGGGCTGGGCTTCCCGGGGACCGTGCACCGGATGGTCTCCCTCAATCCCACCGTTGTGCACATGAAGTCGCACGTCTCGATACTTCCACCGCCGCCGTTTCTGGTCCTGACGCTGCTGTGTGGGGGTGTCGGCTGGCGGAGGTCCTCCAGGTTCCGCGAGGCCGCAGATCGCTTTTTGGAGGCCTCGCAGGGCATTTTAGGACCCGCGGAGCGCAACGCAGACCCGAGCGGTTCATGTCCCTGCGGGTCCGCCTGCCCGCAGGGGTCCGGCCCAAGCCCTGCGGGTCGTCTGCTTGCCGCAGGGGGTGGTGGACACCGACACGGACGGTTGGGGTACGGGGACGTCTGGAGCGACCGTACTGGCCTGTTCGGGCGCGGCTTCAGACGTATCTGGCATCGCCTGATCGCGACCCGCCGAGAATCCTGCAGAACGTTGTTCTGGGCGCGTTTTCGGCGCCTTTCGGGCTAGGTGAAGACCCGCGCCGCGTGCTATCTTTTCGCGCATCGCCGGCAAGGCCTCACGCCTCGTGAGACCCCGGCTCGAGCGTCCTGATGAGCGACGAAAACCAGCCCCCCAAAGCCGACGCTGCGCCCGGCGACTACGACGCTGATTCCATCTCTGTCCTCGAAGGTCTCGAGGCGGTTCGGAAGCGTCCCGGCATGTACATCGGGGACACCAGCGATGGCTCTGGTCTCCACAAGATGGTCTACGAGATCATGGACAACTCGATCGACGAGTCGCTCGCGGGGCACTGCGATCGTATCGAGGTCGTGTTGCATGCCGACGGCTCGGTGTCCGTGGAGGACAACGGTCGCGGCATCCCGACGGGTCCCAAGGAGTACCAAGGGGAGACGGTCGACGCGGCGATCATCATCATGACGGTGCTGCACGCTGGGGGGAAGTTCGACAACAACAGCTACAAGGTGTCGGGCGGTCTACACGGCGTGGGTGTGTCGGTGGTCAACGCTCTGAGCGAGTGGCTCAAGCTCGAGATCTGGCGCGACGGCAAGGAGCACTGCGTCTACTTCGATCGCGGTGCAGCGCGCGGTGACGTCGAGATCATCGGCGACACGGACAAGCGCGGAACCCGGGTCACGTTCAAGCCCGACCCGCTGTCGTTCAGCCACACCGAGATGGACTTCGAGGTGCTGTCCAAGCGCTTTCGCGAGCTCAGCTATCTCAACCCCGGCGTCAATGTGTACCTCAAGGACGCCCGGGACGGCCGCGAGAAGCACTTCGACGGGGAGGGCGGTGTGGCCAGCTTTGTGAAGCTGCTCGCGCAGAACAAGACCGCGATCGGAGACCTGGTCTACTTCAACACCGACGTCGAGTTCGAGTTCGAAGGCCAACAGGCGATGTGCGGTGTTCAGCTCGCGCTGCAGTGGACGGATGCGTTCCAAGAAAACATCCTCTGCTTCACCAACAACATCAACAACAAGGACGGTGGCACCCACCTCACCGGCCTGCGCACAGCGTTGACCAAGGTCGTCAACAGCTACGCGAGCAGCCACAACATGCTGAAGTCCCACAAGGGCAGCCTGTCTGGTGAGGATGTGCGCGAGGGCTTGTTTGCGGTGGTCTCCGTCAAGCACCCCGACCCCAAGTTCAGCTCGCAGATCAAGGACAAGCTCGTCTCTGGCGAGGTCACGGGGCTCGTCTCCAGCGCAACCTCCGAGGAGCTGGGTCGCTTCTTCGAAGAAAACCCCAAGAGCGCAAAGCTCATTGTGGACAAGGCGCTGCTGGCCGCTCGGGCCCGTGCCGCGGCTCGCAAGGCGCGCGAGACCATCACCCGAAAGGGCGTCCTCGACGGACTCTCCTTGCCCGGAAAACTCGCCGACTGTCAGAGTAAGGACCCTGTGGCGTCCGAACTCTTCCTCGTCGAGGGTGATTCTGCAGGTGGCTCGGCCAAGCAAGGCCGGGACCGTGCGACGCAGGCGATCCTCCCGCTCAAGGGCAAGATCCTCAACGTCGAGAAGGCGCGGCTCGACAAGATGCTCTCCAGCCAAGAGGTCGTCACCCTCATCACCGCGCTGGGTACCGGGGTCGGCGACACCTACGACGTCGACAAGCTCCGCTACCACAAGATCGTCATCATGACCGACGCCGACGTCGACGGGTCGCACATCCGCACGTTGCTGCTGACGCTGTTCTACCGGCACTTCCCCGACGTCATCGAGCGCGGGTACCTCTACATTGCCCAGCCGCCGCTGTACAAAGTCAAGTCGGGCAAGAAGGAGCGCTACCTCAAGGGCGATCCGGAGATGGACAGCTACGTCATCAACATCGCGATCGAGAACCTCTCGCTCTCGGTGGGCGAGCACGAGGTCAGCCAAGAAGTCTTGGCCGAGTTGGCCGGGCGAGGACTCCGCTACAAAGCCCTGATCGGTGCGCTTGCTCGGGACCACCGTCGCGCCGTAGTCGAAGGCTTGCTGGACATTCTTGTCGACGATGGTGCTCCCGCCGTCGCCGAGTCCTTCAGTACCGAGGTCGCGCTTCGCTCCGTTGGAGAACGGCTGGTCGAGAAAGCCACCGCGGGGCTCGTACGGGCCGGAGTCTCGTACGAACTCGTCGAAGACGAGGACGATTCGGCACTGCAGGCGATTCGCCTCCGCATCGAGCAGGATGGTGTCGCGCAGTTCGAGACCATCGCGAAGGAGTTGGTCGTCGCTCCCGAGGTGGAGGAGTTGCTCGCTGCCCGTCGGTACATCGCGAGCTTGGGAAGCGGGGACATCGTGCTCAAGCGCGACGATGAAGTCCTGGTCGAGTCCAACAGCCTCATCGCCCTCGTGCAGGAGATGGGGGAAGTGGGTCGCAAGGGTCTCAACATCCAGCGATACAAGGGTCTGGGTGAGATGAACCCCGAGCAGCTCTGGGAGACCACGATGGATCCCGAGCAGCGCTCACTCATGCAGGTGAAGGTCGGCGACAACTTCGAGGCCGACAACATCTTCACCGTGCTCATGGGCGACGAGGTCGAGCCCCGGCGCGACTTCATCACCTCCAACGCGCTCAACACCCGCAACCTCGACGTCTGATGCGACACCTCGCTCTCGCGTTTCTCGTCCTCCTCGTCCCCGCCTGTGAAAGCGGCTCCGATGCGGTCACCGTGCGTGACCAGGCCGCGATCCTCGCTGAGGCCGCCTGCGGGGGCGCGTTTGCGTGCGGTTGCAAGAACCCCTTCACCGACGACTATGCCGATGAGGCCGCGTGTGTGGAGGGAGTCGAGGCTCGCCTGGTCGACCGTGCTCTCGACGACGAAGGGTTGAGCTTCAACGGTGACTGTACCGACCGGGTCGCCGCTGCGCTGTCGACGTTCGCGTGCGAGACCGACGATGAGGCTGCACTCAGCGGCCCGTTGTTCGCCGCGGCCGAGCAGCTGCGCGAGTGCCGACTGTTCTACGGCGGTGCGGGGGTGGGTGAAGCCTGCGAGCGCCTCGATGGCGGTCTTGGGGACAGCTGCAACATCGACAGCTTCTGCGACGGCGGTATGTGCGTCGCAGCGGGCTCCGGCGCGTTTGAGGACGCGTGCGAGTCCGACGGTGATTGCCAGCAGGCCTTCCGCTGTCTCGCATCCATCGAAGACCCCGACGACACCCAGCTTCGGTGCCGCGACCAGCCGTCTGCTGGGGACGCCTGCAGCATGAGCGGCGACTGTGGAGCGGGGGCCTACTGCAACATCGCCAGCGCCTGCATCGCGCTGCCTGGTAGCGGACAAGCGTGCACCACCATTGCCTCGCAAGACGGCCTCACCTGTGCCCCCGGAAACGCCTGCGCGAACGGGGTCTGCCAGGCGGGTGCGATCGCGGGTGACCCGTGTGGCGTTACCTGTGCTGCTGGGCTCACGTGCGAAGGCGGCTTTTGCGTGACGGGCACGGCCGCGGTGTGCGAGTACGAAGACGACGCGGTCTAGGGGCCGGAGACCAAACGCCTTCGGAGGTCGTCCAGTACACCCTGCAGTTTGGTGGCCCGCACCGCGAGTTCGGGCCGCTCTTGGTGCGGGCCGGGCCGGGCAAGATCCGCGAGCAAATCGTCGACGAGTGCAATGGCCTCGGCGGTCTTTCCCTCGATCGAGAGGAGCTCGGCGTCCAGCGTTTGTAGGAATAGCTCGAACAGGGCCGCGGTCTCGTCATCCAGGTCGAAGTCCGCGATGAGCTTTCGCGTTTGCGCGAGAGCCTTGGCCGCCTCCTTGGGGTGGTTCAGTTTGATTTGGATGGATGCTCGGTTCTGATGGAGCATCGGATCCTCCGGATTGATGGCGAGGAGCGCGGTGTTGTGTTCCAACGCGGCATCGTAGTCTTCGGCCGCCGTCGTGATGTTGGCGAGGAGCCTCCGGGCCGCGATGTGGTCACTGTTGGTCGCCGGGAGCGTGCGCGCGTACTCCCATCCCGCGTTGGCGTGTGGGACGGCCTCGTCGACCTTGCCCAGGTTGAACAGCACGTCGGCGAGCTTGATTCGGGTCCTCGCCGTGGATGGGCTCCGCGCCGGGAGGCCCTCGGTTTGAATCTCCGCCGCCTCTTGAAGGAACGGTTCGCCTGCGGCGAGGTCGAGCCGGCTGTCGGCGTGGAGGACTCCCAGGTCGTACAGGACCGCGGCACGTCTGGGGTGTGTTCGACCGAGGTGCTCCTCGTACGTTTCGGCGACTGCGTTGAGCAGGTTCCGCGCTCGCTCCTGCTCCGGCTTCTTCGCGCTGGTCATCAGAACCCCGGCGAGCCCGAGCCGCGCGGACGCGACCCCGACGGGCTCATGCAACCCCAAGCGCAGCTCAATGGCGCGTTCGTACAACACCACAGCCTCGTCGAATTCCTGTGGCCGCTGTCTCGCAAACGCCTCGGCCCTCGCCACCGTGGCGTCGGCCCGAAGCTGGAGGGGCATCGCTTCGCTGACGTGGCCCTCGACCAACCGTCGAGCGTCACGGGCCGACTCCCAGCGCTCTTGGTGGGTGAGCTCGACGAGCCACGCGATAACCCCACGGGCCCGCGTCAGAGAGTCGTTGCCTTCCCGAATGCTGCTGACGAGGTCGTCCAGGGCCGCCGAGGGCTCCGCCATGAGTCGTCTTGCCCGCGCCCTCAGCCGGTAGGCCTCGGCCAGGGCATCGGTGCCTTGGAGGCGAGGGTCCTCGATCAGCTCGGTCAGGGTTTGCGTCGCAGCCTCCGCCCGATGCGCCAAGACCTGCGCACCGCCGGCCTCGAGCTTGGCGAGGATGTCGTGGTCGAGCCCGCTGGCGATGTCGTCGTCGCCGGGCTCGATGCAAAACTCCGGGGAGCGCAGCAACGTGACCAGCGGTTGAACCTGCGCGATGTTCGAAGCATCGATGGCGGCGTACTCGGTCACGACCGAGTCGAACACGACCACAGAGCGCTCGAGGCAACTGAGAACCGCCGGGTCAACCCGGCCCTTGCACACCTTGGCGCGGGTGCTCTCCCAGCGAGCGAGGAAGTCTTCGATTCCGGATGAAGCCGAGGACCAGGCATTCTCAGCGTAGGGAACCTCGGTGGCCGTGAACGATCCGTGGACCCGCGACTGCGTCTGTGGGGTCCAAAGCTCCGCCGGCTTCGAGAGGGAGCTGCAGGGGCTGTCCGAGGTCGCGATGAACGGTAGGGAGACCGCGAGTCCGACGAGGCCGACCGTCAGCCAGGGGCCGCGTCGTGCCCAGCCACGACCTCGTCGCAGGGCCACGAGCAGCGCGTCCATCGATGCCCAGCGCCCGGACGGCGCGATGCTGAGTCCTTTGCGTAGCGCCGGCCTCAACGTGCGGGGGATCGAGGACCAGGCCGAAATTGCAGCAGACTCTGGCCGGTCCCTGAGTGTGGCGTGGGTGTAGGGCCTTTCCCCGGCGAGCGCGGCGAACAGCGCTACGCAAAACGAGAATTGGTCGGCGCGAGCATCGGCGTTCTCCCCCCGGAACTGCTCGGGAGCCATGTACGCCGGGGTCCCGAGGACGGCGCCCGTGCGGGTGAGTTTTTCCCCGGAAATCCCACTGCGTGAATCCGGTCCTTGTAACGACTCCGTGGAGTGCCCGGAGCTGACCGCGAGGCCGAAGTCGACAACACGAACCCGGCCGTCGGCGCCCAAGATCGCATTGCTCGGCTTGAAGTCCCGATGCACGAGTCCAGCGCCATGTGCCGCTGCCAGGCCACGACCAGCCTGGTCGAAGACGTCGAACACCCGATCGACGGAGTGCGGTCCTTCAGTGAGCCAGTCCTTCAGCGACTTGCCATCAATGAGCTCCATCGCGACGAAGACATCGCCCTCGTGGTCGCCAACCTCGTACACGTGCACCACATTGGGATGAGACAACTGGGCCATCGCCTTGGCCTCTCGAACCATGCGCGCGCGATGTAGCGCCTCCTTCTCGGAAGCACTGCCGAGCAGTTTCAGTGCGACGAGTCGCCCGAGCGAAGGATCCCAAGCCGAGAGCACAACGCCCATGCCGCCCTCGCCAATCGCCTCGCGAACCTCGTAGCGCCCGATACGCAGAGCACCCGCGGTCGAGCCGAACAGCTGAGATGCGATATCAGCCTTCATCGCCTCCGCGTGCACGCCGGGCTCGGGCGCATCCACGGGCAAGCCGTCTTCCTCTCGAGTGTGGCGGGCCACCGTGTCGTGTTGGTGGCGCTCGATGTCTGACCCGTCACGCTGAAGTGGGCTTTCCTCGGGTTCCATGACTCGACCCGTGGCATAGTGCCATGCGAAGTGTCTGTGCAGAGTGATGAGGAGTTGCTGGGCGCGTGGAAGGGTGGGGATCGAAAGGCGGGGAACGAGCTGTTTCAGCGCCACTTCGAGCCCGTGAGGCGGTTCTTCGTCAACAAGACCGATGGTGACGTGGCGGAGTTGGTGCAGAGCACGTTCGTTCGCTGCCTCGCCGCGGTCGACCGTTTTGAGGGCCGGTCCAGCTTTCGCACCTTCCTGTTCGCGATCGCGCATAACATCCTCCGCGAGCACTACCGGGCTCGGGTGAAGGATCGTCGCAACGAAGACCTTGGCGAACTTTCGGTCGCCGACATGGGCGCAGGGCCCTCGACTGTGCTCAACGCGAAGCGAGAGCAACAAGTCCTCCTCCGCGCACTTCGGAGAATCCCGATGGCAGATCAGGTGATTCTCGAGCTGTACTACTGGGAGAAGCTCACCGCGATTCAGATCGGAGAAATCCTCGAGGTTCCAGAGAACACGGCACGCAGTCGCATCCGCAACGGGAAGAAGCGGCTCAAGAATGCGATCGCCCAGGTCGCGGAAGAACCGGCGGTCGCGGAGAGCACAGCCAACGACCTCGATGGTTGGGCCGAGCAGATTCGTGCCCGAATGGGGTGACGGTTTTCCCTGCCGGTCCCACTGACCGGTTGATGACAACGTACGCAACCACAACGCTCCTCAACAACAACACAACCGTTACAACGATTCAGCACACGAGCGCGACTTCGATCGTGCCACTGCGACTCGAGACCGACAACGCAACGGTCGAATACGACAACTCCGTGATCGACGAAATCGTCTTCACACCTTACACGGGGTTGGCGGCCAACTCGTACTCCGTGAAGGTGCGAAACGCCAACGGGGACATCTCGCACGCCTTCATCCACGACATCCCGACAGGCTCGAACGACGTCCGCACCCACGAATTCGAGAGTACCGGTGCCGCCAACTGGACCCTCAAGGTGACGACGAAACCGGAGACCTGAAGTCTCAGGTTGGAGTCTCGGGTCTGTGTGCCCCGGGGCAACTCAGCGAAGGCCGTCCTGGGATGCGGATGGCCTTCACGTTTTTGCCGCGGACCTGGGGGTAGTGTCCGCCGGCATCATGTCTCGAGGGGGCACTCTCATCGCCGCGGAGGAGGCTCGACCCTACGCATGCTCCACGGAGTCTTCGTGGCGCGACGTCTGGACTACCGAGATGGATCTTGATCGCGTTCCACCTCGAACCTGGACGGTGTTTTGAGACGTGCGATCATGAACTCAGCCGCCGCAGCCACCGCAGCCACCGCCGCCACAACCTCCGCCACCACACCCACCGCCGCCACAGCTGAAGAAGGCGCTGTCCGAGCCGCTGCTCCTGCTACTGCTACTCCCGCCGCGGGACTTGGCTCCGAAGATCGGGATGAACAGCAGAAGAGGCGAGAACAGCAGAAGGTCGCCGTCGGGCTCGAGCCCCAAAGCCACCAAGCTTGGGTGGAGCAGAGCCGCTGCGGCGACGAGAATGGGGACCCACCTCCAGCCTTCGAGGCGGTTTGCCGTGACCGCGGCAAAGATGGACGCGACAAGGCCGTAGGCGACGAACCAGAGGGCGGGCGAGCTTTCGACGTGCCCTGGGACCACCACGCCAAGCCCGATGAGGCCAGCGGCTGCGACGCCAAACGATTGGCGTAGACGGGTGGTCATGAGCTTGCCGTCTTCCTCGGAGAGGACGGGCTCGAGCTCGGTCTCCACGGGCAGGGGGGCGGGAGCGCGGTAGCTCTGAGAAAGCACGGGCTCGGGGGGCTCGTGGAGGACGGGCAGCACCCCCAGCGCCGCGATCCATCGCTTTCGCGCCTGCCGACCGCCGAGCACGAACCCTGCCAGCAGGAGAAGGGCGGAGACGAGGGCGCCGAAGATGTTCCACGCGAAGTCGCTGGGACGACTAGCGCTGAAGGCGACGACGATCGGCGTGCCGGTGATTCGTTCGCATCGCTGATGGTCGCCCAGCGGCGTGCACGAGAAACCGTCGACGGACCAGTCGGGCGGAGCGAGGAGGACGATACTCGTGGAGCCGACGTTGACGCCAAATCGGCTCAGCCAGAGGACTTCGTAGTCGACGGACGTCCACCGACGCCTTCCAACGAGAGGGTCTCGCTCGAAGGAGAACTCGATCGGTTGGGGTTCACCTTCAGAGTCTGCGGGGAGGGTGAACTCGATCCGTTGCTCGACGAAGCCATGCGCCTGTCCAATGGTGGCCTTGGCGGAGTCGATGAGGCGGAGGTTGCGAATCGGTTCCTCCCCCACGAACTTGAAGCCGTGCTCTTTGACCTCGTAAGGACTGTCCTTGGTGTAGTCTAGCCGTAGGCTGTAGCGGGTGACGTCGGGGTCGCGAAGATCGATCTCGGCTCGGTATTCCTCGATGCTCGCGGCAGCGGCAGGGCGTCCAAGCAACATCCCGAAGACGAACAGACAGGTACAAAGCGCCCGGTTCATGAGGACGACTCCTCAATGCCATCGACGATCCGTGTCAGGTTCTCGATGAAGGGAAGCAGGGTGTCGAGCGCACTCGCGACATCCGGAACGGACCCGGCGCCACGGGTACGCTCGTAGATCGCGAGAACGGCGGCGACATCGAGGTCCGCGGCTTCACCCAATGCTCGGACCGCATGGGTGTCGGTCAGCGGCGCCTTCTGTTGGAGACAGACCAGGGTGTGGTGGGCGGAGATCGAGATGGTGTCCAGTGCATCGAACACGGCCCGTCCGGCTTCGCCTGGGTTTCCGGCCAGTCCAAGGAACACGCGGTTGCGCAGGCGTCGACCGAGGCCACGCAGCTGGAACTCGAGGGCATGACGAAGGTGCGCGGGCTCGATGTGGATGTCGCCGAAGGGGTCCTCGCCGGCGATGAGCCAATGCCGGGTCTTCCACTCGGCAAGCTCGAGCGCGAAGACGTCGGCGCTTCGTCGCAGCTCGTCGACGGTGACGAGCCGAGGACGGATCCCTGCGGCGGTGGAGCTTCGCAATGCAGTGGCGAGGCTTCCAACAACATCAGGCGGAAGCTGGCGAGCGACCAAGAGCATCTCGGGACGCCTCGCCCGGTCGGCGCGTTCGGCATGCATGGCGTTGCCGACCAGCACGGCTGCGACGAAATCGTCACCGAGACACTCAGCACCCGCCCGGGCTGCGGACTGGAGCAGTTTTCCAGTTCGCGAAGGTAACCAGTTGGCTGTTTCCGGCGGCACGCGAGAACCCTACACGCTAGCCTCTCGCCGTGTTCCCCGTCGCTGTTGGGCTCTCGTTTCGCCCCGCCTGGCTCGACTCGCTGCTTGCGCTGCCGGGCCGGGGGCCTATCGACGTCCTGGAGGTGATGGTCGACGACGCTCTGCACTGTGCTGACACGCTCAAGCTCTTTCGACGCTTGGGCGCGCGGTGGCCTCTGCTCGGGCACGGCGTCGCACTGGGAATCGGAAACGCGGACGGACTCGACTGTGGCTACCTCGCGGCGATCTCCGAGATCCTCGCGCACCTGCACGTCCGCTGGTACGGGGACCACCTGTGCTTTCTGACGGCTGGGGACTACGAACTCGGGCACTTCGCGCCGGTCGGAGCCGATCATGATTCGCTGGCCGCCCTCGAGGTCAACGGGGCGGAGGTTCGGCGCACAGTGACGGTGCCCTTCTTGCTCGAAAACCCGGCGGATGTGCTGGGGTGGGGCGCGGAGTCCCCGAACGCGGGCGCGCGGCTGGGGCGGGAGTTTGGCGCGTGCATCGAGGCGGCAGACGCTGGCGCAATCCTCGATGTCACAAACCTGCTCTATGGGTCCCGCAACGACGGCTTCAACGCAGAGGCGTTCATCGCCGCGATGCCGCTCGAGCGCCTGGTTCAGGTTCACCTCGCGGGCGGCCGACAGATCAGGGGGTTGTGGATCGACAGCCACGATCGCCCCATCGAACCGGACTCCATGGCGTTGCTCGAGGTCGTCCTCCGCGACAGTCCGAATCTGCGGGCCGTCACGCTGGAGTGGGACGAGGACTTGCCCGAGTTCGAGGTCGCGTTGGCAGCGGTCGACCGCGTTCGGAGCGTCGTTCGGGAGGCTGGACGATGAACCTGAAGAAACGTCAGCGCTTCATGGCCAGGTTCCTGACCGACCCCGCTTTCGAGGCCAGGGTTCGAGAATCCCCTGAGCTGATCGCCGCGACGATGGACGTTCCGCTGGAGGAGGTCTTGCGGCTGGTCAGTGTGGAGGCTCGCCGGATCCAGGCATTTCGGGCGAGCCGGCAGGTCAAGGCCCGACGGCGTCGGGGCGGAGACTAGCGAGGGTCCGAAGACACGCGGCCCGAGCTACGAACTCCCCTTGGGTCGCTCGAAGAGGAGGGTGAAGCGGTCGGTGCGTGGCTGGGGATTGGACCAAGCCAGGCCGGTTCGTGGGTCCTCGGGCACCCGCAGGGCATCAGATTCGGCGGCGAGGACAAAGCCAGCCGCGGTGAGCTCTTCGATCACGCTCTGTCGGCCGATGCGGTGCAACGTGCCGCCGACGCTGGTGTCGTGCGAGTGCGCTGCGGCGTGGTCGATGATGAGGAAACGACCGCCGGGCTTGAGTGCGGCAAAGAGTCGGCGGTTCATCTCGGCCCGATCGACGTCGAGGTAGAGGAGGTCGTGGTAGATGAGCACGCAGACGACGAGGTCTAGCGGCGTCTCATCTGCGCGTACGGGGTTGTCGAAGGGCCGCTCCACAAACGTGACGCCCGGGACCGGCCCGTGCTCGACCCGCGCGGCGAGATAGGGCGCCATGAAGTCGTGCCACTGCGGTGGGTTGACGGCGAGGACCGATCCTTGGGGCCCAACGCGCTGGGCGAGGGTCATGGCCGTGTAGCCGTCGCCGCCGCCGATCTCCAAGACGTTGTCCCCGCGCTGAACACCTGCGAAATCCATGAACAGGTCGGGGTGCCGCAGGGCATCGCGTGGGGCATCGAGCGGAACGCGGTGAGAATCGGGGGAGGGCATGTCGGAAGTGGAGGCGGGGTCGGGTTTGATGGAGGCTTCGTTCGCGCGGCTACTCGCAGCCATCACCCATCGGTACGCAGAACTTCGCGAAACCGGCGAGGCTGGGGACCTCGCTGGCGTCGAGCCGCTGGGACTTCAAGCCGGTGTACTCGTCCGACCCGTACCAGCTCGAGATGGCGTCCGTGGTTGGGAACCCGATCAAGCGAGTCGAGGCGTCCGGCCACTCGCCTTCGAGCAAGGTGACGGGCTCGCCTTCGAGCAACACGCTGCCACCGAACCCGGCCAAGAGTGCGGCGGAGTCTTCGAGGTAGGCCTCGAAGCCGTCGGCGTCGTGAACCAGTTCCGATTGCTCGACGAGGTAGCCGCCGTAGCTGGAAAGGTCCTCGTCGGCGCCTGAGAGCCCGCGAAACAACACCATGTCGGTTTGACCGACCGAGTCGATGCGAAATGGGCGGGCGTCGACGTACTCGGGGTCGTCGTACCAACCCTGTGCCGCGTCGACGCTGGGAAACTGGAGCACCACGGTCCAGCCGTCCGGCGCTGCGCCTTCGAGCCGGTTGGGCTCTGCGCTGGCGACCATGCCGACAAAGCCATGCTTGGCGAGCGTGGGCGCGGCTCGATTGGCGTACTCGGTGAAGAAGGTGTCGGGATCGTCGATGGAGTCGATCTGGACGACGATGTAACCGGGGACGTCCTCGTCGATGGTCGGCTCGGACGCTTCGAGATCGGTGCCATCATCGGCCTCGGTGCACGCGGACAGGGCGATCGAGAGCGTTGCGGCCAGCGCCGCAGTTTTGGAGTTCAACAAGTGCTTCATGAGCTGATCCAAGCTTGAATCCGACTCCTTGTGAGGACAATATGGCGCTTAGAGAACCCACTGTTCTCCCGTTGTGAACTACCAAGGCCGTCTGGTGCAGCAATTCCGACCCATCCACTTCGCGCGGCTCAAACACCTGGCGGTCTTCGCAATCGTTGTGGACGCAGGCAGCTTCACCAAGGCTGGGAAGCGGCTGGGCTTGGCCAAGTCCGCGGTGAGCCGCTACGTCAGCGAGCTCGAGGAAGAGGTCGGCGTCGCACTGTTGACCCGCACGACGCGGAAGCTTGTTCTGACCGAGCCCGGAGAGCGGTTCTATGTCGACTGTGCGCGGTTCGTGGAGGCGGCCACGGATTCCTTCGATGCGGTCGAACCCGACGCCCACCTACTCGGCTCGCTCCACGTTGGGGCGACACATGCGTTTGGTCGACACGTCGTGTTACCCGCGATCAACACGTTCCTTGGCCTGCATCCGGACCTATCGGTGCAGATGAGTCTCAACGATCGGCACGTCGACCTCGTCACGCAGGGCATCGACCTGACGTTTCGGATCGGCACGCCCGGGACGGCGCCATCGTACGTCTCTCGAAGAATCGCGACCACGCGGTTCGAGCTGTTCGCGTCACGGAAGTTCGTCGAGACTCATGATCTTTCGAGCCTGCGGTCACTCGAGTCGCTGCCTTGGGTTCTCAGTCCGCTTGGTCCGAACCCCGAGACCTGGGTGTTCCGCAAGCGCGGCAAGACGGAGACCATTCACACCAAGAGTCGGCTGCTCACCGACAGCGCGGAGGTTGCGGTCCATGCCGGGGAGCTTGGGATGGGCGTGGTGGGGATCCCCGACTTCATGCGGTCGGCGTGCGACGGACTCGTGCCGGTCTTCACGGACTACGTCGTGGAACCCGAGCTCGCTGTCTACGCGGTCTACCCTCGGCGACGATTCGTGTCCCCTAGGGTCAGGGGGTTTCTCGCTCATCTCGAGCCGCTCCTAGTTTGGACGAAGCAGGAGGCGTAGAACGAGAAACGCCCGCGTCGCGTGAAGCGAGCGGGCGTTCAAACGCTGAGGTGCGCGCTACTCTTGGCGAGGAACGCAGACCGGAGCCGTCTTGGGTGCAGCGGTGCTGTCGCCGATGTGGCGGTCCCGCGTCTCCATGAACAGGTCCGGGAAGTCGTCGCAGTTGGCGTTGCTGGCCTTGGCCTGCAGCACACAGCTTCCGGACTCTCCGTCATCGAGGGATACGCAGAAGGTGGTGGCGTTGCCGCGGTTCGGGCAGAAGCCTTCGCACTCGAGGCTGCATCGCGAGAGTTCAGCGCCCACGGGTAGATCGCAGACACCGTCGAGTGCCGCGCCGAGGATGCAGTCTTCGTCGCCTTCGCAGGTGTCACCAACCCATGGTGGGGTCACTCCGTTGAGTTGCGGGAAGGTGCCGACGTCGTCGAGGTTGGTGAACGTGTAGTCCTCGGCCTTCATCTGGCGGATGATCTCCGGCAGTGCGTTGGCGGTGTACTTGTGGATGTCGTGGAACAAGACGATGCCGCCGCTCTTGGAGCGGACCTGTTGCATCGTCCAGCCCGGCATGTCGCTGCGAAAGCCGTCGGGGACGTGGCGGAAGCGGGACTCGGGACAGTGGCCGTTGTCGGGCGCAAAGCACCAGTCGCCGCTGTCGACGTTCCACCCCGTGATGATCTGGTCGTACTCGTCGCGCACGACGCTGGCGGTGTTGCAGGTGCTGGCGCCGTACGGGAACCGGAAATACTTGGGGGTCGCGTACTCGGCGATGATGTCGTCGGTTCGCTTCACCTGGTCACGCACGGTATCGAGGCTCTGCTGCGTGAGGTTCTTGTGCTGGTGCGAGTGGTTCGCGAGGATGTGCCCCTCGTCGATGATCCGCTGGATGATCGGACGGGTGCTGTCGTTGACGCGGTTGCCGTTGATGAAGAACGTGGCTTGGATACCCTCGTCGCGGAGGGTGTCGAGGACCTGCGGGGTGCTGGTGGTGTTGGGGCCGTCGTCGAACGTGAGCGCGACGCGGTTCCCGAAGCCGATGCGGTCGGGCGTGAGGACGCCTGAGCATCCGTTGGTGTCGGCCTTGCCCTCTTCGAGTTCATCAAACGCCTCGCTGAACGCCTCGGACTCCTCCGCCTGGTGGCTGTCACCACACCCTCCCAACAAGAGCGAGATCGAGACCGCTCCCGCTGTCATCCGAATAAGCTTCCCCAGCATGGGTGAGACTATGTAGGTACAGCGGAGCGTCGTCCACCCGAATCCGGCCGTCGAAAGCGGGAGGGTTGCGGAGTAGCGCGGTCTTGCGCCTCTGACACGGGGAAACCCTGGGTCTGTGGGGTCGCCCGGCGGTGACGGTCGGAAACGCGCCTAGACGATGCTCATCGGCGAGACGTCCTGCTCGCTGAGCGTCCACTCGACCGCCCCACATCGCGTCGCGATCGCATCTCGGTAGTTTCGCAGGAAAGGGCGTTCGGTATTCGTGTGTCCCGCCAGCAGCACGACCTTGCCGCGCTGCACCATGTCGAGGACCTGATGATGCTGCATCTCTCCGGTGATGTACGCATCGGCCGTCTTGTATTTCTCGAACAGTGAGCCGCCCGCTCCCACACACACGGCGATGGACTCGACGTGGCCCGGGTGCTCGTTTCCATACTCCGGCGGGATGGCGGCCTTGAGCTTCTTGACCCCCAGGTGGCGCTTGACTCGTCGGATCAGGGCCTCGGCTGAGACCGGTGTCCGCAGATGCATGCATCGGCCCGGCGTTTGCTCTTCCTCTTCCGGCCGGGGTTGGGCGCTGAGTTCCACAACCTCGACGGTAGGCTCGGGGCGGGGGTGGGCCTCCCGTGCCCGCTTGATGACTGCGCCAAGCGCGTCGCGCCAACACGAAGCTTCGATGCGAACCTCTTCCGCTTGCCCGACCTCGCCCGCGAGACCGAAGCTGCCGACGCCCTCCACACTAAACGCCGACCGGTCGTCACCACCAATGCCACCTGCGCCAGCGTCCGACATCGCCGCCCGCACATCAGCGGCCGCGTCGCGTGGGGCGTAGACGATGACTTTGTAGCGATGCAGTCGGTGGTCCCGGGGAACGCCGATGGACCAGCGGACCGACTGCTTTCCCAGCCCGTCGCAGAGCCAGTCGTTCATGCCGCCACGAACGGCATCGAGCGAGGTGTGTGGGCTGTAGACGGCGATGCCGGTCCGGACGGCCTTGGCGAGCATGCGCTCTTTCCAGTCCCGGTCCGCAAGGCGGGCGAGCGCTCGGAAAATCGGCGGGTGATAGGAGACGACCAGCTGACACTTGCTCTCGATCGCCTCATTCAAGACCGCGGGCGTGAGGTCGATGCAGAGCATGCCTTTACGGACCCGCTTGCCATCGCCCGCGAGGTGCAGACCCACTTGATCCCAACCCTCGGCGAGGTGCTCGGGTGCGATTCCTCGGAGCGCTGCCAACACATCGTCAAGCTTCACGGTCGAAGGGTACTGCGACGAACCCCCGAAAAAATCTACGGCGAACGGCGTGGTTCCGTGACGCGCCTGACACTTTAGGCGACGTACTTTATGCAATCTAAACTCGGAAAAGAGAGGCGGTAGAAGTGTCGAACGTCAGGATGCAGCGCACACTGGGAGTTTGGGCGGTCGGGGTCGGACTTGGCCTGTGTGGGTGTGGAGGGGCCAGTTCCGCCGACGTCGCCGCGGACAGCTCGGGTGGTATCGACTCGCTCACCGCAGACCCCAGTTCTTCGGGAGATGTCGTGGAGACCAGTACCACGGCGGCCAGCAGCGGCGATGACGCCAGCAGCAGCGGCCCAGCGGAGGGCACGACAGGCGCGACGTCGGCGTCCTCTTCGGGTGGCCCGGGGACGAGTACGGGCGACGCACAATCCGAGACGACGGGGGGAACGACCGTCGCCGTTCTCCCCGAAACGTCGGGAAGCACGATGGACTGCCCCAGCGCGGAAGTTCAGTTCGAGCCGATCATCCCGACCGTCATCCTCTTGATCGACCAGTCCGGCAGCATGACCGCTGGCTTTGACGGCTCCAACCGCTGGGATGTCGTCCGTGAGGCGCTCATCGATCCGGACACGGGGGTGATCGCGGCTCTGCAGGATGACGTTCGATTTGGGCTCGCCCTGTACACGAGCAACGGCGGCGACGCGGGAGGCGCGTGCCCCGTTCTTGTCGAGGAGGCCCCGGTCGTGGCCAGCCTCGATGCGATCACCGCGACGTACGAACCCGAGAGTCCAACGGGCGATACGCCGACGGGCGACTCGATCGATGCCGTCGTCGAGGCTCTCGCGGCTGACCTGACGGACGGACCCAAGATTATCGTGTTGGCCACCGATGGCGAACCCGACACGTGCGAGGTTCCGAACCCGCAGGAGGGCCAGGTCGAGGCGGTCACCGCGGCCGAGAACGCCTACACCGATGGCATCGAGACGTTCGTCATCAGCGTGGGGAACGACGTCAGCGAGACGCACCTCCAGGACATGGCAAACGCGGGTGTCGGCTGGATGCCCGGCGACGCCGATGCCCCGTTCTACGTCCCGTCGGATGCGGACGCGATGGTTGCCGCCTTCGAGGAGATCATCAACGGGGTCCGCAGCTGCGTGCTCACCCTCGATACCGCCATCCTGCCGGGCCAGGCGGATCAAGGGACCGTGACCGTCAACGGAATGGAAGTCACCTTCGACGACCCCAACGGGTGGCAGGTCAACAGCCCGACCGAGATCGAGCTCCTGGGAACCTCGTGCGAGGCGATTCAGGAGGGCAACGTCGAGGTTACCGTCGAGTTCACCTGCGCCGCGATCGTGCCGGGCTGAGCCTGTGTGTGGGTCCCCTCAGCTGGAGGGGACCTCGTCGCTCCACTGAAGCTTGTCGCCGCAGTGCAGCATCATCGCGCCTTCGTACGGGTTCATGACCTTGCCGGATTTCTGAACCCACGGCGCGCCCGCGCCCGCAAACGTCATCGTGCAGTGGACCAGCATGTGGCCCTCTTGCTTGCCGGCGTCGGCCTTGACGAACTCGATCATGCCCTCGCTCATGGTCTTGAATGCCGAGCGGGCGGTGGCGATGTCTTGTGCGGCGATGCGGCCCGCACCCTGGACGATCTTGTCGACCCCGGGCTTGTCGGTCTTGCCCTCGGATGCGGCGACGAGGGCTGCTCCGAGCTCAGGAAGATTGTCGAGCTTGTCCTCAGCCAGGGTCGACTGAATCTGCAGGTACGGCGTAAGCAACGTGCCGTCGGTCGCAGGCTTGTCGCTGGAGTCGCAGCTGATCGCGGTGGCTGCGAGCACGAGGAGAGCCAGGCGGGTGCGCATGCTTCGTCAGATAGCATGCGCTTCGTCCTCTGACAGCCGCTGGGGTAGAGTGCGGCCGCCCGATGGCGCTTTGGAGCATTCTCTGCCTTGCGTTGAGCGCGCCGTCGGTGACGTCCGAGGTCGCGCCCGCGCCCGACCGTCCCGAGACAGAGCCGTCGTCGGAGCCCGACGCCGACGAGCCGGTTGTGCCGCCGCCGGTCGTCACCGATGCAGCGCCGGACGAGTCGCCACCCGATGAACCCGCGGCCGAGCCGTCCGTTGACGACACCCAGGCGCCGGCAGAGAGCACACCGAGCCCGTCCTTCTTCAACGACGAAACGACGACGGCACCGGAGCCGGTTGCGCCGCCGATGCCCGAGATCGAGGAGCTGCCGCAGAAGCAGGGAGCACCGCCAGAGCCTCGCAAGCGGAAGGTGTTCGACACCGGGGCCGCCGACCGTCCGCCCGCGGGTGCCGATGGAGGCAGTTTCTTCGACCCGGGCAAGCTCGCCGATGTTGGCCCTTCAGGGGGTGCAATCCAGATTCGTGGCTTCGTGGCGGCCAACTTCTTCCTGGCGCAGCGCAGCAATACGTTCGACCGAACGAACGGGTCGTTCCGCCAGCTCAAGACGTTGCCCTATTTCGACGTCAGCTCCGCGACCCTCTATGTCGGCGCGCCGATCTTCGCCGACGTTGTCTACGCTCGTATCGGTTTCGAGTTCCTTTCGGCAGGGGTTGTCCCTCCCGCCGGAGTGGACCCATCGATCTCCGGCCAGACGCGGCGCTTTGTCGCCTTCGAAACCGGTGCGCTCGAGATCAACCCGTTCGCCCTGGCGGAGAAGACCCCGCGCTGGTTCCGGGAGGGGTTCAAGATTACCGCCGGAATCTTCATCCTGCCTTTTGGGCTCGAGGACGAAGACCACGCCGCGCCCGTCAACTGGTTCATCACCCGCCCGTTGGCGATGACCAACAACCGGGTCTATCCCGGGACATGGTCAGACGTCGGTGCGTCGCTGAAGTGGAAGCCGACCTTCCGCAGCGAGTCCCCGATCCGGCCGATCGAGATCGATGTCGGTATCGTCAACGGCGACGCGTGCAGCCAGACACGGTTCCTCGACACGCTTTTTGCCGACCCGGCGCTGGTTCCAAGTTGCGAACGCACTCTTCGGGACGGCGAGACCGACGAATCGGAGATGCTGCAGGCCGGGACACCGCGCATCAACGCACCCGGCGGGTTCATCCTTCCGGACAACAATGCGGGCAAGTCCGTGGTGGCCCGCGTTCAGGCGTTCCCGATCGGCTCGATCAACCTCGGGGGCTCGGTTGTCTGGGGCACGCACCCTCCCGGTGACGTGTCGCCGGGTCCCGGCGAGTCCTCGGCCGACTTCAAACAGGCGGCCTCATGGCGCGTGGGGTCCCATCTCGAACTCAACTTCGAGGAGATGTTCGAGAGCAAGGTGCCGCTACCGATGCTTCGCGGTGAGTTCGTCTTTGGGCGGGACGACGCCGTGGACCGGGCTGCGCCGACGCTCACCGATCGCCGGATGCGTGGCGGGTATGCCCAAATCGCTCAGCCGCTGTTCCGGCGGAAGAAGACGCGTCTCCCGGGGCTCATCCTGCAGTATCGCTTCGACCAAGCGGATCCCGATCTCGCAGTCCCGAGCGTGGTGGCAGGGTTCGACCCTGACGGAAACCCGGTCGACGTCGATCTCGTCTCGGACCTGAGCTCCACCCGGCGGGAGTCAGCGTTTCAGTCCCACACCGTGGGATTTCGTTTTCCTGTGCTGCCCCGGTTCACGCTCAAGGCCGAGTACACGTTTGCACGGGAAGACGGTGGCGCTGCCAACCAGCTCGCGAACGACGTCTTCGGCATCGAAGCGGTCGCGGATTTCTAGCGGCGAGCGGCCGTCCTAAGCAGCAATCAGGTCGGTCATCGCGACCCACCGAATGGGTCGGTCGATGAAGACTGCGGAACAGACACGCCGCGCGTCGTCAGCACCCCCGTGCACAAACAGTGACTCAAACCCGGGCACAGCGGTCCAGCCGCCGACCCCGATACCGTCTGCGTTCCACATCAGGCGGAGTCGCTCCCCGGCGAGCTTTGTATAGCCTTCCCACATCAGCTCGGGGTTGGGGACGCGCAGCAAGAAATCTCGGTCCGGTTCGAGTTCTCCCCATAACAGCTCGAACATATCCTTCTCGATGAGCTCCGCGGACGGGTGTGTGAGCATCGATTCGGTGTTCACCGGGCTGCACATCAGCACGTCCTCCGGAGCGAAGCGACATCCGTCGGCGTGAACTTGGACGTGGCGACGGACCCAGCCGGTCGCGTCGATCTCGTAGAGGGTCATCCAAGGCTCGGAGGACTCGCCTGCAAAACAGACGCGTACGTAGCGAAGCTCGGTGGATGGGTTGGACAGCATCAGGTGCGTCACGACCCCCTCTGTATCGGCCGCCTGTTGCTTTGTCTTGAGGGTGTTCATCCGGCGCGGCAGCGTGCATCGCTCACGTACGCTCATCGCGGGCGTTTCCCGCGCCGCCCCGAACTGGGACCGTTCCGGGTTGAACCTAAACTGTCCTGCTCGGAGGACGAAACTCCCAGTCATGAGGCCCGTGAAGCGGAAGCCGACAAGAAAGCGAAAGAAGTCAGCTGGAAAGTCCAGCGCGTCTCCTTCCGCTGGCTCCGTCGCAAAGATCGTTCAGCTAACCGCTGACCCGGACTGCTGCATGGATGCGGTCGCCGAGGTGGTCTCGGTCGACCCTGTCCTGGGCCTTCGAATCCTCTCCCTTGCGAACAGCTCTGCCTTCGCGCTCTCGAGGCGGATGTCGGATGTCCGCCAGGCCGTATCCATCCTCGGCCTTCGGAGCCTTCGTAACCTCGCGTTGGGTCTGCTCGTCAGCGACTTGGCACCGCAGAGCCTTCATGGTGAGCGCCTTCTCGAGCGCTCTCTCCGTCGAGGAACCGCATGTCGACTCGTCGCCGAGCACCTGGGCGTGAAGGAAGTCCACGAGTTCTTCACTGCCGGGATTCTCCTGGACGTGGGCTTGATGACACTGGCCCGGACCGACGCGAAGTTGGCCGCAGACCTGTCGTGCATGGCGAGCGCGAGCCGATCGGTTCGCGAGCAGGTCTTGGGGCTCACACCGCATGCCGTGCTCTCGGGGAAGATGGCCAAGGAGTGTTCGCTCCCGGACGCGACCGTGGAGGCAATTGCCAATCACCACAATGACGAGCCCGGGGAGAGCGACCTGGAGCGCGCAACGTGGTTCGCGGAGCGAGTCGCCGCCCTGTTTGATTCCGCATTGGTGGAACGTGACCGCGAAGCGCTGATCCAAGACGGCGAGAAGCTCGGCATCTCGGCCGAAGGCATCGAGGACATCCTCGTGCGAACGCCCGCCGACGTGATGGAGACCGCGCAGGCTTTCCAGCGTCAGTTGCCACCGCAACAGACGATCGACGAGATCAAAGAAAATGCCTATCAGCAGTTGATGGAGCTCAACACGGAGTATGAGGTCATCGTGAAGGACCTCGAGCGTGCGCTCGCCGAGAAGTCCGAACTCGAGGCGCAGCTCCGGGTGGCGAACAGTCAGCTCTCTGGACTCGCGAACACCGACGAGCTCACCGGGCTGCCCAACCGTCGCGCACTGCAAGCAAGCGTCGACTGCCAGCTGACGATCACAGAGCGCTCCGAACGGCCGCTGAGTCTCGTGATGGTGGACGTCGACCACTTCAAGAACTTCAACGACACCATGGGCCATGCCGCGGGAGATGCGGTCCTCCGAGTCCTGGGCGACCTCCTCCAAGACCTCGTCCGAGGGGCCGACGTCCCGGCTCGGTACGGTGGCGAGGAGTTTACGCTCCTGCTACCCAACACCGACGAGGACGGCGCACTTGTCGTGTCCGAGAGAATTCGAGCCCGACTGGAGGCCACCGTGGTGAACGAGGACGTCCCGCAGCCCTGCAAGGTCACCGCGAGCTTTGGCGTGGCCACGACGCGCGGCGGGGAAAGCTCGGAAAGCCTGTTTGGCCGCGCTGACCAGGCGCTGTACGTCGCCAAAGAAGAAGGTCGCAACAGGGTCTGTGTCGCTCCACCGCTCGAGGCTTCGACCCCGAAAAGTGCGGCCGCGTAACGAACGACCCACAACGCCTCCACACGTCGGATCGAACTGAGGGCGCCCCCGCCTCGGCTCGACCCGGCGTTCTTGTGTGGTCGCCCCTCGTCGATGATCGGGGCCACCCTGTTACACGTTCGCGGCGGATTCGATCGCAACTGAGATGGCCGTCGCGTCCCGCGTTCCTAGCCCCGCCGCAAAGAAGGGAGCGTGCTGGCACAGCTGCCCCGCGCGATCGTCCACTCCGGTCGCGTCGAGTTTCGCCGCGTAGTCGGCGACAGAGACGGCCAGAGCGACCTGTGTGAGGGCTCCGGCGTCCGCGGGGTGGTGATGATACTTGGCGCCCGCCCGGACGGTCTCGTTGAGGCCCCAGGATCGAATGACCGCGTCGCCCAAGGCCGCATGAAGAGCATGACGGGCGCGGGCGATGAACTTCTTGTCGAGGAACTCAGGCGATTTGCGGCCGTACTGGCTGAGCGCCGAGTAGAGCAGCAGCGCGCCGATGTCATGCAGCATGCCGACCAAGAAGCCTTGCTTGCTACCGATCCCCATGCGTCGGAAGACCTCGGCCGTTGCGAGGCCGACCTGAAAGGAATGCAGGTGCTCCTCTTTGACCTCCTTGTTGAGGCCCGGCGCACGAAAGACCCGGCCCGACGCCACGGCGAACGCGATGTCGCGGAGCTCATGCAAGCCGACAGTCATCACCGCTTGTGCGAGATCGGTGGGAGGTCTGCGGGCCATCGCGGGGGACGCCGCCAGCCTCAGAACCCGTGACGCAAGTGAGGGGTCGCGCTCGAGGACGCCGACGGCTGCCTCGATGCTTGGGTCGGGATCGCGCGCGAGCTCGGCGAGGCGGAGCGCGGCTTCGGGAAGGGGACGCAGTTCCAAGGACCCTCGGCGAAGGTCCCGCAGAATGCGAATCCCCAGCTCGCTTTTGAACTCCTCCGGACCCCAGGAAGCGGGGCCTTCGTCCTCAATGACAAAGGTCTTCACCTCGATGTCCTTGAATCGCCGATTCGCCGCATCCATATCAGTTCTCATGGGGTGTCCAGGCGCGCGAATCCACCGAGGTGGCTAGACTCGTTCACCGCTGGATCGGCCCAACTTGGGGCTGCCATCCGGGTCCCACAGTCGCACGAAGGCGTTGGAAACCATCGTGGACATCGCGACCATCATCGGATTCGTAGCATCGGCAGTTCTCGTCGTCGGTACGATCGTACTCGGAGGTGAACTCGGTCCCTTCATCGACGTTCCAAGTCTTCTGATCGTCGTGGGGGGTACCGTTGCAGCGGCCCTCACGGCAGAGTCGCTGCCCTCCTGCATCGGCTCCATCAAGGTCGCGATCAACGTCTTCAAAGTGAAGGGAAACGACGCGACGGAGACGATTGCGAAGATCGCCGAGTTGTCCACCGTGGCGCGTCGCGAAGGTATCGTCGCGCTCGAGAATGCGAAGGTCGAAGACGAGTTCTTCGGCCGCGCGTTGCGAATGGCCGCCGACGGTGCCAACGCTGACGAGATCAAGGCCACGCTCTCCGGCGAGATAGGGGCCATGAAGGCTCGTCACGAGCGTGGACAGAAGCTGTTCAAGTTCGTCGCGGCCAGTGCACCTGCGATGGGCATGATCGGAACGCTGATCGGTCTGGTGCAGATGCTCCGGGCCCTCGACGACCCGGCCTCGATTGGCCCGGCCATGGCTGTTGCACTGTTGACGACGATGTATGGAGCCATCATCGCGTTCCAGATCGCAGGTCCGATCGCGACGAAGCTCGAGCACCGGAGCACCGAAGAGGCCACGCACATGGGCGTGGTGCTCGACGGTATCGGCGGCATCGTTCAAGGCTCCAACGCGCAGTCGATTCGCGACCGTCTCGAAGCCCGCTTGCCCCCAAGCCAGCGTCAGCAAGACGCTGCCTAGCCCCAGCCTGAAGGGAGAGTGACGTGGAAGAAGAAGAATGCGTATGCGAAGACAACAGCGGTGGCGAGTGGATGGCGACGTTTGCCGACCTCTCCATGCTGTTGCTGACCTTCTTCGTGCTTCTGCTCTCCTTCTCGAACATGGACGTGAAGCAGTTCCGAGAGATGCTCGGATCGGTTCAGGACGCGTTCGGTGTGCAGAAACAGATCGCCGGGTCGGTCGAGGCCATCGCTTCGTCGCCCGTCGAGCTGTCGATGGACCAAAACGACGGGGCAGGCTTCGCCTCGAAGCCGGGTGAACAAGCCACCGATCCGAACGCGGAGATGATGGCGAAAATCTCGCAGTACGTGGAGAACCAAGACCTCGAGGACGACGTCGAGATTTTCTCGAGCCCGAAGGGCGTGGTCGTCCGCGTCAAAGACGGAGCGCTCTACGGGTCAGGCAGCGCCGAGCTGGACGAGAACGCCAAGAAGGTTCTGGACAAGATTTCGGGGATCCACGGCAAGTTTGCCGACAGCATCCAGATCGAGGGCCATACAGACAACAGCCCGATGCGCTCGAAGAAGTACCCGTCGAACTGGGAGCTCTCCACAGCCCGGGCCATTGCAGCGATGCACTACATGAGCGAGGAGGGCGGAATCGATGCCGGGAAGATCGGCGTCGCCGGGTACGCTGACTCGAAGCCGCTCGTGCCGAACGATACGGCCGAAGGCAGAAACAAGAACCGTCGCGTGGAGTTTGTGTTCTCCGCGAACGGCAAGAAGACCACGGTCACCGCGAACGACCAAGGCGTCACGGAGACCGAGTCATCCGACGATGACCCCGAGGGGCGGGCGTTCGCTCTCCCGATGAGTGCGTCCAAATGAGAACCATCCCTACATCAACGACGTTCGGTGCCGCTGATGGAGGGCGGTCCTAGGCGCTTACAGGAGTGACAGCGCCATCGACGGGAGCTGGTTGGCTTGAGCCAACATCGCCGTACCCGCCTGCGACATGATCTGGTTTCGGGTCAGCGCTGCGGTTTCACGCGCCACGTCGACGTCACGGATTCGCGAGTTCGCAGAGGTGAGGTTTTCTTCCTCGGTGCGAAGGTTCTGCACCGTGATCTCGAGGCGGTTCTGAGACGCACCCAGACCTGCGCGAGACGTCGACAGGGCGTCGATGGCTGTGTCGATGGTGCCCAGGGCCGTGGAGGCGCCTGCAGCCGTCGAGAGGTCCATGGCGTTGACACCCAGGGTGGTGGTGTCGGTCGCCGTGAACGCGACGTCGATCGTGTCGTTTGCGGTCGCATCCTTACCCACCTGCATTGAGAACGTGCCGGCATCGCCGCCGAGCATGTTGAAGCCGTTGAACTCGCTGGCCTGCGAGATTCGCTGAACCTCGGCGACGAGCTGGTCATGCTCGGTGTCGATGAAGGCTCGCTCGTTGTCCGAGATAGCACCGTTGGCACTCTGCACCGCAAGCTCGCGGAGGCGGCCCATGATGTTTTGCTGCTCGTTCATCGCGCCTTCTGCGATCTGAATCATGGAGACGCCGTCGTTCGCGTTTCTCTCGGCCTGCCCGATACTGCGGATATCTGCTGTCATTCGTGAGGAGATTGCGAGGCCTGCGGCGTCGTCCGCGGCGCTGTTGATACGCATGCCGGAGCTCAGTCGAGTGATCGACTTTCCTAGCGCTCCTTGCGTCGCGGTGAGGTTGCGTTGCGCGCCCAAGGACGTCGCGTTGCTGATCATCGAAAAGGACATGGTTTCTTCTTTCTGGGATGGGAGTGGGGTTGGGAATGGGCACCGAGGCGCCCTGTCGTTGATCCAATCGGCGAGAGGCTGGCCGCCTTTAGGGCCCGTCATGCCCGGCAATGGCCAACGCGGGACCTTGAGTCCCGAAGCGAGACGGCAGGGCGCGCGCGGCTGTACCAAACCCCAGAAACAGAAAAACCCGGTGCCTCGAGAGGACACCGGGTTCGGTTGAAGTGCGATTGTGGGCTCAGCGGGCGCGGACTGAACGGCAGTCCGTTTCGTCGATCCCACAACGAATTCGTATGTGGAGGTGGGCGTTGTGGCCCTTGGAGTGCGAGATCACCCGACCTATGCGGCCAAGCTCAGCGGGCGTCGCACCCATGTCCTTGGCCGCGGCGCGCAACATGCCGTGCAAGCGGCGGCTGAGGAAGATGACCTCGACGTCTCCGGTGTCGATGAACGCACTGATGAGCGCCCACGTCGCGTGCCAGTCGGTCTGTGCGTGGTTGGGGTGGGCCCCGCTGCGGTCCAGCCGCGGCAAGCGAACGTCCAGGTCGCGACCCGATTGGTGCGACTTGTGGGGTGGAAAATGTCCGCCCTCAGCCTTGCTCATCGAGCCGATGGTCAACGTGCCATCCCAGCCGGTGTTGCGGCGGAAGTCCCCGATCGCCGTCACGACGACCGACACCGCATGGGTGCTGCCGTACGCCAGCTCGGGCTTCCAGATGTCGAACAGCTCGGTCTGCGGCAACGGGATGCCGTTGACGAGCGTGCCGTCGTTCGGGCTGCCCGTGCTGAGGCCACCAAGCTGGAGATCCACGGCGGGAGCCACCTCGCCCTCGCGGCCTTCGTAGGGGTTCCAGCCAGATGACCCCAGGGGGCGAGGCACCACGACCCGCGTTCCGGGCGCGGCGCTCTTGGTGAGCTGCGTGCGCAGCTTGGCCGCGGGAACATCGAGCGAGCGCGCGATGCCTTCGACCGTGTCGCCTTCCTGCACGAAGTACACCGCGTTCATGCGCATGACGGGCCGAGCCTTGGCGCGGACCTGCATGACCCGCCCGGGCTTGATGCGACCGCTGCCGCTCCCCACCCAGGGGTTCCACTGCCGCACCTGAGCCTCCGATACACCCCAGCGCTTTGCGACCTTGGCGACGGTGTCTCCGCGTTCGACCTTGTGGGTCATCCAGCGGCCCTCGGCCTTGGGTGCCGCGAGCAGCGCGGCGGTGATCAGAAGTTGGTGCAGCATCAGGGTTCTATCGCTTCAGGTTGTTCACTTCGGTGAGCATCTCGTCCGCAGTACTGATCGTGCGGGAGTTGGCTTGGAAGGCCCGCTGGTAGGCGATGAGCGTGACGAGCTCCTCCCCGAGGTCGACGTTGGAGCCCTCGAGGGCGCCCGAAGCGATGGAGCCGCGTCCCGACGTGCCGGCTTCGCCCAAGAGTGCTTGTCCGGAGTCTCGGGATGCGCTCCACAACTGGTCGCCTTCGCGGCGCAGGTTCTCCGGGGCGCGGAAGGTCGCGAGGGCGAGCTTGGCCAGCGGTTCGGTCTCGCCGTTGGAGTACAGCCCCGATACGGTGCCGTCCTCGGCGGTGATCACGTCGATCAAGTCTCCAGGTTCGCGCCCGTTTTGGTCGAAGGACTCCACGGCGGAGGCTCCAGCCACCATGCTCGAACCCGTGCCGGTGCCACCGTCGGTGGTGATCGCGTCGCCGAAGTCGAACTGAATCGCCTGCCCGGCGGTGGCGCCCAGGAAGTCTGCGGACGAGCCGTTCAACGTCTCGGTATCGAGGTTGCCGTCGGTGTCAAAACCGAGCGTTCCGTCGGCGATCTCCGTGAGGACCCCGGGGGTGCCGCCGTTGAGCTCGTCGCCCATCACCATCGCGTGCCATTCGAAGGCGCCGCCGCCGTTGTTCGTGAAGAACATCTGCACGTCATGCGCGTTGCCGAGCGAGTCGTAGACCGTCGCGCTGGTCTGGTAGTCCGACGTGTTCACGGGGTCGAGGGGGTCGAACGCGACGCCCGGGGTGTCGTCGGTGGGGCTGAGGTTGAGGTCCATGTTGGCGGTGGTCGTCGCGACCGGAGGCGACTGACCGCTGATCTCGATGTCCCCCACGCCGCCGGTGGGGTCGCCGTTCGCGTCGACCTGGTAGCCCTGCACGCGAAGGCCGTCCTGGTTCACCATCATGCCCTCGTTGTTGAGGCTGAACCGACCGTTGCGGGTGTAGTAGCTGCCCTCGATGCCGTCGTTCTCGCCGACGACCTCGAAGAATCCACCGCCTTGAATCGCGTAGTCGAGGCTGCCGCCGCTTTGAAGGAAGCTACCCTGCCCAAATCCCTGCGACACACTCCCCATCGTCACGCCAGCACCGAGGTTCTGGCCCCCGTTGGTGCGCCGACCCAAGACGTCGTTGAAGTTGGCCGAACCGGACTTGAAGCCCACGGTCGAGACGTTTGCGATGTTGTCACCGACGACGTTGATCGCGTCGCCGTGCGCGGTGAGGCCGCTGCGGCCCGTGTATAGAGAACTCCAGATGGACATGGTCTTGTGACTCCTTGCTGTTTGGGGGGAGGGTTAGGCGTCCGGTTCGGAGACCGCGGTCAGAGAGAGAATCGAGCCGGGATCGAGCAGCAAAGAGCCGAATCCGAACATCGTGGCGCCGTCGTCAGTGAATTCGACCGAGCTCGCAACGCCAGAGATCGTCGCGCTGGCTCCAACCTCACCCTCGGTCTCGTGGGTTGCGATGATTTCTACGGTGTAGCTTCCGGGGGGAAGGGGCTCGCCGTTGCGGCCGGTCCCATCCCAACTGAAGGCACTCTCACCTTCTGAGCGTGACTCGAGGTCGATGCGCTTGACCTCCTCTCCGGTCTCGTCGTGGATCACGACTTCGACCGAGTCGGCAGCCCCGTCGAGGTTGAGCGTCAGGTCCATGGGTCCGCCGTCTTCTTTGAGACGGAAACGAGAGAAGTCCGCGTCGATCGATTTTCCAACGAGGTCCATCATCGCTGCGCGCGATGACGACTGCCCGGACGCCTGCAGCCCTTCGAGGCGTTCGTTGGTCTCGAGGCCGAGTTCGATGTTGGTGAACTGGGCCAGCTGCGCGACGAACTCCGCCCCGTCTTGCGGGTTGAGCGGATCTTGATTCTGCATCTGTGCAACGAGGAGCTTGAGAAACTCGTCTTGTTGCGTCTTGTTTTCTTCGGGCAGCTCGGGTGGCGAGTACAGGGGCCCGGTGTTGGTCTGTTCGATCTGCATGACGTACCTCGTGCGGGGTTCAGGCCACGACCCGGAAGCCGGTGGGGATCACCCAGGTCTGGCGTCCGTCGTCCACAAAGCCCAAGTCGCGCTCACCCTGCTCGGGTGTTGGGACGATGCTCGGTGGCTGGCGCTGTTCGGGGTGCTCGGAGTCGTTGGGTGTGTCCGCGTCGGCGCCGTTGCCACCAAACGAGAGCTCGGTCAGCTCGAGGTCGTGTCGATCCAGTGCCTCGCGCAGGGCGTCGATGTCTCGCTGAATGGCATCGGTGAACCCGCCGACGGCGGTGGCTTCCACCATCACGTGTTTGCCGGCCGTGGTGATCGCGAGTTCGATCTGACCGTCTGCGGTGTCCACCGTAATCGCCGCGCGGTTGAGCGCGGTGCGAAGCACCTCCACGTTGCGGGCGACGGCGCCTTCGGGGTCGGCCGACGTGAACACGTTTCCGTCGGACCCGTACGAGGTCCCGGCGTCGTGTGAGACGGTCGGAACCGCGGAGAGGAAGGATGAGGAGTGGTCGGGGCTCGCGGCCGGGCCGTCGAAGTCGGCGATGGGAGCAAAGTTGGCCGAGGCGTCCTCGACGGGGGCTGCGTCATCCTGAACGGTGAGAGCCATCTCGAACGCGCCGAGGGCATCGTCGAGGTCGACGAGAGGATCGGCATCGGGTTCGAGGGCTTCCCATCCCAGCTCCTGGACCAGAGGGAGTTCGCCCTCTTCGTCCTGGAACTCCATCTCCAGAGCGGTGGCGAGCATGACCTCCTCGGGAGGGGTCTGAACCAGCTCGGGATCGGGGCCTCGACTTTGTCCCCACGTGGGTGCGGGGGGCAGCCACGGGTCGTCGGAGTACGCCTGCGAGGACGGCACCGCCGGGGCTTCTTCTGGGGGAGCGTCGCCACCGAGGTCGGCGAACGTCGGGAAACGAACGAATGTGCCGCGAGTCTGCGCGTAGGGGAGAGTCTGGCGCTTGGCCGTCTCCGCTGGATCCTCGGCCTGTCCTTTCGGGGCGCGGAGCTTCATCTCAGCGATGACGGTTCCGGTGGGTCCCTTGAGGTCGTCGAGATTTCCGAACTCCGCGGGTGCAGCGTCGTATCGGGACCGCTTGCGCGGCGCTCGGCGAGCCTCGATGGTCGCCGCGGGCTTGGGTTTCGGTTTGGGCTCGGGCTGCGTCTCTCGGTCGAGGATCTCGGCGAAGCCGCCGCGGGCTTTCTTGCGGTTGACGTTTCGAGCGCGCGGAAGCACCGCGTCGGTTTTGGCCGCGAAGTTGGTCTTGGTCATGAGTCCTCACTCTTCTTGAGCACGCTGAGGTCATCGGTGAGCGACTGCTCGAGTCGCTCCAGTGCGTGGCGTAGGCGTTTGCGATGGGTCAAGACCATCTGTTCGGCGGCGGAGAGGCGTGCATCACTTCCCCGCAGCGCCTCCACGGCTTGGTCTCGGTCAGCACGCTCGCGGTGGAGCGCCTTGCGTTGTTCTTCTGCGTACGCGGTCCGGTTGTTTCGTTTTTCGAGGGCGGCTTCGAAACTGGAGATCGAACTCCAGCGGGGCGAGCCTTCGCGAAATTCGGCGTCCTGGTCCTCGATGGCGCTCGTTGCAGCGGCAACCGCCTCGGTCTGGGCATGCACGCGTTGGTTGGCCTCGGCGACCTCCATCGTGGCCTTGCTCTGCTGGACGAGCCGGAGCCGAACGAGCTTCTTTGCGTTGCGTAGTTGGCGTCTGTTCTCGCTCATCCTTGAGTCCCTTTGCGGCCCAGTGCGTTCGCGAGCCCTTGCAGTGCGGAGGCACGATCAGAGGCTTCCTCGGGCGATTGCGTGGACCAGCCGTCGAGGCGTTTGCCAAGTGCGAGCACTTCGTCGAACTCGGTGTTTTGTCCCGGCTGGTACGCGCCCAACCGTCGCAAGTCCTCGACTTCCGAACGTTGGGCAAGAAGCGCTCGTGCGCCACCGGCAAGAGACAGGGCGTCGGGGTGACACACCTGCCGCATGACGCGGGAAGCACTGGGCAGGACGTCGACGGCCGGGAAGTGCCCCCGGGCGGCGAGGTCTCGCGAGAGCACGATGTGTCCATCGAGCAACGAGCGGGCCGAGTCGGCCACTGGGTCGGACAGATCGTCTCCCTCCACCAGAACTGTGTAGAACCCGGTGATCGATCCACCAGACCGAAGAGGGGCCACTCGCTCGAGCAATTGCGGTAGCAGCGCAAAAACCGAGGGTGGGTACCCCTTCGTGGCGGGCAGTTCTCCGGCCGCGAGTCCGACCTCGCGACGCGCCATGGCGTATCGAGTCAACGAATCGACCACCAGCAGGACGTCTTTACCCTCGGCGGCAAAAGACTCGGCGATCGTTGTTGCGGCAAGCGCCCCACGTGCACGCTCGAGGGGGGAGCGGTCGGATGTTGCGACCACGAGGACCGAGCTGTCGAGGTCGAACTCGTGCATGACGTCCGCGACCTCGCACCCACGCTCGCCAATCAGCGCGATCACCTTCACGTCGGCCTTGGCCTGGGTGGCGATCTGTCGGATGAGAACCGTCTTGCCCACGCCCGCGCCTGCGAAGAGACCCACTCGCTGTCCGCGTCCGGCCGTGAGCAGGCCGTCGACAACCCGGACGCCAGTCTCGAATGGCTCTTGAATGGGCCGGCGCTCGTGTGGGGCGGGAGCGGTTCGTTCGAGCGGTAGGAGGTCGGCGGTGTGCGGCCGTGGCCGTCCGTCGAGCGGCTCGCCGAACGGATCGATCACCCGCCCGATCAGCTCCGGCCCCACGCCCACCATCGCGCCACCGCCACGCACCCGCACTCGGGCTCCGGGCCGAACACCCTCGATGCTCCCGTAGGGCATGAGCAGGCCCGCACCACCGCGAAACCCGACGACCTCGGCGAGTACGGTCCCGTTTTCGACCAGGACGTGGACGAGGTCACCGACCTGCACCGACGGGAGCTCGGCTTCAAGAATCGTGCCCGAGGCTCGGATGACCCGGCCGTATCGAAGCCCAAGATTCGGGCGCGCTAGCGTATCGCGCACCGCCGAGAGTGCGCGTCCGGGGATCACGGTGTGGCCTCGGACGGTTGGGGTTCATCGGTCGCCTCGTCGTTGGGATCGTCTTGGAGCGCCTCGTCGGATCGAACCGCCGCAGCGAGCTCCTCTCGGAGTGTGGCGATGCGTTCGGTCAGTCGCGCATCGACCACGAGCTGCTCTGCCTCGACGATGAGGTCGCCGGGCGACATCGCAGGGTCGGGGTCCACGTGCACAAAGGACGCTTCTTGCGTTTCGAGGTGTGTCTTGACGTGTGCCACCTCGCTGGGCGCAACCCGGACACGAATGGGGTGCTCGGATGAAAACTCGACCAAGGCTGTTTCGAGGAGCGAAGTGACCTTGCTTTGGTCCACCTCAAACGCGCGACCGGCCAACGCGTGGGCGATCTCGACCGCCAACGCGACCGCATCCTTGGCGAGGACCCGACACGCGCGCGCCCGGCTCTGCTCGAGCGTCTGCACAGCGCCGTGGAACTTGGAGCGCTCCTGTTCGAACGTGGCGCTCTGAGCCGCGTTCTTCGACTGCAGTGCGTCGACCTGACGTTGGGCGGCGTCGAGCAGAACTTGCAGGTCGACCTCGGGCGACGTGTTGTCGAGCGGGCGAGCCTTGTACGGACGGCCGGCGGTCGGCGTGGACTGTGGCGCTTCCGTTGCGGCTCCTGGAAACCGTGGGGCGGGGGCCGGCCCAGAGCCAGCCCGAGCCGACTGAGGCGGGGTGAACGGGCGCAGCTTGCTCACACCATCTCCTCGCCACCCGCACCGGGCATATTGATCTGCCCGGCTTCAGAGAGGCGAATGACAACCTCGACGGCGTCGCGCTGCGCCTTCTCGACCTCTGAGAGTTTGGTCGGCGGAAGCAGCGGTAGCTCTTCGACGATCTGTTTGGCAGCTCGAGAGGAGACCCCGGAGAGGAGGTGGTCGCGCAGCTCGTCGTTGGCGGTCTTGAGGGCGACGAGGATGGTGTCCTTGTCGACCTCTCGCATGAGCAGCTGGACTTCCCGGACGCTCAGGCGGGCCAGGTCCTCGAACGTGAACATGGCGTCGCGGATCTGCTGGGCGATGCTCACGCCCTCGTCACCATCATCGTCGTCGTCATCGAGGTCGTCATCGTCGTCGTCGTCGAGGTCGAAGTCGTCATCGTCGTCATCCCCGCTCTCGCGTTCCTCGATGCCTTCGAGGATCGGTTCGCGCAGCTCCGAGGTGATCTCGTTGAGGACCCCGGCGGTGAAGCGAATCGAGTCAAACTCGTTGCGTGTCTCCAAAGACGCGATGCCTCCGGCGGCTTCCAGTGCGCGGGCGAGCTCTTCGGAGACGATCTCGACTTGCTGCATCGGGACCTCCTCCAGCTCGACGATGCGGCCGATCAGGTCCATGCGTTTCTCGTTGGGAAGGACCTCCAGCACCTGGGCGGCCTTCTCGGGCGGGAGCTGGGTGAGGAGCACGGCTGCGATCTGTGGGTGCTCGTTGGTGAGCAGCTCGGCGAGCGTGGGCGCATGGGCACCCCGGAGAGCCTCGAGCGCGGGTGGAACCTCGCGAGGCGGAAGGAACAGCGACTGCGCCCGCTCCTCGCCGACCGCATCGGTCACCAGTTGGCGCGCATACTCGCCACCTGCGCCCGCACTCAGGGGCAACTTCATCGCACTGCAAAACATACGTGCGACCTCCTCGACCGACTCAGACTTGACCTTGGGAAGCATCGCCGAGAGTTCGGTCAGCTGACGAAGCTCGTTGTCGTCGAGGTGACGCAAGATCGTCCGAGCGACGACCTGGTCGAGGCTGAGAATCAAAGCGGCGGCCCGCTGTTGCTCGGTGAGGGCGTTGTTCATGCTGCGTCGCGGTACTGGTCAGTGTTGGCGGCACCCGGAGTAGGGGCGCTTCTCTTGTTGCTGGTCAGCCAGCCGCGAAGGACGCGGGCGGCGATTTCGGGGTCTTCGGTCGCCATGGCGCAGGCGCGCTCGAGGTAGGTCGCGTCCTCTTCGAGGTCCTCGAGGCGAGGTTTGCGGACGAGGGCTCGCTGGTCGGCGCTGGCGTCTTCGGGAAGCTCGGACTCGAGTTCTTCGACGGTCTTGGGCAGTGTTGCCGCGTCCAGCTCTTCCTCTGCAGCGGCGGCAGCGGCGGCTGCCTTCTTCTTGCGGCGGCGCATGATCATGAAGACGATGAAGCCGACGAAGAGCAGGGCTCCACCCGCGGCGGCGGCGAGCATCCACATGGGTGGCATCGCAGCGACCGGGGTCTCGGGTGCGACCTCGGCAGCCTCTTCGACCGGGGGCACGACGAAGGGCACGGAGACGATTTCGATGCCGTCGCCTCGCTGATCGTCGAGCCCGGCCGCCTTGCGTGCGAGGGCCTCCAGACTCTTGAGCTGCTCGGGTGTGCGCGGGACCGCATTGCCCTCGGCGTCGACGGGCTCGTTGAGAAGGATGGCCAGGTGCAACCGGCGAACACGTTGACGCGGCCCGACGGTGCGCTGGATGACCTGGTTGACCTCGAAGTTCTTGATCTCGTGAATGTTGTTGCCACCAGCGCCAGCCCCGGCCGCCCCACCACCGCCAGCGGTGCCGGGAAGGTTCGCGCGAGCGCCCGCTTCGCCGCCGACATTTCCGGCACCGTTGCCCCCGCCGACGTGCCGCTCGTGACTCTTGAGGGCGATCTTGTCCGGGGCCTGGTCGTAGGTTCGTTCGGTGCGCTCAATCTGCGCTCGGTCGACGTCGGCGGTGACGGTGACCTTGAGGTTCTCCGGACCGACGACAGGCTCGAGCATCTCCTCGACCCGCCGGGCGAGCGTGCGCTCCAGTTCCATGGCGGCTTCGGTGCCTTCCATGTCGCCGCCGGGGTTGCTCAACGCGTTGCCGTTGCCGTCGACGAGCGCGACGTTCTCGGGCGCGAGCCCGTCCACGCTGCTTGCGACCATGTTCGCGATGCCGCGCTTCTGGTGCGACGTCAGCTGAGCTCCCGCGCGAAGTGTGACGACTACGGACGCTGTGGGGGGGTCATCTTGTCGGGCGTAGAGCGAGCGCTTGCCCATCGCGATGTGCACGCGTGCTCGCTCTACGGTCGCCAGAGACGAGATGGTGCGGCCCAACTCGCCCTCGACAGCCCGGCGGAAGTTGGTTTGCTCGACAAAGTTGGTCGCGCCGAACGACTGGCGGTCAAAGAGCTCGAAGCCCACGCCCGCGCCTCCGGTAGGTGCAGCGCCATCAGCAGCGAGCGTGATGCGAAGCTCGTCGACGCGATCCTTCGGGACTTCGATCGCCGTGCCCCCGGCCGTCAGCTCGTAGGGCACGTTTTGGGCTTGCAGCTCCTCGACGAGCCGCCCTGCGTCCTCGGGAGACAGACGAGAGAAGAGGATCGCCCCGTCCATGGGCGTTTCCTTGGTGGTGATCCACGACAGCCCGATCACCAGGGCGAGCAGCGAAGCGACAGCGATCGCCTTTTGGAGTGCGCCCAGCTTGTTCCATACCGCCAAGAATTGGGTGACGGGGGAGCTGCTGGGAGTGCTGTCTTCTTGCTCGGCCATGAGTGATCAGGGGCGTGGTCTCGGCTCTACAGCGGGGTGTTCATCAGGTCGCGGTAGGCTTCGACGGCCTTGTTCTTGAGCGTGACCGCGTAGCGCAGGGACACGTTGGCGCGCTCGGCTGCGATCATCATTTCGTGGATGCCCACCGTGGGGTCGCCCGCGGCGAAGCGCTCACCAAGGTCGTCCGCAGTCGCTTCTGCTTGGCGCGCGGAGTCGAGACTCTCGGTGAGGATGTTCGAGAAGTCCTCGTCGTCGGGGACAGCCTCGGTGTCGAACTTTGCTGCGGGGGGAAGCCCGCCGGGTCCTGAAACTGGATTGACCATCAGCCGCCAATCTCCGTCGCGCGCTCTGCCATCGACACGGCGGTACCCAGTGCGGTTACGCCGGCCTCGTAGGCCCGGGAAGCGGTGATCATGTCGACCATCTCCTCGACGACGTTGACGTTGGGGAACGCGACGTAGCCGTTGATGTCCGAGTCCGGGTGCCCCGGGTCGTACTCGAGTCGGGGTGGGGACTGGTCCTCCTCGATCGCCGCGACGCGTACGCCCTTGGCAGTCCCTTCAAACACGTTGTCGAACTGCAGCGCGGGCCCACGCATGACATCGACCGATTCCAGCGCGACCGACTTGCGCTTGTACGCGCCGCCATCGGCACCACGCGTCGTGTTGGCGTTGGCCATGTTGGACGAGGCCATGTTCATCCGCGTGCGCTCGGCTGCGAGCCCAGAGGCGGAGACTTCCATTGAAGTGAAGAAATCCATGGTGTGAACCCTTTCGGTCAGCCGACGCCGTCGGTTGCTGCGTAACGCAGTGCAGCCATGCGTTTGGAGATGATTCGGGAAGTGGCGGTGTAGCGGACTCGGTTCGCGTCGACCTTGGCGAGCTCACGGTCAACGCTCACTGTGTTGCCGTCGAGCCCAGCTTCCGCGCCGTTGTCGTCGTAGAAGGTTTCAGCGTCTCCAGCATCGACCGTTCCGAGCTCGTCTTGGTGTAGCTCGCTGGTGCGGTCGAGCGAGAGTTCCAAGTTGGCGACGGGGTTTCGCTCGAGCTCCAGTGGGCGATACCCAGGGGTGTCGGCGTTGGCGACGTTGCCCGCCAGGACAGCGTGTCGGCGGCGGTGGAAGGTGAGGCCGCCGGCCATGGCATCAGTCGATTTGTTGAGCCCGTTGATCATTGAGGAACCTGCTTGGTGCGGATCAGAGTTCAGTCAGTGCACGATGCGTGCCGGAGTCAAAGCTTGGATCCTGAGGCGCACTTGGGAGATCGAGTGTCAACGTGGTCTGTGGTGTCGTCGGTTTTGACGACAGCTTCACCCGAGCTTGCGGAGTTTCTCGACGAGCGTCGTTCGGTTGAGCCCGAGCAGTGAAGCGGCTTCGGTTCGGTTGCCGCCGGCTTTCTCCAGCGCGCGCGCGATGACCTGGCCCTCGACCTTCTTGATGGCCGTGCGCAGGTCGAGCTCTTCGACAGCATTGCTGCTCGCCACCTTCTGTTGTCCGCCTCGCGCGGACTCGAGCCCCAGTGCAGTCGCCTCGAGCATGGCCGAACTCGACAAGACGACAGCCCGCTCGATCGCGTTGCTCAGCTCGCGAACGTTGCCGGGCCAGCTGTGCGACGCCAGGATGGCTGCCGTCTGCGGAGTGAGGCCTTGGACGTTGCGCCCGGCTCGCTCGTTGAAAAGCTTGATGAAGTGCTCCGCCAGCGGCACGACATCCTCGGGCCGTTCCCGCAGTGGGGCGGCATGAACCCGGATGACGTTGAGGCGGTAGTAGAGGTCGAGGCGAAACTCGCCCGCGTCGACCATCGCTCGTAGATCGCGATGTGTCGCCGCGACCACTCGGACATCACACGGCACGGGTGTGTCGGAGCCCACCGGAGTGACCTCGCGTTCTTGGAGGGTACGCAGGAGCTTGGATTGCGCCGTCAGGGGTAGGTCGCCGACCTCATCGAGGAACAGCGTCCCTCCCTGGGCCGCAAGCACGCGGCCAGCGCGGGTGTTGTTGGCGCCCGTGTATGCACCCTTCGCGTGGCCGAAGAGCTCGGACTCGACCAGCGTCTCGGGGAGCGCAGCGCAGTTGACCGCGACGAAGGGCCGGGCCGCACGAGGCGAGCCTTGATGGACGGCCCGGGCAAGCAGCTCCTTGCCGGACCCCGACTCACCCGTGATCAGGACCGTCGAGTTCGTGTCCGCACACCGCTCGATGAGCTGGAGCGAGAACTCCAGCGCAGGACTGCAGCCCACGACCTCCGGAGCAAAGCGGTTGCGCCAGGGCGTGTCGGTCGAGGGGACGGGATGCGGCTTCATCGCATCCCGATCAGTAGGGCGATGCTCACGGCCGGGCAATGGCCGCAAACAGATAGGGACACGAGCGCGCTCGCCCCGGCCGCGGTTCGGCACGGGGGGCGTCGGGACTCTGACGAAAGCGTCTACTGAATGACGAATTCCGTCAAATACAGCCCTGCGAGCGTGTTTGCGCCGGTCTGCTTCTCAACCCGGGCGATGATCTCGTCGCGGATCTTCAGCTTCTTCTCTTCGCCGGTGGTGTCCTCGACGGTGAGTCCGGAGAGGTAGCGCAGAAGGTCCGCTCGAATCGCGCGCTTCTTCTGCTCGACCAGAGCGACGCGTTCTTCTCCGTGGACCTCGACTTCGATCGTCGCCTTGAGGTAGCGGCTGGATTTCGGCTCGTTCAAGTTGACGACGAACGGGGCCAGAGGAACTGGTGTCGGCGGAATGGACGGGTCGATCGCCTCTTTTTCCACGGGAGCAGGGCCAGCGTTGGAGAACACCAGGAACCCGACCGCGCCAGTGGCGAGGATGTTGACGAGCGCGAGCAGCATCGGGAGCTTGGAAGGACTCGGGGGGCCCTCCTCTTCGCCGTCGGCGTCCTTCTTGTCCTTGTCTTTGTCCTTGCTCATGGGGTGTTCCGCTTCGAGGAGACGACCACGTCAATGCGCCGGTTGAGGGCACGGCCTTGGGTGGTTCGGTTGGTGGCGACGGGGCGGTATTGGCCGTAGCCCGCCGCGGACAGTCGTACTGGGTCGACACCATGGAGTTCGACCAGTTGCTCGAGAACTTCAGTGGCGCGGGCCGTAGAAAGCTCCCAGTTCGAATGAAAGGCCCGACTTCGGACGGGGGTGTTGTCGGTGTGTCCCTCGATGGTCACGCGACCTTCGAGTCGTCCAAGCGCCGCGCCGAGCTTGGCGACGGCCTCCTTCGCGGACTCGAGGACCTGGTCCTTGCCGGGTTCAAACAGCACCGACGAACCCAGGCTGAGGCGAACGCCCTGAGAGTCCGGATTCACGCGAATTCGGCCTTCAAGGGCCGGATCGCGCACGAGTCCACGGACAACCTCATCGAGCAGGAGCTCCGCGGGTGTGGCCACGATACGAGGCGCAGGCTGGGGCATCGGGGGGCCGGAGAACGCGATGGGGACATCGCAGACGGGCGGCTCCACAACAGGGGCGGGAGGGGGCGGCTCGACCGGTGGCGGGGGCTCCTCGTGGACCTCGGGCACGCTGGGGGCGGCGTTCGCCTCGCGCTGTAGCTCCAAGGAGTACAGCCCGGCAAAGAACGCCAGCAGCAGCGTGACGAAGTCCGAGTAGGACACGGTCCAGCGCTGTGCCCCGCCGTCGAGCGGCGAGCGGCGGGAGGTTCGGCGAATCATGAGACCGCTCGATTTCGCTGGCCTTGGGTTCGCGCGAACGAGGCGAGTTTTCGCTCGACCAGCTTGGGCTCATCTCGGCTGGCGAGCGCGCACGCTCCCTCGATCACGAGCTCCATGTCGTCCAGCTGTCCTTGGACACGAGTCTCCATTCGGCCTGCCAGAGGCAGCAGCACAAAGTTCGCCAGGCCCAGGCCGTAGATCGTCGCGACGAACGCGAGCGCGATACCGCTGCCGAGCTGGTCGGGGTTGCTGACCATACTCATGATGCGTACCAGGCCGAACACGGCACCGAGCACGCCCATCGTCGGGGCGAAGCCCCCGCCTGCTTGGAGCACCTCCACCGCCATCGCCGCACGTCGGTCGATCCGGGCGGCGCTCAGCTCGAGTGTGGTTCTGATGTCCTCGGCGCTCGAACCCCGTCCGACCATCTCCACCGCCGTATGCAACAGGCTCGATTCCGTGGCGACGTCGGCTGCCACGCCCAGAACCGCTTGGGTTCCTCGGCGGTGGACGGCGCCCGCCATGGCGACGAACAACCGAATCGTCTCTTCACGAGACAGGCGGTGAGATGCGACGTCTCCGCTGCGAAGGTCGAAGAAGACGTTACGGAGGGCCTCCCAACGGTACTGAACCGCGAGGGCGGCCATGGTGCCTCCCACGACGATGAGCGCCGCGGAGGGCTGCACCAACAAACCCAGCTCGCCACCATCGAGGAGGTGCGTGCCGACCAGTGCCAGCAGGGCGAGAAGGAATCCAACGACGACCGTCACCGCTCCTTCATGGAGCCGCCATCCCCCCGAAACCAGGGCAGAGCGCGGGGTTGAGGAGGCCGAATCTCGGCCGCCGCCTGTTTTGACGAGCGGTCGTTGGATCGCCTGACGGTGCCTGTGGGAAAGCCCGCGAATGCGCGTCGATAGACCTTGGCCCGGTGGTTGCACAGAACACCACCCGTGGACGAGACCCTCACTGGAGACGAGCGCGAAGCCCTACGGGAGTCGATCGTCAGCAGCGTCAACGAGCCCGCCAAGAAGGGCAAGGCTCCAAAAGCTCGCCCCGTCGCCCTCATCGCAGAGGACCAGGCCGCCGAACGCGTGATGCCCACCGCGCGGCGCGTGACCGATCGCTGGGCCACCCATGTCGGACGCATCATGCCGCCGCTGACCGGCGTGAAGGTCCGCGTCAAACCGCTCGAGCACATCGAGACCAACAACGGCGAGATTCTCGAGGAGCTCCGACAAGCGTGGGTGTGCGAGATGAAGCCAAAGGTCGGAGAGGCACCCATCGCCGTCGCAGTGTCGGGTCGCATGATCCCCGACTTGGCCTCCACGATGCTGGGAGGAACCTTCAAGCTCTCCGAGGAGAGCGTGCCGACCCCGGCAACGATCCGGGTGTTCGAGTCGCTTGGTGAGCGGCTCGCCGAGTCCGCGGCGTTTGCCTTTGAGCACGAGTGCGGCGGTGTTCTCAAGCGTGGCTCGCACCAGCTGGGCGCCGACACCTGGTCACCTCTGGTCGACGGAGAGCCCATGCTGATGGTCTCGGTCGAGATCACCGGAGAGACCGAGGGCAAGCTCCACCTCGTCACGTCGCCGGACGCCTTGCATCGGGTGCGAACAGACGTTCGCGAGATGAAGACGGTGCGCTCGGGCGTCCGGGACCTGCTTGGCAAGCTCGAGACCGATCTGTCGGTCCAGCTCGGCACCACCAAGACCACGGCGCGCAAGTTTGCGGAGTTCGGCCCGGGCTCTGTTCTGACGTTGGACGCCCTCGTGGGCGACAGCGTTCGCATCTACGTCGGCGGACAGCTCCGCGCGACGGGCCGAGCGGTGTTGATGGGCGAGATGGTCGCAGTCGAAGTTGAGAGCGTCGTTTGATGGAGAGGAAAGAACAATGAGTGCAGCAGAAGCAGTGGTTCAAGAGGACGAATCGGGGATGGTCGACGGCGCAGAAGGGACCCCCACCGCAGCCGCCAACGATGTCGTTGCCGCCAACGGCGAGCCGCACTCCTTCGAAAAACTCCTGGCGGATGTGCCCTTCCAGGTCACCGTCGAGCTGGGGCGTGTTCGACTCTCGCTCCGGGAGATCGGCCAACACTTGACGCCAGGCGCCGTCATTCCGCTCTCGAAGGTGACCGGCGAGAGCCTCGACATTCGAATCAACGACCGACTCGTCGCCCGCGGCGAAGCAGTGGCCATCGGAGAGCGCTACGGCGTCCGCATGGTCGAAATCCTCGATGGAGTAGACCAATGATCGACTGGAAACGCGTTTGTTTGTGGGGAGCTCTTCTGGGTGCGGCCGCACCTGCCACCACCCAGGCCGCCGAGGCACCGACGGATGCCCGTTCCTCCGCGCCTCTGGCCACCGTCACGACCGACGACAGCGTCGAGATCCGAGTCCAGGGGCTCATGCCGGATGGGGATGAGGTGGAGTGGAAGTGGGGCAAGCTGGTCGTACCGGTCGAGTCCAAGCCTGCTGCTGCGTTCGCCGAGTCGTACACCGATGCGACGGTGAAACGCGTGGCGTTGGTCGGTGGAGAGAAGCCGCGGCTGATCGTCATGTTCCGGCACGGCTCCCGCACCGCGAAGAAGCTGACCGAAGCGAGCACGATCACCCACACTGGGGACGGGTTCCGAGTCGTCATTCCGCGTCGACACGTTCTCGCTCCCCCCGCGCCCGAGCCTGCTGCAGTTCCCACCCCCGTCGCGGAGCCCACTGTAGCCAAGGCACCCGCCGTGGCGGCACCCACCGCCGAGCCGGTGCCCGCCGCACCCGAGGCGGCCGAGAAGGCCCCCATCGCGGCCGCAGCTGTCGAGGTCGTCGAGGCAGCACCCGAAGCTGAACCGCTCAACTTGCCCGAGCCTGGCTCCGACGTTGGGTCGTCTTCCATCGGCCCGAGCAACAAGAGCATGTACGGAACGCTTGGGTTCACGTTTGTGCTGTTGGCGATCGGCGGCGTGTTCGTCTACTGGAAGCGCCGCAACGGCACGACTCCGGGGGCTCCACGCGGATTCACGGTGATGGGCAACCAGGTCCTCGGTCCCAAGTCGCGCATTGTGCTGATGGGCCTTGGCAACCGCCGCATGTTGCTCGCCGTCAGCGAAGCCGGGACCACAGTCGTGGACAAGTGGAGCGAAGACAGCGACTACGTGCCATCGACATCGGTCCACGCCGAGGGCGGGCTCGACGAATCCTCTCTTGCCGCGATCGAGTTCGGCATGCCAGTCGACCCTCCCACGCCTCGCAGGAAGGCCAAGCGCGACACGCTGCGGGCCTACGAACCCCCCGCACCAGACATCGCCGAAGACGAAAATGCTGAGAGCACCGCGGTCAACGGTCTGCGCAAGCTGCGGGAACAGATCGAGAGCGGTCAAGAAGAGGCCGACGAAGACGACGCGTGGTCGCAGGCGTTGGCCAACGGAATCCGACGGAGCGCCTGATCCGATGTTGTCGCGCCTCACCACCACGCTGGGGGTCTCCCTCGCGAGTCTGAGCTACTCCGCGAGCGCGTGGGCGGCCGAACCCCAGAGCGTCACGCTCAGCACCGAGCCGTCGCCCAGCATGATCCCGCTGGTCGTCATCTTCGGGCTGATGTCGCTGCTCCCGGCGCTGGTCCTGACGACAACATGCTTCACCCGGTTCGTGATCGTGTTCTCGTTCTTGAAGACCGGGCTGGGCACCCAGGGCGCACCGCCCAACCAGGTGTTGGTGGGCTTGGCCTTGTTCATGACCGCGTTCGTGATGGCCCCGGTGGCCACCGAGATGTACGAGCAGGCGGGCGACCCCTACATGCAGGGCGCGCTCGATGAGTCCGAAGCGTATGCCGCCGCAGAGCCGGTGGCGCGCAAGTGGCTGCTGCCTCGTACCCGCCCCGAAGATCTGGCCCTTTTCTACGACTACACCAACGACCCCCGGCCAGAGACCGCGGACGACGTACCGCTGCGCATCGCTGTCCCGGCATACATCCTCTCTGAACTTCGCACCGCGTTTCAGATGGGTCTGTTGGTCCTGCTTCCGTTTCTCGTGATCGACCTCGTCGCTGCGACGGTGCTGTCGAGTTTGGGCATGGTCATGTTGCCTCCCACCCTCGTCTCTTTGCCGATCAAGCTGCTGGTGTTCGTGATGGCGGACGGATGGAACGTCTTGGTGATGTCGCTGTTGCGCGGGGTGGCGATATGAGCGGCGACCCCATGGTCCTGGAGCTGCTCTACGCAGCGCTCATCACCGCGGCCAAGATCTCGGTCCCGATCCTTTCTGCTTCGCTCGTCGTCGGACTCGTCACCGCGTTGCTGCAGGCGGCCACCCAGCTTCAAGAGAACGTGATCTCGTTCGTCCCCAAGCTGGTGATTGTTGGGCTCACCTTGATGCTCTCGGGCGATTGGATGCTCATGACACTCACCGACTACGCTCGCCTGGTCATCCGACAAAGTGGCGAGCTGGGCGTCGTCCCGGGCGCGATGGCACCCACACCGCGGGACGAGCTCGAGTGACGCCGTGGCACGAGATTCCTGGGCTGGGACTCGTGCCGGGGTTCCTGCTGATCTTCGTCCGCTTGGCGGCATTTCTGTGGGCCGCGCCGCTGACCGGTGATGGCCGCCTTCCGCCCAAGGTTCGCGTGGGCACCGCGGCTTTGGTGGCTGCGGCGTTCTCCAATCTGCACGAAGTGCACGGCTCGCCGGAACTGGGCCTGCAAGTCCCCCTCGAGGTGGGGGTGGGGTTCATCGCAGGGTTCACCGCGCGGCTCATGTTGGCCGGGCTCGAGGTTGGCGGCGAGCTCATCGGCATGCAGATGGGCTTGGGATTCGCGGGCACGTTCGACCCGTCGTTGGGCGACATGGCCCTGCCCATGCGCCGTATCGTATTCGTGATCGCGAGCTTCGCGTTCATCTCCGTGGGCGGCATTCAGAACGTCGCCCGGCTCGCGATGCTCCCGCCGACCGACGTCGCGATTCTGTTCACCTCGTTTGGTGCGCTGATGCGGGCTTCGGGGGAGATGTTCCTGGTGGGCATTCACCTCGCCCTCCCGATCCTGGTTGCGGTGACGGTCGCCAACATCGCCATGGGCCTGGCCAACCGCGCCGCCCCGGCGCTCAATGTCTACTCGGTGATGTTGTCGCTCACCGGCCTAATGGGTGCGGGGGTGCTGCTGCTGATCGCGCCCTTGATGGCGTCCGAGATTCTCACGCGGGCCTATCGCGCGATGACCTCCCTCCCGGGTTTCCACTGATCCGGACTGACCCGGACTGATCCGAGCTGATCGATGGCTGAAGAAAACAAGGATCAGAAAACACAAGAGGCGACACCGCGGCGCAAGGAGAAGGCACGGCGCGACGGTGACATTGCCCGGTCCAAGGACCTCACGTTGTGGGCGACGCTCGTGGGTGGATTCGTTGGGGCGGGCGTGTTCGGTAAGCAGACGCTCGAGCTGATGATGGCGTACATGCAGCAACGCTGGAACGCGTTGGAGGCTCCCGTCGACCCGCCTGCCGTGTTCGAGGCGTTTTGGATCGTCGTCGAGGCCGCCTTTCCGGCCGGCCTCGGAGCGGTTCTTGGTTGGACGATCTCCAGCGCCGTTCAGTTGGGTTGGCCGCCCGCACTGACCAAACCGAAGTTCAACATCACCAAGATCATCACCTTCTCCGGCGCCAAGCAGATCTTCGCGCCCAAAGAGGCCGCCGTCCGCGGTGGGATGGCAGCAGGCAAGGTCATTCTCGTGCTCGCTGCCGCGGGAGCCGCCATCTACAAGGAACTCGATCTCATCGTGTCGATGCCCTCACTCGCCCCGGGTGCACTGGGAGACCACTTGGTGCCCGTGGTGGAGCGAACGGTGAAATACGGCGCCGGCGTCCTCGCCATCATGGCTGCCGTCGACTTCTGGCACCAGAAACGTACGCACGGCCAGAAGATGAAGATGACGATGGAAGAGGTGAAGCGGGAGATGAAGGAGAGCGAAGGCGACCCCGCGTTCAAACAGAAGCGTCGTCGTCGGGCGCAAGAACTCGCGCGGAAGCCTCGGCCCGAGATTGTGGTGCCGACCGCGGACGTCGTAATCGTCAACCCGACCCACTACTCGGTCGCACTGCGCTATGACAAGAACAAGGAGAACGCGCCTCGGGTTGTGGCCAAGGGCGTGGACGGGATGGCGGCGCAGATCCGAGAGGTTGCTCGGAAGAGCGGCGTGCCCATTGTCGAGCGACCTCCGCTCGCGCGATTGATGCACAAGCTTGTGGGCGAGGGGGACATGATCCCCGAGGATCTGTACAACGCGGTGGCCGAGGTGCTGGCGTATGTGTACCGACTGAAGGGCCGGATTCAGTAGCAGGCCGGGCTGACGCGCCGCCCAAATCGGAAAACGTTTTCCGATTTCAAGGGCTCTGCGTCGGAGTCGGCCTGGAACTCTGCCGGAACGAGTTTGAGCCGACGGCTGTATTCCACCGTGCTCCCGTTGACTTCGGAAGGGTGCGGCGGGTCGGTGGCAGTCCCGGTCTACACGTTGGGGGCGTGAATGCCGCGGACTATGTTGCTCTGGTCATGATCAAAACCGAGCGAGCCCGCACTACCCCCGAGACGTGTTTCTTGCATTGGAACTCAATCGAAAGACCACGAACCCTTCAGGCACCAGGTATGTCTTGTGCGCTGGCGTACTGCTGCTGACTGCGGGGTGCACTGGACCCGAAGCGATTTCCCCGGTGGGTGAGGGCTCGTCCTCGAGCGAGGGTTCTCCGGGGCCGTCCGGCTCGACGGGCTCGACGGGATCGACGGGTTCGACTGACTCGGACTCGGTTGGTGCGTCGAGCGACGACTCGGGCCTGGACAGCTCGTCGAGCGAGGACACGGGAGGCGACACGCAACCCCCTGGGTCCGTTTGTGGAAATGGCGTCGTGGAGAAGGGCGAGGGTTGCGACGAGCTGGACCGGCTTGATGAAGACGGATGCAATGTCGATTGTACGGTCTCAGGGTCCTTGCTTTGGAGCTGGGACCCCGATCGCTCGTGGGTGCTTGACCTCGACTTCGACGCCGCGGACGCCCTTCAGGTGTTGGTGGGGATTCCGGGACCCGGTCTTTCGGTTCAACGCTTCGACGCGACGGGGGAGATCGACGGCACGTTCGGGGTGACCGCTGTGGAGAGACCGCCGGGGACTCCGGAGGGGCTTCCAGGCACCATCGAGTTCGCAGCTTTGGAGGCGAGGGATGAAGGTACGTACGTGGGTATGTACGAGTATTGGCAATCCGGCACAGAGTTCTTCGTCGGCGGGCACGTGGAGCAACTCGGAGACGGCGGATGGGTCCGCCCGGTCGAAGGAGGCGTCCAGAGCCTCGGCCCCAGAGAGGGGGGCGGCGTCATCGCAGTCTCTAGTGACGACGTCGTGCATGCATTCGACGCCGACGGGGCCGAAGCTTGGGCTGTCGAACCCGGAGGCGGCCTGCGCTCCGACACCTTGCTTGCCGAAGGGGCGGTCGTCGTTGTCGCCGTTGATCGCGTCGTGGGGTTGGACGACGCGACAGGGGCTGAGTTGTGGTCCTTTGTCGAGCCTGCTGTCGACATCATCTTTTACCGAGCAAGTCGGAGTGCGGACGAGATCTGGGCTTTCGGGCAGGCCTATCCGTTCACGGACGAGGTCTCGATGTTCCGCCTGGGCCTCGACGGGTCGCGCATCGAGCACATCGAGGCGGCCAGCATGGGCTCCTGGCATCAGATGACGTGGAGCGGGAACGTTGCGTGGCTGAGGAGCCAAGAGGCTGGCAGACCCGAACTTCTTGAGAAGCTGGGAGCCGACTTCGAGCCGCTGTGGGCGCACGAGGTGGGATACGGCGATGATTGGCGAAACCTTGCGGTGGACACCCGGGGCACGGTTGCCGCGGCCAGCCGCTCTCAGGTTCAGGTCTTGGCGCCCTAAACGACGGCGCAGGAAGTACGAGTGTGTTGGTGCGCGCCACTGGTACCGATCCCGGACTCGGGGACGCGCGGTTCGACGCTTCGTGGAAACACCGTCCGCCGATGCTGCGCCGCGCGCTCACCCACGTCCCGAACCTGGCCGCGCGCGCCCTAGATCTGGACGCTCGCCGCACCGATGGGACTGGCCCTTACGAATCGGCCGACCAATAGAACAGTTTAGTGGCGACCAAAGAAGCCAGCGCGGGCGGGCGCAACGTGGGAGACGCCATCGGGGCCGTGCTCATGGTCGGCGTCCTTGCGCTCGCGGTGCTTCCGTTGCCTCCGGCGCTGCTCGACCTGCTGATGTCGGCGAGCCTGTGTGTGTCGCTGCTCATCTTCTTGGTGGCGATGTACGTGGAGAAGCCGCTCGACTTCTCGTCGTTCCCGTCGCTGCTCGTTCTGGTGACGCTATTTCGTCTGAGCCTCAACGTCGCTTCGACCCGAAACATCCTCCTTCATGGAGGTGAGGGGCTCGATGCGGCAGGTCAGGTCATCGCGGCGTTCGGTGAGTTCGTGGTCGGCGGCAACTTCGTGGTTGGCGCGGTCGTGTTCCTGATTCTGGTCTTGGTGAACTTCATCGTGATCACAAAAGGTGCCGACCGAATCTCCGAGGTCGGCGCTCGCTTCACGTTGGACTCGTTGCCGGGCAAGCAGATGGCGATCGACTCCGACCTTGTCGCGGGTCTCATCGACGAGAAGACCGCCCGCAAGCGTCGCGAAGAAGTCCAGGCGCACGCGGAGTTTCACGGGGCGATGGATGGTGCCTCCAAGTTCGTCCGTGGCGACGCGATCGCCGGACTGATCATCGTGGCGATCAACCTCATTGCGGGCGTCATCGTTGGCGTGATGCAGCACGGGTTGTCGCCGCTGGAGTCGGCTGAGACCTACAGCATCTTGTCCATCGGGGACGGACTCGTCTCGCAGCTTCCGGCGCTGCTGGTCTCGACGGGCGCCGCCCTCTTGGTGACGCGCGACAGCAACGCGACCGGCGGCATGATGTCGTCGCTCACCGGGCAGCTCATCATGCGCCCGAAGGCGGCCTGGGCCACGGGGGCGGTGCTTGCTCTGCTCGGGGTTGTGCCGGGCATGCCTCACTTCCCCTTGTTGGCGGTTGCTGGGATTGCCTGCGGAATGGGTTACTTTGGAGACAAGCGCGCCAAGGACACCGCTACGCCGGCCCGGTCGAAAGCTGTCGATGCGAAGAAGAAGGCCGACCTGGACCGCAAGCGGTTGCTCGACCCCGAGGCGCAGAAGCAAGAAATCGCCGAGGTTCTTCCGGTCGACCTGGTGTCGATGGAGCTCGGGCTCCAGTTGCTTCCCCTTGCCGACCTCAGTCGAGACGGCGAGCTTCTCGGGCGCATCGCCGGGGTGCGGAAACAAATGGCGAAGGAGCTGGGCTTCATCGTCCCACCGGTCTCGATTCGCGACGATGTGGGTGCCAAGCCCTCGAGCTACAAGCTGCTCATCTCAGGCGTGAAGGTTGCCGAGGGAGAGATTCGAGTGGGTCGGATGCTCGCCATCGACCCATCGGGTCAGGCGACGGCCAACCTGCCCGGCGCGATGGTGCGAGAGCCAACGTTCGGCCTTCCCGCCAAGTGGATCGCACCGGGTCAACGCAGCACCGCAGAGACGGCCGGATGCACTGTGGTGGACGCGTCGTCGGTCATCGCCACGCATCTCACCGAGGTCGTGAGGCAGCACGCCGCAGAACTTCTTGGAAGAAAAGAGGCTCAAGAGCTTGTGGATCTGGCCGGACAACGCAACGCAAAGGTTGTGGAGGAACTCATCCCGCATCTGCTGTCGCTGGGACAGGTGATCCAGGTGCTGCGATCCCTCCTCGCCGAAGGGGTGTCCCTTCGAGACACGCGCTCCATCTTGGAGACGCTGGCCGACAACGCGGCGCAGACCAAGGACATCCACGAACTCACCGAGCTCGTTCGTCAACGTCTTTCGCGACGCATCACCGAGCAGTTCGTCGACGGCCAAGGCCGGCTGCGGGCGATGGTGCTCGAGCCCAAGGCCGAAGAGTTGCTTCGCCGTGGCCCCCGTGGCGGAGATGCCTCGGGCTTGACCAAGCTGACCCAGACGTTGGGCGATGCCGCCGAGTTGGCAGCGCAGCGCGACGAGCCCCCACTTCTCATCGTGGCGCCGGACGTCCGGCGCACGGCATCCGCCATCGCGCAGCGCCACATCCGAGGCCTCCGCGTCATCAGCTATCGCGAGGTCGACCCCTCGGTTCCTCTCTCCGCGACGCGCATCATCGACACTGATGGTGTCCGCATGCCGGAGGCCGCATGAAGCTCCGGAAGTTCAAGGCGGACTCGATGCGCGAGGCGTTGGCCCGGGTGAAGAAGGAACTCGGTCCGGACGCTCTCATCATCGCGACGAAGCCGGTCAAGGGCCCGGGCGGCAAACGTATGCTCGCGGTCACGGCCGCCGTCGACGAGGGCGATGAGAAGCCGGAGAGTTCGGACCGGTCGTCCTCAGAGGCGACCCTTGCCGCTCGTGCCGACTCGGCAGCGGAACTCGCCGAAGCCATGCTTCCGCTTCGCTCCGAGCTTCGCGCTCTGCGGAGTTTGGTCCGAAACACGCGGCCCACGAAGAACTCCAACAACAAGGCGTTGCTCGAAGAGGTGGCCGAGCTCAAGCGAATGGTCACGTCCCTCTCTCGTCGGCCGCGAATCGACGTCGAGGCGCTCGAAGAGGCGAGCATCGGTCGCACAATCGCCCGAAAGGCCGAAGGAAGGGTCCGCGTTCTCATCGGCCCGACCGGCGTGGGCAAGACCACCACCATTGCGAAGATCGCCGCGAACGCAGCGTTGCTCGAGCGCAAGCGTGTCCACATCATCTCGCTCGACAACCACCGCGTTGGAGCCCCGGCGCAGATCAAGGCGTTTGCGCAGATGATGGGCGTTCCGGTCACGCTTGTCCGGCATGCGCCCACCGAGCTGGCTGCCGCGCTCGAGCAGTCGGCCAACGCTGAACTCGTGCTCGTCGACACGGCGGGTCGCAGTCTCCGAGATCTCCGCGCCCCTCGAATGCTCGAGCAGCTGATCAATCGGTTGCCCAAGCCCGAGATTCACCTCGCGATGGCGGCAGGTACCAGTGCCTTCGACATCGACACGATCATCGCTCGTTATGCACCCATTGGGGTGTCTCGCTTGCTCTTTACGAAGGTCGACGAAACTGCCGACCTCCGCGAAATCGTCCTCACTCCCGCGCGCCACAACATCCCTGTTGGCTACCTGACGCGCGGCCAAAAAGTCCCCGAAGACATTCAAGTCGCAACCCGAAAACTACTCATGTCGATGGCAATTGAAGGTCAAGAATTCATGGAGGTCGCGTGAGCACGATAGCTGACGTCATTTCGCTCGATCGCTTCCGTACGGCCCAGCGCCGAGGCAAGCCGCAACCGGGAACGACAATCGCGTTCACAGGTGGAAAGGGCGGAGTTGGAAAGAGCTTCGTTGCTGCCAACGCCTCCGTCTGGATGGCCAGGAACGAGCTGCGAACGCTGACCGTCGACGGTGACTTCAGCATGGCCGACCTCAACCTGTTGTTTGGGCTGGCGCCCGAGCGCAGTGTCCTGGACATGTTGCGCGGGATGCCGGTCGAGGATGTCCTCGAGCATGCACATGGCATTGACCTCCTTCCCGGACTCAACGGCAACTCGATGCTGGCGAACCTGGACCCGGCGCAAGCCGCCTCCATCTACGTCGAGATCGAGACCCTTCGAGACGCCTACGAAGCGACGGTCATTGACGCTCCCACCGGACTTTCGGACGTGGGCATTGAGATGTGCGCCCTCGCCAGTCACGTCGTTCTCGTGCTCTCACCAGAGCCCACGTCGCTCGCCGATGCCTACGCATGTCTCAAGGCACTGACGGCCAGGGTTGGGCTGGACCGGGCATTTGTGGTGGTCAACCGGGTGGACAACGCCTCGGATGCTCACGATGCGTACACCCGACTCGAAGCTCTCGTTTCGCGCTTCTTGGGTGTGGAGCTCTGCGAGCTGCCGTACATCCCCGCCGACGCGCGGGCTGCCACGGCGTGTGCGCTGGGAAGCCCGGTCTTGCTGCAGTACCCCGATGCACCGTCCTCTCGTGCCTTGTGCTCGATGCTGGCCGAGGTCTCGTCGATGTCGCCGTCGACGTTCACCCACGACGCGTTCGTGATCCCGGGGCCGGAAGACTTCACTCGACCCGAGGCCATGGAGGACGTTAGATGACAGGCTACGGGCACCTGGGTAGGGCCGGATCTCGGCGCAGCCTTCGCGATCAATTGGTCGTGGAGCACGCTCCCATCGCGCGCCGTATCGCGTTGCGAATGGCACGGAGACTGCCTGACCCGGTGCTCGTGGATGATGTTGTTGCGGCCGCGTACCTCGGCCTGACCCAGGCCGCGGAGCGCTACGACGCGAAACGGGGCGAGCCTTTCTTGGGGTTCGCAGAACAACGAATTCGCGGGGCGGTGTACGACGAGCTTCGTCGCGCCGACATCCTGCCGCGGCGCCAACGTCAGAAGGCGAAGCGCGTCCAAGACACGATGCGGCGTCTGGAGCAGAAGCTCGGTCGGGCCGCGGACGACCAGGAGGTCGCGACAGACCTCGGCGTTTCGGTGTCCGAGTATCGAAAAGACCTCGAGGGGCTGACCCACGTTGCGGTTGTTGAATTCCAAGAGCACCCAGCATCTTCGGCGGACTCTCCCGTCTCGCTGACCGAGCGGCGCGACCTGCTGTCGAAGGTGATGAAGGCGCTGCATCTGCTGCCCTCACGCGACGCGCAGCTGCTGTCGCTCTACTACATCGAAGAGCTTACCTACGCCGAACTTGGGGAGATCTTCAGCATCTCTGTCGGCCGCGTCAGCCAACTCCATGCACGGGCGATCACCCGGTTGCGGACGAAGTTGGAAGAGCCGGCCCAGACCACGGAGCAAGCAGCATGAGTGACGGACTCTACGTCGCGATGTCCGGTGCCGTTGCGCAAGAGCGCGCCATGGACGTCACCGCGAACAACGTCGCCAACGGCAACACCACGGGTTTCCGCGCCGAGCGGGTCACGTTCGAAGAGGTCCTTGGGGACCAAGGAAACCTCTCCTTCGTCACGGCCGAGGAGGGCACGGTGGACACCAGCAAGGGCGAGCTGCGCACAACAGGAAACCCGCTCGATGTTGCGGTGGATGGCGACGGATGGTTTGCCATGGAGACCCCAGAGGGGCCCCGCTACACCCGCTCGGGTGCGTTTCGCATCGGTCCAGACGGAGCGCTCATCGACGAGCGCGGCAACGGAGTCCTCGACGTCTCCAACCGGCCGATGTTGATCCCCGGGGGCGCGAATGAGATCACCGTCGACCCCGCGGGCCAAGTGCTCGCTGACGGTGTCCCTTTGGGGCAGATCCAGATCGTCTCTCTCAACGACGGCAAGCTGCAGAACGAAGGGGGAAACCTCTACTCAGCGCCCGGCGGGGTCAAGCCCGTCGAGAACGCATCGGTGGTCTCCGGCCACCTCGAACAGGCCAACTTCGACCCGGTGCGAGGCATGGTCGACCTAATTCGGATCTCGCGAAATCACGAGAGCCTGCACCAAATGATGACGACCTACCGCGAGATCGACCAACGCGTCGTCCGTGAAATCGGCGGGGCCTAGGCGCCCCACTCGGGGCTAGCAGTCCCAAAGGAGAGCAACCATGATTCGAGCACTGTCCACGTCCGCCACGGGCATGACCGCCCTGCAAACCAAGCTGGACGTCACCGCCAACAACGTCGCCAACTCGCAAACCGCAGGATTCAAGCGCGGTCGAGCCGAGTTCGAAGACCTCATGTACCAGACGCTGCGTGCCCCTGGTGCCGCTGCAGGGGCCAACAACAGGGCTGGTACAGGGCTTCAGGTCGGGCTTGGCGTTCGCGTCGCTGGTACCTCCATCGACACTGGCGAGGGAGACTTGAAGCAGACTGGCAACCCGTTCGATGTTGCGATTGCAGGCCGAGGCTTCTTCGCGCTGCAAGACCCGGACGGGAACCCGGTGTACACGCGAAACGGATCGTTCCATCTCGACGCCGAGGGGCAGATGGTCAACGCGGAGGGCTACGGAATGGCTGCGCAGATCGTCGTGCCTCCCGATGCGGAGAGCGTGACGATTGGCAGCGACGGCATCGTCACCGCGTCGATTACCGGAGAGACGGAGCCGGTCGAGCTCGGTCAGATCGAGGTCGCCAACTTTGCGAACCCGGCGGGCCTGCAAGCCATCGGGAAGACGCTCTTCACGGAGACCGCCGCCTCGGGAACCGCCATCGTCGGCATTCCGGGAGCGGAAGGGGCGGGTGGCCTCGAGCAGGGCATGCTCGAGATGTCGAACGTGAAGGTCGTTGAGGAGATGATCGATCTCATCAGCGGTCAGCGAGCGTACGAGGTGAACTCTCGGGTGGTTCAGGCTGCTGACGAGATGCTTCAACAGACCGCAAACCTCCGCTAGGAGCCATCATGCTGCGCATTCTCATCCTATCCGCGTTGGTGTGTCTGGGCGGGCCCAAGCCCGGGGACGAACCGACCGACCCGTTCGCCGAATCGCGGCAGGCCATTGGGAAGGACATCGCCAAGCAGTTGGAGCCGGACCTCCCGGGGAACCTGCTCATCGGAGAGGTCTCGGTCCCCGCGACGTTTGTCCTCGAAGAGGGCGACTCGGTGCGGGCCCAGTGGAGGCGTACGCCCAAGGAGGGCAACGCCTTCGCGCTGGTGGAGTTGATGCGCAACGACATGGTGCAGCGCCGCGCCTTTGTGCGGGTCAAGTTGCTCGCAGTCCACGAGGTCCTGGTGGTGCAGCGCGAGCTCGCAGAGGGCGACGTCATCTCGGCTGGGGACTTGGAGCTCGAGCCTCGCATCGGAACCGAGGGGGTGGCGCTGGCACCGGTCAGTTTGGTTGGCTCCTCGGTCCTCGAGGACGTGGAGTTTGGCCAGCTGGTCACCTCGACCAACATCGCGCTTCCGACTCCGATCGCCCGAGGCACGGCCGTCAAGGTCGTCGTTCGGGTCGGGGGGGCGCGTATCGAAAGCCACGGCCGTTTGGAAGCCACGGCTCGCCCTGGCGAACGGGTGCGGGTTCGGGTGCGGGCCACACGAAAGGTCGTCCAGGGCCTTCTTGTCGACCCGAAGACCGTCGAGATGGAGGGGCAGGGCGCATGAAACACACGGTCCTTCTAGGCCTGAGCTTCTTGATCGCGGGGTGCGCTGGGCCACCGCGCCACATCGCCCCGTACTCCCCGAAGGAGCGGGAGTTCGACCGCGGCCTCTATGCGCCCACCGCCGAGGCGTCGCCCGGCAGTCTCTACGCGGACCAACGCGGGCTGTTCGAGGACGACCGCGCCCGCCGGGTGGGGGACCTGCTCGTCATCGAGATCGATGAACGGGAGACCGCGTCTCGCACCTCGTCCACCAAGCTGGGCCGAAAGGGCTCCAATGGTTTCACGGCGCCGAAGGCGTTTGGCCTGATGGCGAAGCTCAAGCGCAACTTCCCAGACATCGACCCCGTGGATCTGATGGCGCTCACCTCGGACCACAGCTTCAACGGCAACGGTCAAACCCAACGCAGCGGGCGGCTCTCGGCGACGCTTCCGGTTCGCGTGAAAGACGTGATGCCCAATGGGGATCTGTTCGTCGAGGGCACCAACGTGGTGATGGTCTCCAACGAGGAGCACCATCTGTACGTCAGTGGTCTGGTGCGCCCGGTCGACATCGCGGCCAACAACACCGTGCCCTCGTCTCGCATCGCCAACGCCGAGATCGAGTACATCGGGCGCGGGGATGTCAACGACCAGCAGCGTCCCGGATGGGGCTCCCGCGGGCTCACACGAGGGGCTCCGTTCTGAGCGGGGCGCGCGTCGCGAGAGCGACGTCCCCAAGTAGTCCTGGATCGATCTAGAACGCGCCGTACAAACGAATTCAAGACATGCGTACCCGCCTCCATAGCCTGATGGCAGCCATTGCTCTGACCGCCGCGACGCTCGGTCATGTCGAGCCCGCGAGCGCCTCACGCTTGAAGGAACTTGCCGACGTGGAGGGCTTTCGCGAGAACCCGCTGGTCGGCTACGGCATCGTGGTCGGTTTGCAGGGCACCGGAGACAACAGCTCCGACATCGCCACGCGTCAGTCGCTCTCGCGCCTGATGAACCACCTCGGCGTTCAGGTCGACGCGGACCAGATCAAGGCGAAGAACGTCGCGGCGGTCATCGTGACCGGGACGCTTCCTGCGTTCTCGAAGCCAGGCGCGAAGATCAACGTCACGGTGTCCTCCATGGGGTCTGCCAAGAGCCTGCAGGGCGGAACGCTCATCGCGACGCCGCTCAAGGCGAGCAACGCCAAGACCTACGCCGTTGCCCAAGGCAGCCTGTCGCTCGGGGGCTTTGCCGTCAGTGGCAAGAGCGGTTCGGGCACCACCAAGAACCATCCGACGGTCGGAAAGATCCCAAGCGGAGGAGTTCTGGAACTCGCAGCGCCGGGTACGATGCCCAAGGAGAAGGTCGTCTTGCTGTTGCGCGAGGCCGACTTCACCACCGCGACGCGCACCGCCAAGGCTATCAATGCTCGCATGGGCCTGCCCCTCGCCAAGGTGCGGGATGCGGGGACGGTCGAAGTGAAGATCAGCCCGACCTGGACCAAGCGGGTCTCGGCATTGGTCGCAACGCTCGAGTCGGTTGAGGTCACTCCCGACGCGCCCGCGCGGATCGTCATTAACGAGCGAACGGGCACGGTTGTCGTTGGCTCTCACGTGACGATCTCCGAGGTCGCCATCGCCCACGGCGGAATCACCGTGCGGGTGAAGGAGAAGAAAGTCGTGTCCCAGCCCGACGCCGGTGTCATCGGAGGCGGGAGTGGAGACACCAAGGTTGTTCCAGACTCCGAGGTTGAGGTCGAGGAAAGCGAAGGCGAGCTGCATCTCCTCGAAGGCGCGGCCAACGTGGGCGACGTGGCATCCGCGCTCAACAGCTTGGGTGTGAAGCCGCGCGACCTCGCGGCCATCTTTCAGGCCCTTCAAGCCGCGGGTGCACTGCGGGCGGAGATCAAGTTCCTGTGAGCGCGAGCAGCCCGATCGGTGGCGGTTCTTCGGACCAAGCTGGTGCCGCGAAGGCGGCGCAGCAGCTCGAGGCCTACTTCCTGCGTCAGGTGCTGTCGAAGATGCCCAAGGGGGCGATGTTCGGTGGCGATGGCGCGGCAGCCTCCACGATGCACGGGATGTTTACCGAGGCGATTGCGGACGCGGTCGCACAGAGCGGTGACGTTGGACTCGCCGCGGAGCTACAGAGTGCGATCGCGGGAGCAGAACCGACCCAGGTGCCGCCCCCTGCGAATGAACAAGACCCGATGGTGGTCGCCGATGAGATCGCGGCGGTCCGAGTGCGTGAAGTCGGATCCACGATCGAACCGGTAGAGAACGAAGGAGCAGAATGAAAGTTGTAGGACAACCCGTGCGCAATGACCTGCCGCTCGCGGCGGACGCAGAGCGCGTCAAGACCGCCCGAGCAGACAGTCCAGCGCGGACAGAAGCCGATAGCGTCAAGTTCTCGAGCTCAGCGAACGAGGCCGCGGTCTCGCTGTCTTCGGACGGCGCCGCTGCTTCGGAGCGGGTCGCTCGGATCAAGGCCGACATCGAGTCGGGCGGCTACCCGATCGACTTCGAAAAGCTCGCGGAGAAGATTCTCGACGACGAGCTGGGGCGTTTCCTGTGATCGAGGCACTTCGCGAGTTGCTCGACGGGTTGGGGGAGGTCCTCGACGCGGAGCGCAATGCAATCGCAGCGCTCGACCTCGCGTCCTTGGAGTTTCTCACCGCGGAGAAAACCCACCTCACGCAGTCCGTGGAGACTGAGTTGGTGCGGCCCGAGTTCCGCGATGACCCGACGCGGCGTCGTGAAGTGGCACGGGTGATTTCATCTCTGCGCCGCAAGGCCGCGGTCAACAGCATCTTGCTGCAGGATGCGCAGAGCATGTTGTCGCGGGTGCGTCCCGACGTCCCCGTGCGGCTCACCTACGACGCACGCGCCTGCAACGTCCGCGCTCGCGCGGCCAACGAGCAGGGCATGGCTCGAACGGGCGTCAATGACTAACTTGTTCGGACTGTTGGGGCTCGGAGGTCGTGCCTACCAGGCGCACTCCGCAGGCGTCGCCACCATCGGCAACAACGTCTCCAACGTTTCGACCGAGGGTTATTCTCGGCAGCGAGTCGAACTGGGCGCTGACATTGTCCTGGGCGGCGTGCGGGCCGACGGCTCCTACCGCAGTGAGGATCTCCTGTTGGCCTCGCGAGAGCGAGACAACGCGAGTTCGCTCGGGTTTGCGTCGTCGAGTACCAGCGCGCTGTTGGGCTTGGATGCGTCGCTGGCCGCAGGTGGCTCGGCGCTCCCCGAATCGATCTCAGCTTTCTTCGATGGCCTCAACGCGTTGCAAGCGTCCCCGCTTGACGGCGCGCGGATGCAAGACGTCGTGCAACGTGCACGGTCGATGGCGGAGGGATTCTCCGACGCCGCAACCGCGATCACGACCTCTGCCGAGAACGCTCAGTACAGGGCCGAGACGCTGGCCGGCGAGATCAACGAACTCTCCTCGACCATCGCCGCCGCAAACGAAACGCTCACGCTCTACGACAACCCTGGTGTTGCCGACCAGCGAGACCTCGCCGCGGCCCGCCTGGCGGAGCTTGTTGGGGGATCTGGGCGGATCGACCCCGACGGGAACATGCGCTTTGTTGCCAACGGCGGCGCAGTCCTCGTGGATGGCGACCGAACCCACCCGTTGAACGTGAGCTCGGTTCCCTCAGACCCGACGTCGATCACCGTCACGGTTGGCTCGGGCCCCTCGGCTCGAGATGTGACCACGGAGATCGGAGCCGGCCAACTCGGGGCGGAGATCGAGTTCATCACAGGTACGGTCGGCGCCACGATGACCCAGCTCGACGAGTTGGCCTTTGACTTCGCCACCGCCGTCAACGGGATTCACACCGCCGGTCAAGCCGCAGACGGCACCACCGGGTTGGCGGTGTTCGACATCCCTCTGGGTCCGGGGGGGGCCGCCGCGGCGATCTCCGTCAACCAGGTCCTCCAGGATGACCCCTCGCTGCTTGCGACTGCAACCCTCGGTGAGCCGGCTGGCGACATCGGCGGCATCACGAGTCTTCTCGCGCTTCGAGAAGGGTTGACCGCCGCGGGTGGAACACGAACCGCGACCGACGAGGCGATCAACATTCTCTCCGGCGTTGGGCGACTGGCCAACGACGCTCAGGCTTCTGAGAGCCTCCACCGTGCTCGAGGCGAGATGCTCGACGCTCAGCGAGACGCACTGTCTGGCGTGAGCATCGAAGAGGAGATGCTCCGCCTCTCCGAGTTCCAGCGCGCCGCAGAGGCTGCGTCGACTTACGTTTCGACGATCGACCAGATGCTCTCCAACCTGCTCGCAACGCTCTAAGCCGACCGCACGAAAGGAACACCATGCGCATCACCGAAACCCGAATGCTGCGGCTGATGAGCAGCCGGACGATGGATACGCAGAACTCCATCGCAAAGGCTGGCACTCAGGTCACGACGGGGGTGGAGGTCCAGCGACCGTCCGATGACCCCGTTCGCTGGGCTGACGGCATGCGGACAAAGCTGAGCATGGACCGGCGGGACATGCATGAGTCCACTGTCGAACGGGCACGAGACAACCTGACCCGAGTCGATGCCGCGCTCGGCGACTTGGTCGACGGAATGGGCCGGGTTCGGGAGTTGGCGATGCTCGGCGCAAGTGAGAGCTACGACGCCTCGGGCCGGACCGCAGCCGCGATCGAGATTGGGACGCTTTTCGACAGTATGCTCGCTTCGGCGAACGTGCGTTCGATCGACGGGGAGTATCTCCTTGCAGGGTCGAACAGCGATGTCCCTCCGTTCGATGCTGCTGGCGTCTACACCGGGAATGACATCTCGAGAACGCTCGAGACCAGCGAGGGCACCTTCAAACAGGTCGGGGTGACCGGCACGGTTCTCACGGCCGCCGAAGGCGTGGACGTTTTCGGAACGATATCGGGGTTGCAGGCCGCTCTGGCGGCCAACGACCCGGTTGCCGTACGAGGTTTCCTCGACAACGACCTCGCGGAGGCCCTCGAGCAGTTGGCCTACGCGCAAGTCGAGACCGGGGTGACGTCCAACTCGTTGGACGAGAGCCTCGGCATGCTCGACGACCTCGAAGTCTCTTTGACACAGTCCTTTGAAGGTTCCATCGGCGCGGACCCGATCGAGGCAGCAACGTGGCTTGCAAACTTGAGCAACGAGCTCGAAGCGAGCCGCGTCGTTTCGGAACGGATCGTCTCTCTCATGTCCTTAGGCGGCTGAAGCAACCCCGGGGGGTAAACCAAGTTCGGGTTGGACCGAATCTCCCTGTGAAGCCGGAACGAATCGTCCGGCACCGAAACCGACCCCCCCAACATCCCCCAACAAGAGGAACGCAAGATGACCTTCTCGATGATCAGCAACGCCACCAGCCTTGGCGCTCAAAAGAACTTCATGATGACCCAGAAGAACCTGGGTAAGTCGATTGGCCGACTGAGCTCCGGCCTGCGGATTCAGAGCGCGGCCGACGACGCCGCCGGGATGGGCATTTCCTCGGTCATGACGGCCGACATCCGCAGCGTTGGTCAGGCCGAGCGAAACGCGAACGACGCCATCTCGATGATTCAGATCGCCGAGGGTGCGATGAACGAGCAGCAGAACATCATGGGTCGCCTCCGAGAGCTGGCCGTCCAAAGCGCCAACGGTGCTCTCTCGAACAACGAGCGTGCCTTCATCGATGTTGAGCAGACGCAGCTGGTCGCGGAGATCGACCGTATCTCGAGCGTCAGTGAATTCAACAGCTTCAACATGCTCGGTGGCGACGCCGGCACGTTTGCCATGCAGGTTGGCAAGGACGCCGTCGCGGGTGTCGACACCGTCGACATCACGTTCGCGGCGACTGACTCCGCCACGCTGGGCGTCAACGCCATGGACTTCACCACTGCCGCGGGTGCACAGACGGCCCTGGGCACCATCGACACCGCCATCGCGAGTTTGTCGACTGGTCGTGCCAACCTTGGTGCGTCGCAGAACCGGCTGGAGATCACGGTCTCGAACCTCCGGGTGGAGGAAGAGAACCTCACCTCTGCGAACGCTCGGATTCGAGATGTGGACGTGGCCCGTGAAACGGCGTCGCTGACACGAGCTCAAATCATGTCGCAGGCTGGTACCGCAATGCTCGCGCAGGCCAACCAGCTTCCGCAGTCGGCACTCCAGCTCCTCGGGTAACCCCCACCGGTCGGTTTCTAGGCGCCACCTCTCCCCCGGGGTGGCGCCACCTTCCATTTTTCCAACACAAGGTTTCTAACGCACCATGGGCATCAGCTTCGGCGGACTCTCTACCGGACTCGACACAGCGGCACTCATCGACGCCTTCGTCGGCATCGAGGACGCTCGCGCCGGGGCGCTCGAGGCCGAACAGGCCGCGACACGCCAGCAGCAGGCCGTCGTCAAAGACATTTCCGAAGCGGTCGAAGCTCTCGCCGAAGCGGCTGAGGGCCTGGATACCGCGGACGAAATCCGGGTACTCAGCGCGACGTCAACGAGTGACCAGATCAAGGTCACCGGAAGCAGCGACGCGCTCCAGGGCGTCTACGATATCTCAGTCACCAACCTCGCCCGCGCTGAGACGAGCCGGTCGTTTGGCTTTGCCGACGACGCGGCCGGAGTGCTGGGCGGCGCTGGAACACTCTCGATTACCTCGGGAGCGGACACGGTCGATGTTGCGTACGACGACACGATGTCCCTGTCCGACGTGGCGCAAGCGATCAACGACTCCGACGCAGAGGTGTCGGCGTCGGTGCTCTTCGACGGCACCGTGCACCGATTGCAGGTGACCTCCCAGGAGACCGGCCTCGCCAACGCGTTGTCGTTCACGGACTCTGGCGGGCTTACCGGCCTGGATGCAGTCGCGGCCGAAGTCGTGTCCGCTGAAGACGCCGAGTTCACCATCGCGGGGACCACGGTCACTCGCTCGTCCAACGTTGTCGATGATGCGATCGCCGGGGTGACGCTCGAGCTTCTCGCCGAGGGCGTGACCGATGCTCGCATCGATGTGAAAGCCGATCCCGAGGCCATCACCGAGAAGATGCAGGGCTACGTCGACGCGCTCAACGCGGTCACGAGCCAGATCCAACGCCAGCTGAACCTCGTGGGCGACTCGGCTCCCGAAGGCTCGCTGTTTGGCGACCGGACCCTCCAGATGTTGCAACGCGACATCAACAGCATCACCTCGGGATTCTTCGGCCCCGACAATGCCCGGCTTGCCGATTTTGGACTCGAGGTCAATCAACAAGGCGAGTTCGACTTCGACGCCGAAGCCTTTACGGCAGCGGTCGCAGGTGGGACCGAAGACCTCGAGAATCTCTTCGTCGGAGACACGGGTCTGCAAGCTGCCTTCGTAGACCTGAGCGATCGTTATACCGACTCGATCGACGGGGTGCTCTCGGTCAAGGACGACGCGCTCCAGGATCTTGTCGACCGCCTCGACGACCGGATCACGAGAATCGACGACGGTGCCGCGCGACTGAGAGATCGTCTGACTTCGCAGTTCACGAACCTCGAGGAACGCATCGCCGAAATTAACGCACAAGGCAGCCAACTGTTGGCCTTCTTGGGAATCTAGACCGCCATGTATCAAGCACGCGCGAACGCATACAAGACCGTAGGGGTCCAATCCGCTTCCCCGCAGCGAATCCTCGACGAGGTATTCCAACGGATTGAGCTGGATTGCCAACGAGCGATCACTGCGATTGAGAGCAACGACGTGAAGGCGCGCTGCGAGCAGCTCAGTCACGCGATCAAATTGATCGGGGCGCTCGAGGTCAGCCTCGACAGCGAACTCGCCCCCGAGCTTTGCGAAAACCTCATCGGGCTCTACGGCTACATCCGGGCCCGACTCGTGGACGCAAACCTCAAGCCCGCAGTAGAGCCAGTGCAAGAGGCGATGGATCTGGTCCGCGAAGTGCACAGCTCGTTTCAAGCAGCGCAGAAGGCAGCGTAGCGAGCGGACGGCGTCGGTTCCGGCGCGCGGCCCTCGAGAGATTCACGTGGCGGCTGGGGACAGCCTTGAAGGCGCCCCAGAAGGTGGCGACAGCCGACTCACCGGTCTGCTGCGGCGGAGGCTGGCCCTCACGCTCGAGTCTGACGGCGCGGTTGAGCGGCACTCCGGCGGCACTCCGGCGACCGTGCGCCGACGCCCGTCAACAGAACGGTCCGGAGCCCTGCCGGTGGGCGCAGCTGTTGCTGCAGTCGTCGAAGTCGTCGTCGTTCCCGTCGTCACACTCCTCGAGGTCGTTGTCGGTGACCCCGTTTCCGCAGGACGGAATCGGTGCGCAGCACAGGGCGGCGAGCACGGTCTCGTTGCAGCCGAGGTTGGTCGGGCAATCGACGCGTGACGACCCAATCTCGCAGCTGTCGGGCCCATCGACGCTGAAGTCGTGGCTCGTGTAGTGCCCCGAACCGCCCAGAGCACGGCAGCGGATGGCACCGACAGCGGGGACGTCCTGAAGCTGGATGGAGACGCCGTCGTTGAGCTGCACATGCTCAGTCCACGAGCACAGATGCCAGCCGGGCGCGCACAGGCTGGCGAAGTCTTTTTCGCAGGTGTTGTCGCTGGCGTCCTTACACACGCCAATACCGCGCTCGAAGTCTTCGCCAAGGGTCGAACTCTGTGAACCGCACGCATGGGGTTCGCTCCTGCACGCGGCGCTACAGCCGTCACCCGAGCGATCGTTGCCGTCGTCGCAGTCTTCCTCTGGGTCCAGAGCCCCGTCACCACAGTACGGCTGGGGCGAGTTGCCGGAGTTGCCATCCGTGGTTCCTCCGCCGGACGAGTCGCTGCTCGCGTCTTGGGGAAGCCCCGTCACGCTGCTGCCTGCTGCGGGGACGACCGGTGTCTCGCTGACCACGCTGTCGGCAGGATCTGGATCGCTGTCGTCGATGATGTCCTGGAAACAGCCTGAGAAGAGGAGGGCGACAGGGAGCGCGAGGTGGTTGGATCTCATGGCCACTCCGGTGGGTTCGCGAGCGGGAGTTCGGTGTCACTGGACCCGGTATCGGTATCGGTATCGGTATCGGTATCGGTATCGGTATCGGTATCGGTATCCGTCGGGAACGAGCCCGTCGTGCCCGAAGTGCCCGGGGTGCCAGTCGTGGGGTCGGTCGTGGAAGAGGACGTGGACATGCCGAGCGTCGTCGTGCTCTCGGGCATCGACGTCTCCCCACCGGTGGTGTCGTCGCCAGAGGTCGACCCTGTTGCCCCCACGGCGTCCGTGGCGGAACCTGGATCGGTATCGGTATCGGTATCGGTGTCGGCTGCCAGCGGAGCGAAGCCACAGACCCCTGCGTCGCAAACCTGTGCTTGTGGGCAGTCGGAGTGACGGATGCAATCCACGATTTCGCAGTTGCATGCCGGAAGCAGGGCGAGGAAGGCCAGGGCGAGAATGGAGCGTTGCATCAGAAGTTCACCCGGAATCCGACGCCGGCGTCGAGCTTCGTCGTCGTGGTGCGGTGCTGTAGGTCGTTCCCGGCGAAGTACACGGTCGGCCCGAGCTCGGTCACGACAGAGAACCGGCGGTGAAGTGGAATCGCCGCGCCCGCGCCCACCCGAACTCCGAGCAGCTTCCGCGGCGCGACGAAGCCATCAAGACCCGCGAGAGCGTACAGACGCAGCCGTCCGAGGGACGTAAACGCGCGAAGCCTGAACCCGAGTCCGAAGAGTTGACCTCCCTCGAACTCCAGCATCAAGGCGGGCGAGAACTCCAGCCACTGATGCTCTGGATGGAAGAAACCCACGTCGAAGAGCAGCATCGCGGGCGAGCGCATTGCGTGGGTCTTGGGAGGCGAGGGCGCGACGGTGAACCCGGTGGCGCCTAGAGCGGTGACGCTGACCTTCTGCCGGCCGAGGTCTTCCTTGGGCTCAGCTTTTCCCTCGGGCGGTGCGACCGCGAGGAAGAGCGCAAACATCGAGAACATGCAGGGCTCTGAAGAGCAACGACCGTGCCAGCGTCGGTTCCCCTGATGTCGGCGCGTTCGAACGCGGCCAACGGGGCACCGTCGTCAAGGATGACGACGACGCTAGAAATCCCCTCAAGGTCGTTCGCGCACGGTCGATGGGTCCACAGTGGGCCATCGCACGACCATTGCGACCGACATGCACTCGCTCCTCGAAGAGAGCCGCTGGGAGAGACTCTCCCGCGCGCTGTTACTGGGGGCGTTGCCTTTGAGCGTGCTCGCCTTCATCTCGATCTAGCGCGTCGCGGCGTTGTCTCAGCGCTCTGAGGCCACTTGGTGCAGCGGGGCTCAGGCGCACGCCACAGGGCCTCCGCCACGTCCTCCTGGTCGTGTCGCATCCCCAGGAGCGTAGCAGCCGTGCCTTTTGGCGCTCTGGCTAGGCCGCGAAGTGGAGCTCTAGCAGCTTGCGTGTCTCGGCGGGCGAGATTCCGAACGTGTCGTCCAGACCCTCCTGGAGCCGTGAGAGGTCGCCTTCGCTCAGACTCGGCGATTGGATGAACGCCACCGCGCGCACGGCATCTGGCACCGGGAGCTCCTCATGGGCGTCGCGATGGTGGGAGGTCACGGCCGCGGTGATCTCATCGGGGAACTGCCACGCCTCGCACATCAGCCCGCCAAAATCGCCGTGGTCCCAACCGAGCTTCTCGCGTTCGAGCTCGTCGAGGATGCTCCAGTCACCGTCGACCTCGGCCAACAGCGGGCGGTATTCCTTGCGCATGACCTTGGCAAGGATCGGGATTGCCATGTCTTGCAGCAGTGAACCTGCATACGCGACGCCAGCCTCCGCCGGTCTCACCTGACGAGAGATGGTCTCTGCCAACGCAGCACGTTGAGTCGCAATCTCCCAGAACTGCTCCGCGGAGTAGCCGGTGGCCTTGGGGTTGGGCAGAGCGTCGCGAGTGGCATGTGCCAACACGAGGTATTCGAGGTTGGCACGGCCCAGGAGGCCGACAGCTTGGGTCGGGTCGGAGATGCGGCGGGTCCTGGCGGCGGCGGCCGAGTTGACGGACTGGAGCAGACGCATGGTGAGCCCTGCGTCTCGCTTCAGGCATTCGCCGATCTCTCGGTTGCTGGACTTTTCGTTCCGCAGCAACCCCCGCACCTCCATCGCCACCTTGGGCAGGGACGGCAGCTTGAAGTCGCCCGCCATCTTGGCGAGTTGTGCCTTGGGGTCGCGCTTGAAGAGTCGCTTGAGGATGCCCATCAGCCAGCCCTCCGGGCCATCTTGTCGGAGAAGATCGAGAGCATTCCGCCGAGCATCATGTACCCAAGGGCCACCTCCAGCATGACAAGGACCTGGGCGCTCGTCGAGGTTGGAAGGACGTCGCCGTAGCCCAGCGTCGTGATCGTGACGAAGCTGAAGTAGAACGGAGAAAGGACGGTCGGGCTGCTGCCGAAGTCCACCGCGACAAACTGGTAGGCGATGCCAAACGCGATCGCGACCGACGCTGTGCAGGCTCCCCAGCGACCCAAGCTGCGACCGCAGTCCGAGGTGAACCACCAGATCCAGTAGATGATCGCGTGGGCCCGGCTGCGGTTGCGAAACTCGTGGATGTAGTTTTGGTCGAGAATCTGGCGTCGAAGAAGGTACGCGCCCGTGAAGTCGACCTTTGTGATCTCGCACTCGATCCACTGTGCCGTGTCGGCGCCTCGGAGCTCACGGAGGCGGGCGCCATCGAGCTTGGTCCGGTTGAAGATCGCGTTGTTGCAGGACGAGCCACGCGCGGAGGCGCGAGTGAGGTCGGCGCGCTCCAGGTCTGCCCCGTCCAGGGTGCACTGGACCATTCGGACATCGCAGAGGGTGGCGTCGCGAAGATCAGCGCGGGTGAGATCGGCACCGGAGAGCGTGGCGCGCGTGAGGTCTGCGCCGAAGAACCGGGCGTCCACCATGCTCGCGTTGCCAAAACAGGCGCGGGTCGCATTTGCGCTCTCGAAGTTGGCTTGGTCGAGGCGGGCGCCTGTGAACTCGGCGTCGGTGAGGTCCGCCTCGTAGAACAGCGCGCCCGTCAGGTCGGCATCCGCAAAGTTGGCTCCCCGAAGCGACTTGCCGCAGAAGTCCTGCCCGCGGAGGTCTTGGCCCGAGTAATCGGCGTGACCCGGCGTCTGCTCGGCGAGGTCACTGGAGGCGCTCATGCGTCTTTCGTGGGATCGGCGGCGCCCTGGATCAAGCAGGACGTGCGTCCCGAACCGGTCCCGGAGGACGCGCGGCAGGTCTGAACGGCTCGAGTCCGGCCCCGTCCCGGTCGGCTGAGTCCCCGCTGGTTACGGGTGTGGGTGTCCGACGAACGGCAGGACGATCCACAGGACGAGCCCAGCGATGACGGCCGTCGTGACCAGGACATCCGGGTTGTACAGGGACGGGGCAGGGAAGGTGGCCGGCCATCGGCTCTGAGCCCACCGGGTCAGCGGCCCCGGAGGCGACTCGGTTGTGGTGAATGTCCCGTGCTCGGCGAACAGCTGAAGGAACGTCCACATCGCGGTCAGCAACGTGACCGCGAACCCGACCCAGTACGCCCAGTGTGCGTCTCGGTACAACTTCCACAACGGCTCGACGAACATCGCAACCCCGGCGCCGCCCACCACGATGCCGAGGATCACCGTGCGAGCGCTGAACTCGTCGCGCAGACTCAGGATGAGAAACGCGACGAGGGCTGCCGTGAAGTCGACCGCAAACCCTTCGATGAAGAACCCGGGCACGCCGCCTCCGAAGATCAGCACCTGAGCCAGAAGCTCCAGCGGCACCAGCAAGCACAGGAGGATGCTCCGGGTGAGGTTGCCCGGCAGGCTCGTCACGACGGGGAGCGACCCGAGAAAAATGAGCGCGGGCAGCAGTCCGCCGAAGGCCGCGACACGCTGCGTCTGCTTGGAGAAGTCGTGGGAGATGAACCACAGCGCGACGAACGGAGCGACCAGCTGGTAGGCCAAGAACGCGTAGTAGAGGAAGCGAACGGCTCGCTGTGCTCCGGTCTCGTTCGCTCTGGCTTCTTGCCATCGCCGCTTCTCCGCCCGTCGCTCCTTGAGAGACATCGCGGCGGAGACTACCCCGCGGACCGGGCTTCAGACCTCAGCAGTTCGCATGAACATCGGCTGCGCCAACAGCCAGAGGCTGAGCATGCTCATCAGGAGCATGCCGACCATCATCACCAAGTGGACGCGGAGGCTGGCCTTCTTGTCCTTGTAAAGGCGGAAGGCAGCGCGTTGGGCGACGACGATCCCGTAGATGTGGCCGATGATGATCAGCGCGACCTGCAGGTACCAGATGCTCTCGGGTGACCACAGGGCAGACAACGGCGCCCGCGCGGTGCCGAAGAAGTCGGTGCCCCAGCCCAGCGGGTCGCTGGCGAGGCGGCGCAGCTTGGACCACTCGTAGAACACGTGCGTGGCGTTGTGGGCCAAGTGATAGAAAAGCGCGACAGGCAGCAGCGTGAACGAAAACTTGATGAACAGCTGCCGTGTCGAGTAGTCGCTGCGACCGCTGACGGCTCGCATGAGCCAGCACAGGCCCCAGTACAGAAGACCTGGGATGACGATGCAGCCGAGCATCATCAGCGTGAACGTCATCAGTCCGCCCTGGCTGCCGCTGAAGCCCAGGACATCGCTGCCGAGCACACTGACCTGGGTGTCGATCAACCACCCGCGAAGCCCGTCTTCCCACTCCATCCACAGCGGAATCATCGCGGCGCCGTGGAAGGCACTGACGATGAAGACAAGCACCGCCATGTAGGCTTCATCCGGCTTGGATCGATGCGGGTGCAGGACGTCTGCACCGCTGCTGCGCACGTTGAGTGCGATGTTGTCGTGCGGGCAGCTCTTCACGCACTCCGTGCACAGCGTGCAGTACTGGTTCTCGTTCATGCCGCCCATGAACTCGTGGGTGGGGCAGGGAAGGCCGTGTCCCTCTCGCCCGTGGTAGCAGTCCTTCGTTCGGCATTTGCGGCACACGTCGGGGTCGCGGCGGCGCAGCTCCAACATGCCCATCATCGCGTATTGACCGCTCACGCGGCCGACAAAGCAGACGTAGCGACACATGGCCTTACGCTCGTAGGTGACGAGCAGGACCCAGGCGAGGCCGATCATGGTCAGGCCAATCACCGAGGTGAGCCACGGTCGGTTGGCGGCGTCGAAGACGATCTCCAGCCAGGTGACGAACGCGAACAAGATGATCGCTGGCCACATCCAGGCCTTGGCCTTCGGGTAGCGCTTGCCCAGGCCTCGGATTCGGCTCGTGCCCGTAAGGGACAGGCGCATGACCCAGTCGGGGACCGCCGTCCAGGGGCACATGAAACACCACAGGTTGCCCGCGAAGAAGACGCCGAAGATGAGCCCGATCCACCAGATGTTCCAGGTGAGGACGGGCGCGATGTTGCGGCCCGGGTCCTGCGAGCCCACGAACCCGACCACGATCACGGCGAGGAAGCCGAGCACGACCGGGAGCTGTACGAGCGGCTGAAACCACCGGCTCTTCATCGCGCGCTGGAACCACGCAATCTGGGTCAGCTCGAACTTCCAGTACTTGCGCGCGTAGGACCGCGGGTTCTTGTTCTTGCCGTAGCGCTCGAAGATCGCGAAGGACAGCAACAGGATCACGATGCTTGCGCCAAAGAAGACCTCGTTGGGCAGTCCGGGCATCAGGTGGACATAGGCCTTCTTCTTGACCGTCTTGGCGTCGTCGAACGCGTCGGGGTCGAAGAAGCCGCCTTGGTCGAGCTCGTCGCGGGTCGACGCCCCGATGCCGACGTCGTCCTCGCCGCCCTCATCGAGGATGATCGCGCCGGACTTCGAGCGCTTTCGGCCAAACCTGTCGACGGTGTAGCCCTCCTCGTCACTCTGTGGGGTGATGTCTTCGACCGGAGGCATGGGCGGTGCCTGGGTCGGGGTGATGTCCTCGACCGGAGGCATGGGCGGTGCCTGGGTCGGTGTGATGTCTTCGACCGGAGGCATGGGCGGTTGTGCCTCTGCCAGCGCCCCTGCGAGGCGGTCTTGCAGGTCGGTGTGGACGAGCACGACCGCATCCTCGGTGTTGCGGGCGTGAACGCGGTGCGAGCCGATCCAGACCAGGCCGACCACCGCGAGCATGAGGGCGAACCCCAACGCGAAGCGACCCCCCCGAAGCAGGGCGAGCGGGTCTTCGGGCTCGGACTCGGGGGCCCCTTGCCCGATGACGGGGAGGTGTTTCAAGCGCCGCCCTCAACCTGGGTGACCACCACCACGTTGGGGGCTCGCCTCCACGTGGACGCGTCGGTGGGCTGCGGCGCCGGGGCATGTCCTGCGCCGCCGTCGCCAAGATCCACGGGTTTGGCGGTCATCGTGCACGGGTCATCGGCCCCGCTGAGCGTTGCCCACAGCACTTTTCCGTAGATCGAGTTCTCGATGTTTCCGGTCGTCGCGGGCCCGGCACCGATGGCCAGGTGCGTGCCGTCCGGGGCCACGGCCAACGCGTACGGCGCGAGGATGTTGCCCTCGCTCTCCCAAGCTTCGTCGAGGCCAGGCAGCGTGTTGCAGATGACGCCGTTGTTGGAGACGACCTGCACGCCGCGTTCGCCATCAGAGCTGAGTGCGCCTCGGGCCAGCAGCCAGTGGGTGTCGCCGAAGCGCACCAGCTCGCCGAGATGTGCATCGCTGGGTGCAACCTCGATGGGTACGAAGCCACAGGTCGCCGGGGTGACGTTGTAGAGCTGCGATGCGACGAGGCCGTTGAGCGGGGTGGGCCCCACGCCCACCAGCACGCCGCCCGCACCGTCGTGTGCGAGGTAGCGGACCCGGCGGTTGTTCAGGAACGGGAGGTCGCAAAGCTTGCCCGTGATGCCGGCCGCCACGTCGGTCGTGGGTGCGGAGAGGTCCCCGAGGTCCAGGAATGCGACCGCTTCATTGCCGTCGCAGGCAACGGCAGCGGTTTGCTCGTCTCTGAGCAGGACCAGCTCTGAGGCGCCATCGCAGTCACCGTTCTCCAGCCCCGTGAGCGTGGCCATCGCGAAGTCCGACGGGTTGGAAGCGTCGACGACGGCGAGCTTCCCAGGTGTTGTCCAAGACTCTTCATTCGCGAAGAGGTCATTGGCGAACACGCTCACCAGCACCTTTCCGGACACGGGCCGCCCCAGCACGAAGATGGGCTCCGCTTCCTCGAAGCGAGTCTCGATGATCCCCTCGCTGAATGCTCCGCCGAGGAAGAAGCTGTCGTCGGCGATCAGTGCGACATCGCGGTCGTCGAAAAACGCGCGCGGGAAGGTGAGCATCGCGCCGCGTTCGAGCGATGGGTAGTGGCCGGTGATGACGTGCAGTCCGGTGTCCGACAGCGCCATACCGAACGGCTCGTCCAGCGGTCCCACTTCGGTTCCCGGTTTGAGATCGAGGTCGATGCCGCCGCGATACGACGGTGTGCCCCCCGCGAGCCCACCGAACACCTCCACACGATCGTCGAGGGCCTGCGCGACCAGGACGACCACGCACGACTCGCCGGCCGGGCAGCCCAGCATGTTGTCGACGTCCGGGGTCGACGTGGTGTCGGAGGTCTCGTTGTCGGTTTCTGTCGCGTCGTCGCTGCTGGGGTTGTCCGGAAGACAGCCGGGCACCGCGCAAGCAAGGAGCAACGCTGCGCCTGGTCCGAACCTCATGGCAGGGACGGTAGCAAAGCACTGCGCCCCGACAAAGCAGGGCGGCCGGAGGCGCGACCGGCGACAACGGCAACTTCAGATGGAACGAAGCCTGTGGGTGTCCCGCCGCTGCGAGACGGGCCGTTGCGTCCATCACTTGCTGCCGGGGCCCCGTTGATCGTGACGCAACAACCCAGAACGCCGGGGCCGTCTACCCGGTCGTGGTTGTGGCTTCTCTGCCCTGGCCGATCTTCTTGGATCCGGGGGAGTGCGGCTGACTCCGGGCTTCGGCCCGGGCACGACTCGTCAAGCTCATCAAAGCTTGATTTCTCCGTCGACCGTGAGCCGGTCGAGCAGAGCCTCGATCTCTTCGGGTGGCAGCAAGGGATTCCCTCTGATGGTGAGGTCGCCGTGGATGTGCTCCAGGCCTTCGAGCCCGGCGAGGCTGCGCAACTCCGGATTGTACGCGACTCGGAAGAGTCCGTGGACCTCGCGGAGACTCTCGAGTCCGCGAAGGTCTTCGAGGTGGGGGACAAGTTCAGCACCAAACGATCCCACGCTTCGCAACTTGGGAACGCCCGCAAAGTCACCCAAGTTGTCTTCGAAGAAGCCGAATCCGTCCTCGACGATTTCGAGCGAGTCGAGGCCCTCCAACGTGAGGGGCTCCCCAACATAGCCGCCTGCACCGAAGTTTCCTGTGATGACGACGATCGACCTCAAGTTGGTGCGATCTGGGAACCCATCCTGGAGAACGAGGCTGCCGTCGAGCCGCTCGCAGCCGTCGAAGGTCGACAGCTCTTCTTGCTTGAGCGACCCGTTTTCCGGGGTACAGGTTTGCAGGTTGTCGTAGGGCCCCGCGTCGCTCACCGAAGGGTTGCAGCCCGCCAGAGCATAGAGAGCGAGACCGAGAGGACAAATCCTGCAAAGCTGTCTCATCGGCCTCCTTCTTACTTCGTCGTCATAGGACTGTCAGCTTGAACGTCGTGGTCGGTTCGCATCTCGGAAGGGAGGACTGCGTCACCACGGTCTTCTCGTCCTTCTCGAGCTCTCTGATCACATTGACCTTGGAGCCATACCAGTACCGATGTGACTCAGACCTTGTGCGTACATGTCGAGTCTTCGACAACGATGAAGCTGTTGCCCTCGAAGGCCGGAAGAAGCTCGGGCGCGCCAATCTCGCCGGATGGCACGCAATGACTTCGATCTGGACCGCAGCCGCGTTGTCACACAACCGGTGGGTGAGCTGGATGTCGCCGCCCTTCTGTAGCGGAGCGGTTGGCCTCGTGCCGATCAGCAGGCCGAGCTGTCGGCTCGTCGTGCGAGTGGACGGCACTGCGGTCTCGGTCGGCACTCGGCTCGCGAGCCGTGCATCGCCTCGACCTCTCGGAAGACTCCGAGTCGGCACGGCTCTCTCCCCTACACCGTGGTCAGCTCATGCCGCGGCGCAGGTCTGTCCTGATCGCGCTCCCGAGGTTCGTCGGAGCGGCGCGGTCGAGCTTGGGGCAACGCTCAGGCGGCAATCTCTTCGAGCGCATCGAAACTGGGCAGTTCCGTCTCACTCCGTTCGAGCGCCCCGCGGACGGCTCCTGCGGCGCCCACAACCGAGAACCGTCGCTGGGAGTAGCGTTGCTGGGTGGCTGTCCCGACGAGCACGGTGAGGCCGGAGCGGTCCAGGAAGTCGACGCCGGAGAGGTCGAAGACGATGTGCTCGGAGCCGCTGTCGAGCAGCTCGCCGATCGCTCGGCTGAGGCTCGGTGAGGTGAAGAAGTCGATCGAGCCATGGATGGAGACAACCGAATACCCGTGAACGTCCTGAGTGGATAACTGCATGGCTCTGTGCTCTTTCGTGCCCCCAAGGGGCCCCTATCGTGCCTCTCTCCAATCGGCCGGGCCCATCCTGACCTTGAGGGCGAGCGTTCGTTTCTTGGAGAAGTCGCCCAGCGAGCTACAGTGACCGCACATGTATGTCGTGACCGGTGGCGCGGGGTTCATTGGCTCTTCTCTGGTGCGGGCGCTGCTTGCGGACGGGAAGCATGTCGTCGTGATCGACGACTTCTCCACGGGGAAACGCGCCAACCTCGAGGGGTTGGACAGCGCGCGGCTGAAGGTCGTGGAGGCGGACGTCCTCGATGGGCTCGAAGCCGCGATGTCGGGCGTGGATGACTCGTGGGGAGCACCCTCGGCCATCGTGCACCTCGCGGCGCAGGTGTCGGTGGCCGCTTCGCTCGAGGATCCGCTCGGAGATGCGCAGCGCAACCACTGCGCGACCCTGCATGTGCTCGAGTACGCACGGAAGCACGCTGGCACGCGTGTCGTGCTGGCCTCCTCTGCCGCAACCTATGGCGATGTGGATGAGGTGCCGGTACGTGAGGCATCTGCGCGGTGGCCTCTGAGCCCCTACGGCATCCACAAATTCAGCTCCGAACTCTCGCTGCGGGCGTACGCCGAGGTGCACGGAGTCCCCACCGCCTCGCTACGATTCTTCAACGTCTACGGTCCGCGCCAAGACCCGAGTAGCCCGTACTCGGGCGTGATCTCGATCTTCATGAAGCGGGGGCTCGTGGGCGAGCCGCTCACGATCTTCGGCAAGGGCGAGCAGACCCGGGACTTTGTCTTCGTGACCGATGTTGCGACGGCGATCCGAAACGCGGCATCGAGAGACTTCCGCGGAGATGTCTTCAACGTCGGAACCGGCGAGCAGACCTCGATCCTCGCGCTGGCCGAAACCGTCGCTCGACTTGCAGGCCAGGGTTCGCAGGTTTCCTTCGCGCCAGCGCGAAAGGGTGAAGTCTTGCATTCATGCGCCGAGCTCTCCCGCTCCCGGGCAGGGCTCGGCTACGAACCCTCGGTCAGCTTGGAGCACGGCCTGCAACAGACCCTCGCCTGGTACCGAGGCTGAGCCAGCTGTACCGCAGGGGGCCGCCTACCGACGACCGAGCGCGGTCTTCATCAGGAGCAGGGCTTCGTGCCCCGCGTTGGCGACGAGCTGGCTCTCTTCGACTTCGCCCTCGACAGGCTCGAGTCCGTCCTTGCCGACCTCGTAGTTCGAGTCGAGCGTGCGTCCCTTGAGCTGGTCCAAGAACTTGTCCTTGGTGAGCTCGAGGTTGCCGCGATAGTCGTACACGCGGACGCGGCTGATCTCGCCCTTGGTGTTGACGCCGATGCCGACCTCGAGGGTCAGGATGCCGCCGTTGAGCACCTTGGGTTTGGTGCGTGGATCGATGAAGATCGCGACACCCAGGAACTTGCCCTCGGCGTCGTGGGCGAGGAAGAACTCGGGCGACTTGTCCTCAGGGTACAGGTCGAAGCCGAGCTGCTTCTCGAGGAATTTCACCTCTTCGTCGTTGTACTGATACCGCTTGATCTTCCAGCTGTTCGGGTCCGCTTCGGGGAACAGCTTCATCAAGTTGCGGTGGGTAATCTCCCAGCTGCCCCACTTCGCCAAGTGTGCATCGGCCGGTGCCGGTGGGACTGCGAACAGACCCCCGAGGGCGAGGGCGATGACGAGCTGTTTGGCGAGGCGAAGCATGACGGCGCTAGGCAGGGCGAGAGTCGACCCGATGTTCGCGGCCCGGGGAGTCAGACGTCAACCGAGTCCGCATCTTCAACCCTGGGCACGAAGTGGTGCAAACAGGGCAAACGCGTCAGGTCGCGTACTTGATCTCGACGACACGGTCGTTGTCGATCGCGACCTGTGTCTCGTCGGAGGTGCCGTCGCAGTCGAGGTTGTTGCGGACGTACTTGCCCCGCTTGGGACCCGACGAGCAGCGGATGTACGTGTGAACAATGGCGTTGCGGCCGTCACGGTCCCGCGTGAGGGTGTCTGCCGGCGGACCCCACGCCATGAACAGCGCGAACTCATGGTGCCCAACACTGACCTCTCCCTGCTCGGCGGCTTTGCGCTCTTCAGGGGTGAGCGCGGACCATTGCGACCACAGTCCGTGCTTCTCGAGATAGTCCTGTCGCCCCTCTTCCTCGACCTGCAGAAAGCCGTTCTGCTGCTCGGGCGTGGGCATGACCTCGTAGAACCGACGGTCGAGGTTGGGGAGGCGCTCCGGGGTCATGGCGCAGGCGCTCGCGACCAGGACGCCCATCATGGCGCCGACCAGCGGCCCTCGGAGCCGGCCCAACTGTTCGAAAACGCTGCCGAATCGCATTGCGGCGGAGCCTAGCACGGTGGGCCGGAAACGCGGCGATTGTCGCCGATTCCGGCGCGTTTTCGCGAAAATGCGTGATGCGCGCCACGCCGGAGACGCCGGCGGATTTGTGGGCTCGCATGGAGGCCTGGGCAGGCTACAATGAGGGGACGCTTCGGCGTCCGCCCGACTTGCCCAAGCATGGATTCTCCTCCTGTCCCTTCCCTTCATCCGGCTCTTCGCCTGGCTCCGCGCTCGCGAGTCGTGCGCCGGCTGGCCGCTAGTCCGGTCGTGAAGGTCGAGAGGCAGGGATTGACGGAGATTGCGGGTGCTGCTAATTTTACGCCGCCTACGTTGCCGATCGTTCGGCGTGAAGTGCGCGAATCCTCGCGCTCCAATCTGAGGCCCCGTCTAGGGCAGAGCAGCCTCAAAGCGGTGAGGGCAATGCGCCAAGGAAGCGATTCGACATGGCCGAAAACTCGTTCAGTGTAGGCGAAAAGACGGTGTACCCCGGGCACGGCGTTGCCGAGCTGGTCGGTCTCGAAGAACAAGAGATCTCGGGACACGCGCTTGTGTTCTACGTTCTCCGCGTTCTCGAGAACAACATGACTGTGCGGGTGCCCAAGCCCAAGGCTGCGGCTGTGGGTTTGCGCCGGCTCGTAGAGGCGCCTGAAGTAGCGCAGGTCTACGAGGTGCTCAAGCACCGCGGCGACAAGATTTCCACGGCGACCTGGAACCGTCGCTATCGCGAGTACATGGAAAAGATCAAGACCGGTTCGCTGGTCGAGATTGCGACCGTGCTTCGCGACCTGTGTCTGCTTCGCTCCGACAAGGAGTTGTCGTTTGGCGAGCGCAAGATGCTGGACACGGCGCGCTCGCTGCTCGTCCAGGAGCTCGCGCTGGTCAAGGGCCAGGAAGAGGCGGACATCGCCAAAGAGCTCGACGAGCTGTTCGCCTAGGCGGCGGCCTCGTCTCTGCTCGTCCCCCAGCAGCCCGGAAACTCGGGCACACCCCACAAGAAAGGCGCGATGTCCTGCATGGACACCGCGCCTTTTCTTCGTCGCCGTGGCTGGCTACCCGAGCTGGAGGTCGCCCATCAGCAGTTCGAGGATCGTGGGCACCGGGAAGCCGCTGCCGCCGGCCGTCGTCACGCCGTGCGCTTTGCTGGCCATCGCGGGTCCGGCGATGTCGACGTGCATCCACCGCTTGCCCTCGATGAACTCGCTGAGGAAGAGCCCGGCCGTGAGCGCGCCGCCGAAGCGTTCGCCCGTGTTCTTCATGTCCGCGATCTTGCTGCGGAGCTGTTCCTTGAGTTTGGCCTGAAGCGGCAGTCGCCACATGAGCTCGCCGCTCTTCTCAGCCGCGCTCATCCAGTCCGTCGCAAGTCGCTCATCCTCGGTCATGACACCGGCGATGTAGGGACCCAGGGCGACGATGCACGCGCCGGTGAGGGTGGCGAAGTCGATCATCAAGTCGGGCTCGAGCTTGGAGCCGTAGACCAACGCGTCCGCCATCGTGAGGCGCCCCTCTGCGTCGGTGTTGTTGACCTCCACCGTCTTGCCGTTCGACGCCGTGAGGACGTCCCCGAGGCGGTAGGCGTGGCCGCTGACCATGTTCTCGGTGGCTGCGACCAGGACGTGAACCTCGTAGGGCACGCCCAGCTTGACCAGGCCTTCGAACGCGCCGATGACCGCGGCGGAGCCGGACATGTCGAGCTTCATGTCCATCATGCCGTCGGAGGGCTTGATGGAGTAACCGCCCGAGTCGAACGTGACACCCTTGCCGACGAGGACAACACGTCCCTTGCTGGCGGCTTTGGGTTTGTAGGTCAGGTGGATGAAGCGGGGCTCTTCGGGGCTGCCCTTGGCCACGCCCATGTAACAGCCCATGTTCAGCGCCAAGCACTGCGCGCGGTCGAGAACCGTGAGCGACACGTCTGCGTCGGAAGCATCGACGATCTCCTTGGCAGTCTCGGCGAGGAACGTCGGGGTGACGAGTTCGGCGGGTCCGTTCGCGAGGTCGCGGGCGCGGGCAACCGAGGCCGCGATGATCTGTCCCGAAGCGGTCCCTTCACTCGGTGCGGTCGTGTCGGCCCAAACCGTGACGCCCTTGACCGAGCTCGGCTTTCGGTTGCTCTCGGAGAGGAAGCGGTCGTAGGCGTATGTGCCAAGCTCGAAGCCTTGAGCGAGCAACCGTCCGGCTTGCATCGGGTCGTCGCCGACGGTCCAAGCGGCGGTGTCGGCTCGGAGGTCGAGCACCACGTTTGCGGCGCCAACTTTCTCGGCTTCACGGGACGCATCGTGTCCAACTTGGCGAAGTGCCTCGGCGTCGACCAGGCCGTCTCCCACGCCGAGCAACACGACGCGCTCGAGCACATCGCCCTGCATCTGTGTGAAGTCGAAGGTGGTTGAGGACTTGCCTTTGAACGACGCGGCTTCGACAGCGGCACGCACACCTGGGCCGAAACGGGCCTCGATAGCGTCGGGTTCGAACTCCGCTCGCACGGGGACTGCGAGCATTTGACCCGTCGCGGACTGCGGTTGGTCGGAGGTCCAGTGGATTTCGAGCATGTATTTTTCTCGTTCTAGATCGGAATCTCGGCCGTGCGCGGAAGTCGCGTTTCGGCGGTCCGAGGGGGCACTCTAGCGCACGAACGACCGCGTGCGAAACGCGCGTCAAGCACAAAAAACCCTGGATCTACGGAATCTTGCGCGATACCCGACCATGTAGGTGAACGTGGGGTATCACAGACCTATAACTCCCTATCACGGCCACTCAACTAGCCTCCATGATCCATTACCTTCGCCTAATTGGATGGCAATGATGGCTAATTATTATTGACATGCGCTGATCACGACCGTAAGGTCCGAGCGTACCGTTGCCCCTTTGAAGGAGGGTCAGATTTTCATGTCCGCAGCAGCATCAGGCGCCAAAAAGGCCACCCGCAAGCCCGCCAAGAAGAAGACCGCCAAAAAGGCGACCAAGAAGAAGGTCGCTAAGAAGGCGGCAAAGAAAAAGGTAGCCAAGAAAAAGGCCACCAAAAAGAAGGCTACCAAGAAGAAGGTAGCCAAGAAGAAGGTCGCCAAGAAGGCCACCAAGAAGAAAGCGGCCAAGAAGAAGGTCGCCAAGAAGAAGGTAGCCAAGAAAAAGGCCACCAAAAAGAAAGCTGCCAAGAAGAAGGTAGCGAAGAAGAAGGTTGCCAAGAAGGTCGCCAAAAAGGCTGCCAAGAAGAAGGTCGCCAAAAAGGCCGCCAAGAAAAAGGTCGCNNCCAAGAAAAAGGTCGCCAAGAAGGCCGCCAAGCGCCGCACCAAGAAGTAGTCCTTCGGGATAGCTTCTTCGCCGCCGCTACCGGTTCTCCGGTCGGCGGCGTTGTTGTTTAACCGTCGTGACCTCGCGGGCTCAATTTCATTGAGCGTTATCGCGCTTCGAGCGGATGCCGGCCCGCGGACGCGGCATTCCCCCGAAGCGCGGAAGTGACCTCATCGGTCGACTCGCCGGCTTCCGTCCGGGTCACGGATTCGGCGTTCGGGAGGAGCGCGGAAGCGACCTCGTCGGTCGACTTCGCGCCCAGCCGCGACGCTAGCTCAGGGCGTCAGACGTGGCGTCGAGGTTCGCGAGGGCTTTGGGGCCGGCGAAGACGAACGTGCTGCCGGGCACGACATCGGCGTGGTCGACGAGCGCGTCGAGTTGATCTGCAGAGAGCCGGGGTCGTCGACCCATCGCGTCGACTCGCTGCCACGCGGACGGGTGGTAGAGCACCTCGGGGTTGCTCGGCTCAACGTTGGGTCGACCAGCGACAAACGCGGGGCCCATCGCGGTGATGCCGAGACTCGCGGAGAGTGCTGCGGCCTCGGGTGCGGACCACAGTCCTTCGGGCTCCCAGACGATTCCGTAGCCTTCCGCGCCGCGACGTTCGACGAATGTCTGCAGTCGCTTGCGACCGATCGCACCGGGGGTGAGGCTCGCGGGCGTGCGGAGGGCGATGCGCTTCGCACCCAATGCTTCGTAGCAGGGCCGGACAGCTTCCCAGGCTCGACTGACTTCGTCGGTGTCCTGCAGGCCTCCGAAGTTGCGGGGCTCGCCGTCGAGCGACCGCGAACTGAGGCCGCGCAGACCATCGTCGGGGCCGTGGCTCAGCAGGTGCCACGCAAAGGGGATGACCTCGGCGTTGGGGAACAAGCGGCGGACCTGATTGGCCCATCGTGCAGCGGCGCCCGCCCGAGGTGGCTCGAACAGCGTGCGCTCCAGCAGCACGACGTCGACCTGTGGCAGGGGCTTACGTTGGCGTCGGGCGTTGTTGTCCGACAGCAGAACTCCGAGATTGACCCCCATGCGAGCCGGGGACGCTAGCAGGCCGGGGTGCAACTGGCCACTCGCATCTCATCTGGGACCGTGTGGGGACCCTGCGGGCTCTGGACCCCCCGTAGGCCCAGACACGGCGGAGATGCACCGAAAGAGAACACCCCCGGTTCGGTCGAGGGCCTGGACCTTGACGGGTCAGTCTTCGTCGCCGGGGACCTCGCACTCGAGCTCGTCTGGAAGATAGTCGTCGCTCTCCGGGGCCGCGGGTACGCCCTCGGGCAGCTGCCCCTCGAGGCTGGCGACGATGCTGCTGTGGGATTGCTCGTTGGCAAGGTTGACCCACTCGTGGGGATCGCTGTCGTGGTCGTACAGCTCGTGAGTGCCGTCGAGGTAGCGCGTGTACCTCCAGCGCCGGGTCCGGACCGAGTGGTTGCCCGCGTCCCAGGTCGTGATCGCCCCCTGCGCTCGGGCGGCTCCGGGGTTCTCGATCAGCGGGACCAGGCTGGTGCCGTCGAGATGCTCGACGTCCACCAGGTCGAACAGCTCCGCCAGCGTCGGAAAGATGTCGACCAGGCTGACCGGTTCGAAGGTGCGGTGTCCGACGACACCGGGTAGCCGGATCATCAGGGGCACGCGCGTGGCTTCCTCCCACAAGGAGAACTTTCGCCAGTGCATCTTTTCACCGAGGTGCCAACCGTGGTCGGACCACACCACCACGGCGGTGGTGTCGGCGAGCGGACTGCTCTCGAGCGCGGCGATGAGCTGGCCGAACATGTCGTCCGCGAACGCTACCGACGCGAGGTATCCGTGGACCGACTCTCGCCAGGCCCCCGCGCCGACAATGCGCTCGTGGTCCCCGAACTGCCGGAACACTTCGAGCGCGACCTCGGGGATGTCGGCGTAGTCGGTGTCGAGGAACGGAGGCAGCGCGATCTCGTCTTCGTAGAACCGGTCGAAGTAGCGCAGCGGCACGTACCAAGGCAGATGGGGCCGGAAGAGCCCCGCGCCGAACATGGTCGGCGTGCCGTCGTGTCGGGCCATCTGCTCGGTGATGTATGCGACGACCTGCTCGTCGCCCATCTCGGCTTTATCGACGAGCGGGCCCCAGTCCATACGGCCCGAACCTTCAACGCCATTGGCGGGAAGGTCAGGAGGGGAAGGGTCGTCAGGTCGGGCGTCGCAGAAGGCGGGGAAGTAGTCGTGCCACGCGTGTGGCTGCATGGGGTTGCCATGGAACAGCTTGCCCGCGCCGAGCGTGCGAAAGCCGGAATCGCGGAACGCAGACGGGATGGTCTGCCCCGAGCCCAGGACCGGAGACCAAGGGTGCACGTTGCGGTAGATGCCCGTGGTGGAGGGGCGGAGTCCGGTCATGACGGACGTGCGCGACGGGTTGCACGACGGCGCGGCGCAATGCGCATTCATGAACGTGGTCGCGTTGCGAGCAAAGTGATCGAGGTTGGGGGTCAACGCGTTGGGGTGCCCACCCATGAACCCGACGTAGTCGTTGAGGTCGTCGATCGAGATGAACAGCAGGTTCTCGAGCCTGGGACGAGCCGGCGGTTTGTCGATGGGTTCGAACGGCCCGCCGACGTCGAAGGAGGTCGGTGGCCCGAGGTCCACTCGCTCCGGGGGAAGGTCGGTGGGCGGAAGGTCGGTGGGCGGAAGGTCGGCAGGGCCAGGTACGTCGAGGCGGAATCCCCCCGAGGTCGAACCGGTCCCGGTCGTTCCCATGCCTTCGATCGAGGCGGGAGGATCGCTACAGCCTGCGAGCAGCCGCCCCACCGAGCTGAGCGCGCCCGCCGCAAACGTTCTGCGCCGCATGTGCCGCCATTTCTCGTCCATCCTAGGACGGCGACGCTAGCACCGAAGTTCGAGGGCGCCCGCCGGCGCGTGTCCCGGCGGACAGGTCAGGCGCCAGGCTTGTAGCGAGGCACCCACACTGTGACGACAGTTCCACGATCCCCGTTCGTGTCCAGCGTGACTCGGCCCTTGAGGCTGCGAACGATGTCGTTGACCACCGGAAGCCCCAGGCCTGTGCCTCCCGACCCTTTGGTCGTGAAGAATGGTTCGAACACTCGCGCCCGCAGCTCTTCCGCAATGCCGGCTCCGTCATCGCGAACCTCGAGCACGCCCCAGTCGTGTTCGTACCAGGTGCAGATTTCGATCGTACCCCGGTCGCTGCCATCGCCATCGCCGAGTGCGTCGATCGCGTTGGTGATGAGGTTCAACGCGATCTGGTGCACCTCGTCCTTGTCGGCGTGGACCACGACCTCTTCGTCGCCGCGTTGCTCGAACGAGAGCTTGATGCGACGAAGCTTCCCGGCGCGACGGAGCAGCGCGAGGATTCCGTCGATGGAGACGGCGATCACCACGGCGCCGCGGGTTCGTACGCGCGGCCGCAGTGGTTCGAGGATCTGCTCGACGTGTTGGTGCACGCGCCGAACGCTCTCGCGCATGATGCCGATCATCCCGGAGCCCACCGGGTCCGCGCTGCCTTTCTCGATCATGGTGAGGTAGCCGAGCAGCGGGCCGAGCTCGTTCTTGATCTCGTGTGCGGCGCTGCCAGCGAGCAAGCCGATCGTGGCGAGTCGGTCCGCTTGCTGGAGCTGGCGGCTGAGCTGCTCGTAGGCGATCTCGTAGTAGAGAAGTGCGAGGACGTAGCGGGTGCGTTCCTCCCCGTCGACCTGCGGCATTTCGCAGACCGACAAGCTCATCTTGGCGGGAAGGTGCCGGCCGCGTCCGGCGTAGACGGTGACCTCGCCGCGCCAATGACTGGAGCTGGCGGGTCCCTTGGCCAAAGCCACGACCCGGTCCTGAATGTCGCCCTCGGTCGGGTGGGGCTCGAACAGCTCTCGAATGTCGATGTCGAGCAGCTCGTACAGCGGCTCCCCGACCAGGGCCACGAAGCTCTCCGACGCATCGACCAATCGACCTGCCTCGTCGAGCACCAAGATGCCCTCGACCGCCCGGTCGTACAGGACCGACAGAAGCATCGCCGTCTTCTGGTGCCGAATCGCGAGCTGGCGGTGCTCCTCTTGGAGGCGGACCTGCGCGTGTTTCTCGACCGTCGTCTCCTGGCGGTGCTCGATCGCTCGGCTCACCGTCTCGAGCAGTTGCGCCCGTGACACCGGCTTGGTGAGGTAGTCGAACGCGTGCTCGCGCACCGCCTCCGCGGCTGCTTGAACGCTTTGGTCCGCGGTCACGATGATGACCGGCAGGTCGGCGTCCACAGTCTCGATGTGCTTGAGCAGATCGAGACCCGTCCCGCCGGGCATGAGGAGGTCGGTGACGACAACGTCGAACTCACCGGCGTTTTCGAAGCGCTCGAGTGCTTGGTCGAAGTCCCCCGCGACCGTCACCTCGTACCCGCTCTTGCGCAGCGAGAGTGCCAGCGCGTGTACGACGAGCGGATCGTCCTCCACGAGGAGGACCGAGTTGTTCACCCTCTGGTCGTCGGCTGTCGTCACGAGGGCGGTGACTCCAGACGAATCTCGAGTCGCGCTTCGGAGCTCTCGACCGAGCCTTCGTTCGCGAGGATGTCCGCGACGCGCTCCGTCGCTGCGGGCGACCACGTCAGCGAAGTGCTCTCCGCGTCGACGAGGGTCGCGGTTGTGGTCGGTCCGTCCACCACGAGACGCGCGCTGAACGGCCCTGTCGCGCTCTCGGCGGTCTCGATCATCGCCATGAACAGGGCGACGACGGCCAGGCCAGTGGACGGGGGTCCGTCGTAGTCGCGCTCGACTCCGACCTCGAGGGCGATGCGGTGGCGCTCGCTTCGGCGCGCGAACATGGCATCGGTTCGCTCGATCGCCGCCGACAGCTTGGTCGGGCGGTCGGTGTTCCGGACCAGTGCGGCGTAGGCGTGGAGGAGGTCGCGCATTCGCTCCGCGGCTTGGAGCGATTGCTGCGCACGTCGGGGACCCTCGCCTGGCTCGTCGCCCTCGATGCCGAGCTCACACAGCACCGTGATCGACTGGAGCGGGTTGCTCAGGTCATGCGTGAGGATCGCTGCAAGGCCGAGCAATGTCGTTCGCTCTGCCACCGCCTTCCGACTAGCCGCCCGTTCGTCCACTGCCCGACTCTATCGAGCCCCCCTACCGCGCACCACCGGTGTATGGTCCGCGTTCGAGAATGGGCCGCCGCGTTCGACAACACGTCAATCCGCTTGCGCTGAGGTACACGACCGCCCGCGCGACCCCTGTCGAGCGCCCGTCCCACCTTGGGCCGGACTGTCCAATCGACGTCGAGCTTGGGTGTGCAGATGGCCAGTTCAGCTTCCAGCTGGCGGAAGCTGCGCCTGAGCGTTTCGTGGTTGGTCTGGAGATTCGAGAGAAGGTCCTCGAGATCAACCGCCGCAAAGTCGAAGCAGCGGGTCTGCGCAACCTGTCGTTTGGCTACGTCAACATGGACGTCGACCTCGACCGCGTGTTCGAGCCCCAAACGGTCGACCGCTTTCACATCTTGTACCCGGACCCCTGGTTCAAGAACCGCCACCACAAGCGACGCGTCGTGAAGCTGGAGCTGTGTCAGACGATGGCGCGTCAGCTCCGACCGGGCGGCGAGTTGCACTTCGCGAGCGACGTCTACGAAGTTGCCCTCGAAGCGCTCAGTGAGCTCGAAACCCCGGAGGTCGAAGCGTTGGGGTTCACCAACATGGCGGGCGAGTGGAGCTTCTGGCGCGGCAACCCATACCCCGCCGCGTCGAAGCGTGAAGACACCACCCTCCGTCGTGGCCAGCGGCCGTGGCGGATTCGATACCGCTACAACCCGCCGACCTGAAGCGTCGCTACTGTGCGGGTGCGAGTTCGGCCGCGGTCGGGAGACTCATCGCGTCGTCCAAGCCTTCGCAGTTCTCGTAGGCGTTGGCAGCCGAGCGCCGCTCCGCAGCTCCGTCTCCGGCGCTGTTCATCTTCTCGACGATGGCGTCGACGCAGGAGCAATACGAGAGCGCCTCGTCTCGCACGCCGTCCTCGTCGCACCGGTCTTGTTGAAGCTCGGCTGCCCAGGCGTTGAAGTGTGGCCGGCAGTCCAGGCTGGGGAACTCGACGCCCCAAACACACCCGCACAGCCCCTCGTCACGCACGACGTCGATACGACCCCCGCACAACTCCCGCATGTACTCGTCCGTTGCCCGCAGCCGGACATCGAGGTCCCGCGCTCCACCGAGAACCGTCCCGATGAACGCGGGGATGACCCAGCCTCCGATCACCGCGACGACGGGCGCCGCGAGCAGGAGTCCAATAATCATCCCGGGAACCCGCGAACGGGGCGGATCGTCGATGTCTGCGAGCATCGGCATGGGTTGGGCAGTCTAACGGGCGGGCCCCGGATGCGCTTTCTCTGCGCCACTCGCGCCATCACAAAGTGGGGAGCCATCCCAGGCGTGTGACGACTGCGCACAGACCCCCTTGTGAAGGCAGGGACCGCATATGATACTCCGCCACCAGCTTCGGGCCGAGGCTCTGCTTCTCATGCGCATTCACGCCGTCATCGCCAATCTGACGTCTCCCACCCTCGCATTCGCGTTGGCGCTCGCGCCGACCGCCGCGGTGGCAGCGCCCGCCGAAGGCGATGCCGCGCCCGCCGAGGATGCCGCACCAGGGAGCGACGCTGCGCCAGCCGACGGCGACGCTGCTCCTGCGGACGGCGAAGCCGCACCCGCCGACGGAGAAGCCGCTCCTGCGGACGGCGAAGCGGCACCCGCCGAGGGGGAAACTCCGGCCGAGCCGCCTGCCGAGGGCGAGGTCATGCCCGAGCCTCCCCCCGAGCCGGAGCCCGAACCGGAGCCCGAACCCGAGCCCGCCGCCGAGCCCGAGCCTGAGACTCCACCCGAGCCCGAGTACGACCCCGAGTCCGAAAAGCCGGAGGAGCCCACCATCAACGGCAAGCCGCGAACCGGCAAAGGCATGATGATCGCGGGTGGCTCCGCGCTTGCGGCAGGCATCGGCCTGACGATCGGCTTCGCTGCAATGACCCGCGGCTGCAGCCTCGATGGCCCGCTTCAGTGCCGCTACGAGTCGCAGGATGAGTTCCTGATCCCGCTGGGTGGCGCCGTGATTCTCACCGGCACCATCTTGTTGGCGGTCGGCGTCGGCTACCACTTCCACTACAAGAAGTGGGAAGCCTGGTCCCCCGAGGCCGACAAGAAGAAGCGTCGCCGTCGCGCAGCGATCCCCATGCCGACGCTCGTCAAGGGCGGCGGTGCGTTGGGCTGGTCCGGCCGTTTCTAGGTCGGCCCTCCCCCGGAGGAAAGCAGCAGCTCAGGCTTCGGCCAGAGCTGCTGTTTTTGATTTCAGCGTCTTCGGTGCACGACCGAATGAGCGATGTCCGCGAGCAGCTCCAGGTCCTCGAGCCGTGCCCGATGCACGTGGGTGCTCAGCTTGGCCCGCGCGACACCTTCTGCAGTGGTCTGACTGACCTCGTGCGCCTCAGGAAGCATTGCGCCTACCGAGATGCCCATCCCATCTGCGATCCGAAGCAGCGTTCGAAGCCCTGGGCTGCTGTAGTGACCGTTTTCGAGCCGGGACACCATGTCGGTTGCGATGCCGGCCGCACGGGCGAGGGCGTTTTGCGTGAGGCCGCGCTCTTCCCGGAGTGAGCGCACCCGCTGGCCGAGTTCGAACATGTAGCTGCGTTCGTGGTGGCGGCGACTGAGGCCGTCATCATCGAGATTGTCCGGGGCCGCCTTCGCTTCGTCCGTCATTACCGCCGCGGAGCATGCCACGGGTCCGCATCGCGAGCCGCATCTTCTGATGCGCCAACCGCCTCGGTCACGAAGCCTGCGCGAGCCGCAGCGTCGAGGTTGCGATATGCGCTCAGGGTTCCAGGATCCACTCGCTTCCCTTTGGCACGACGCCCCAGCGCCCAAACCGTTCGCAGGCGAGGTCGAACTGAAGTCCGGTGTTGATCACGCTCAAGGACTGCCCGTCCAACAGCGCTTCGGCAGGGATGCCGTCTGGCAGCGCCGGACCCACCATCTCGGCGAACCGAAACGATCTCCACCCGGCGCGAGCGCACGCGCCTTGGGAAGCCCCGCATGGCGCAGCGTCCTCCAGTAGCTCCGAGCTGACCACGACGCCCGGACCGCCCGGTCGCCCAACGACACTCGGGAAGCCGTCGTCGGGTAGACCGTTGCCCACGGCGAGCTCGAGCTCCCCTTCTTCCGACCAAATCACCAGGGACTCCCACGAGCATGTTTCCGCCCCGTTGATTGGGAACCCGTGGGCCCAGATGAAGCGGCAGACGGGTTCGTTCCCGATGTCGACCGCGTTGCCGAGGTGGATGTACTCGGTCGAGAACACCAGCTCCTCGTCCCCCGTACTGAAGCACGCGTCGCTGCCGCAGCCTGTCGCGTAGGAGCCTCGCAGTGCGGGGCCGTCCGCCCGAACCGACATGCAGCCAGCCTCGATGGTCACAGCGTTCGCCGCGCCCGGGCCGGGCGAGCATCCGTCGGGAGCCGGCGTGATCAGAATGTCGAACTGATCGGCGTCGCAGGGGTAGTCGACCGGTGGGGGATCGACGGGCCCGGAATCCGTGTCGGGTGTGGGGGATGACGTGCCGTGGTCGGTGGTCGAGGCGAAGTCGGTGGTGCTGCCGCCCGCCGTGTCGAGGCTGCTCGTCGGAGCGACACCGGTCGAACTCTCACTCGCGTCCCCGGTGGCGGGATCGCCTTCATCGGTCTCACCCCCAAAGCCCGGATTCAGCCGGACGCACCCAACGACACCGACCGCCAACCCAACAGCCACCACCCAACGCATGCCCTAAGCATGCCGCACGACTCGCCGCCATGCGCACGGGAGTTCCTCGGACACCTTGCCAGATCCATCGCCCCGGGTTTCACCAGGGGCTGCCAGGCCCGTCGAGCGCCGAGCAACGCAGCCGAAAGTGACCAAAGGCGCGCGTTGCAGGCCGAATTCAGACCGGTCGGCGCTCTAGACTCCGAACTCGAGCTGCTTCGCTTCCAACACGTGCACGCGATCGCGCAGACGAGCAGCCTCTTCGTACCGCAGCTCCTTCGCCAGTGTTTGCATCTCGCTCCGAAGTTCCGCGATCCGTCCCTTCAGCTCGGCTGGAAGCAGGTCGCTGTCTCGGAGTTCACCCACTCCGATCGGCATCGCGTCAGCCTCTTTCTTGCCGCCTCGGCCCTTCCCGCGACCTTTCGCCATCGGGACGGCAGCCTCGCTCTTGTCGTTCGAGACCTTCGAGATCGAGCGCTTGACCGACGTTGGCGTGATGCCGTGCTTGGCGTTGTAGGCCATCTGCACGGCGCGACGCTCCTCCGTGACGTCGAGGGTCTCTTGCATGCTCGCCGTGATGCGATCGGCATACATGATGACGCGGCCCTCCGAGTTTCGAGCTGCTCGACCCGACGTCTGGATCAGGCTTCGCGCAGAACGCAGGAAGCCCTCCTTGTCCGCGTCGAGCACCGCAACGAGGCTGACCTCCGGGATGTCGAGGCCCTCGCGCAGCAGGTTGATGCCCACGAGCACGTCGTACTCGCCTTGCCGAAGACCGCGGATCAGCTCGATGCGCTCGAGCGTGTCGATGTCGGAGTGGAGGTAGCGAACCCGGATGCCGAGGTCGGCGTAGTACTCCGTGAGATCTTCCGACATTCGCTTGGTCAGCGTCGTCACGAGTACACGCTCGCCCTTGTCGATCCGCACCTTGATCTCGTCCAAGAGATCGTCGATCTGCCCTTGAATCGGGCGGACCTCGATCGGCGGGTCGAGTAGCCCGGTCGGTCGAATGACCTGCTCGATGACGACGCCCCCGGTCTTCTCGAGCTCGTAGTCGCCTGGGGTGGCGCTCATGAAGACGGCCTGCCCGATGCGTTCCTCCCACTCCTCGAACTTGAGCGGGCGGTTGTCCATCGCGCTGGGAAGTCGGAATCCGTGGCTGACCAGGTTCTCCTTGCGGCTCCGGTCACCTCGGTACATCGCGGCAACCTGGGAGATGGTTTGGTGTGACTCGTCGACGACCATCAGGAAGTCGTCGGGGAAGTAGTCGATGAGCGTGGGTGGTGCCTGGCCCGGGTCTCGCCCGGTGAGATGGCGGGAGTAGTTCTCGATCCCCGAGCAGCGCCCCATCTCCTGCATCATCTCGATGTCGAACATCGTCCGTTGTTCCAGGCGCTGCGCCTCGAGGAGCTTTTGTTCCTTGCGCAGCTGCGTGAGGTGCAGTTGCAGCTCTTCTTGAATACCGGTGATTGCACGCCGTAGTCGGGCGCCGGGGGTCACATAGTGGCTGGCAGGGAAGAGCGTCAGCTGAGCAAGCGTCTGCTTGGGTTGTCCTCGTAGCGGATCGATCTCGCGGATGGCCTCGATCTCGTCCCCAAAAAACTCGATGCGGATCGCTGTGTCGTCCTCATAGGCGGGGAAGACCTCCACCACATCGCCGCGCACCCGGAACGTTCCGCGGTGAAAGTCGATGTCGTTTCGCTCGTACTGCATCTGGACCAGGCGCCGCAGCAGCTGATCGCGGTCGAGCTCGTCGCCCACGTTGAGCTGGGCGACCATGCCCAGGTAGGCCTCCGATGCGCCGATGCCGTAGATGCACGACACGCTCGCAACGATCAGGACATCCCGTCGGCTCAGCAGCGAGTACGTCGCCGCGTGCCGCATGCGGTCGATCTGCTCGTTGATCGTCGAGTCTTTTTCGATGTACGTGTCCGTCGTCGCGACGTACGCCTCGGGCTGGTAGTAGTCGTAGTAGCTGACGAAGTACTCGACCGCGTTGTTGGGGAACAGGGTGCAGAACTCCGAGTAGAGCTGAGCGGCAAGGGTCTTGTTGTGGGCCAGCACCAGGGTTGGCCGCTGTACGCTCTGAACCACGTTGGCGATGGAGAACGTCTTGCCGCTTCCGGTGATCCCTAGGAGTTGTTGGTACGCCTCCCCCGCCTCGAGTCCTTTGACCAGTGCTTCGATGGCCGCAGGCTGTCCCCCCGCGGGCGCGAACTCCGAGACGAGCTCGAACGGACGGACCGCGGGCTCCGGGAGCCGAACTAGGTTCGCGTCCCAGTCCTCGGCATTGGGATCTGCAGAGGCGGGCGCGGCCAGGCGTTCGCGAACGGGCATCGGCCCACTCTACGACGCGACATGACCGCAAGCCCGCTCGAGAGCCCTCCTTCTGTACAGCGCAACGGTTGCACAGGCGGCTGGGCATGGACGCGCAGGCGGTCCCCGAAGCCACCCTGGTCGCGAGCGAGCCGATCGCGCGTCTCCTGGTCGGCCATCCGCCCCATTTCCCCCGCGGCCGCGGCGCGAGGGAATGCCTCAAGAGAATGTGCAGAGCGCCGATGGGGAATGCCGGCACTCGGGCCTGCCCGTCCGACCGGGTCCGCGCCGCGTTTCTACGTCCGATCGGATCCTTCGTTCAGGTAGGTGGGCCAGTTTCGCGCCGTTGCTTCACCGTCCTTCGGAGCCGCTGCTCCGAAACCTGCTCTCCCTCCCGGGTTCTCACCGGGCCCACAAGCCCTGTGCCCGGAAAAATCCCTGAGCTCCTCGCGCCACGCGCACCTGTCACACACCTGTAACCATTGGCCTTTCTCCGACGACGCACCGCCGCGGATCGCGGGCCGAAAAATACTTTCGCTTTTGTGTTGACCCCAGAGGCGGTCTTGAGTAAACACCCGACTCCCAACGGCGACACACCGCAGGGGCCGACAAGGCCCACACCGAACCGCTCTCGACCAGGTCGAGACAAGCCCGGTGAGTGAGTCGCCCGGG
>JBOEGF010000016.1:0-184088 GCA_050633305.1 Nannocystales bacterium
CCCGCCAGGGCGAGGACTTACGACTGAAGCAGCAAGACCGGCAGAAGAACAGCTTTTAGGAGGAGACTCGGTCGAGGGCTGCCGAAGCCCCCCCTTCAACCTGGACTGCGAGCGATCTCGGCCTACCGAAGCGGCAGGAGTCGAACTCGGCTCTGGCCGACCTCGCTACGGCACATCCGCGCCCGGATAGTCCGGGGCCCCGTCCTCCCGGGGCCGAACATCCCCCCCGAAGTCGAACGGCGGGTCCCCGTCTTCCCACACCGCAAGCCCCTCAAACTCCGTCTGCCCCGGGGCCGTCAGCGTGTAGTCACCCGTCGCGAACCCCACGAACCACTCGCCGGGATCCAGGGTGGTCTCAGTCGGGGTGGTTGTGATGCTGGCGCCGCTGCATGAGATCGGAGGTCCGGCGCTGCTGGTCTCGCTGACGATGAGGCTGTTGCGCACGACGGTGGTGCCGCCCGTGCACTGCAGCACGGGGCCACCGCTGTTGAAGTCGACGCCGAGCGTGCTGTAGAGGATTTCGAGGTTGGCACCGTTCGCGGTGATCGCTGGAGTGCCCGGATTCCCCGCGACCCCTGACACCATGGAGTTCCTGACGAACCCCGAGGTACCACTGGCCAACTGTATCCCCCCCTCGGTGTTCTGGCTGACCTGCACGTTGTCCGCATACAGCGTGCCTCCACTCTCCACCGAGATGCCCAGCTCAGCTCCGTTGAGCGCGAGCCGAACCCGGTGAAGGAACAGCGTCGTCCCATCCCCGGTCACGGTCACCGTCGGATCGCTCTCGACCCCATCGATCCCCCGGATGTTCGCATCGGAGGAAACGATCGCAATCACCTTGCCCGCGTCGATCCGGATCTGATGATCCCCGTCCCCGATCCCCGACAAGACGATCGCCCACTCCTCCCCATCCGCCACCCCATCGACAGCCTCTTGAATCGACCCATCCGTGGTCACCACCACGTTCGTCACTGCGTCCGGGTCAAAACAAGCCCCCGTCGCCACATTGCACGCGGGGCTCCCGATCGCCTGGCACTCCTCGTGGAACGCACACGGCACGCACACGCTGGCCTCCGCATCACAAACCGGCGTCCCCCCACCGCACGCCTCCGAACTCTCCGCCGTGCATTGCACGCAAGCGTCGTCCACACACAGCGGCGCGCTGGCATCGAGCCCCGCACACGCCTCGTCCCCGCTGAGCTCCACCACCGCCGAGCAGGTCGAGCACACCTGCTCCACGCAAAACGCCAGCGCCGGGTCGGTGCACTCCGCATCCCCTGTGCACTCGGGTCCGCTCGAGCCTGTGGTCTCGTCTCCGGTTTCGGTGCTGGACCCGGTGGTGCTCGGCTGCTCGGTGGTCGACCCGCTGCTCGAGCCCATGGTCGTGTCGGTCGGGTCGAGGCAGCTGTCGCCGTTGGGGATGCCGCACTCGGAGTGGCACTGCGGCGTGGGGGGCTCGGCCACGCACGCAAAGCCCACGCCCGCCTTCAGGCCATAGTCCTCGAAGCACTCGCCACCCGAGAACACACAGTAGGGCTCTTCGGGGTTCTTGCGCACGCAGAATGCGTCGCCGTCGAAGTTGCCGCAGTAGTTGGGATCGGGCCGCGGGTCAGCCAGACAACCGCCGAATGCAAACGCCAGCGTGAGGGACAGAGCACCGAGAGACGAGGGAGACTTCATCGTTTAGAACCTTCCTGAGACCGAAAAACCCAGCCCATCATCCGAGAGCTGGGGGGAGATTGAGGCTCGACGCAGTCGCGAAGCGCGACGCAAGTCGATGCCCAGCAGCGTAGCACCCGTGGCCAACAACACCCCGCCACCGACCATCAAGCCGATCGTCATCGCGGCCGGATGTTTGCGACGCTGAAGCGCTTCCACACCCGACGGATTGCGCTCGAACCCCTCCTCGGTTCGAGTGAACAACACCGTGCCCACAATCCCGGCTCCCAGGCCCGCCATGCCCACCCCAATTCCGGCCCACCCCATGGGCGAGAGTCGTTTCTGTGAAGGCGGTGGCGGCAGAGGTTTGTCTGTCGCCTCCGGTGGCGCGGCCGCAGGCTCGTCGGCCTTGTCCGCGGGCTCGGCCACATCGTCCGTCGCCTCCAGCCAGGCTACATACGTGTCCACCTGGGTCTCCAGCCGCTCCAGCACCGTGTACTCGTCGCCCCGAAGCTCGAAGCGGTCTTCGTGTTGCTCGCCCCCGGGCAGCTCGGCCGTGATCACCACCGTGTACAGCGACTTGCCATAGTCCGACCACGACAGCGCCACCCGTAGCTTCGCGACCCCCGGGCCATGTTCCGCCTCCAGCGGCACCAACCCGCGGAACAACCCTGGCACCCGCTCCGACAGATAGTCGTGCGTCTCTCGCACATACTCCACCTCTTGCGCGTCGGCTAAGGCGTGACAGTCCACCACCACATACGTGGGCACGAACCGCTTGGCCTGCGGCTGCTCGGACGGATCCGGTGACCTGGCGACGGACGTGGGGGCGGACGAGGGCGCGGGCGAGGGGCCCACGGCGAGCGCGCTGCACAGCGCGAGGGTGCACACAGGAGAGGTCATGGCAGTCATTGGTCCGCGCACATTTGTGCGTAGCGTCGAACGTCCCGGTCGTCGGTGCCCGCGCCCAGTCGGGCGCACGCGGCAAAGGCTTGGGTGTGAAAGAGTGCCCGGATCCGCAGGCGCTTCCACGCCTTGCGATCGCCCGCCCAGCATTGCGCAGGCTTGGTGTGACGCGCCACCGCACTCCAGCGGCGCACGTCTTTGGCCGACTGCGCGCCCTTGCGTGCGGCCTCGCAGTCGACCGAAGGCGTAGGGGCGGGCGCGAGCTTGGGCTTGGGTTTTCGGCGAGCCCTGGCCACGCTTGTCGGCGGGAGGGCCGGCTCGGGCTCCACGGCCGGCTCCGCCTCGGCCGCGATGGACTCGGGCTCAGGTGATGTCTCGGGCTCCTGCGGAGGGGCGACGCGCGACGGAAGCCTAGGCAAGGCACCAAGCGATGCAGGCGGTAACGCGTGCCACGACGTGGACGCGCGAGCCCACGCACCGCCGACCCCGACCGCCAGCGCAGCCACCAACGCCACCCCCATCGCAGCCGGCCATTGGCGGCGCGATGGTGTCTCGGGCTGCACCACCTCCACCTCCTCCGTAGCCTGTTCCAGCGGCGCCACAGAAGTTTTCGCCGACGCCTCTGCCAGCCCCAAGTCCAGCCCGCGGATCACCTCATTCAGCGAGATCCGCTGCTCGGCTCGCAACGCCAGGCACGCGTTGACCAGCGCCGCCAGGGGCTCGGGAACCGGGTGCACGCGGGTGTCGAGCGTGGGCGCTGGCAGCTCTTCTTTGGCTTGGAGCTCCGCAAAGCGGTCCATCTCCGTGTGGCAGTAGGGGTTGCTGCCCGTGAGCATCTCGTAGGCCAGCACGCCCAGCGAAAACACATCCATGCTGGGTTGGGCCGGCTCGCCCCGCGCCTGCTCGGGCGACATCATCCACGGCGTTCCGGGGATCTCGCCCTGCAACGTGGCGCGCCGCTTGGAGTCTTGCACCCGGCCCGCATGCGAGAAATCGATCAGCGTGGGCGTGCCGTCGGGGGCGAGAAACACGTTGTGCACGGTGACGTCGCGATGCACCACCCCCGCGCGATGGCAGGCCTGCACCGCCTCGGCCAGCCGTCCCAGCATCCGCGCCGCAGCGCGAGGCGGGATGGCCCCGTTGCGAGCCAGACCTGCGTTGAGCGACTCGCCCTGCACGCACTCGAACACCGCGAACGGACAGCTGCCCAACTCGCGCAGCCTGCCGCTGCCCAGGCACTGGACCACGAACTCGTGCTCCACCGCGCGTGCCAGCTCGGCCTCGGTGAGCAGTCGTGACTCTCGCTCGGGGCGGCCGCGATACCGCGGCACCAACACCTTCAGCGCCACCTCGCGATCCAGCGTGCGATCGAACGCGCGAACCACCGTGCCCAAGCCGCCCTCGCCCAACACCTTGCCCAGCTCGAAGCGCCCATCGAGCACCCGGCCGGCCGTCAGCTCGGAAGCCTCGTGTCCCGTCATTGGCCGCTCTTCTTTCTTCGGGTGACCCGAGGCGCCGAGCCGCCGAGCTTCACGAACAGGAACTCCCCCTCACCCAGCGCGGGCACCGTGATTCGCCCTGCCGCCGTCCACGAGTCGTCGTGGTCGGACCGCCACCACACCTTGAGGCGGCCCGGCGGCACATGGGCCCGCGCGATGTAGTCGACCGGGTAGACCGACTTGCCCACCCTGATCTCCGTGGCCGGGTGAGGCCCCGGCAGAATCCGGACGTCGACCGGAGGCAGGTCGGGGCGAGGACGTCGGGTTCGCGGTGGGGCGGCGGGGGCCGCAGTGCCCTGCTCGGGTTCCGGTTCGCTTTCCGCGGCCGGTTCGGGGGTGGGCGGCGGCTCGATTCGCTGCGCTGCGGCACCTTTGTGAACGTCGAGCTCGGGCACCGCGGGCGCGGCGGGTTTGCGCGGCGTCGACTGGCTGAGCTGTGGTGTCGCGACGACCGGTGGCGAAGGTTGCTCGCGCATGAGCAGCCCGCCAAGGACCGCACCCAGCAACAGGACCAGCAGCGAACCCGCGACGACAGAAAGCAAGCGAAGTCGCGAGCGCCAGTCGCCAGGCGTAGGCGGGACCACATCGGTGTTGGCGTGTGTCGGCGTGGAGGCGGGCGTGGGCATCAGCCGCTGCGCCACGGCTGTCTCCAACGCGTTGGTCGGGGCCACCACGCCGCCGTCACGGGCAGCTCGAAGGGCCTCGTCGCTGAGCGCAACGGTGCCGCCTGCCGCCTCGGGCTCCACCGACAACTCGTCCGACAACAGCATTCGCCCTGGTGCCGTCGGCGTTGGCACATCGAATCCCATCGCCCGCTTGCGCGACTGCTCGCGGAAGTAGCCAGGCAGAAACGAACCCCGGTCGGAGTGCGACTGCAGGTACTGCGTCATGCCCGTACGCGGAGGCCCGATCAGCCTGCGGTACCGCTCGGCCAACTCCTCACGCCTGTCGATGCGCTCGACTCGCTTGAGGATCTCCAGCGCCCCCTCGGCCGTGCGCAGTCGGTCTTGCACCCGGACCTGAAGCAACGCTTGGCGCAAGTTCTCCAGCTCCGGGTGCACCTGGATGTCCAGCGGCGGCACGCCGTCCTTGAAGCGCGACTTCACCGACTTCACCGAGCAACCGCGCGGGTTGACGCGCTCGCCCGTGAGCAGCTCTTGCAACATCAGGCCGGCCGAGTACAGGTCGCTCTCGGTGCGGATCACGCCGTCGAACGTCTCGGGTGCCATGTACGGCACCGTTCCCACAATCGCCGAGGTCACTGCCCCTTCTTCACCCTCGACAAAACGGGAGATCCCGAAGTCGGTCAGGAAGATGTCCCCATGCGAGGAGACCATCACGTTCTCCGGCTTGAGGTCGCCGTGCACCACGTTGGCATCCGTATCCCCGTGGCGGTTGTTGTGCGCGATGACCAGGCTGCGAAACACCGAGCGCATCACGTGCACCGCCAACCCCGGAGACAGCGTCCCCACGTCTGTGAAGGCGCGCAGGTTCACACCGTCGATGAAGTCCATCACCAGATAGGGGAGGTCCTCGAACTGATCGAAGTGGTGAATCGCGGGGAAGCCGGGGTGCCGACCCAGTTGCGCAGCCACCCGGGCCTCGCGCGTGAACATCTCCTGGTAGCGAACATCCCACCCCAGCTGCGGCCGCAGTACCTTCAGCGCCTTGGCCGTGCCGACGTCCGGATCGACGACCGACCACACCTCACCCATGCCCCCTCCACCGAGGAGGAACACGAGTCGGTACGGCCCGACCTTTTCGAACGTCTGCTCCATCCCGTTCCTGGACCCTGAAGCAGGTTCCATGCCGACCGTGCAGACGCCACGGTTTGCAGAGTTGACGCTCGGCAGGTGGGGAGTCGAGGTTCCGGTTCCGCGTAGAAGTGGGTAGTCGAGGTTCCACTCGACTGGGGGCCGCGGCACCAGGGCCGGTTCAACCGTCAGCTCAGCACGGAGCTGAAGACGCCGAGCGCGACCACGGAGACCGCCGCGAGGAAGACCAGCGGGACGCTGTATCGGGTTCCATCCTGACGCTTGCGCTCTGTGGACTGCGTCGCGAGCGCGATGAGGCTGAGGAGGAGCGCCATCAGGGTGAGGATGAGCGCGGTCCCGAGCAGGTCGTCGTCCCACACGTTGCGGCGTTTGACGCCGAACCAGCCGTCGAGGGCTGTACCGCGGGGATTGGGTCTAGCTTGGTCCGTGACCGTGATGGCCGCAACGGCGACGAGCCAAGCGGAGGCGCTCAGAACCCGGGCGAGTCGGGAGACTCCGTGTTGAGCGCGGCGCACGAAGCCACTGTGGCGTCGGCGAGGGGTCGGCGCCGTCGCTATTTTGAAACTCCCGACGCCGAACCGCAGAACCAGAAACGGCTCGGCCGCGTGAGCAACCGAGCCGAGACGAGCTGAGGGCAGCTGGGATCAGTTCACCGGAGGCGCGTAGCTGGTCAGCTTAATGCCATCCACGGCCGCGGTGTACTCGTCCAGCGTCGGTGTGCGTCCCAGAATCGTGGAAAGCACGACGACGGGCGTGGAAGCCAGGAGCGACTCGCCCTTCTTCTCGGTGCTGTCCGCGACGACGCGTCCCTGGAACAGCCGGGTGGAGGTGGCCATGACGGTGTCGCCCTTGGCGGCCTTCTCCTGGTTGCCCATGCACAGGTTACAGCCGGGACGCTCGAGGTACATGATGTTCTCGTACTCGGTCCGCGCCGTGTCTTTGGGAGACACGTCATCGAACTCGAAGCCGGCGTACTTGGTGAGGACGGCCCAGTCGCCCTCTTCCTTGAGCTCGTTGACAATGTTGTAGGTAGGAGGCGCCACGACGAGGGGCGCGTTGAACTTGACGGTGCCGTGCAGCTTCTCGATGTTGCGAAGCATCTGGGCAAGGATCTGCATGTCGCCCTTGTGCACCATGCAGGAGCCGACGAAGCCCAGGTCGACCTTCTTGGTGCCCTCGTAGAAGGAGATGGGCCGGATGGTGTCGTGGGTGTATCGCTTGGAGACGTCGTCGTTGTTGACGTCGGGGTCGGCGATCATGGGCTCGACGAGCTGGTCGAGGTCGACGACGAACTCGGCGGTGTACTTGGCGTTGTCGTCGGGGGTGAGCGCCGGGTTGTTGCCCGACTCGAGGTCGGCGATGCGTGCCTCAGCCTTGTCGAGGAGGCCCTGGAGCAGCTGGCGCTCGTTGTCCATGCCCTTGTCGATCATGGTCTGGATGCGCCCCTTGGCGATCTGCAGGGACTCGATCAACGTCTCGGGCTGGGAGATGCAGATCGAGGCTTTGGCCTTCATCTCTGCTGTCCAGTCGGTGAAGGTGAAGGCTTGGTCGGCCAGCAGCGTGCCGATGTGCACCTCGATGACCTTGCCCTGGAAGACGTTCTCGCCGAACTGCTCGAGCATCTGGGCTTGGGTGCCGTGGACGACGTCGCGGAAGTCCATGTGGTCTTTGAGCGTGCCCTTGAAGGTCACCTTGACGGACTGCGGGATAGGCATGGTGGCCTCTCCCGTGGCGAGCGCGAGCGCGACGGTTCCGGAGTCGGCACCGAAGGCAACACCCTTGGACATCCGGGTGTGGGAGTCGCCGCCGACGATGACAGCGCGGTCGTCCACGGTGATGTCGTTGAGCACCTTGTGGATGACGTCGGTCATCGGCTTGTACGCATGCTCGGGGTCGCGGGCGGTGATCAAGCCGAACTTGTTCATGAAGCTCATGAGCTTCGGAATGTTCTGCCGCGACTTGATGTCCCAGACCGAGGCGGTGTGGCACCCGGACTGGTACGCGCCGTGGACGGTCGGGGAGATGACGGTGGCGGCCATCATCTCGAGCTCTTGCGAGGTCATGAGACCGGTCGTGTCCTGCGAGCCGACGATGTCGACCTTCACGCGGACATCGGAGCCTGCGTGCAGGACCTTGCCGGGCGTGGTGCCGACCGCGTTCTTGTTGAAGATTTTCTCGACCGCGGTGAGGCCTTGGCCTTCGTGCGAGATTTCCTTGGACGTGGCGTAGACCTCAGGGGTCTCGATTCCCAGGATGCCCGCGGCGGTGCTCTGAAGCTTCTTGCCGAAGACGACCGCGTAGGAGCCCTTGGCACGGATGAACTCGAGCTTTTGGGGCGTCAGCGCGGAGGAGATGTCGGAGAGCTCCTGGCTGCCGTCCTCGTTGTAGAGCTTCTTGGTCTTGGTGTTGATCGTCAGGACGGTGCCTGTGTCGATCGAGAACAGCTGGTCGAGGACAGCATCGCCTTCCTCGTCTTCGATGACCTCACCCTTGTCGTCGAGCTTCTTCACCCAGTTTTTCAGGTCGAGGCCGATGCCACCGGTCACGCCGACGGTGGTGAGGAAGATGGGGGAGATGCCGTTGGTGCCGCCGACGATGGGGGCGATGTTGATGAACGGGACGTAGGGGCTGGCCTGCACGCCGGTCCACAGCGCCACGTTGTTCACGCCGGACATGCGCGAGGAGCCCACGCCCATGGTGCCCTTGTCGGCAACCAACATGACGCGTTTGTCGGGGTGCTTCTCCTTGAGCGCAAGAAGCACGCCTTGGGCTTCTTTGTTGTGCTCGAAGAGGCACTGGCCGTGCAGTTCGCGGTCGGCACGGGAGTGCGCGTCGCTACCCGGGGAGAGCAGGTCGGTGGAGACGTCGCCCACTGCGGTGACGTAGGTGACGACCTGGATTGTCTCGTCGACGGGCGGAAGCTTGGTGAAGAACTCCGCGTTGGCGTAGCTCTTCAGGATGTCGGTGGCGATCGCGTGGCCGCTCTTGTGCGCCTCTTCGAGCCGGTCGGTATCGGCCTCATACAAGAACGTTTGTGTCTTGAGCACCGTCGCAGCAGCGAGCGCGGTCGCCTCTTTGTCGCCCAGCGCAAGGTCGAGGAGAACCTCAACCGAAGGTCCGCCCTTCATGTGCGAGAGGTACTCAAACGCGAGCTCCTCGGTGATCTCCGGGACGACCTGCGTGCCCAAGATGACCTCCTTGAGGAACTTGGCCTTCGCCCCCGCCGCGCTGGTCGTGCCCGGCAGCACGCCGTAGACGAAGAAGCGAAGCGAGTCGGTGCGGTGCTCGTGCCCAGCGTCCTTGATCTGTTCGATCAAGACCTCGACGAACTCCGCGTCCTCGATCGGCTTGGCGTGGAGGCCGTAGCCTTTGCGCGTTTCGATTTCGGTGAGGTACTTCGAGTAGAGGTCTGTAGTCATCGTCGCGCAATCGTTGAGGAAATCGCGTCTTACCAGCCCGCAGTGGGCGCATCAACACCTTTGTCGGCGGGGACCGGACCGCTGCGGGCCGCTTCACGGGCTCTTGCGGCGCGGTACCCACCGCAAACTCATGAACAACGCCGAGCGATGGTGGGTCGGGGTTCGTACGCTCCAGAGCAGGAGCGATGTTCCGGGTGGTCCCGAGCCAGTTTTGCGCAGGCGCAGAGGTGGCTATGCTTGAGCCAATGGCGAGCAGGAGCACGCTGACAATGGCAATGATGGAGCGCGAACCGGGTCGGCCCTGGCGAAGGCTGTGTCTGTGCACGGCTGTCCTGCTTGGTTGCGGGCCGATTCTGTCCGTCGAGGTCGACGAGCAGGCCGCGGGCTCGACGAGTGGAGAAGAGACCTCACTGTCTGTGACCGGTATGCCGGACGATCCCGCCTGCATTCCCGGGGAGCAGGTGGCGTGCGTTTGTTCGGGCGCCGCGCCTGGAACCGCCATCTGTGGCGTGGCCGGTGTTTTCGGACCCTGCGGGTGCGACGACGCGAAACCCACTGGTGAGGGGACGAGCGCGGGAGCGACGGGTTCCGAAGAGAGCGGCTGGGCCGGGTCGAGCAGCTCCGGGGGAGGATCGACTTCCCCCACGACCTCTGGCGGGGCGCCGGCGGGGTGCCTCCCGTTGGACCAACCCTGCCCAGGTGACGTGTCGGTTCAGACCGACGCCGAGGTCGAGGCCATCGCCGCGTGCAGCCGGATCGAAGGATCGCTCCAGATCCGTTTCGCGGTCACAGACCTCTCGCCCCTCACCTGCCTACGCGAGGTGGGAAACGAACTCAATCTCGAGTCCGTCGATATCCCCAGTCTGGCTGCGCTCAGCAACCTGCAGCATGTCGAGGGAGGGTTCGAGGCGATCTTCACGCGGATGACTTCACTGAGTCTCCCCTCGTTGGAGTACGTCGGGTACTTCGGTCTGTACCAGAACAACGAGATGCTCTCGCTTGACGTCCCGAGCCTCACGACGATCAGTGAGGGTCTCGACGTGCACGACAACGTGTTGCTCTCGACTTGCGAGGTCGCGTCGCTGGCGGACGAAGCTGTGCTCCCCGGAGCGCAGGTGTTCTACGATGGCAACGCCGACGACTGCCCTTCGTCGGAGTGAATCGGCTGGGTTGGACCATGCTCGGTTCTCGCGATGGGTCCGGCCTTCACCCTACAGGCGCCTGCACGGTCCAGCGCAAGAGGCCTGCCAATAGATGAAAGAGGAAGTACGCGAGCGCGGCGAAGACGTAGGCATTGAAGAACTGGAGGCCGAGCAGACTTCCGGCGAATCCGCCCATGACAACGGCGCAAAGAAAGAGTGTCGGTAGGAGCAGCAAGCCCGCGACCAGTCGCGTCAGCCACAGGAGTCCTCGCCAGACGAGTGAGGTCGGGGTGGGTGGCTCGTAGAGTCGATCTCTTGAGAGGTCCCGCCATCGGGGATTCTCCGTCTCGGCGAGAGCCCGTTCACGTGGGCTGTCGTTCCGAGCGTGAATCTCGACGCTGCTCACTCCGCGAAACGGACCGTGGCGGTGCCGTTGGGCATCGTCGCGGAGTTCGATGGAGGGCATCATGTCTTGTCGAACCGGTGCGTTGGGGTCGCTGTTCCTGCGACGACGCAACGTTTACTCTTGGGGCGATGAAGACGGCGGTTTCTCTCGCAGCGCTTCTCTCCCTCACCGCATGTGATGCCGGCGACAAGCCGCCGGCCGCCAAAGGCCCGCAGTACACCCAGGAGCAGGTTGAGGCCCGGGCCGACGAGGTCTACGCGACGTTTCGGCAGCTCCACGACAACCTTCCTGACCCTTCCGCGGCCGCGGTGACGTGTCCCGACAGCGACATCAAGAAGTGGGCGGCCAAGAAGAACGAGGTGTCGTTCCTCGCGTATCAGAGTCTGCGTCACACGCTTGGTGAGCCCTGGGATGGGAACAACAGCCTGGTGCGGTTCATGACCCGCTCGAACCTGCGCTATCCCACCCGCGAGAAGTTCGACTTGGGCAAGGAGCGCAACGTGAAGCAGCTGATGCGGATGTGGGAGTTCGTGGAATACGTTGGGGTCGTGGTCCCGCTCCAGGAGCGCCAGGCCAACGCAGTTGCGGGGGGAGTGGTGGGACGAGGGGGGGCGCTCGAAGCTCAACTCGTCATCTTCAAGAAGGGCGAGCCGGACCCAATCTGCCACTCGCCCTTCAAGGTCGAGTCTTCGGGCACCGCCAGCTACACGCACAAGGTCGGCGACAACAGCTCCGCGAAAGAGAGCAAGGCGACGATGGCGCTCAAGCGGGCACTGTGCGGTGAGATCAGCACGGGGCTCAAGGCGCTGATCGCCTCCTTGTCGAAGGAACTCGAGCCCGAGTTCATCGACTGCAACAGCGTCTGAGGACGGCCGCTACGGCTTGCGCGCGCGCACGCACAAGAAGCACGGCTCGCGGGTGAGCGTGGCGTGCAGGTTGGGGTTCACGCGCGCCATGGCTTTGGCGGGTTCGGGTTCGAGGACACGCTCGAGGATGAAGCCGCCGAGGCCCAGTGGGTTCAACATCTGCTCGAGTGGCCGGCGGTAGGTCTCGACCCGGGGACGTGGGCTTCCGAAGCCGCCCCAATCGGAGGCGAACCGCTCGCGTTCGCGGTAGCGGGCCTCTGGGTTGTGCTTGGTCTGGACGAGCTTGTAGTCGCTCATCGGGTGACTGTGGGAGTAGATGAGGTGTCCGCCGGATCGCAGCACGCGTGCGAACTCCAGGAACACGGGATCCCAGTCCTCGATGTAGTCGAGCATCAAGGGGCAGACGACAACGTCGAACGAGGCGTCTTCGGCGAAGGTCAGCGGCTTGGCGAAGTCAGCGACGTGAAACTCGGCCCGGTTTTTCACGCGCTTTCGGGCGATCTCCACCATGGCTGGAGTGACGTCGGCGGCGACGACTTCGGCGCCTCGTTCGAGCAGCACCTCGGCGTACAGGCCTGGCCCACAGCCGCCGTCCAAGACTCGCTTGCCCTTCACGTCGGGGAGCAGCGAGAGCGTGGCCGGCCTCTCGTACATCGCGTTGTGGGGCTTGACCTCCGCGTACTTCGCGTAGCGGGTCGCAAACTGCTCGTAGTTCCGCTCTCCAAGAGGCTTACCGGACACGGCGGGGAGTCTAACGCGGCCAGAGCAGAAAGCTCAGGCCTCGCCACGTGTGCTCCCGCGGACGGATGGGGGCGTGATTCTCTGCCCATCGAGGCGCTTGAACGCAACACACCCCGGGACGCCCTGACGCGCAGAGCCGCCCGGAGTGCGCTTGGGCTCAAACGCGCGCGTCGGAGCGTCGGCGCCTCAGTAGGCCGACCAATCCGAGCAACAGCCAGCTCGACCCGCCCGATCCTTCGCTGCGGCAGCCGCAACCGGAGTCGCCGTCGTCGGCTGGGGCCCCGGAACTCTCGCCGTCGCCCGTACCGCCAGTGGACTCGGCGGCCGTGCCGGCCTCGCCATCGGATGTGTCATCGCCCGTGCTCGCGTCAGCGGCACCCGTGCTTGCCTCGGGGAGCGGCGGCAGCTCGGCACCGATCGCGACGCGGACGGTCTCGGATTCCCCGATGTTGCCGCCCCAATCCTCGGCGACGGCGGTGAGCTCGTAGACACCCGCAGGGAACTCGGCGCTGAACCCAAAGGGTGGCTCGCGCAGCTCGGCGGCCTGCTCCTGTCCGTTGATGGACAGACGCACGGCCCGGACGCCATACCCGTCTCCGTCGTCAGCCTCGATGTCGATCTGAAGTTGCGAGGGCGCGTCGTCCAGCGTGCTCTCGGTCATCGGGTTGGTGATGCTGACGATCGGGGCGTCGTCGTCGGGGACGCTGTCGAACGCGGCGCCACAGGTCTCGCTTGGAGGGCTGACCTCGCCGAGACAGAAGTTGCTCCACTCGCGGTCGGGGTCGAGGGGATCCATCTCGAACCCCTGGCACAGACCGGTGGGGTTCCAGGTGCCGTCCGTGTCGTGGCAGGGCGTGATGTCGAGACCGGAGTCTTCCTCGATCCACGGGACCCATTCGCTCATCACGGCGTACAGGTCTGCCCCGCCTCCGCATGGGGGCGGTCCACCGGACACCACGCCGAACACGTGCCAGCTGCCATCGGGAAACTGAATGTAGGCCGGACCGCCCGAGTCACCACCGCATGCCGCGTCCTGGAAAGAACCGACGTAGACGCCGTCGGACAAGGATTCTCCGGGCATCCCGGCGACCCGGGTTTGTCGGTAGCGCTTGATGCCAAACCCGACATCGTCCTCTCCGTTGAAGTCGTTGTTCCCGATGCCAACGATCCACGCGTCTCGGCCGGTGGAGATGATCTCGGTCTCGCAGCCGTAGATGATCGGCGTGAACGGGATGTCGTACACGGGCTCTTCGAGCACACAGTAGGTGATGTCCTGTCCGTTGACCCCGTTGTTGAAGGAAGGATCGTACTCGGGGTTGCGTCGGCAGTAGTCGGTGGCGAGCAGCTGGGTCGGGGCGTTGACGGTGTTGCCCATGCGGAAGTCTGGCGGCCCGTCGCTGTCGCCCATGCAGTGCGCGGCCGTGATGACGACGTGCGGACTGACCAGCGTCGCGGTGCAGCCACCCATCATCAGCGTGGTGGGAAACTGGCAGCCGTTGGTCTCGGTGCCGTCATAGATGTGCGGAACGGGCTCGACTGGCTCCGGGCCTTGCCACGTTGGGGACAGCGCCAGCAGGGCTACGGTCGAGAGGGGAACAAGCACCGCCCGAGGATAGTCGACCCTCGAAGGCTCGTAGACATCGCCGCTTGATTCGTGGTGTGCGGGATAGATCTGCGGGTTGGTCGACGGCGCCCTGGCGACGGCGCAGGCACCGCGACGGTCGCGGGGATACAAACCGACACAAAGCAGTACACAGTCACGGGTGTGTGCAAGGCTCGGCTCGCTAGCCTTTGGATGTGTCGCAGCTTCGCGAATTGAAGGTCCTTTGGGTGCTGGCTTTGGGTCTTGTCGCGGGTTGCCGCGGGGGGTCCTCGGCGGAGCCGAACGACAACACGAGTTCGACGGGGTCGACCAGTTCGGCGAGCGTCGCCGGGAGCTCGGAGGGCGGTGGCAGCAGCGTCACCTCCAGCAGTGGGTCCGACAGCAGCTCCAGCGGGGAGTCCTCCGACGCCTCGTCGAGCTCGGGAGAAGCGTGCGTTGCTGTGCTCGAGCCGCTGCCTCCGGAGCTCCTGCCGCGCTGCACCAACGAGACGCTCGTGTGCGCCGCGGGATGTGGAGAGGAGGACATCGATTGCATCGACGCGTGTTTGCAAGAGGACACGACACCGCCCGAGCCCATCACGGGCGTCGACTGCTCGAGCTGTTCCATCGTTCAACTCCTGGCGTGTTCCGACCCTGCCTGCCACGACGAGAACGCGGCGTTCATGTGCTGCAACGCGGCGTGTGAGGGACAGGACTGCGCCGAGGACGCGTGCGAAGCCGAGCTCTCGGCGGCGTTCGAGTGCGCGGTGTTCTCGGCGGCGCCCTGTTTGGAGGCCAACGCGGCGGGCACCGATGGGTGTTTTCCGGCCGAGGATGACGCGGCCCGATGAGGTTCACGTCACCACGTTGGTGGTCCGGCGGTGCTAGGTTCATCGCTCGATGTCCCGCGTGCTCATCGTCGAAGACGACAGCACTCTGGCCAATCTCACGGCCGAGTATCTACGTCCGCAGGGATTCGAGGTGGCGATCGAGTCCCACGGCAGCCGCGCGAACGAACGCGCGCGAGCGTTTGGCCCCGACGCGGTGATCCTCGACATCGGACTCCCGGGTCTGGATGGGCTCAGCGTCTGCAGGCAGCTGCGACAGTGGTACGTGGGGCCAATCCTGGTTCTCACCGCCCGAGGCGACGAGGCGGACGAGGTCGCAGGGCTGGAGATCGGCGCGGACGACTACGTCTCCAAGCCGGTCAAGCCCCGCGTGTTGCTGGCCCGACTGCGAGCGCTGTTGCGGCGCCACCGAGGTCACGACTCCGCACTCGCCGAAGCCCACGAGTTGCGGGTCGGTCCGCTGCGAGTCGATGCTTCCCGGCGAACGGTGTGCTTGGGCGAGCAGCTCTTCGAGCTGACAACCTCCGAGTTCGACTTGATGTGGTTCTTCGCTCAGAACGCGGGGCAAGTGCTGACGCGTGACGCCATCCTGCAGGCGACGCGAGGCATCGGCTACGACGGGCTCGACCGTTCTTTGGACCTCAGCATCTCGCGGTTGCGGAAGAAACTCGCCGCCCACGCTGGCGGCGGCCAACTCATCAAGTCCGTGCGAGGCGTCGGATACATCCTCGCGCCGCCCCCATGAACTCCACATTCGGCCGGCTGCTGCTCGCCAGCCTCGTTGCGTTCGTCGTGGCAGGCATGCTCGCGGTCAACATCCTGTGGTGGGAGGACCCGTATGCCGATCCCGGCGTTGTCGAGAGCGCGATGAGGCCTGGTCTCCACCTTGCTCGCGCCGAGCTCTCCGAGCTGCCCGAGGCGAAGAAGTCCGTTCGCCTGCGCGACATGTCTGTGTTGTTCGAGGGGGGAATCGAGTTCGCACCCACCGCAGAGCTTCCCTCGCATGTCCGGCGACGCTTGGAGATGGAGCGCGACGTCGTCTCGTGGTTCACCGCCGAGGAGCATGGCTTCGTTGCGCTGCCCATCGACGAGACGACGGTACTTCTGCAGGGCCCGCTGGACGAGTTCCGGATGCCGTCTTTTCCGCGCTGGATCTTGGCGCTGTTCTCCGTGCTTCTGGTGTTTGGCACGGCGACGTACATCGCACTGCATCCACTCCTTGGGCACCTTCGTGACCTGCAGAAAGCGTCGCTCGAGGTGAGCCGAGGAGCCTTCTCCGCCCGCGTTCCGGAGCAGGGACCACCCCACCGGCAAGAGGTCGCGCGCGCGTTCAACCGCATGGTCGAGAGGCTCACGCGCACCCTCGGAGCACAGGCTGAGCTGCTGCGGAGCGTCTCTCACGAACTCCGCACGCCGCTCGCTCGCCTCCACTTCCGGACCGAGCTTCTTCAATCGGCCGCCGATGAAGAGGCCCGCCGCGCCCACGCCTTGGCGCTCGACGACGACATCACGGCCCTGGACGGTCTGGTGGGGGAGCTGCTCCAGGATGCATGGTTGCAGCACGCGGGCACGGCCGTGGTGGAGACCGTGGTGGTCGCAGAGTTTCTCGAGAAACTCGTCGCCGCGCGGGAGCTTCCGGGTGTGCACTCGGACCTGCGCATCGAGGTCTCCGCGGCGGGGGACGTCACGCTCGAGGTGGAGCCGACGGTGCTCTCCCGAGCGTTGGGCAACCTCCTGTCCAATGCGCTCCGCTACGCGGTCTCGGTCGTTCGCATCACCGCCGAGCCGGCCGAGGGCGGAGTCTCGTTCAGGGTCGAAGACGACGGGCCAGGCATCGAAGCCGATGCCCGCACTCGCGCGTTTCTTCCCTTCGAAAAGGCGGAGCAGCACCGTGAGGGCCGCGACGGCGGAACCGGTCTCGGGCTGTCGATTGTGCGCGGGTTGGTCGCCTCCCAAGGGGGCGAGATCGGGGTCGGCGACAGTGCGCTGGGCGGTTGCAGCATGGATGTGTTCTGGCCCACAGCCCGGATACACTCCGATACAGACTGAGCCCGTTTGCCAACGGACTCGCCCGGTCGGGACTCGCACACTGAGTTCATGCCGATGAGCGACACAAGCAGGCTGCGCATGGCCTGCACCCTCGCCATCGTCGCGGTTTCACTGCTGCCGGGGTCCGCCGCGGCGCGCCCCAGTGCTCCCGCGGCGTTCTGCGAGGCCTTCCCCGACGCGCCCGCCTGTGAAGGCGCTGTGCCCACCTGCGCGACCTGTCACACCACGCCGCCTGCTCTGAACGTCTTTGGGCGTCAGGTTGCCGAGGCCCTTGGATCCCAGAGCGGGACGTGGGACGACGCCACGTTTGCCACCGGGGTCGAGAAAGCGCTGACCGAGATCAGCGCCCTGGATGCCGATGAGGACGGGGCCGACAACGGCACCGAGATCGCGGCGGGAACGGTTCCGGCCGATGCCAGCAGCCACCCCGTCGCGGCTATGTGCCTCGACGACGCAGACCGCAGCGCCTGGTCCTACGACACCTGCGCCTACGACCCTCGCTATGTTCTGCGGAAGGTGCAGCTCGACGTCTGCGGCACGCTTCCCACCCGCGATGCGTTCGACAGCATCGCCGAGTCCGACGATCCCCGGGCCAAGATTCACGACGTGCTCGACGACTGCCTGCAGACCCCGAACTGGCGCGGGAACGACGGGGTGGTGTGGAACATGGCGAACACCCGGATTCTTCCCGACGCTGCGACGAAGGCGGGCGAGAACGCAGGCGACATCCCGCTGGGAGACTACGAGGACGACTACAACCTGTTCGTCTACACGCAGATCGATGGCCGGGATGCTCGCGAGTTGCTGACCGCCGACTATTTCGTCGCGCGGGATGACGCCCTCACCGCGTACACCCCGTACGAGCGCACGATCTTCGAAGACTTCGAGCTCCGAGGGGCTGATGCCGCGCAGTTTGTCGGAAAGAGCCGTCGCGCTGGAATGCTCACCACGCGCTGGTTTTTGGTGAACTTCGTCATGTTCACGGCGGTTCCTCGCACGGCCGCTGCGCAGGCCTACCGCTCCTACCTGGGATACGACATCGCGAAGATGGAGGGCCTGAGCGACGTCGCTTCCGAGCCCGCAGACTACGACGCGAAGGGCGTTGCGGAGCCTGCATGCGCCACCTGTCACGCCACGCTCGACCCGCTCACTTATCCCTTCTCGCGCTACGACGGACTCGGCGGCGGAGACCGATTGGATGAAGACGTCATCCCCGGTTCCTACAATCCGTATCGGCTGGACTTCTTCGTGGCCAGCGATGGTCCGCGGGTGCTGGATATGCCGGAGCGCGGAGTCCTGCTTGGACAGGACGTCGCGGACCTCCGAGAGTGGGGGGAAGTTGCCGCCAACAGCGACGAGTTCGCTCGCGCCATGGTCCAGGGATACTGGGAGTACTTCCTTGGAGAACCTCCCAGACCCGACGAGGCTGGAGAGTTCGAGACGCTCTGGCGCCGATTCTCGCGACAACACGGATACAGCGTCGACGCGATGCTTCACGACCTCGTCATGACGGAGGCCTACGGTGTCCCTTAGGTTCAAAACTGCCACCCTCCTGCTCGTTCTTGCTGGATGCAAGGACGCCCCTGTTTCCCCTTCACCCGAGGAACCCTCCGCCTCTTCGAAGCCGCGTGTGCGAGCCAAGAATGGCCGTCGATTTGCACAGCAGCTCTCCGGAGCGCTGGAGCTTTCACAAGACGAGCTGTGCTCGGAGCTTGGCCTGTACGACTGTGTCGAAGAGGCACACCTGGTGGTCATGGGCGGCGTGGACCCGGCGGGGTTGGGGGTGGCGGTGCCTTTACCTGTCGCGCCGGTGACCGCACCGATCGCCTATGACCGGGTTGCCCTCAACGCCTGTCTCGAACGTGCCGAGCAAGACTTCCAAGCACCCGAAGATGCGGTGTTGTTTGCAGGCCTGACAACGCCGGAGGTGTCCGCGGAAACGCGAGACAGCGTGGTCTCAGAGCTTTACCAGCGCTTGCTTCACAGGGACGCCACCGAGCTCGAGAGGGAGAGCCTCTCGGCATTCTTCACCGACACCGTTCTCCCGCATACGTCCGACCCGCGCGAGGCGTACCAGCAATGGGCGGGTCTGAGCTGTTTTGCGGTCGCGACCACTTCCGAGAGCCTTTTCTACTGATCTGGAGCCGAGCCAATGTCCGACAAATCCCGTTCTCGTCATCTCACCCGTCGCGGCATGCTGCGTGCCACCGCTGCGGCCGCTGTTGCTCCCACGCTGTGGCTCAAGGGCGAACAGGTCTCTCGGGCCGCGCAGTCGTCCGACGACCCCCGGTTCCTGATCGTGTTCGCGGCAGGCGGCGGTGCTTCGATCATCGACGGCCCGATGGCGATCCGGGCCTCGGAGAGCGCCCACGCGGCGACGCTCAACACCTTCGAAGACCCTCTGGTGCATTCGATTCGCGACAGCCCGTTCCGTGCGGTCGACCTGGACCGCAACGACTTGGGCTCGATCTCGGTACCCGTGAAGACGCGGCAGTCGGAGTTCATCCGCAACCACCACCGGGACATGATGGTCGCCACATGGACGCGCACGAGCGTGAACCACGCGATCGGTCAGCGGCGCTCTGTCACGGGCAACGAAGCCTGGGCTGGCCGCACTCTTCAGGAAATGGCTGCGCTGACGTATGGAGCGGACGCTCCGATTCCGAACGTGCATCTAAGCGGGGCAGGAGCGTTCGGGGGGCGAGGGACTGACGACAGCCTGCCCAGTTGGTGTTTTGGCGAGACGGTGTCGGAGCCCGCGCTGTGGCCGTTGTCGTTGGATGGAATTCGGGGCCTCGACCGGGACATTCCCCGCGAGCTGGTGAACGAGGCCCGAGCGCTCCGCAACGACGTGCTCGATCCAAGCTCGGACTTCGTCAAAGTATTCGGCGAAAGCCGTCGGCTTCGGCACTGGCACAGCCTCCGCGGTCGGCCCCAGCAGCGGCTGGAGGCGAGCGGTTTGCTGGAGAAACTGCTGATCTTCGGACACTCGGAGGACTACCCGATCGAGTCCTACGGATTGGCGACCAACCCAGAGACCACGCAACTGCGTGAGGTCTTCCCCAACCTCGAGAGCGACCCCTTCGAGACTCAAGCGGCGATGGCCTACTTGATGCTGCAACATCGCGTCGCGACTACGGTCAGCTTGGGCCCCAGCGCCGCCTTCATCGCCCGTGGGGATCTCGAAATCGATTTCTACGGAGACTCGGGGACGCCGACCGACGGCTCCACCCAGTTTCAAGCCGGGGACATCATCAATCCTCCGCTGGCCTTCGACTTCTCCCATCAGGCCCACCGATCGACGCAGGCTTTCATGTGGGACCGGATCTACAAGGCCGCAGACGGACTGATTCGCCTGCTGAAAGCCCGCGAGTTCCGAAACGGTGAGAGCTTCTGGGACCGTACGATGATCGTGATCGCCTCGGACTTCGGGCGCTCGAAGACCCGGCCGCAGGGGGCTCGAGAGTTCGGCACCGCGCACGACCTCAACAACGGGATGGTCGTGCTCAGCCCAATGGTCGCGGGCAATCAGGTGCTGGGAGGCGTGGACCCCGACACGGCGATGACCTACGGGTTCGATCCGATGACGGGCGCTCCGCAGAGGGATCGGACGATGACTGAGCCGGAGATCTTCGCGGGCTTGCTGCAGGCGCTGGGCGTGGACACCACAGACTCGGGCCTCCCGAACGTCCCCGCGATGCGCCGGTTTCGTGGCTGACCGAATCCCGGACGGGTTGCCTCAGCAGACGATGCAGCCTAGCCCGGCCAGCTTGTTACTGATCTCCGCCGTCACCAGATCCATGAACGCCGCGAATCCGTAGATCGTTCCCGCGCCGTCGGGGTCGGGGCACGCGGCGTTGCTGGCTTCGAGCGTCACGGTGACGCTCGAGGCGTCGAGCACCAACTCGACGCGCTGGGCGATGGTCACCGACGTGCTTCCGTCTCCGACGTCGGACCACGAGAGCTGCGCGGAACTGGAGAACACGACGCTGTCCGCGTTCTGGGCCACGTACATGCCAGTCCCGGCTGGACCGCAGAAGACCGGGCCACCGTAGATCAAGTAGTCGAAAGGTTCCTCGCGTAGCGTGTCTTCGAGCAGGCTCTGGTTGGGGCCCTTGGCGATGCAGTCGGAGACCTGCTGCTCGATGTCCTCAGGGAGCGTGGGGACGAAGGTGCCACTGACCGAGCGGAGCACGACGTCTCCTGTCTCGCTCCGGTACAAGCGGGGCGCGATCACGTCCCGCGACACCGTCCACACACTCATGTCCCTTCGAGACGTGTTGAAGGTGTTGGGGGTTGGGCTGGTGACGTGCTGGCAGAGGTTACCACCCCCGGTGAACCACTCGTCGGCCGCAATGGGGAACAGGTCAGGGTGAAGCTCGAAGTAGGCGAACACTGCGTCGAGCAGCGGTTCGTCGTCGGGACAGTCGAGCACCACGTCGAGGTCGGAGACGGCGCTGAAGGTGCCGCGGTCCGCGTTCCACGTCATCGTGGCTTCGGGCGCGATCAGATCGAGTTCGGCTTGTGCGGCTGCCTGTGCCCCGGCATCGGCCTCCCAAGAGATCGGGTAGTCGCACTCTGGCAGGACCGGTCCGCCCGTCGTCCCGCTGGTGTCGGAGCCCGAGTCGTTGCTGGCCCCTGTCGTCCCGTTCGTCGTGCCCGTGGTGGAGGGCGCACTTGTGCTGGTCGCGGGCGACCCTGATTCGCCGCTGCCCGTCCCGTCGGCGGCGGTGGTGCTGGATGGGCCTGTGCTCGTGGAGCCGATCGCGGTCGTGCTCCCGGTCGCGTCCCCGCTGGCGGTGCCTACGTCGTCGCCGCACGCCGCGGATCCGATGATGAGAGAGAGCGTCAACCCGACACGCGACATGCCCTACGGTAGCCGCTCGCGGGATTGCGCGCCAGACACGCTCGGCGGGATGGGTCTGCATGACAACCGGCCAGGAACCCTGCAGTCTTTCGGGGATGCGTCGTCGTTGCACTCGCTGGACCCTCCCCGCATTGCTGTGCACCGGGCTCGTTGCATGCGGCGATGACTCGGACGTTGGCGGGGACACCGAGGGAGGCTCTTCGACCGGCGTGTCGAATGAAACGGCGCCGGGCTCCACCGACCCTACGCCGGGGTCCTCGGAGACGGACAGCACAGCGCAGTCGAGCACGTCGGGCCCGCTGGACACGACATCGACGGGCCCCTCCGACGACACGAGCAGTGGAGACCCCACGGGCCCCGATGTTCCGGTCGTCGACTGCGAAAACTTTCCCAGCAGCATCGACGCGGACTCTCTGATGGCTCACCTCGCAGAGCTTCAGGCGATTGGGGATGAGCACGGGAATCGCTCGGTCGGAACCCCGGGGTACGATGCCTCGGCCGACTACGTTCGCGCTCGGTTGGCCTCCGTGGGGTACGACACCGCCGTGGACCAAGACTTCGAGGCCACCGTCTTCGAAGAGCTCTCCCTCACCTCGTTCAGCTCCTCGGCCCCAGTCGGCCAGACGTATGTGGTCGAGGAAGACTTCTACACCGCGCGGTACTCGGGCGCAGGCACCGTGACCGCGGAGGTCGTTGCGATCGACGTCAACCTCAACGGGAACAACGACAACAACAGCGCATGCCAGCCGGACGACTTCAACGGCTTTCCACCCGGTGCCATCGCGTTGATCCAGCGGGGATCGTGCACGTTCATCAACAAGGTCAACCGCGCGGCCGAGGCAGGCGCTTCCGGCGTGATCCTGTTCAACCAGGGCGGAAACGACAACCGCCTCGATGCCTTCTTGGCCGGCATCGACCCCGACAACAAAAACAACCCGCCCACGGTGGTCACCTCTTATGCGGTCGGGGCGGCGCTCGCTCAAGCGGTCGGTGTCGAAGCGACCATCGACGTCGATGCCATCACCGAAGAGCGCTCGACACGAAACATCCTGGTGGAGCGTGTCGGCACGGACCCCAGCCAGGTGGTGATGTTTGGGGCCCACCTCGACTCCGTGGCCGCCGGTCCAGGGATCAACGACAACGGCACCGGGAGCATGGCGATGCTCGCGATCGCCGAGCGCCTGGCGCAGTGCGACCCCGCGCGAACGGTGCGGTTCGCATGGTGGGGGGCCGAGGAGATCGGACTTGTCGGCTCGCGTCACTACGTGGAAAACCTCCCCGAGTCCGAGCGCGAGTCACTGATGTTCTATCTGAACTTCGACATGATCGGCTCGCCCAACTTCGTTCGTTTCGTGCACGACGGCGATGGGTCCCGCTATGGAAACGCGGGCGCACCAGGGTCCGACGCGCTCGAGTTGTTCTTCCACGAGTATTTCGAGGCCCAGGGCCTGCCCGTGACCGAGGCTCGTTTCGATGGTCGCTCCGACTATGGGCCGTTCCTCGACGCCGACATTCCAACCGGGGGGTTGTTCACGGGTGCGGAGGGCAGCAAGTCCGGACAGGAAGTCGAGCTCTACGGGGGTGAGCAGGGCGAGGCCTACGACGCCTGTTATCACCTCGCGTGCGATGTGGACGAGACGATCGCCGTCGAGGAGTACGCCCGCGTTGCGACCTCGGTGGCGACCGCTGTAAGCCGGTTTGGCATCGAGGGCGACGGCTTGTTCTCTGCATTGGCCGAGGCGCCCACTGTCACGCTCGAGCACGCGCCCGTGTCGTCGGACGCGGCCTGTGGCCACGAGCTGCTGCTCGAGTAGCGGCCGGGCCCATTCCGGAACGGGGGCCGTCACAGACCTGGCTTGACTTGGCGGAGCCAGGTCTCGGCACGCTTGACCTCCGCCGGGTCGGCATCGTCGCGGGCCTTGAGCTTCTTCAGCGCGGCCTCGACATCGGCGATGGCTTCTTCCTTGTCGGGAGTCGTCTTCCAGCGCAGACGGCCGAGGTCGATCTCGATCACCGGAGCCCATGATGCGTGGAAGTTGTTGGACGGGGCGAGTTTGAGCGCCAGGTTCAGGCTTGTCTCGGCGAGTTCGGGGCTACCCGCGAGCAAGTTGGCGCGTCCGTACACCGTATGAAGTGCGATGATCGTCCCGGTGGGTACATCGTCTCGGTCCTTGGTCTCCTCGACCCACGGCGCGGCCAACTCGATGGTTCTGATGTAGTCCCCTTGCTCGAGGGCCGTCTGCGCGTGCTCGACTCGAACGGTGATCGTGTCGGGATGCTTGGGGCCGAGGATTCTGGCTTGCGCGTCGGCTGCGGCTTCGAATGAATCCAGAGCCTCCTTGAAACGACCCGCCGTCCCCGCAACGCCCCCTTGGAGTCGATAGGTGGAGACGAGGAACGGGCTCTTTGGGCCACCGTGCGCCCGGTAGATCTCGATCGCCTCGTCCAAGAGCGGAGGGATTGCATCGAGTTTGTTCGCGCTGAAGAGCAACACGCTCCTGTTGAGCAGCGTGTGCCCGATTTGGATGTGTGTCTTGGGAAGGTGGGCCCGTCGGATCTCGAGGACGTTCTGGCTCAACTCGATGGCCTCGTCCAAGGGTCCGCCTTGTTGCCGCAGGACGAGCGCGAGGTTCTCCATGCCGAGGGCGGTCCCGAGGGTTTGCTCGCCCCCCGTCGCGAACGACAGGCGTGCGTGTTCCTCCGCCTCTTCGAGCTTGTTCGCCGAGATCAGCGCGGCGGCCAAGTTGCTGTGTGCACCACGGGTGGTGGGATGCAGCGGGCCCAGGCCTTCTTCGCGGGCTTGGAGCACCTCCCTGGCGAGGCGGACTGCGTCATCGATCCGGCCGAGGCGGTCGTAGATGCTAAAGAGCGCCTGCTTCGCGTCGAGCGTGGTGGTTCCATAGGGACCGAGCTCGGATTCGAAGACGCTGAGGGCCTGCTCGGCCAGCGAGAGCGCATCCTGGTAGTTGCCCGCCGCAAACTCGAGCCGGGCCTTCTGGATGTCGAGCCGGGCCTGCTCGACGGGTTGTTCGAGAGGATCGACCAGAACCTGTGCGTGACGTGCCCACAGCCTCCCGGTCTTGGCGTCGGCGAGCCGGTTTCCGTGGGCGGCAACCAGAGAGCGAGCAGCCCTCGTCGCAAGGGTGTCGAAGGAGAGGTCCTTGGATTCGAAGTAGGCGTCCTCCAGGGTCTTTGCGCCTTTGTCGAACTCGTCGAGTTGCAGCAGGCCCGCTCCAAGCTCGAATCGAGCCGAAGCGGCGATGTGGCGTTCCTCCGCCTCGAGGGCGGACTCGATGAGTGCCTCCTGAAGCTCGGTGGCATCCGCAAACTCTCCCGCCCGTCGCAGCGCCCGTCCAAGGTCGAAGTCCTGGCGGAGCTGTTCCTGACGAACCCGACGCGCCGGGTCGGTTGAGACCGGAGGCGCGCGTCGGAGCCATTCCCCCTCGGCGCAGACCTGCGAATCGACCTCCACGAGTTCGGTCGCTCGTTGAATCACCCCAGGGGAGGGGTCGGAGAGAACACCCACCAACGTTTCGACTCTCCGCCGCCGCGTCTCGAAACACGAGTCTTGGACCGCGCGGAGGCGGGGCTCGAGCTGAGTGCGGGACATGCAGGTCGACAGACGAAGCGACGCCCACGCCTGTGCTTCTTCATCGAGCCGAGCCTCGGTGCGAGACCATGTGGCCGCGGCATAGGAAAGGGAGCTGCGGTCGAAGGCGTCCGCGAGTGTCTGACGTTGCTCGGCTCCCCAGACCTCGTCGAGCGCGGACGACTCGTCGGCGCAAGCTGCGTGGAGCCGTTGGTCCTGAAACAGTGTGATGCCGTAGACCGAGGCGACTGTCAGCACGACCCCTCCCAGGCCCGCGGCGAGCCACCGACGCCTCGATGGGTTGTCATGCAGGGCGTCGACCAGCGCGGTGATGGTGGGCCAACGCGCAGCCGGATCGGCTTCGAGGCCCCGGACGACGGCCTCTCGCACCCACTTGGGGACCGCGTCCCCCGGAGGCGCAGGCTGCAGGTCGCCGTAGACGGCGGCGGCGAGAAGCTCAGGGGCGCTGCTGCCGACGAAGGGTCGAGAACCGTACAGGGCTTCGTACAGCGTGACGCAAAAGCTGAACTGGTCGGCGTGTTGGTCGGCCGTCCCCGTGTGCTGTTCGGGGGCCATGTACGCGGGCGTCCCCATCATGGTTCCGGTCCGCGTCAGGGAATCGAGATCGACCGATGCGGCTAGAGACGAACTCGTCGATGCTTCGAACTCGGCGGACTCCTCTTGGGCGGAAGGTGCGGTGGCGAGCCCGAAGTCCATGACCACGACGCGCCGATCTTCGGGTGGCCCGGTCAGCATCACGTTGTCGGGCTTGAAGTCCCGGTGCGTCATGTCTTTGGCATGTGCGGCGACCAGGCCATGCGCTGCCGCGGTCAGGACCTCGATCACCTCGTGCCAAGGGTGAGGGCCCTGGGCGATCCACGCCGCGAGCGTGATGCCGTCGACGTACTCCATCGCGAGGAACACCCGGCCCTCGTGTTCACCCACGTCATGCACGGTCACGACGTTGGTGTGGTTGAGCTGGGCGAGGGCTTGGGCTTCTCGAATGAGTCGTGCCCGACCACGGGAGGCCCTCGAGACCCCGCCCCGCGGGTTGAGCAGCTTGAGGGCGACCCGACGGTCGAGCTCGGGATCGTAGGCGGAATAGACGACCCCCATGCCGCCAGCGCCGAGTTTGTCGACGATGACGTAGCGGCCGACGACTTCACCACGAGCCAGATTGCGGGGCTCGGCGAAGCGGGGACTCGTCCCCTCTGCACCGTGCAAACTGCCGAGCTCGGTGTCTTCCACTCGAACCAAGACTACCGCACCAGGGGGGCCCGAGGCTGTCGTATAAGCCTCGGTATGCGCCGCATCGCCCTCGCTCTTTCAGCCGTTGCTCTCTTCGCGGGCTGCGACAAGTCCACGGCCACCACGCCTCCGGCGTCCGATACCGCAGCCGCTCCTGCGCAAGGCGCGAGTGAAGCCGAAGGCGATGCGCCTGCGGTGGACAAGCGTCTCGCCGCCGCCGAAGCGAAGGCCGCCGAGAAGCTGAAGCGGTGGACGCCTGAGCTACAGGCCACGGCGCAGACGCTGCGTGAGACCGATTGGGAGTCGACCGGCCAGGGTCTCGACACGATCCTCGCGAGCGCTCACCGGGCGCCGGGCAACGCCGAGCGCGACACCGCGCGACACCCCAAAGAGACGCTCGAGTTCTTTGGCCTCACCCCTGCGATGCATGTGTACGAAGTTGGCCAGGGCGCGGGCTGGTATACCGAGATCCTCGCGCCGCTGCTCGCCAAGAAAGGCAAGCTGTACCTCGCGGGCTACGACACGAACTCGGAGGACCCGAAGATCCAATCCGCCGGCAAGCAAGCCGAGCTCTTCCTCAGCGGGTTCGCCAACCTGTACGACGACGTCGAACTCGTGGTGCAGCCCGTACCCGAGACCAAGATGGGCGAGCCGGGATCGATGGACATGGTCCTGGTGTTCCGAATGATGCACAACGTCCACCGCTTCGAGCTGTGGGACGCGTGGATGAAAGCCGCGCACGATGCCCTCAAGCCCGGTGGCGTCTTGGCCGTGGTTCAGCACCGGGCAGCCGACGATGCCAACCCGGATGACTCCGCGCCCAAGGGCTACATGCCGGAGCCTTGGCTCATCGAGAAGGTCGAGGGCTACGGCTTCAAGCTCGAGGCGAAGTCCGACATCAACCAAAACCCCAAGGACACGAAGGACTACGAGGGCGGCGTATGGGAGTTGCCTCCGGCGCTCCAGGCGGACGATGCGAACAAGGACAAGATGCGCGCGATTGGCGAGAGCGACCGCAGCACGCTGAAGTTCGTCAAGGTTGGCGGCTGAGCTGGCGCCGTTGTGCCTAGCGCGCCGCCCGGTAGGCCCGTTTTTTCGTACGTAGCGAAGTGTGGGGCCGACCCACACCTGGTACCGTACCGCCCGAATGGGCCTGCCTAACTTTGACAAGATGTGGTCGGCGTATCCGACTGGAACTTCGGACGAGGTCAAGCGGATGATCGGTGGCGGTGTTAACGGTGACTGGGTCGCCAACACCTGCGTGATTCGAATCAGCCACTGCTTCAACGAAGCGGGGGTTCCGATCCCGAACAACCACCCGGGCCTCACGACGACCTTCGGCGCGAACAAGAAGCGCTACGCGTTTCGGGTCACCGAGTTCAAGCGATACCTCGAGACCAAGTACGGAGCCCCGAACGTTCGCGGGACCGCACAGAGTGCCGTTCAGGGGAAGAAGGGCATCATCATGTTCGACGTCCAGGGGTGGTCTGATGCGACCGGTCACTTCGACCTTTGGGACGGGAAGAAGTGCGTGGGCTCGGAGTACTTCGACAAGGCCCACGCGATCTATCTGTGGAACGCGTCGTAGCGTCCATGCGTACGTTCATCGCGTCGACGTTCGTCGCCGTGCTCGGCTGCCATTCGCCGTCATCTCCGACGGCGGATACGCCCGACCCTGCGCCGAGCGAGGTCGCAGGCCCGCCGCAAGAGACAGAGCCTGAAGCAGAGCGACCTTCGAAGTGCACCCCCTTGATGGAGCCGGAGGTCGCGGCCGAGACGTTTGCGCGAGGCCAGGCGAAGATCGAGGAGAGTCGCGACGGAGAGCATCTCCGTTCGGAACCCTTCGAGCACGGCATCGACGTCCTCGAGGTGGCGGCCAAGAACGGGAGCCTGAAGGCTCAGTCGCTGTACGGGCGCACGCTGTTTGGCGCGCGTTTTTCGAAGGCCGCTCCGACGGACGAGGAAAAGGATGACTACGTGTCGGCGATCGCTTTCCTCCGTGTCGCGGCAAAAGCGGGCGACGAGGATGCGGTCGGATACCTGCCCGGCTTGTTGTCCGAGCCCGGGCAACCGGTCGAAGTCCCCCTGGACAGTCTGCCGCCGGGATGGGTCGCGGAGGCGTTCGAGATGGCCGACGCGTGGATCGACTGTCACGGCCTCCCCGCGGCGGGGTAGGCCGGGCCGGGCCGACTACTCGAACAGGGCTTTGTACTGCCCGTACCCCTCATCCTCGAGCTTCGCGACGGGGATGAAGCGCATCGACGCGGAGTTGATGCAGTAGCGAAGGCCGGTGGCCTCGCGCGGGCCGTCGGGGAAGACGTGTCCCAGGTGACTGTCGGCGTGCTTGGACCGCACCTCGGTACGGGTCATGCCGTGGGTGACGTCGCGGACTTCCTTCACGCCGTCCATGCCATCGATCGGCTTGGTGAAGCTGGGCCAGCCGGAGCCGGACTCGAACTTGTCGGTGGAGGAGAACAGGGGCTCGCCGCTGACGATGTCGACGTAGATACCGGGCTCCTTGTTGTTCCAGAACTCGTTGCGGAACGGTGGCTCGGTTCCGCAGGCCTGGGTGACAGCACGCTGCTCCTCGGTGAGGTTGGCCAGGGCTTCGGGGGTCTTTTCGTAGGTCTTGGACATGGCTGTAGCCTTGGATCAGGCGGCACGACGCGGCTGTGGGGAGCCGGGTTCCGGGCAGGCCTGTGGATTCTGTCCTCCTCGGCTGCGTCCGGCAATGGGAGCCGGTCCTGCGCGCCGAGGAGGCGAGTGGATGGGTCGGAGGGGACAACGGAACGAGGCGCGTAGGGTTACGCCGAGCTCGGTGGGAGGCGAGCGCCGAGCTCGGCCCGGGCACGCCCCTGTAGCTGCAGCAGGGGGAGGTCTCGCTGCAGCTGGGCCGGACTTCCGTGGCCGCTCACGTAGGCGTTTGCCTTGGCGGCCGCGGTCGATGCGAGAAACGTCTCCTCGTCTGGGTACTGTCCGGCGAGCGCCTCGAACACCGCTGGGGTTCGCCGCAGCCGCCACTTTTGATGGTAGTCCTCCGCGGAGTAGAACGGCTTGCCGAGCACGATCTCGGTGACGACAGACTCGCCGAGCTCCCGCTGCAACGCGCCCGCGGTACGCCGGCCCGCGGCGAGCTGGTTTTCATCGTCGCAGTACAGCCCTGCGCGGTATTGCGACCCCTTGCCGAACGTGGGGTCGTGGCCGTCCCAGAACAGCGCGAGAAGGTCCTCGTACGAGATCTTGGCTGGGTCGAAGTGGAGCTGCACGGCCTCGGCGTGGTCGCCGATGTCGCGGTAGCTGGGGGCGGACGTGCTGCCGCCGCAATAGCCCACCTCGGTGCGAACGATACCTTCGAGACCCCCGAACCGGGCGTCGGGCCCCCAGAATCAGCCCAGGGCGAAGGTGAAACGCGGCAGTATGGAGGGGTTGGGGTGGTCGATGGGCAGGGTCATCGGATCCCCAAGTCTGAGGCGTCTTCGACCGCCCGCAACCCCTCAAGGGGTCACGAGCCGAAACAGTGGCCCGCTCTCGCAGGAATGCTGGTCGCCGTGGAAGGTGCAGCGCTGGTACGTGTCGGCGTCGGTACGTGGGAAGAACTGAGTCTTGCGCGGCGCGAGTTGGGTGCTGAGAAGCTTGGCGAGACAACGCCCCGACTCGGGTTCCACAGAGGCATCGGGTTCCACCTCCAGAAGCTCTCCCGTCCCAGGGTCCCAGTGCAGGGTCGCGCCCATCGGCTCAGAGCCGCACCGCCGAACCTGCTCCTCAACCTTCGCTTCGTTGAAAAAGTCGAGGTGGGTCGGCGGGCGAAACCCGGAGCCCGTGACATCGGTCGTGGAGTCCTTCAGCTGGATCTGAAGGACACGCGGCATCTCCAAGACGGTTCTCTCGGGGAGCCCCATCTTGGTTGCATCGCCTCTTCGCAAGCCGGCCTCGGCCACGGACATGCTGCCCTCGACACACGCGATCTGATCCGCGTCCAGGCCCTTGCTGTGCACGGTCTTGATGTCGTCTACCGTCATCGCGCCGTCCTCGTGCAACCAGAACGAGAACGAGAGCCGGATTTCCGCGGGCTCCGGGTCTGCGTAGCAGTGGCGCATCGCCGGCCAGACCTGGCGTATCGACATGGCTGCGGACAGCAAGGGGTGAATGCTCCCGTCCGCGTTCGCCTCGCGGGATTCGTAGTCGTTCGAGGGCCCGTGGAGCTTCTGGCACTCGAGCAGGGCGGTGATGAACTGCTTCGAGCTCAGCTTCTGTCCGCTCGCGAGTACATCCGCCATCGAAGGGGCATCCTCCGGCGCGATCGGGGCCTCGCAGGGGTGCTTCTCGGCGTCGAAGTCGATCTCGAATCTTGGCGGTGCGTCGCGATATGGGCCTGCCGAGGGGCGGGCGACGGTCTGCGTGGCCGAACTCGCCTCCGGCACCGGAGCGTCTTGCGCTGTGTCCTGCGGACCCGTGGTTTCAATTTCCGACCCACACCCTGGGTTGAGCCCGGAGAGCAGCCACAAACACGTGGCTGCGACGACACCGCCGGCCGAGACCGACGCGAGGCCCAGTGGTGGGGCCGCGGCGGCTGCTCCTGGCGGAGCCTTCGCGAGCCACGGCGCAAGCGCCGATAGCCAGGCATCGCGGCCGCCGGTTCGGGCATCGAGTCTCTCCCGGAGCCTGGAAAGCGCACGCGCGTGTCGCGAGCGTACCGCCGATGCTGTCAGGCCAAGCCGTTGGGCGCATTCCGCGCTTCCCAATAGCGCATCACCAACAGGTCACGGTCGCCCTCGGAGAGGGACGCGAGATGCTCGAGGAGTTCCCGGCCCACCTGGAGCTGCTCGGCCGAGGCCGGGGAGGCCGTGGGAACCACGCCGGCTTCGCGTTGCGCTCGACGGGCCCGCGCTCGAAAGTTGGTCACGCGTCGGTTGCGGAGCAGCGCCCGAAGCCAGGGGCCAGGGGGGCGACCGGGCGACGGCGGAGTTTGCAGGGCGTCGACCCACGTGTCCTGTGCGAGGTCGTCGGCCTGGGCGCCGTCGTGGACCAGCTGAGCAGCCAACCGTCGGAGGGCTCGAGACTGTGCTTCGATGTTCACGGCTTCCCTACGACACCGGCTGGGAAAGTGTCCCACGGAAGCCGGGGTTGGAGGTCCCTCAGCGGATCACGCCGCCGGGCACCGAGCGCGAGCGTTGCATCCAGGGGAGTCCGGTGCCGTAGTAGTCCCGCTGTGTCCGGTTGGAGGGGGCGCGAGAACCGCCGGTGGCGGGGCGGGCTTGTGGGGCCCGCATCGTGCAACCGAGGAAGTAAGAGGATGCCGTCCCCTCCTGCGTCGCCTCTGCATCAAGCTTCGCGCGTCGAGCCCCGCGATGAAACGCGCGAGAGGGCGTGCTGCCGTTGTCGAGGTGAAGCTCGATGTATGCGACCAACAGCGTCTGTGTCTGTTCGGCGAGGGCAGGATTCCCCGTCCGGCTCGCGAGGCAGTTCTGTGCCCGTGCGAGATCCAAGACCAGCTCTTCGCCCGACTCGTCGAGCAGCTCGAGCGCAGGGCGGTTCATGATCCGGTGCTGCAAGACCGCTGCTTGTGCGTACTGGTGATACAGCACGGCGCTGGGTGCTGGGTGCTGGGGGGTCGGGGTCGTCGCGCCGGTCGAGCAACCCATGAGACCGAGGACGCATCCGAGAATGAAGCTGGCGTGGCGCATCACTCTCGCCATGTCCGGCGCTGGGGAAATCTATGGTTGCTTGGCGTCGTTTTCTTTCGATGCACATGTGGCATCGATCCTGGGCAGCATGGGGCTGTTGGGGCGCGCAGCCCGAAGTGCATCGGCGCGGCGCTTCGCCTCGGCGGGACGGTCATCGGCACACAGCGCATCAACCCAGAGCGCGGTGCGGCCATCCGGTAGGGCGGTCTTGGGGAAGCGTCGGTCGTGCTCGGAGAGGAGCTCGAGCGCTCGTTTCGGCCAACCGTTGCGGAGCGCCCGGTTTGCGGACTGCAGCAGCTTGGTATCCGCGGCCAGGTCGTAGGCGGGCTCGGGTGCGGGGGTTGGGGACGCACTCGCGCGGGTGCGTGCCTTCCGGACTGTTCGAGGCTTCGGTTGGCTGCGCGGACCCGGGCCGTCCGGCGAGCGCAGAGTCTTGGCGTCGGGCTGCGGGGGGGCTGGAGCTTGCGCAGCGGGTTCCGTCGGCGCGGCGGGCTTGCCGACTGCAGCTGCGGGCGCCACCTGGGCTTGGGGACTCGCAGGCGGGACCGACGGGGAGTCCTGACTCGTCGCGACACCAATGACGACGAGGCTTGCCGCGATGAGTGCACCTGCGGTCACGAGCTTGGAGCCCCACACCGCGCTGGAGGCCGAGAGCGCTGGCTGTAGCAGCAACCACCCGCCCGCTTTCGCCCGGGGCCGATCTCGTTTCGCTGCCCGCAGCGTCTCCTCCTGAGCAACCACGGCATGTTGAAAGCGTTTCCGGAGGACGCGGACGCGCCCGTAGACCGTGGGGAGTTTGCGGCCCAGTGCCGCCGCCAGCTCAGGCCCGGTCAGTCCATCGAGTTCCGAGAGCACGAACAGCTCCCGGTCCTCGGCGCTGAGCGTGGCCAAGAACCGATCGAGTGAAACCTTCGCACCCACGTCGGATTCCAGGTCTGCGGCAGGGATGACCAGCTCGGCCGCGGCTGCATGGCGGGACTCTCGCCGCCCGCGCGTCCGTCGATAGTTGCTCGCGACCCGCCGTCCGATGCTGTACAGCCAGGATCTGGGACTCTGGCCATCGAAGGCACTGCGCCGTCGGTACGCCACGATGAACGTGTCGTGCACAGCGTCCTCCGCCGACATTGGACCCACCCCGAATCGGCACACAGTGGCCCACACGAAGCCGTAGTGCTCTTCGTAGAGGGTTCTGAAACTGGCGGTGCTCTGCATCGGTGCACCCACGCCATGTCCGGCTGACGGAGAATCCATGCGCCAGCCTCAAAAAAAACCGATCTCGAGGCCCGCGAGCAGCCGGACCGAACCATTCGCCGGGCTGTAGATCGCGTCGTTGGCGAGTCGGAGGTTTCCGCGGACGACCGCACCGACCCCTTCGACGGCCAGGAACAAGCTGAGGCGTTCGAACTTTCGAACCGCTCCTGCACTGAGCATCGGCCCGGCCCAGAGCCCCGAGATGGTCTCCTGTCCCGAACCTCGGTCGGTCCGCGCGAGGGTGCCTCCGACCTCGGCCCCCGCGCAAACCGGAAACCTCCACGTGTCGCCCCCCGGAAAACCGCAGCCGCGGATCAGGCCCACGACGGACTGGACCTGTGCGTTGCCCAGTCGGGGCGGGGTTGGTCGCGGTGCAACCCACGCGACGTCTGCTTGGATGCGAGCCCATCTCCAGTTGAACCCCCCGCCCGCTGCGATCCGGGCGCTCAGGCTTGGGGTGGCGCCGAGCTCTGGGCCCGTGGACAAGGCCGCAAAAAAGCGGCGGCGCTTCCGGGCCAGGGGCGGTTGGGTCGGAGTCTCGGGCGCGGGCGGTTGGACGCGTGGCTCCGCCTCTGGGTCTGGTTCTGGTTCTGGTTTCAGTTCCGGTTCTCGCTCGGCTTCAGGTGCTGGGCCCGAGGTGCGCTCAGGCGCCGCGACAGCTGCTGGATCTGGTTCGTGAAGCGCCGGTTCCAGCGCGAACGCGAACAGGGTCGCTGTGGCCTCCGCCAAGTCTTGGCACGTCGCCCCGCGAAACTTTCGAACGTCGGTGTAGTCGCCGAGCCGGGTCGTCAGGACGAGGCGCCAGGTCGCGCGGCTGGTTCGGGTGACGACCGCATGGGCTTCGAGCGTTCCGACGCCCTTGGGTTGTCCGGTGAGCAGGGCCTCGTAGAGTGACTCGACATCGGCTCCGCTTGGGCATTCCTGCGGCGCGTCCCATACCAACTCCACCGCCGCTGGAGGGGTGGGCGGAGACAGTGGTGTGGGCGCCAACGCGAGCAAGCCGAACACGCGACTCACAGCATAGCCGGGTTTGGCGCGCCAACAACGCGATGGGGTCACCCGCCAGCTTCAGCATCGCACGAGAAGCCGTTGATGCACTCGTCGCTGCTCTCACAGACGCACACGCCATCGGGGTTACACGTGTCGAGCAGACAGGGCTGCCCGACATCACAGCGTTCGCGGCAGTAGCCCTGCCCATCGGTGGTCTCGCCGCCGCAGGCGAAGCCGGTCCCCAGTCCGGCGCAGGGCTCGTCGTCTTGGCAGGTCACGACGCATTGCGGAACTCCGTCCACGTCGTGGCATGTGGAGCCGGGCGTCAGCGACTCGCACTGGGCGTCGGTCTCGCAGGGAGCCGGTACACAAAGCCCGCCCGCGCATCCGAAGTTCGCGGGGAAATCGTTCGACGGGCAGGGGTCGAGGCCCGCGGGGCAGCAGTCCGCGGCGAAGTTGCACTCGCGCCTGCAGGTTGGGAACTCGGGGGTGTAGACCGGCCCCGGCTCGCCCGTCGAGGATGACGACGCGGCTGCGGTAGACGACGAGCTGGAACTCGCGGCCGCGGTGGCCCCGGTCGAAGAACCCGTCGCGCTGCCTTCATCCGACGACCCGCCGTCGCACGCGGCACAAACCAACACCAGGGCGCACAAGGCAGCTCGCATCGGGGGAGTCTACCGAAAGCGAGGGGCGCGACGGCCCCTACTCGCCCCAGCAATACTCGTCGTACAAGAACAACGCAAAGCCCGCGGACGGAAATACCGCCGCCGTTCCAGTCCCAGAGCACTCATTGCCGTCACGAGAGACTCCGAAGACCAGCTCCGTCGTGTGCAGGACCGCCTCGTCGAGGTTGAGACCTTCAGCATCGACCACGGCGCTCAACTCCGCATCCGCGCCATATAGGCCGCCCAGGACGTAGCGGGTGTCCTCCGCGGTGAACTCGCCCGGCGCTCCGATCCACTGGTGCATCGCCGCTCCGGGCCCGAACCCGTTGAGGCGGCGGGTGAGGGCGAGGAAGGATTCCGGCGAGGGAACCTCTCCTTCCCATCGGGCGCTCGCGGCCGCAGCTGTGCACCTCACTGCGGGAGGTGCACAGTAGTCTGACGCCCGTACGGCGCCCTCGTAGGCTTCGATGCGCGAGTCGGTCCCGAGTCCAATGCCGACCGGGGGTGCGACGTAGCGTTGGTCCCAGACGTCCACACAGCTGGCGAAATCTTGATCGTAGTTGTCGCATCGCGCATCGCCGCTCAAAGCACAGCGCGCGTCTTCTTCGACCCACGGCTCGCACAGCTGAACCATCTGCGGGGCGTCCAACTGATAGCTCTGTTCCGCGCCTTGCTGCTCGAAGCAGCGCATCAGCGAGTCTTCGAAGCGCTCGGGGCAAACCGGTGGCTCGAGCTCGCAGCTATCGCTGGCACAACCGAGGCTGAGCCGGAAGTTCCCTCGCCCCGTGGCGCCCTTGGTGCCCACAACCACCGTGTAGTCGCCGTCGGCGTACAGGCGGAAGTCTTGGATGCGGCTGAGCGTTCCCCAGCCAGCGTCGTCATCGAACGCGATCTGGGTTGGCGCGCTGCCGTCGGGAGAGTCACGATACAAGAACAGTGTGGTGTCCAGGCCGCGAGAAGAGCCGGCCTGGGTGATCTCAATGTCCAGCACCGCGTTTTTCCGTGCGGAGAATCCGTACTCGTAGAACTGGAAGTCTGCGTCGAAGACCTGCTCGGGCGTGTCGCCGAAGCCGATGAACCCGCCATCCTCGACGCCGTTGAACTCATCGTTCTTGCCGTCGAGGGACGGCTCGACCAGGCCCCCGTCACCGCTACTGGGGGGCGCGGAATCACAAGCTGAGAGGGAAAGCGAACTCAGAAGGAGGAGGTTCCAGCGGGTGTTCATGAGGCCGGCTGTGGTAGACGAACAAGTCCTGTCGGGTGTTTCGCCACATTTCGAAAAAAGCGCGTCCATGTCGGAAGCGTCTGAAAATGCAACCGAACGTCCTCCAGGTCGTCTCTTCCGGGCACCGGTGACGGGCGAGGACAACGAGGAATGCGGTCAGCGGCTCGACGCTCTGCTGAGCGAGGCTCCGACTTCGGGCCCTGAAGGCGCCCGCGTGCTGACCCAGCTTCGCCATCGCTTGTTCGGCATCGAGGCGGCTGCGTCCGTCGGTCGGTACACCGAACTACACGCCGTTGGGCGGGGTGGGATCGGTGCGGTGTACCGGGCTTGGGACCCGGTGCTCAAACGCCACGTTGCACTCAAGTTCCTACGGCTCAGTGGTGCGAGGGAGCGGAGGTGCCTGGTGCAGGAGGCGAGGACCGCGGCCCGGCTCAATCACCCGAACATCGCGCAAGTCTTCGACGTCGGCGAGCATGGAGGAGAAGCGTTTATCGCGATGGAGTTCGTCGACGGGCAGGATCTCGACGCTTGGCTGACTCTCGAGCCTCGTTCGGTGGCGGAGATCCTCGGTGTGCTGTGCTTGGCGGGCCGGGGCCTGGCTGCGGCGCATGCGGCAGGAGTTGCCCATCTCGATTTCAAGCCTCGCAACGTCCTCGTGGGTCGCGACGGCACGGTGCGTGTCGCAGACTTTGGACTGGCCCGGAGCGTCGAGGTGCACCGTGGGGCCTCGGCGTGGACTGGCGGAACGCCAAGGTACTCAGCACCACACGTACCGGCCGAGCTTCAGGTCCTCGAAGATGCGCGACGGACAGACCAGTACGCATTCGCGGTGACCGCCTGGGAGTCGCTCTGTCGTCAGGCCGGGCATCGCTTGCCACGAACGCCGACGTCCGAGCCACTCCCAGGCGGGGTTGGCGTCGAGGTGGCGCAAGCGTTGAAAGTCGCGCTCGCGCCGGACCCGGCGCATCGCTTCGATTCGGTCGATGCGCTTCTTGATGCCATGGAGTCGTCGGAGCGGCGGACGTCAGTCGGGCTCATATTCGTGGCTTCGGTCGGCGTCGCTCTGGTCGGACTCATGTTCGCGTTGTTCGGGGGTAACCCGGAGCCACGGCAAGGCCGGGCCGAGACCCTTCGTGTGTCGCCCGACCCCGAAGTGGTGTTGCGGGGTCCTCGAGAGTTGCTCAGGTCGGGTGAGCTCGACCGGGCCGCGGCGCGGTTCGAAGCCATCTACCTGGAGTCGGCGCAGGCGGCAGACCCTCCACTCGCGCTTCGAAGCGCGGTCGCCATGGCCGACATTTCGAGTCGGCGCGCAGAACCCCGGCAGACCGATCGCTGGGTCGGTCATGCGCGTACGTGGGAGGCCCGCGTCCCGGCCGGAAGCACCGCGCTCGTCGACCTCGAACTCCTCGAGGCGCACAGAGCTCGAAAGAGAGGACATCTCGTCGAGGCTCGAGCGCTTGCGGATCGGGCTTGGGACCGTTGCGGCGCTGATCTCCGGCACCCCGCTGCGGTCGCGGCCTTGGTCGAGGTCGGTCAGGTCGCGGTTGAGCAGGCTCGCCTTGGGGATGCTGCTCGGGCGTTCGAAGATGGCCTGAGGGCGGCTGAGCATGTGACGGACGAGCGTCGCGGTGTGCGGGCCTCGGTCCTCCTCGGCTTGGGCAACGCCTTGTGGGCGCTGGACGACCTGGCAGGAGCCGCGAAAGCGTACGAAGAGTCGCTCGAGTCATGGACGAGGCTGTACGGTCGTGAGCACGTCCGATCCGCGACGGCAGTGATGAATCTTGGGCTGACACATCGAGCACGGGGTCGATTCGACGAGGCTCGGACACTGTTGAAAGAGGCGGCCGAGATCTTGGAGCGGGTCGCGGGTCCGGACTCACCCGACACAGCCCTGGCCTTCATCAACCTCGGCACGGTGGAGTCCGACATGGGGGACTGGCATGCGTCCGCGTCCCACCATCGTCGTGCTGCCGTGATCTTCGAGGCCGCGTGGGGAGCAGACCACCCGCGCGTCGCGTTGGCGTTGGGCAACCTTGGGGCCGCCCTCGCCGACGCCGGCGAACTCGAAAAGGCGGTGGAAGCCTATGAATCCTCGCTCGAGATTCTTCGGGCGACCCACGGCACCGACCACCCCTCGGTTGCCACGAACCTGCACAATCTCGCCGTGGCATACCGTCGCTCGGGTGACTCTCGCGCAGAACTCGTCGACCGCGAAGCACTCCGGATGTTTGAGGATGCGGGTGGCGCCCACCACCGCAACATCCTTGGTGCTGTTCTCGGTCTCGCCTTCGATGCAGGAGCGCGCCACGCCTGGAAGGAATCGGAAGCACTCGCCATGCGTGCCCTCGACCTCGAGCCCGCGGACCCGCTGCTGCGGGCGCTCGCGCAGATCCGGGTGGGTCGGGCACGGGTTGAGCTGTCGGTGAGTTCGGGCGAGCGAGAACTGGAGCAGGCCGAGATTCTGCTCGACGCCTTGGGCCCCCGGGGCGACGGCGCTCGTGCCGAACTCGCCCGGGCGAGGGCCGGGCGCTCACCATACCGGGGCAGGTCGAAGTGAGCGGGGAGCCACCGGACCGGGTTCTCTTCGAAGACTGGGCCCAGGGGGATGCAGCCGCGGGCGACGCCCTGTTGAGGCGTCACTTCGAGTCGCTCTTTCGCTTCTTCAGCAACAAGCTCGACTCCGAGATCGAGGACATGCTTCAGACGACGATGCTCCGGTGTGTCGAGCATCGGGAACGGTTCGCGGGTCACTCCTCGTTTCGGACGTACCTGTTCTCGATCGCTCGAAACCTACTCATCGACCGAATCCGCCAGCGCTACGGCCCGCGGGGGGCGGTCGACTTCACAGAGGTCTCTCTCGCAGACCTCGGCACGAGTCCAAGTCAGGCGGTCCTTCGTGACGAGCGCAGACGAGCCGTTTGTTTCGCGCTTCGCCGACTCCCCTTGGACTACCAGATTCCCATCGAGCTTGCGTACTGGGAGAACCTCAACGCAACCGAGATCGGGGAGGTGCTGAACGTATCGCCTGCGACCGTGCGGACACGGCTGCGGCGAGCTCGTCAGCGGCTGGGTTCCCATCTTGGCGCGCTTGCGGCCGAGCCCTAGCTAGTTGGTGTCCAACTCGGAGAACGCGGCACGGACGTTTGCGACCATGGCAGTCTTGTCGTCGTCCGCAGGCGGAGGCGCGTTGGCCTGCAGCAACGCGACGTTCTCCGTGTGGCGAGCTACTCCACCCGAGGCGGGCAGCATTGGGGGACCAGGGCTTTCGCCTCGTCCACGATTCCCTGGAGCTCGTCGAGAAAGTGCATCCCGTTGATCTCGTAGACTGCACGTCGACCGTCGCGGCGGCGCGTCACGATCTGCGCGTCTTGCAGCACCTTGAGGTGTCGAGAGATGACCGAGCGGTCCTGCGGCAAGTCGTCGGCGATCGTGGCGATGTCGGCCTCGCCGCGCACCATCACGACCCGTAGAACCTCGAGGCGAGAGGGTTCGAGAAACGCCCGGAGGATCGGGGAGTCGAACAGCTCGACCAACTTGGTGGCCGCACCGGCACGGGAGATCACGACGACTCTCCCTGCGCACGGCCGAAGAGCGCAACGAGGCCAGTCGCGACGTACATGAGCAGACCATAGCCGAGAACCGCCATGACCGCGCGCGGTTCGGCACCAGCCGCAGACAGCGCGAGAAGGGCGATGGTCAAGTTCCGCACCGCGGAGACTTGGGCAACCGAGAGCCGCTCAGGGCCCGGTCGGACGAACGCTGCTGGGATGAACGAGGCCAACACGACCACAGCAGCCCACCCCAGATCCTGCGGGTGCACCGAGGGAAGGTGCCTCCATCCGAGCACGGAAACGGTGACCGCCAGCAGGACCAAGCCGACCCAGGACAGGGGTCTCCGCGCGCGGCGGCTCCATTTCGGGGCGAGCGCTTGTGCCAGCCACCCTGCCAGCAGAGGGGCCAGCGATCCGCCAACGACCCACAGGACCGCGACCGCGAAGCCTGAGGATGGCGTCTTCATCGCGAGCGTGACCACGGCGAGGGCTCCCATGGCACCGGCGATCGTGGTCACGAGCAAGAGTTGGGCGGCCGTGCGGGCGCTGCCCCCGGCCGCCATGGCCAACAGGGGACCCGTGCTTCCGCCGGGCGTGGCGGCCACCAGCAACAATCCCAACCCGAGGGGTCCGAGTCCGAACGCGAGGTGGAGTCCCCCGGCGACCAGTGGAAGTCCGACGATGTTGAACGCGATTACGGCCGCCCAGCGACGCGGGCCAACGACGGGAGCCGCACCATCCCGGTGAAGGGCAAGTCCCACCGTGAAGGTGGACACGATGCTGAGCGCGGTGATGAGGAGTTGCTCGGCGTTCATGCTGTGGCGCAGCACGAGCGCCAGCCGGGACAACGTGGGCAGTGCGTGAGGGCGAGGGCGAGATGGAGTGCTGCGATCCCCACCGCACCCCAGAGCAAGCCGCTGTGAAGCAGCTCCAGTCCCGTGACGCCCGCTGACGCTTCCGGGTCGAACGAGAGGGACCAGGCCGCGAGCGGGCGCGACCAAAGAAAGGCCGCGACCGCCCCGGTCCGGGTGGTCACTGCGGCCACGTGGACCGCGAACTCACCGCGACCCACGCCGCCCAGCGACCGCCGGCTGTCTTTCTCGGCCCGCATGTCGAACACTTCGACCACGTGGGTGACCAAGAGCGCAGCGACGCCCAGCCAAAGCATCGCGCCTCCGGCATTCGGCGCGAACAGCCCCGCAACGACGGGTACGAACAGCACCGCACTTGCCGTGTGCCACAGGTGCTCGGAGTACGACTCCGTGCGGGCGTGTAGACGGAACCAGAGCAGGTGCAGCACCACCCCGTCGAACGCCGCCAGCGCCGCGAATACGAGCAACAACGTGCCCCCGGCGATGAGAATCGGTGGCTGAGAGAAGATCGTCGATGCATCGATCACGTGTGCATGTATGCGCACGCGTGCACGTGTTGTCAAGCGATGCTCCTGGCGGGGGCTCGGACCTGGTGCGCTCCGATGCGTCCAGAGGCACGGTCGGAGGGGGTCCGCCGAGCCGCCCTCAGAGCGCCAAGGGTTGTTCCAGGTGCCGCTCGTACATCCGGTCGCGGTGCTTCAGCAACGCCGGACTCAACGCTGCTTTCGTCGCGTCGTTCAGCCACTCGTAGGCCTCCCGAAACGGCGGCAGCATCGCGCACTGGTCGGCGGGCAGCGGGGCGAACAAGGCGATGCTGCACGCGAGATGAACGTCGGCGGCTGTCATGGTCTTGCCCATCAGGTAGTCGCCCTCCGAGGCTTCGAGCCGGGCCGTGAACATCCCGAGCAGATCGAACACCCGGGCCTGCACGGATTCGGCACTCTCGGACTGCCCGCCGTATTTCTTCGCGAGGTATCCCGACACCTTGGGCGAGAACCCGCCCTCGCCGTGGAGACCGGCAAACGCACCTTGCAACCGCCGTGACCAGCACAGGCCGCCCTCTCCGAGCAGCTCGTGGCACAGGCCCATCATCACGGCTCGCTCGTCCGGGTCCGCGGGGATGAGGGCGGGCTCAGGCGCGAGCCGTTCTGCGAGCAGAAGAATCTCCGCCCACCCGGTGCGTGGGGGGTCGTTGTCGAGGATGGCGGCGGGGGCGCTCAGTCGTCCGATCCACTCGCGCAATGCTGGGTCGTCGTAGGCGAGGCGAGTCGCGGTCCATTCGATCTTCTTGATTGCGAAGGTGCCCTTGGCCGCCTCGCCCCAGGGGCTCGGGATTCCGCCCACGACCACCATGCGAAGACCCGGCTTCGCGATCGCTTCCTCCACGCTGACGTATTCGAAAGACACGTCACGAGCGTGCCGGAAGCATGGCGTCGGGCGCCATGTGCTTTCTCCACCCGCGCAGTCCGGCCGGCTCGACCGGGCGCAGGGCTCCCGTATCTGAGGCGGCTCGGCCACCGAGGCCGTCGTAGCAACCTCAGGCAACGAGGGACAGAACAACCAACCCGCCGAGGGCGCAGCGAGGGGCAGGACGAATGGCTGACAGGGCGTCGCGTCTTGTCGTCACGGACTACAAACCGGGGACCGGACCGCAGGCGGTGTCGTCGCCAAACCCGGTCAAGGATGGGGCGCCCATCAGGTGGGCAAAGGAGGTGAGCACGGTGTCGTTGAACCGCGGCTCGACCAGACGCACGGCGCGGCCGGTCTCGAGCCCGGACGCAGACCCTCCCGCAAACATGACGGGGATGCGTTCGAGCTGGTGGTGCACGCCGAAGAAGCTCAGGCCCATGATGAGCGTGCTGTCGAGCATCGTGCTGGCGCCGTCCGGGGTGTCGCGCAGGCGTTCGATGAACGCACGCAGGTGGTTCCAGTCCCACCGGGCCATTCGAATGTAGTCGTCGCGGCGGGCACCGGGCAGGTGGTGGACCTCGTCGTGTCCCGAGTCGGCGACGTTCGTGACGCCCGCCCACTCGTAGCGCCAGTGCTGGCCGGAGAATCCCCAGATCATGCCGATGAGGTCCGCACGGCCGCAGGCCAACGCGGCGTAGGCGAGATCGAACTGCGCCTGGGCCCGGTCGGGAACGGAGGTCGACCCATCCGGTTGTCCCGGGACCGTACAAGAGACCGGCTCGAGCTCGAGATCGCGGGCCACACTCTCCTCGGCCTTGCGGATTGCGTCCTCGTGGATGTCTAGCTTGAGCGTCTCGACGCCGGTCAACTCCGACCGGAAGCGCGAGAGCTCATCGGTGACGTCGTCGAGCACCGACTTCCGCATTCGAAGGCGTCGCTTGGTCGCTTCGATGCTCTCGGGAGTGCTGGTGGGGTCGAAGCCGGAGAAGAGCAGGTTCCAGGCGCTCTGTGGGTTGTCGACGGGGGCCTTGAACGCGCCGGGTCCGCTGGCGAACGGACGGTGCCGCATATGATTGTTGGACCCGCCATTGTTGACCTGGAGTTCGACCGTTTGCAGCCCAAGCTCGCCGGCAACCCACTGATCGATCGACGCGCCACCTGGGGTGCCGTCCTCGGCTCCGGGTACCTGCACGATGTCCTTCGCGGTGAGGACCTTTCCGGGCGCACGAACGTGGTTGTTGCCTCGGGGGGCGGGCCCGCTGCTGCGAATCGAGATGCCGTCCACCACCACGATCTCGTCCCGGACCGACTCGAAGTCGGAGAGGATCGGCGAGAGTGTGAAGTTGTTGGGGTCGCCTCCGGGGAAGAAGTCCTCCGCGTACGGGTAACCGGTACTGTTGACCCATACCAGCCCCCGCATCGTCGGGAACTCGCGAGCCTCGGCTCGCCGAATGGAGAGCACCGGGGTGAGCAACGCGGCGGCCTTCAGGGACCGAAAAACAAACGTGCGGCGCTTCATGGCGAGGGGTTCCTTTCGTAGACGGCGGGGTGGAGGAGCATCTGCTCAAACAGCTCGAGCATCACTTCGTCGGAGCCAAACCCTTCGAAGTCGGCCTCGAGGCGGTCGGTGAGGTCGCCTTCCATCGAGCCCGAGATGAACCGCGCGACCTGCTTCACGTAGCAAGCTGCGAGCTGGTCGCTGTGCGCAAGCTCGGGAACGAACGCAGCAAGGTCGGCGTAGCCTTTCCATTCGCCGTCGAGCTGGAGCTCGGTGACGCTGGCGTCGAGCGGGCGCTCTCCGAAGTGGGTCTGATATTGGCCCAACGCGTCGAAGTTCGATGAGAGGAACCCGTACGGCATGAACGTTTCGTGGCAGGCGATGCATTGCTCACCCTGGTTCATGATCAGCTCCAGTTGCTCGCGAGGCGTCATCAGGTCGAAGTCTTCGACCTCTCCTTGCACCTCCTCGGCCGCCTGGTTGATGTCGATGCCCGAGGGCAGACCGATCTCTTCGCAGAGCAGCTGATTCTTGATCAGCATGCCTCGGGCGATGGGTTTGTCCTTGTGGGTGAGGGCGCCCGAGGCGTGGCTTGCCAGGACGCTGGCCAGACCCAGGACTCCGGTTCGGCCCACGGGGGCTTGAGTCGGTGTCATTCCCACGGTGGCCGGGGCGGGCAGGCCGTACAACGGCGCTGTTTGGGCGTCGACGAAGTAGCTCGTCGAGAGCATGAGGTCCGCCAGCGTGCCCGAGCCGAGCAATGTGCTTTCGACAAACGTGTCGAACTCCGCGGCAAGGGATGCCCCCGTTTCGGGCGTGGGCAGCTTGGGGTACTCGGACGGAGCCTCCCGCATGTGGCTCAGAGAGGTCGTCCGGAACCACTGGGCTGCGAATCGGAGCATCTGGGCCCGCCCACGTGGGGTCTCGGCCAGCCGGCGGACGTGTCCTGCGGTCGTGTCGTCGTCGAGCGTGCCGGCTTCGGCGTCGGAGAGCAGAAGTGCGTCGGGCATCGATCCGGTCATCGTGTACGCGATGAGCGAGGCGCGGTCGTAGTCATCGACCTCGCTGGGTGTCTGCCCATCGACCCGGCCGCCTTCGACCCGATACAGGAACTTTGGCGAGAGCAAAATCCTCGTGACGAGGAACTGTGCGAGTTCGGCGTTGCTCGGCGACTCGGCCGCGAGATGCTCGACGAACCCGAGCAGAGCCTCGCGGTCCGCATCGGTCAGGGGCCGCCGATACGCACGGAATCCGAATGTGTCGATGAAGCCGTCCACGCAATCGAGGCTCGCGGCCTCGAGCTGTCCGAGGCACGGGTAGTCCAATGAAAGCCGCTGCTCGACGTATCGCTGAGCGACCGCTTCGGACTGCAGCATGAGCAGCGTGACTAGAGACTCGTCGAGCTGAGCCCGAGCACCGTTGTCGAATCCGGTATGGGCGTCGGACCACAGGACATCGTTGACGAACTCGACGCCGAGGAGGTCGTTGACCGTGTTCTCGTACTCTTGGGTGGAGAGCAGGCGGAGCAGCGGAGCGGGTGCGTCGCTGCCCTCGGGGCCCTCGCCGTCATCGTCCCCGGAGTCGGGGTCTCCCGTACCGCCCGCGCCCGTGTCGGTGATGTCGATCCCCGGGTCGCCCGCGCTGCCGAAGCGAGGATCAGGAGCGCTCAGCCCCGTGTAGCAGCCACTGATGACCAGCCACAGAGCCCCGACAAGAGGGCGTTGGAGTGGATGACCGATTGCGCGGATGGGTGGTTTCCCCGACACCACCCGTCCAGTCACCGCAGAGGCTATGTTTGTCTCAGTCGAACTCGTCTTTTCTTTGCGCCCTCGAAAAAGCCGAGGAATCGCAGAAGTTTACACCTCACTTGGAGCGTCAGTCCGCGATGCACTGGGTCATCGTCGTCCGAAACACAAAGTCCTCACCCGCGCTGTAGCTGGCGCGTCCGCCAGGGTACAGGTCGTTCGCGACGTCCACCCATCCAAAGGTGACGGCGGGCACGGAGAAGCGCACCGTATAGACCTCGCCGGCGGTCATGGGGATCGCGTCGTCGAGCTCGAACTCCTGCATCGCGTTGAAGACGTCCTCGAAGGTGACCTCTTGGCTCCCCAGCTCGACGCCCGCGGTGCCCTCGCCCTCGTAGAATCGTAGCGTTCCCGGGGACGGTCCCGAGATCGGAGATCCCACGCCCAAGTCGACTCGGACGAGGCCGCCAGAGACGCCGACCGTGAAGGACTGCCACTGGTCCTGGCCGCCCGAGCCAGCGCTGCTGCTCAGGTTCGATTGGTCTGCGATCGCCCCTGGACCGGGGTCGCAGACACAGGTGCCGTCGTTGAGCGTTGCGAGGGGATCGTAGTTGGAGGCAGCGGGAACCGTGCACCCCCAGCAGGGTCCACCAGGGCCGTTGCAGACGCCGCATTCGTCCAGCTCGGCCGTGCCATCCGGGACCCCATCGCAGTCGAGGGGGCCACCGGTTGAGCTCTCCCCGTCTTCGTCACCGCTCGAGCCGGAGGTCTCGCCCCCCGTGGAACCCGACGATGACTCGGTGGTGCCGGTCGTAGGGTTCGGGTCCGAAGCTGTCGTGCTGCCTCCGGCTCCGGATGTCTCCTTGGGAGCTGTGCCGCCTGTGCTTCCGGTGTCAGATTCTTCCAGGCTCACCCCGGTTGTGGTGCCCCCGGTGTCGCCGCCGCCGACGTCGATATCGATGTCGGCCAAGGGGTCCGCAAAGCAGCCCGACAGTGCCAGTCCCGCGATCATGATTCCGAGCCGCTTCATCCACGAAGGGCAGTCCGCACGTGCCGGATTTGTCCGGCGTTTGTCTGTGTCACCCCGATTTCACGCGGGCAGCGAATTGCGCGCGAATTGCCTTCATGTGGGTGTCTAGACCCGCCATCGTCGATTCTACGATTTTCGCCGAACCCTCCAGATACCCCACGGCTTCCGCCAGACGTGTCCGAGCACGAGCCACACGATCGGCCATGGTGGCGCGTGGAGTCTCGAATACGGCCGCCAGTTCCCGAACCGTCATGCCATCGTAGTACTTGAGTTCGAGGACCAGTTGGTCGTCCAGCGCGAGCTCTCGCATGCCACGAACGAAGAGCACCTCCTCGCGGCGGGCGGCGAGTGCCGAGGTCATCGAGATGACCTCCTCAGGGACTTCGAGGGGGTCGAGCGTCGGGTCGAAGGCTTCTGCCTGCGCGCGATGTTTGCGATGATGATGCACGAGGGTCCAACGCGCGATGCCGAACAAATAGGTCCGAACCGTCGCGTCTCCACGGAAGTCGTGCGGCTTCTCGAGGACACGCTCGAAGACGGTCTGCGTCAGGTCTTGCGCGGCGTCGGGACCGACCTTGGAGAAGAAGAACAGGTAGATCGACCGATAGTGCCGGCGGACGAGTTCACCGCTCGCGCCCGCGTCGCCGGACTTCCACGCCGTAAGCAGCGTGGAATCGTCAGCCTGTCCGTAGTCGGGCATCGTGACCTACGATGGTAGATCAGTCCGGCGGTGATCTCACCAGACGTCGTCCGGGGCCGCCCTCGGACGCGATCATGGGAATGGCCGACGCACTGGTCCGGCGGTTGGGCGCGGGGCCGAACGGTGCCACAAGGGACTCGGGCGACCCCGCGGACGGTCACCATCCAGGGACTCCCGAGCGGTTGGGGCGCTTCGAAGTCGAGGGGCGGCTGGGTGCCGGAGCGATGGGGGTTGTCTATGCCGCTCGCGACCCGATGTTGCGAAGAGACATCGCGATCAAGGTGTTGGCGACGAACCGCACCTCAGAAGGCGGGATGGTGAGGGCCCGGCGGGAGGCGCAAGCGATGGCGCAGCTCTCCCATCCCAACGTCGTGAAGGTGTTCGCGATCGGCGAACATGAAGGTGCGCTGTTCATCGCGATGGAGCGCATTCGTGGGGAGACACTGCGGGCGTGGCAGTCCGCCCGTCACACCCCCGATGAGGTGCTGGCCGTCTACCGACAGGCGGCGCGTGGTCTGGCCGAGCTGCATGAACATGGGCTCGTGCATCGGGACTTCAAGCCGGCCAACGCGATGATCGGGGAGGATGGTCGCGTGCGGGTCCTGGACCTTGGCCTGGTGACGGAGTTGGCGTCCAACGCCTCGTCGGAGGAGATCAGCCACGGCTCGGGGGGGAGCCTTAGCAGCGGTGCGGCGACACGAAGCGACGCGTTCCTCGGAACGCCCGCGTACATGTCCCCGGAGCAGTTCCTCGGAGAGCCTGTGACTGCGGCGTCGGACCAGTTCAGCTTCTGCGTGGCGTTGCACGAAGCGCTGTACGGCCATCGGCCGTTCAAGGGCAAGACCATGACCCAACTCGTCGAGGCGATCTGCGAGGAGCGTGTCGAGTCGCCCAAGGCGGATTCCCCGGTGCCGAGGCGCGTCTTCAAGGTGTTGCGCCGAGGGTTGTCGCGAAACCCCAGCCACCGCTATCCGTCGATGGACGCTCTGCTCGATGCGCTTCGCGGGAGCTCGCGCGTGGCGGTGTGGATCGGGGGCCTGGGGTTGGTGGGGTTGTCGATGGTCGGAGTCTTGGGTGCGGTGGGGGACCGCGAGCAGCCCTGTGCGACGTCGATCCGCTTTGCGCGAAGTTGGTCACCGGAGCGTCAAGCGAGACTTTCAGCCTCTCTGGAGCCTTCGCCTCCCGCCGCGGGTGGTGTCGACCACTACGCGCAACGGCTCGAGAAGGTATTGCAGGAGGGTTGCGATGCGAACGCTTCCGAGGCGGTGCTCGTATGCCACGACGAGTTGGTCGAACGCTTCGATGCGGTGGTGGCGTTGTTGATCGAGTTCCCCGAGGGGCTTCAACCGGTCGGCGTGGTGGAGGGGATGCTGGACCCCGGATACTGCGATGGCGCGGACTCCCGACCCGGGAGCGACGACGAGATGGTCGAGCTTGCCGGGTTGATGCAGCGCGTGGATTCATTGGCGCTCAGCGGGTTGTTCGACGAAGCGCTCGAAGACGCCCACGAGGCCGTGCGACGAGCCCAGACTTTGGGTCGACCCTCAGTGTCGTTCGAGGCATTCTACCAGCGAGCGAAGGTCTACGCGCGTCGCGGGGAACTCGAACCGGCCAACGCAGACTTCGTCGCAGCCTACGAGATCTCCGTGATGACGAGGTCCTATGGGGCGTCCGTCAACGTGTCTCTGTCGCTCGTTTGGGTCACCCAACACCAAAACGACCTCGACGGAGCGGAGCACTGGCTACGGGTGGCGAGGAGCTCTCAGGAGGCCGCCGGAGCGGCGAGCAAGTCCAGGAAAGCCAGGATCCTGATGCGTTCGGGCGAGGTCGCACTGGCCCGCAGAAACATGTCGGAGGCTCGGACGTGGCTGACGGACGCCGCCGAGATCTGGCGTGCGATCGGCAACGCGAGGGAGGAAGCAACCGTCCTCGCGAGCTTGGTGACGATCGAGATCGAGTCCGGCCACTTCGAAGCAGCCCTGGACGCGGCTCGGCGCGCGATCGAGGTGTTCACCGCAGAGAACGGCGACGGCGACCCGCAACTCGGCACGCACTATCTGAACTTGGGTGATGTCTTTCAGCGCCGAGGTCGACACCAAGATGCGCGACAGGCCTACGCCCAGGGGGTCCGTCGACGACAGGTGTCCTACGGTGACGACCATTTCTCAACTGCGCAGGCGCGGATCTCCTTGGGCTCTGCGCTCCTCGAGCTCGGGCAGGTCGAGGAGGCGACGGCGTTGTTCAACCGGGCCAGAGCAGACGCCCCGGCCGATGACCTGGTCGAAGCCGCGGCGGACGCGATGCTGTCTCGTGTTGCATCGACTCGCGCGGACCACGAGCTTGCGCTGACCCTCGCCAACAAGGCATTCGTCTCGTTTGAGACGCAGCTGGGGACGGACCACGCCTCCTCGGCCGAGGTCCGAGTTCAGCTCGCACGGGCAAAGCTCGCCGCTGGCGATGCGGCCGGAGCGATCGAGGATGCTCGTGCGGCTCAGCGAGTTTTTGAGGAGCGCTTCGGCGAGGCACACGACATGGTCGGGCTGTGTCTTGGGATCGAAGCCGAGGCGCTCGCTCGGCAAGGACAGCGAGTGCAAGCGTTGCCGTTGTACGAGCGCTCCCTGAGCATCGCCGTGGCCGCACAGGGGGAAACCTCTCGCCGGGTCGCGGCGCTCCGGGGCGCGATCGCGGCCCTCGACGCCGAGAGATGAACCTGTAGACGTCGCGCTGCGAAGACCGTAAGCGGCTGAAAGTAGACCTGTTTCGGCCTCTGTAAACGCGAGTCGTCGGGACTCCGATCCGGTCGCACACTCTGAATATGACGAGCCTTCTCGATGCGCGAGCCGCCTACTTCGAAGCCAACGGGTTCGGTGAGGACGGCGGGTACAGCAAGGCCACGGTCACCGTCACCGTGCTCGGAATTCCGGTGCAGATCCCGAACACGGAGGGGCGGAAGCGTGCGGTGGTGTTTCACGACATGCACCACCTGATCACCGGCTACGCGACGACGAATCTGGGAGAGGCGGAGATCGGCGCCTGGGAGCTCGGCTCAGGGTGCTGGGACTACCGGGCGGCCTGGCTCCTGAACTCGGGCAGCCTGCTCCTCGGGGTGTTCACCAGTCCGTCGCGGTTGTTCCGAGCCTTCGTGCGCGGGCGGCAGTCGGCCAACCTCTACGGCCGCGACGCGGACGCACTTCTTCGTCGACCCGTCGACGAGGTTCGCAACGAGTTGGGCCTCACGAAGGCGTTGGGCCCTGCGTCGGTCAGCGACATCGGTGTGTTCGCGCTGCACCTTGTGGGAGCACTTGCCGCAGCAGGACTGCCGTTGCTGGCGATCACGTGGCTCCTGCTGCGTCTTTTCTGAGCATCGCGGCGGTCAGGTGTAGGGCATCGGACCGGAAAGCGGCGAGATCGAACGGGTCTTCCACCCGGACCCGGGCCACGAACGCCGCTCGTGTGCCCCAAAAGGCAATGTGGCTCCGCCGCTCGACAAGGTCCGGGGCTCCGAGCTCGGGATGTTGGCGTGCGATGTGCTGGGCGAAGTGCCGGATCATGTCGTCGAACCTGGTGCGAACCGTCTCCAGTCGACCTGCAGAATCCAATAGGTCGACGAGCTGACTGAGCAGAGCGGGGTGGGTGAGGCGCTTGTCGGCAAGAAGCGCATCGATGAACGCTTCGAGGCTCGCCTCCAGAGTCTCGCCTCGGGCGGACTCCAACGACGAGAGAAACGCAGCGTGGTCCGACTCCAACGCGCGATCGATGATCGCGCGAAGCAGAACGTCGCGACCGGGGAAGTAGCGATACAGCGAGCCGACGCTGACTCCAGCCACCTTGGCGATCCGGGCGACCTTGGCTTTGGACCAGCCGACCTCGCGGACGACCCGTTCGGCGGCCTCGAGGACGGCGTCGGCAAGAAACCGCGAGCGTGCCTGCTGCGGTTGATGTGGCTTGCGGACGCGTGGGGCCATCGTGACGGAGTGTAGTCTCGGGAGTCTCGCTTGACCGCCAGTGCTCCCGTGAGTTCCACTAGACCTCGTAGTTATGAGTAGCAAGACTAGATTGACACCGAGACCGCGGGGCCGAGCGCTTGTGGGTGCGTCGCTCGCGATGGCGCTGAGCGGAGCTGCGTGCGACGACGACGAGGACGAAACCGGCGGCGGGAGTGGCAGCGGAGGGACGACTGCGATCGCACCGATGCCCAACCCGACCGAAGGAACCACCACCAACGTGGCGCCCATGCCCGACCCCACGGATAGCGGGACGACCGAGATCGCGCCGATGCCTGCCCCGACGACGGGGAGCAGCAGCGGAAGCTCAGGTAGCAGCGGAAGCTCGGGCAGTAGCGGAAGCTCAGGCAGTAGCAGCGACAGTGGGACAACCGAGGTTGCACCCATGCCGCCGCCGACGTCCGGCTGATGCGGCGACGAGTCTTGCGACGGCCGCGACCTCGTCTTGCGGCGACGTGGCGACAGTGGGTTCAGGAGAACTTGGCCCACGGCGGCGACGCGGATGAGATCACCGCCGTACTGGTCGATGAAGGCGTGCCCGTGGTCCAGGCGCGCGCAATCGTTCGCCAAGCCTGCAGAGCGCCCGCGACCGCGACCGCACGGGCGTGGGCACAGGTCGCCCGACTCCGAGCCGAGCTGCGAGCCCCGCAGATCGAACGTGTTCCATTCCCGGGGGTCGAGGCGCTGAATCGCCGTTACTGGGACACCAACACCGCCGTGTGCTTTGACGGCTTTGCCCGGACCTGGCCCGCGTGCTCCCGGTGGCAGCCGTCCTACTTTGCGGACGAGTTTGGTGAGGTCAGCGTGGAAGCGTGTGTGGGGCGCAGCGCCGATGCTGAACCCGACATCAACGCCGCGTCGCTACGCGAGAAGATGTCGATGGCAGAGTTTGTGGCACGGGTCGAGGCCGCCGGAGTCTCCAATGACCTGTACTTGATCGCGGGAAACGGGAACTCGCGCACCGACGAGTTCGCGCCACTGTTCGACGACGTGTTGCCCCCGCCCGGCTTGTTCTCTCCCGAACACCTGCGCTCATCCTCCGCGCTGTGGTTTGGCCCGGCGGGCACGATCACCGCGCTCCACCACGATACGTCCAACATTCTGTTCTGCCAGATCTGGGGACGGAAGCGGGTGCGGTTGGCTCCTCCAGACAACGCGTTGCTCCTTCCGCTCGCGCGCGGCCTGTACAACCATGTCGACCCGCGAGACCCCGCGCCAGAACACGAAGATGCTGCGGGCTCGATGTTCGAAGTGCTGCTGGGGCCTGGCGACGCCCTGTTTATTCCGGTTGGGTGGTGGCACCACGTGGAGGCTCTCGATGTTTCGATCAGCCTCGCGCTCAACGGTTTCGCCCGCGAGAATGCCTACCCCTGGTTCTTGCCCGGTCGTCGCTAGTGCTTCGGGGCGCCCCCCAAGGACATGCATCGAACCCGCCCTTCATCGGGCGCTGCGAGGGCTGTAGCGCCCGGTTGGGCGAAGACTCGGAGGGTGGTGGCCCCCAACAAACCGACCCCGAGCCGGGTAGCATCGGCATGTGGTGGCATGCGCCAATCGAGGACGAATCCTGAGCCTGTTGCTGGTGACGAGCTGCGTTGCCGACGGGAGCGACAACGGCGGCATCGGGACGACGACCTCTGAGGGAGGAACCGCTGCGGAGACCGAGGTCGGCGAGACCGCGGGTGCGGAGTCGAGTTCCGAGGGGAGCGGGATGAGCACCACAGGACCCTCGACCGCCTCGGGCGTGACCTCGGCTGCGACGACGATGCCACCCACGGACGGCGACACCGGGGACGAGAGCTCGACGGGCACCCCGCTTCCCGAGGGCCCCGGTTGCAGTGTGCAGGTCGTAACCCACGGGGAGCTTTTTGACCCCCTTCCCAAGGGCGAGGACGCGGGTCTTTTTCCGGTGAGTGTGGGCGAGGCGCTCGAGGACTACTGCGGCTGTCACACCCTGATGAGCAACGCGCAGAACATCGAGCATCCGGGACTCGAGGCTCCAGGCGGTACCTTGTTCCTGGAGTACGCCGACATCGGCCGGTCCTTTGGTGGAGGCACGTTGGGCCAGGCGATGGCCGAGGAGGTCTACGGCTATGCGATGCCGCCAGGAAGCTGTTCGTACCCCGGCGACCCTGCGGGGATCTTGGCGAAGTGGTTCGATGAAGGCATGCCAGACGGCACGAACTTCTCGCCGCCGGAGTGAAGCTCGTGCATCAGATGCGGACTCGGGGCACTAGCTTGGCGTTGCTCGCTCGACCATGATGAAGACCTGGGGTCCAACGGTGTGCCCGTGGCGGTCCTCGGCATGAAACGTGCCCACGTGCGTGAGCTGCCCGGGCTCGAGGAGGCCTTCGAACGTGAGCCGGTGCGCGGGCACTCGCTCGGCTTCCCCCTCGACGGCAAAGCGTGCCTCCAGTTGGAGCTCAACGTGATCTTTGGACAGGCGCGGCCGGGCTTCGAGTGAGAACAGATGGTGGTCCTTGTCGTCTCCAACCTCCAACTCCATTTCGCCTCGGCTTCGGCCCAAGAGCATCGGCGACAACAACAGCGTGCACCCGCCGGCCTCACACGTGGGGGAGGACCGAATCGCGTCGGGTAGTTGCTCGTCGACCTGATCGCCCGAGGCCGATACGACGAACAGACGCATCGCCACCAGCTCCGGCTCGTCGGGAACGACGAGTGCAGGAGTGGGGAGCGCGGAGTCGGAGACGACGACCGTGGACTCGGGGTCGTCGCACTGTGGCGCAGCAGTGGTCATGGGGCCGGAGGCACAGGCCACCCCAGTGGCGACGGGGAGACAGAGGAGGGACGCGCGGAGGAGGGACATGGATGGCCGTTGTGCAACCTCGGTGCCAACCGATTTCGCTGCATCCGAGCGCGGGTCGTGGGGTGTTGGCGCCAGGCGGTCAGCGGCCTACCGCGTGCGTGGACAATCTGGCATCCGGACCCCGCGCTCACTCCCGCGCGACGAGTTTGTCTTCTTCTACGGAGAGGTCCGCGACCACCGTACTCAGTGCGATATGAGCTTCGAGACGCTGGTTGTTCAGCTCGCTGACCACGAGGAGCGCCGCGTCGAGCTCGTCGCTCACGCTGCGCATACGCTTGGCGAGATGGGCGGAGAGCGAAGTCCGCTTGGCCTTGCGCAGCAGCACCAGCTGATCCCGGAGCTCGCGCGTTCGGGTGCGAAGCGCGGCGACCTTCTCCTGCTGGGTGAGGAGCTTCTCGTACAGCGTCAGCGCGGTCTCGTGCGCATCGATGAGCGCACGGAGCTGGGTTGCGACCGTTGCAGGGGCCCTTCCGGACTCCAGAAATTGTTTCACGGTCACCAGGTCTTGGGTGCTTCGGACATTCAGGGTCGACTCCAGGGGCATCGATTCCGCGAGCGAGAGCTCGGCACGTTTGCCTGCGGCCACGCGCACGGGAACCAGCACATCGTCGCCATACTTCTGGGTGTCTTTCGGGAGGTCTTGCATGGACCAGCCCGTCGGAACCGTGTGGCGGACGTAGACCGTCGCATCCTCCGCGCCTCGGTTGTGCAGTCCGAGGGTCGTTGTCCGCACCCGTGACGTCTCGGTCGTCGCGAGCCCTCGGCGGACGTGCACGATCCTCTGGATTTCGTCGTGCGTCTCGGACTCGCGGCGCATCCGAATCATTCGGTCGAGGGCATACGGCACCAGCGCGTGGGTTCGCGGAGGGATGGCGTCGGCCAGCCCCTCCCCGAGGTACTGTCCCTGCGAGTAGACGGTGACCGGCCCGGAGTCGAGCGTGTGCTCGGTGGGGTTGACGATGCGCACCGCATTGAACGCAAAGCGGTTGGAACCGCGGTCACTGGTCGGGTCGAACAGATACACTCGCTGAGCGGAGGTTGGGGCCTCCAGCAGCGTGACCATGGCGGAGTGCCCGACCGCGAGCGTCAATGGGTCCTCCGCAACGAAGAGTGCGCTGCCACGGGGGGCATCGTCGCCTTGGTCGCTGACCGCCTGTGTCATTTCCGTCCCCATCTCGATCGCGACGACTTGCAACACGGAGGTCGGGTCGCTCACCACCCCCTGGCCTTGCGCAACCTCGATCCGGTCAGCCTCGATCCCCGAGGAGATGAGCGCCTCGCGGAGTGTGTTGGCACGTCGCAGCCCTGCCTCCGGGTCGTCGGACTCGTCGCGAAGTTGGTACCCCTCGATGCGGACCCGGCCGGGGTCACTGCGGAGTTGTTGGGTTAGCAGTTCCACCGCGGTGGGCGGTGGAGGCTCACGCGGTTTGCCCGCCTTGGGAGCGCGGCGGCTCGAGCCGAAACTCGGACTGTTCACGTTCGCACCTTCGACGGTGTACTTGCTTTCCGATGCGGTCGTCCCTGCCAAACTGATGCCGCCGGAGTCCCGAGACGCGGTCGAACTCGCTTCAACCACTGCCGTGAAGTCGCGGGAGGTCGACGTCCCGACGGGGATGTTGCGAAACTCTTCCATTGCGACGTTCGCCAAGACCCGCTGCCGGGTACCGTCTGCGGAGTACGTGCTCCCGCCCTTGGGAGGCGCCATCGCCAGCTTCTCGCTGGACTCCAACCTCTGCCGTTCCACCATCTGGACGCTGTGAAGGTCGTACCGAAACGACAGCGCAGACGTTGTTCCCACCCCCACGCGCACGTCCTCCCAGGCCTCGTTCGAAACGTTGTCGACGACCGCGAGCGACTGGAGAACTGCAGTCTCATCGTCCTTCAGGCTCACCCGATAGCTCGGCTTCCACGACGGACTCTCGGTGACGTACGTGATCAAGACGTCGCGCTTTCCTGGCGGCAGCTCGATCGTCATCGCGATGGATGAACTCGATGTACCCCCTGGGGTTCGGTAGGAGACCGACAACGGACTTTGGTCGGCCAGGTCGATGACCGTCAGGGACTTGAGAAAGTCGTCGACCCGAGCGCGCGGGACTTCGATCGAGAAGGACCCATCGACCGTCGCGCGACGTTCGAAGTACGCGACGCCGTTGCGGTACACGACCACCCGTCCAAGAGGAGCCTCGAGCTTGGGCGCTTGGTGAGCGCACCCCGGCGCTCCCCAAAGCGCGGCGGCAAGGAGAACAGCGGTTCGGAACTTCGTCGACATCACGGGGCCAACGACCGCGTGGCGCGACGCTGACATGTTCCTGGGACAGATGCTTTCGTGGCGGGGCCCTGGCTCCATGGCTGCTCGGAATAGGTTGGCGGCGATCCAGGTATGCTCGCCGCCAATGACCGTCGCCGAGCTCATGCACTCCATCGTCAACTCTGGGTTCGCCGTCGGCCTCGGAGTCGCGATGTTGCCGCTGATCTTGGGGGCAGCCGCGTTCCTGACGGGGCGCGGTGGCAATCGCGTGCTCAGTCAGCGGCTCGCCAACATCAACATCGCGATCGGTTTCTTCTCGATCCTGGTGGTGGGTTGCTGGTCGCTGTACGCGGTCACGGTCGAGGGGATGATCGGGTCGACGAACGTTTTGGTGTTCCTGGCTCCCGTCTACATGCTCGGGGCGGGGTTCGGCATCGAGCACATCCTGCATCCAGGGCAGCAAGAGGACATCCGCCAGCGGGTTCGCAAGGTGTTGATGTTCATCTCGGTCCTGGGCGTCCTGTACTTCGTGATGAGCCGGCTGAACATGCACATGATCATCTGGACCAACGTGGCCGGGTTCATCTTCTTCATCGCCGCGCTGATCGGGATTCTCTACCTGCTGATCCGAAAAGTCGTCTGAGACCGAGGTCGCGTTCCGGTGCGCTCCGGTAGCCACGCGTCCTGACTCGGGCCGGACGCGGATGTCGTGTGGGCCGACGTGTTTGTCACGTTGACTGAGCGCCTGTCGGCCCCCACTGTCATGACATGGCTAGGCTTGTCTCTTGTGTTCGCTGCGCCCGCCCGTTCGTGAACGAAGACCGTTCATGTCCGTTTTGCGGACCGGAAACCGGGGACCCCGACCCCGGGGGACGCTGTTCGCAGCGGTGGCCATGGGCTTGGCGCTCGGCGGTTGCGCAGCGGACGAAGAGGGCACCAGCTCCTCCACGATGAACGCTGGCTCTGAGTCGGGCTCGACTTCGAGGACGACGATGAATCCCGACGCGAGTTCGACGACGTGACGACGAAACCGCGGGTGAAGCGACCTACGGGGGTCCCGTGACGGACACCGAGGGCGACACCACGACAACGGGCATCGCGCCGGACACGGACACGGACCCGAGCACCGGGACGAGCACCGGCGGAGACATCGATACCGACACCGACGGAACCAGCTCCTCCTCGAGCAGTGGGTGAAGGCGGCGCTCAGTTCGGGATGACGCGGCGGTAGACTGCGACGTTCCCAGGGCTCTCGCCGTTCGGGAGACGGACGACTTGGGTCACGCGCATCGCATCCCCGGAGGCGTCGAGTTGGCGTTGTGCGACCATGAGCTCTTTGCCATCGAGGTAGGCGTACGAGTTGAGCTCGCGGGGCGACACCGCCTCGACGGCGAGCGAGTCGGCGAGCTCCCCGGCGGCAAAGGGCATCTTGGTGCCGTCGGGAAAACCCGAGAAGGAGACCGAGCCGGACTTGCCCGCGGCGTCGACCCACTGCGCCGTGAACTCGACGGTTCCGTCTTTGTTTTCCGCGATCCGATAGGACCCGGAGGTTGGCGGGTCGCCTTGCTCGTACTGGCAGCTCTCGGGGATGAGTTGCCACAGCCCGAGGAAGTCTCGATAGACGCGGTCCATCGCGGAGAGCCTAGCGCAAGTTTTTGTCACCTGGTGACACTGAAAAGCCCGGCGTGATAGGCAGCGATCATGAGGCTTCGAAACCGCTGGGTAGCACTCGGTCTGGTCGCGCTTCTCGCTGCATGCAGCGACGATGACGGCGGTGGCGGCTCAGGGTCTGGGACGGAGTCCGGGGTAGGGACAGGATCCTCGTCGACCGGGGATGCCGCGGCGACCAGCGCCGCGTTGACCACGACGGGGTCGCAAACGCAGGGGACAACGCCCGGCAGCGGTGAGACCTCCGGCGGTCCTTCCTCCGAAACCGATCCCTCGGTCGGGACCTCGGCAGGCTCAACCTCTTCCGCCGCAGAGACGGGCGTGGGCTCCGAATCAGGCGGCGGCGAAGATGGGGGCGGCAGCATCGATGTCACGTTGACCGGTTGCGACGTCGACTTCGGCGGCACGATCGTGGTCTCGTACAATGGCTCACTGGGCGTGGCCTCGGTGTACGACAGCGGCGCGACGCTGACGGGCAGCTTTCAGTTCGACCTCGACGGGACCGGCAGCATGGCGTTGAGCAGCCAGCACCGTGTCGACACGGGCAACGTCATCAACATGGTCGACATTGGCCAGGGCACCTGGACCAACCTCGACTCCGACGCGCTTTCCGGTGGTGATGACAGCATCGGCGGAACCCTGGACGTCGACGTTTGGAACCCATCGCGCGGCCAAGCGGAGTTGACGTTCTCCGGAGTGTCGCTGATGAACGTGGTCAACGGGAACGTCTGCACGATCGATGGAACCGTCATCGCCGAGGAACTCTATCCGTAACAGGCCGGGGCTTGCTGTGCGGATCGGAAGTACGGCCGATACGGACTGCCTCCTGGGTATGGACGCCCAGGCCGGTGCGCTATCCCGCCTCTCGAGTGCGCGACGCTGAGAACGCTCCGCTTCTGACCGCGAGAGCGATCTAGCGACTCGACCTGATAGGCATGGACCGCTGCTCCGCAAGCGGACCTCCCCCGACTTCGCATAGCCTCTACACGGAGATCGTCGAGGTTCCTCGCTGGGCACTTGCGCTTCTGGATCCGCAGGTGGTCATCCACGAAGTCGAAGGTCTCCTCGACCGTCTGGTGGCAGGTCCCGGCACGTCGCGCCCGCATTGGGCCGTGGCAGCGCTGGCAAATCGAGACATCGATGGATGGTGCAGCGTGCTCAATCCCGCCATTTGACGGCTTCACTTGCAGGCTGGTACGGGGATTCGTGGTCGGCTTGTCGCGAGGGGGTGCGCTGTTGGTGTTGGCTGCGTTTAGTTGCGGGAGGACCCCGGCGCGGACCGAGACTCTCGCGCCAGAGCCAGAGAACCCGCGGACGGTTTCAGCAGCCAAACCGACCAACGCAGTCGCCCCGGCCGCCGATAAAGAGCATACCGTCCAGATCGGAGACCACTCGTTTTCTTCCACCGCGAAGAAGGTGACGCTTCGCCTCGCCTACCCGACGGACTTGACTCCGCTGACTCATCTCACGGAGCTCGAAGACCTTGAACTCATGGGCGACGCGGTGGACATCGCCGAAATTCCGCCGCTGCCCAAGTTGCGAAAGCTCCGAGTGAGCAGGGCCAAGGAGATTCTCACCCTCAAGCCCCTGGAGGCGCACGCCCAGCTGGCCGAGCTCGAGCTCCAATACGTGGAAGTCCGGGACATCTCCGCCCTGCGGTCCCTGTCTTCCCTCAAGAAACTCGAACTCACCTCGACCAGCTCCGACATCGCCCCCTTGTCAGACCTCGCCCTGGACGAATTACGGCTCGGGCTTCGTCACGTGACCAGCCTGGATGTCCTGTCAACGGCCACGACGCTGCGCTCTGTTCACATCAAGGGCACTGAGGTCTCCGACCTGAACGCTCTGCGGGGGCTAACGGAGCTCGAGCGCCTGGCCGTGCCGGCATCGGTGACAGACCTGGAGTTTGTGCGGCATCTGCCAAACCTTCGCCACCTCGACCTTCGCTTCTGCCGCGCGCCCAACCTCAAGCCTCTCCTGAGCTTGAAGAAGCTCGAGTCCTTGGACCTGGGACGGACGCTTCCTGACCTCGAGATCGTTGGCCGTCTCAAGAGCCTCCGCGTCCTCAACTTGTGGGGGGCCCAAGTCAAGGACATTGGCCCTTTGGCCAACCTCGAAGGGCTCCGCGAGCTGGATCTCGCGGAGACTCGCGTTGTGGATCTGTCGCCCCTGGCCTCGCTTGCGAAGCTAGAGGAACTCTCCCTCAAGGACTTGCACCAACTGACGGATGTCAGTGCCCTGGCGGAGCTCGCGTCCCTGCGCCGTCTCGATCTCACCGGCGCGCGCGAGCTTCGCGATATTCGTCCCTTGGCCAAGCTCACCCAGCTCGAGGAGCTAGACCTCGGCTATCTCGTTGATCTGAAAGACATCTCGGCCCTCGCCGGGATGTCCGAGCTGCGGAAGCTCGTGTTCTATCGGAATGAGGTTGCGGACCTCACTCCGCTCGAGGGCCTCGCATCTCTGGAGGAGCTCCGGCTGACCGGCGTTCCGGCCGAGACTTTGGTGCCGTTGGTGCCTCTGAAGAATCTCAAGCTCCTCTCCATCTCTGGCGCACCCGTCTCCGACCTGAGTCCTCTCGCCGAGCTTGCCAACCTAGAGAGCTTGGAGTTCGACCGGACCCATGTTGACGACATTGGTCCGATCGCCAACTTGCATCGGCTTCGGGTTGTTTCGATGAACGGCGACGTCACGGACATTCGGCCCCTCCGCAACCTTACCCTGCTGAGGCATCTCGATCTCAACAACGCCCCCGTGCGCGACCTGGCTCCTCTCGCCGAGCTCATCAATCTCGAAGAGTTGATCGCCTCCGGGAATCAAGCCGCGAGCCTGGCACCGCTCGCTGGCATGATCAACTTGCGCATGTTGGACCTCGCCGAGGGAAGGGCGACGGACCTGGCTCCTCTTGCCGGACTCATCCAGTTGAGCGACCTGGATCTTAGCGGCAATCCCATCGACGACATTGGCCCCCTGGCCACGTTACGCCGGATGAGTACCTTGAACCTGGGAGGTACTCTTGTTTCGGACATCGCCCCGGTCGCCGACATGAAGCGACTCGAGCAGCTGTGGGTTGGGGCGACCAAGGTGTCGAATCTTCACCCCGTTCGCAATCTGAGGCAGATCCACAGCCTGGGGCTGGGGCAGACTCCGGTCCGCGATTTGAGCCCGCTGTTCAAGCTACCCAAGCTGGAGCGCCTGTGGTTACCCGACACGCTCTCCGGCAGCAAGGCGGTACGCAGCTTGCGCAAAGCCAAGCCCAACCTCGACCCGATCTGGGAGGCCGGAGGGTGAGCCGCAACGTCTCGAGGTTCCCTTTCCTTGCCCCCGCTCCGCGACTTCGCTCCGATCTTGGGCTCTACGTTTCGAACCCCCAGAGGAGTTTTCCTTCGAGGCTAGAGTCGTGGACCATGTGTGCGGATCCGTCCGTGGCCCTTCGCTCGACGACACCATCCAGCGTCACCCACGGGCGAGACGTGCCTGCTGGGCGAGTGGCCCCGAGGTCCTGACAGCCCTCGAGTTAGCCGTGGACACAGGCCTCGTGTGCGTGACACCGACTACCTCGGAAGGTGGCCGGTTTTGGCCAGCAGCTCTTCGTGCAGACCCGGCGCGCTTGCGGCGTCGACGAACCATCCGTTGCGCCAAGGCCATTCCTTCACGGCACCGCGATAGTCTGGGATCGAGCGAGAGTAGGATCTCAGCCGCTCCTTGAGGGCCTCGCGGGCGGCTTCGTCGAGGTCGAGGCCGAACGCGGGCATGCCCAGGTGCAGGAGTTCGTCGGCGAGCCGACTCAGCAGCGGGTCATGCTGCGCGACGACGTCTCCCACGGGTGCGTCGGTGTGCTCGCACAACAGGCCAAAGCAGCAGTTCCACACCAGCTTCTCCAACTCGGTCACCGCGAACGCCGTGGCGCCGGGCGTCGATGCGGGGACCTCGATGTTTCCCAGCCAGTCCGCGACGGCTTCCGCCTGCGGACCCACGAACGGGCTCTCGCCGCCTGGGCTGAGTGATGCGCCGCGGGAGGGCACAGCGAAGAACAGCAAGCCGCGGGTGCAGTCTTCGAGTCCTCGCTGGGCGAGCCACGGGCGGAGCATCCCGTTTTGGGTGAAGACCAGGCGCTTGTGTGCTGCGCTGGGCACCTTGTCCAACACGGTGGCGAGGTCGTCGTTGCGAACGGCGACGAAGATCGGCGCGTCGGACCCCTCGATCGCTTCCCACCCGTCGGTGCGGTTCACCAGCGTGTGCTCCAAGCCGGCGTCCTGAGCCCGTTGTGCAATGGCCCCGCCGACTCGTCCGGCTCCGATGATGATCATGAGCCAGACATACCAGACTCAGTCGTACCGATGGACAACACGGCGGACCTCGTCACAGGGTCGGCACAGCGCGCTGGCCAGCCCCGTATTTCGCCGCGTTCGCCCCGCCACCGCCTTGAAGACCGGCCCGCTGAGATCCTCGTCGCACTGCAAGCAGGCGTTCAACGATCCGTCAGGCTCGTGGTAGGGGGCGTCGAGAAGGTCGAGACAGACCTGCAGACACATCGTTCGTGTGTGCGTGGTGTTGTAGCCCCAGACCTGGGCGCATGGCTCGGTGAATCCCAACTCTCGTAGGCACTCGAACTGCGCTTCTTCACCCTCGGACAGACCCAACAGGCCGCACGCGCGAACCGGTTCGGTGAGGTCGCCTTGGCGCATGTACACCGCAAGGTCTTGGAGAGGCGAGCAGACCCCGCAAGCGCCGTCGTGTGTGACCTGAGCGCCCGCCGCTTCTGCGGTCGCGTCGTCGGCAAACGTCTCCAGTGTGTACTCGCTGCCCGCGACCAGGACCGCGCAGACGGAGGATTCATCCAATGGAAAATCCTCAGGGGTCGCATACGGGTCTGCGCTCAACGGTTCAAACGCGGCGGTCAGCTCCAGGGCCTCCAATGCCTCGACGTCGGCCTCGGTGTACTCGGGCGCTTGCCAGCCATCGAGGCATGGGCACGCTGGCCCGCACTGGTCGTCCGAGAGACCTGTGTTGTCGTTGGGTCGGCCATACAGCGCGGTGCATTGCTCGCTGCCACTGCTCCCGTCGACCGAGCTCGAGCTCGAGCTCGAACTGGAGCCCGAGCTCGAAACCATGGAAGCGGTGCTTCCAACCGGCGCGGTGGTCATCTCGGATCCCGTGGATTCTGAAGCGTCCTCGGATGCGGGAGATGAGCTGCACCCCGTCAGGAGGGCGAGGAAGATCGCTGCGCGCTTCATGGGCGAGCGCAGACTACCACCGCGGCTCTTCAGGAGCCGAACCGTGCTCCTGCGTCTCGAACCGCTTGGAGGTCGAGCGTGACCGCGATGGTGCCGGCCTCTTCCCCGGCGTCTGCGAGTACCTCACCCCACGGGCTGACGATCAGCGAGTGCCCCCAGCTGGACCGTCCTCCGCCATGCACGCCACATTGTGCAGGCGCGACCACGAACGACTGGGTCTCGATCGCTCGAGCGCGCAGTAGCACCTCCCAGTGGGCTTCGCCGGTGGGTCGGGTGAACGCGCTGGGCACGAGCATCACGTTGGCGCCACACGCCCGCAGCCGCTGGTAGTGGGCAGGAAACCGGAGGTCGTAGCAGATCGACATCCCCAGCGAGCACGCACCAACTTCGACGACGACATCTTGTCCGGAGGCACCCGGCGCGGTGTTCCGACTCTCTTCGAGCCGCGTGCCGTCGGGGAGGGTTGCGTCGAAGAGATTCTCCTTGCGGTACTTCGCAACCACACGACCATCACGCAGCACGAGCGCTGTGTTGAACGTGCGTCCATCGCAGGAACGCTCCGGGGTACCGCCCAGCACGATCGTTGCCTTGGACACTCGGCTGATCTCCAAGAAGGGCGTCACCGTTGCGCCTTGCTCGGGATGGTGTTCGTCGAACGCCCACGGCAGCCGCGTCTGAAGGTCTCCGAATCCGGCGTAGCTCTCGGGAAGAGCGACGATCTCGGACGACGCTGCGGCGCTTCGGGTCCGTTCGACGGCGTCGCTCAGCGACTTGGGGTCGTAGCCGCCGGCCGAGAGCTGAACGACTGCAAGCGAGTGGGTATTCATGGGTTCACATCGGGACCATGCAGGAGCCAGTGTCCTCCTGGCCCGGGGGGGCCATGCCCTTCTCATAAAATGCTTGGCAAACCTGGTTGGGGTTCTCGCACGCAGGTGCCTTCAGGTTGCACGTCTCGGTGCAGCACCCCAGACCATCGCATCCGGGACCGTGGGCTGCTGCGGTGACACAGATGGCGCCGGGGTTGCAACTCGCGATGTTGTCACACGAGGTGCCTGGCGCGCCGGCAGAAGGCATGCCTTCCGGAACGCAAACGGCCTCGCCGTCCATCTCGAAGCATTCCTGGCCCTCGGGGCAGTCGTCCCCCTGCGGATCGCACGTGGGCAGGCAGATGTTCAAGAACCCGCCGTTGGAGATGATGCACGTCGTGGCGGAGTCCGGGCAGGTTGGCACCTCGGCGGACCCTTGGCAGAGCGAGATGCAGGTCCCGATGTTCGTCTCCAAGTCGACATCCCAGCACATCGTCCCCGCGTCGCAGGTGTCGAATCCAGAAACAACGCCGCCCACGACCTCGCACAGCTCATCGGGCTGGCCCGGCGAGTCCGCTACGGGGAAGCACCCCAGCGCGTTCCAGGCACCTCCCCCATCGTCTGCGTACGGGTTGCACTTCTCTGTGTCGGGGCAGTCCTGGAGGTAGGAGTCACACGCGACGATGCCACCCGGGTCGGTGTCCATACCGCCCGTGTCGGTGTCCATGGGCTCGACAGGATCAATGGGGTCGACGGGGCCGCCGGACCCTGAACTCGAGTCGCCGCTGGGCGTGGAAGAGCTACTGGGAGACGCGCTGGAGGACGTGCCGTCTGGTTCTGCGGACGTTGTTGTCTCGGGGGGGACACCGGAGCTCGAGGTCTCGCCACGCGCTTCGGGGGTGGAGACCGCTGGCCCACATGCCAGGGCGGTGAGGCCCGCGAGGAGGACCGAATATCGAAGTGTCGAGTTCATCGGCGTGGAGGGGCTTCGGGCGAGAGGAAGAAGAAGCCGCCCCGAACGCATGCGGCGATTTTACATGGTCCGTGCAACCCGCAATGCTCGTGTCCGTCTTGTCCTCCTGGACACCACGTCGTTATGAAGCTGCCCACACAAGCCCCCGTCGACAAACTCGCACTTCAAGCCTACCTGCAGCAGGCGTTTCCGGCCTTCGAGGTTGTCCCTCGGCAGTCGTTCTTGGTGGTCAAGAAAAGCGGCTGGGTCGGCGCCAACGTCGTGGTGAAGAAGAACAAGGTCATCGTGGTGGGCAACTTCGGCTCGATGGGCCTGCAGATGCTCTTCATTCTGGCCGTCGTGTTGCTCGGGTTTCTGATTCCGATCGTGCTGTACCTGATCTTCGTCTTCGGCAAACAGCGCGCGCTCGAGAAAGAGGTCGGGGCGGTCGTGCAGCAGTACATCGTCGGCGGCGCGCAGCAAGCGGCCGCGCCCGCGGGATACGCCCCTGCGATGTAACGGTCGTCGCACGGTCGTGTGTGCGGGTGTTCAGCCCGCCCACGCTGCGGCCGCGGTCAGGCCGTAGTCGGGCCCTCGAGCGAGGTCAGCCGTCTTCGGGGACGGACATCTTCCGCTCGCGGAGCACCTTTTTCACCATTGCCCACACGGCTCCTGCATCGCTTCCTACATCGTCCCAACGCCCCGCGAATCGCCCGCAGAAGCTGCTCTTGAGGACCTCGGGCAGCGTGCTCACGTCTCCGGCGAACAGCGGGTGCTTCATGTAGATACATGCCTCCTCGGTCGCTCGAACGGACAGGCTTGCGGGGAGGTCGTCGCTGTTCCGCACCGCATCCGCCACGGCGACGCAGTGCTCGATCACGCCGACGGGGAGCCCCTCGTGTCGACCCTGCAGCAGCTTCACCTCCTCGGCTGGCGGCAGATACGTCATCTGAAGGGGAGCGAAGCGGTCGAGCTGAGCCGCGTCGATGCCGAATGTTGCGGAGAACTGGCTGCCGCGGTTGACTGCAGCGACGAACTGAACGTTGGCCGGGATATCGATGAACCGGTTCTCGATCGGATGGAACACCTTTCGAGTGCTGTCGAGCGCGGGCATCAGCGCGTTGCGTGCCGTCTCTTGGCAGCGGTTGAGCTCGTCGAGGAACACGAGGTAGCGCTTCTCCGGACTGGCGTGCGCATCTTCGAGGGCCAGGAGGACGTCGGTCTTCACAAAGTCGGTTACCGGGGCGCCGCTGTCCGATGCGCGCACCTGAATGGTGGCGAAGAAGTCGGTAGCTTCGACGACGGCGCCGCAGTTGAAGAAGACGAACTCCATGCCCAGCGTGGTCGCGATCGCATGCGCGAGGACGGTCTTCCCGCATCCCTGAGGGCCATCGAGCAAGATGTTGAGCCCGCTCTCCAGCAACACCTGGAGCTTCTTGCTGATGACGGGGTCGAGATAGACTCCTTCGATGCGGAACGGCGCGGGGCCGACGTAGTCCACTTCGATCGAGCCACGGTCGTCACGTTCGGGCTTGTTGATCGCCGCGACGCGCACCATGCACGGGGCTCCTGCCACGATGCGTTTGTCGGTGCTCAGCACCACCTTGGGCGCGCGCCGCCCGTCGAGGTGGGTTGCCCGTAGCTTGTGCTTCGAGTCCTCCTGCGGGTTCGGCCAGAACACGGCCTCGAGCACCTTGCCCACGGTGAGCTCTTCGATCTTCCATTTTTGTCCTGCCATGAGTCGTCGTTCTTGGGTGGGGGTCAGCGTTGCAGGGCGCGGCGGGCGAGGCTGGAGATGATCTCTCCAAAGCGCCGCACCGCGCGGTTGAGCTCGGGGTCGAGCAGTTCGATGTAGTGCGGAAAGCAAACCTCGGTCAGTGGGCGGACAGCCACCTGGGCGCAGACGATGCCCTTGCGTCGGGTGAGTTGGTCGACAAGGTTGCGCAGAGAGTGGACCGAGCACTCGGTTGGTAGACCGTCCGAGATCATGACCAGGATTTTGGCCCGGCGGCGGGAGGCAGCGGCGACCGAAGCGGCGTGATGGAGGCCGGCTGCGTCGTTGTTGCCGCCTCCTGGTTTGAGCGTGGTGACGGCGCAGTTGTTTTCGTCGCCAGCGTCGTAGATCACCCGGTCGGTAAAGCCAAAGAAGCGCGCGTCGATCCCCGGGAGTCCGCGGGCGGCCTCGGCCAGCAGCACCCCAAACCGGTGCGCCTTCTCCATGCTTCCGCCCGCGGACATCGAGCCCGAGCAGTCGATGACCACGCCGATGAAGAGGTCGGTCTGAACCTCGAGCTCTCGGGCGATGAGCATCCGGGGATCTCGCCGGGTGACGACCGCTTTGAGCCGAGTCCGGTCGAAGGCCCGGCCGCGCATGCGACCACGCTTGGAAACCATGGCCAGCCCGATCTCTTCGAAATAGGTCCGCAGCCTGAACGCGTAGCGACGCACCTCCACCGCGAGGCTCCGGTGTCGGTCTCGATCGGTGGCGACGCGCTCGACCTTGCGGATCTCGGAAAAACCGGCGTCGGACCCCACGTTGATCTGAAGTGCGCCGGGCCGCCCTGAGCCCCCATCCGTTGCGGACGCGCTTGGGGGCTTGAGGATGCGTTCGACTTCTTGTTGAACTTCGGCATCGCCAATGCCGCTGCCGTGAACGGAGCCCTCTCGCTCGCCCCACTCGAGCGACTCGTGCCCACCGTACGCCTCGGCGAGGTCGCTCTGCGAGCCGTACATGAGGGAGAGCTCAATGGCGATCTCGTACAGCCCCCGCATGTCTTTGTGCCGGAACCCCCCCTTGAACAATGAGAGGGCTCGGCCCAGCAGCGGATCGTCGTGGCGGTTTCCCAGGCCCATCCGCATCGCGCGGACAAAACGAGCAAATGGGTGGCCGCGGCGGTCGAGTTCGCGAAGCACCAGACCGCTGTCGACGACAACACTCGCCGGATCGAACGCGACGCCAAGTGGACGAGCTGACAACGCCTCGAAGGTGGAAGCCTGCAGCATCAGGAGAAGCTTCTGAACCTCCAGCTCGCGGTTGGTGTGCTGAAACGCGTAGGCGGCCAATCGCTTGAGGCGGTCCCCGTAGCTCGCATCGACCGCGCGTAGGCGTCGCTCGAGGTGTTCGTCCGCGACGAGGTTGAGCAGGCTGCCGATGCCCTCCTTGACCGCGCGCTTCCACAGGCGCTGGGATTCAGGGTCCCGGTGATACAGATGGTGGCCGTACTCGTGAAGGATGAGCGCCTCGACCACGTCCTTGCCGTGCCGGTCGCCACGCAACAGCGGCAGGGGCGAGACGTAGATCGTGTTCTCCGTCATCCGCGTGTAGCCAAGGTCCTGACGGCGGTCCGTCATGTGGACCGAGAAGAAGTGCCCGGTCAGCTCTCGACCCTTTCGAACGCCCCAGGCGAAGAGTTCTGAAACTTGGCCGAGCTTCACGTCCCGCAACGCACCCCCGGAGACCTCGGCGACCAGAGCCTCGCGGACCTTGGAGTCCTGGCCGTGAAGGAGCATGCGTTGGAGTGCGTCGTTGCGGACGCCAGCCTGGACGGCGTCCGCGCGGATCAGCGCAAGGCAGCGGTCTTCACCGCAGAAGTCTGGCCCTCCGAGAAGGGCCGCGTCGAGGGCGTGTTGCGCGACAGTGTTGTGCTCGGCGTGGTTGATGGTCGCGTCGTAGAGCCACGGGTAGCTCTTGGTGTCGGGGTCGAAGACCTGTGCGAGACAGACCATGATGCCGCTTCGATCGCCGTGGGCGAGCAAGCGGCGGGCGGTGGCCCGTCGGAGAAACGTGGGCCGATGAACACCTGCGCGCAAGAACACACGAAGTGCGCAGAGCGATTGGTCGTCGTCGCCTCCGTGCTCGAGCAACCAAGTCACCGCACGTTGGTACGCGTGCGGGTGGATGGACCCGGTCAGTGCGGTGCTCAGCGTGCGCTTGTCGGGGACGAGTTGCACCAGCAGGCCCCAGTCTTTGGTGGTGAGCCAGGTGGACGGGCTCGGAGCCGCGACCGCCGCCAAGGCCACGATGCCCCAGCCTTCCTCCGGTCGCAGGTGCAGTCCCACGGCGATACGAAACCGGTGTTGGGCAGGCGTGGCGTTGCTGCGGGCGAGCACTCGGACTTGTTCGAGCGCGTCGCCGTCCTTCCATCGGCTGACGGACTCGGCGACGACGAGCAGGGCTGTCTCGGACGGAGGTTCGACGAGCAGTCCCGCCAAGGCTCGTTGCCCCTGTGCACCGAGAGCGACCAGTCGGAGCGTCGCCTCGTGGACGACCGCCTCATTGGCAGAACTGCATGAGCGGAGCAGCCACCCTGTGTCCGATGAACCACGGATCGCGGCCAGCCGATCTTCGCCGAGCTTCACCACGCGCCGCCTCGCAGGTGTGGCCCGGGCTCCAAGGCCATCGATGCGAACCCAACGGTCCAGCTCGCGGCGGGTCGCAGCGTCCATGTCGGGAGCGAGCATGATGACCCGGTCGCGAAGCCTCTCGAGGTGCTCGGTGGCGAACGTCGTCAAATGAAAGGCCGCGAGCATTCGTGCCGCGCTCGCGCCAATATCGGTGTCGAGGTGTTCGACCAGCAACGTCATCACCTCTGCGGTGGCCCACGGACGCATGCGGGCGCTCTGTCGATAGCGTCGCAGCAACACCACGTGCGAGATGCCTTCCCACAGGAGGCGGCGGGGCAGGGCCTCGTCGAGACTGGCGGAGCGGCGGAGCGCTTGCGCAAGACCGCCACGCATGCCGTCGATCCAGGTGAGCAGCGCGAACCCGTGATTTTCCCAGCGATGCAGGAGAGCGTTGGCCAGCGGAGGAAGCGCGGGGTTGTTCTCCCAGAGCTCGACGGCGAGGGGCGCGAGTGACTGGATGAACGCATCGGTGCCCTCGCCAAATCGGTCGAGTTGCGCCGCGACGTTGTTCATGCGGTCGGCGCAAGCCACCAGTGCCACGCAGACATGAATGCTCGGGGCACTGGGCGTCCCTCGACGAGCGAGCGCGCTACACAGGCCGTGGCAGGGGGATGCGAAGGCCGATGCAAGGGCGCCTGGTAGCGCGGCCTCTGTGGCCCCCGCGATCGCGTCCATTTCCGCGAGGGTCAGCGAGTGCACGCCGAGCGCTCTCTTGGAGCTGGTCGGGGCCGGTGTGCGAAGCAGGTTGAGCGTCGACGCAGCCCAGTTCGCGATGTCTGGGGTGTCGTGCTGACGCAGTGCGGAGGCGATGGCCTGCTCGGCGTCGCGCGGGATGCTCAGCGACCCAGCGTGGACGCAGAAGGATCCTTGCGCATCGGTACCGAGGCTGAGGACCGCCCGAACGAGCTCGTCCGCGTCGTGATTGTGCAGCACGTCCTGCAGCACCCCGAGCGTGCGTTCGTCGGTGGCGGTGGGGAGAAGTGCTGTGAGCAGACGGCGGAGGTCGGCGCCCTGGCTGTTGGCGCACAGGAGCGCGGTCAGCTTGGACAGCTGCTTCTTGGTGCCGCCCGTGCCCGGCGAAGACGCGACACGGATGAGGACTTCCGCGGCGGTGGAGGAGTCGAGCGAGTCGATGACTCGGTCGAGCAGCGTCGGTGGTGCGTCCTCCTTGGCGTTGTGCTTGGCCGCGGATGAAAGCAGGAGCCAATGAGGAGCGGCGGCCGCGATGAACCCGACGGCGGCACCGGGATCCAGGGCGCGCATACCCGAGATGAACCACTGGGGGCCTCCGTCCGCATCGTCGGGAAGCTCGGCGAGCATGGTCCATGCGCCCGGTGTTGCGACGGCCGCCGCGAGCAGTGCTTCGTCACCCGCGATGTCCCTCAGGGTTGCAACGCCCCGCCCCGGGATGAAGCTGGCCAGCAGCGCTGCGGTTGTGAGGTCGAAGGACTCTGCTGAGCCGACCAAGGGGCTTGCGAGCAACGTCTCGATCAGCGCCGGCTTGACGCGGAGGAGCCGGGCTCGGTGTGTGCGGAGGCCGAGCACGGCCCCCTTGCGCGCCTCGAGGGGCAGGGCCGAGCTGCGAAGAAGGCTGGGGTGGCATGCCACCGCGAGCTGAAGCGTTTCGGGGAGGTGTTCGTCACGCTGCCCGTGAAGCAACAACGAGAAGGCTGCCCGAGATCGGAGGGAGCCGCCCTTGGCGAGGACGGCTTCGGCGAGACTCCGGATGAGCGCCGAGCGGGACTGGTCGCACGCCCAATAGACCCGGCACCACAAGTCGAGCACGTCCCGCCCTTCGTGGGCGAGTGGTATGCCCCCTTCGAAGGTTGCGAGGGAAGTCCCGACGAAGTCTGCTGTGCGGCGAACACTGTGGCTTAGGAGGCTGCGCAGGTCGCTGACCGGCGCGTTGGCCAGCGCGTCTCCGGCTTCGATGGCGTCCACATGCCCGCGCAGAAGCATGTCAAACACCAACCCGCTAGGTTTCTTGGGCCACGGAGCTTCCCGGGCCAACCCTCGAAGTTCGGGGTCTGCTCGCAGGTATGTCGCCAGCGACTGCATCGCCCGGGGGGGTTCTGTCTCGAGTGCGAGGCGCCGCACGTCCTCCCGGGGGTGGAACACGGCATGCGCCCATCGCTTCGGAGCGGTCCCGCAGCTCGCCCGCAGTGCGCGCACGGCCATGCTCCGTACGTGGGCCTCGGGGTCATCGAGTGCGGCTGCGATGCGCTCGAAACCACCATGTCCCTTGGTGCCACCCAACAGTGAAACGGCCGCACCGCGGAGAAGTCCCGAGGGGTGACGAAGCAGCGCGTCGACGAAACCTAAGAACGGAGCCCGGTGGTGGAATGCGAGTTCGCACAGCGTGTGAAGCATCGCGGCGAGGCCTTCGAGGTCCTCGTCGTCGTCGATGTTCGTCAATCGCTCCCAGAGCTCGAGATCGTTCATACGTGCGGGCCATCGGACGATACCAACCAACGCCGAAACCGACCGCGTCTGATTGACGGGTCGGGTGGCGTGGAGCAGCACGCTCCTCGACGCACAGGCTGCTGCCGAGGTGCTCTCGAGCTCGAGACGATCGCTGAAAATGGTGAACGCAGCACGATGCCGCTGCGAACACACGTAGAGCTGTCGCCAAGAGTTCGGGAACTCCAGGACCGGTTTGGGTCTGGACGCTGCCCACTCGGCTGCCGCAACTCCCGTTACAAACGGGCGCGCGCCTCAAAGGCGAAGTCCATGGTCGATGGCATGGTGGGTTGATTGGCCCAAAGACCCCGCACTCACGATGGTCTTGGCGGAATCAGGCCTCGCGTCCGACTGCTCCCATCCGAGAAGTCGCCATGGCAGACGCGCCCCTGCACGTCACCGCCAAGGCGGGCGCACAAACATCAGAATCCCAAATCGAGCCCGAGACCGGGCGTGTTCAGCGATTGAGGACGAGCACGACCGAAGCCGAGATCATCATCAACCCAAACGCGTCCGCTCTCGCGGCAAGCACGGCGCAGTCGTTACAAAGCATGAAATCTGCCTTGCTGGACTGGACCGCCTGTTCCACGAGAATCATCCGAATCTGATTCGCGCGGAGCTGGTGTGGTTGTTGGTGTGTTCTCTAGGCTCACAGTGCACCTCCAGGTGCCGGTCGAGTCTGAATGATTGAGGAACGACTTCGGATGAAGCCGCGCCGGACCGTAGCACCACGATCCGTACCGTCAAGGACGCAACGACAGCACGCGGATTCAAATGCCGCCGTCGAAACTCTTGAGTGTGACGGCTTCGTAGGTCCAGTGCCCGGTCTCGATGTGCCCGCCGACCATGAGCGTCCCTGGGCCCGCGATCCGCTCCGCCCCGTCGTCCATGGCGTGAACCTCGGAATGGGGGCCCCAGGCGTCGTCCACGAACTGCTCGAGGTAGCCGTCGAGGACGACGGGGTCTGAACCCGACACATCAAACCGAAGGCGGTACAGCGGCCCCTCCTCGACCGGCGCTGTCATCGGTTGCACGTAGTCCGCAGAGAAGCTCCCTGCGATCTGGCGGGTGATGGTCAGGTTCCCGGTTGTGCCGTGGATGAACAGCAAGTACCCGGTGACCGAGCCGGGGGTGTCGATGTCTTTGGCCTGGATTCGCAACCCGCACTGGGGGCTGCCGAGGTCGCCTTCGATGTTGAGCCAGGTCAGCTCGAGGGTGACTTCGGCGTCGAGCCATTCGTCCTGTGGGCGATACACGAGGTTGTCCGGATACCCGCTGGTCGTGTCGACCCGGCGGATGCCCCCGTCGATCAGCGCGAACGACTCCGGGCTCTTCTCGATCCACCCGTTGCCCACGTCGTCGGAGTCCGGCCGTTCGAAGTCATCGAAGAAGTCGTGCTTCGCCGGTCCTCCCGAACTGCTTTCCTCGGACGAACCCGCGTCGGCGTCACCGGTCGACGAACTCCCGCTCGTGGCGACTCCGGTGCTGGAGGACGTGGTGGTGCTCGCGACCGCAGTTGTGCCCGAACTGCTTCCGTCCGGCTCGAGCGTTGCGGATGCAGGCTCGGTGGACGTCGTGGACGAAGTGGACCCGAGGTCCTCGACGGGGACGCAGACGTCTCCCGCAGGTGTGAACTCCGCGAAGCGTCGGCCGCTCTCGCACTGTGCGTCGGGGAAGCTACAACCACCGTCGGGTTCGCAGGCCCCCTGCGCGCCACACTGGGCGTCGGAGATGCAGAAATAGGTTGGCGCGGGCCCACACGCCAGGAGCAAGGCCCCAAGCGAGGCGCTTGCGATCGCTATGCACCGCCCACCCACGGCAACCACGATACCGGCCCGCGTCCGGATCCGAAACCGGGCTCGCGCGCGCAGCCCAGGGCGCTACACTCCTGCCGTGCCCGACTACGAGCTGCGCCGGTTTGCAGGGCCCGCCATCTTTACGGAGCAGCTCGACGGGATCCGTGTCGCACACCTGACCGACCAACATGTCGGCCGTGTCACCTCGCACGAGGTCCAAATCGGCGCGGTCGAGCTCGCGAATGCGCAAGAGCCGGACATCGTGGTCCTCAGCGGTGACTTCGTCTGTCACAGCCAGGAGTTCCTCGACCAACTGGTCGATGTGATGGGGCGGTTCAACGCGCCTGTGTTTGGGGTCCTGGGCAATCACGACCATTGGTCGGGCGGGGATGAGGTGCGATGGGCGCTGCGCAAGGGCGGGGTCGAAGTCCTCGACAACGCCTGGACGAGCATCGAAGTGAAGCACCAGCGTTTGCAGGTGTTGGGCCTGGACGATGCGTACACAGGCAACGCCGACATTCCCCGCGCACTCAAGGGCCTCGACCCACGCAAGCCCACGATCGGGCTCTCGCATATCGCGGAGGAGGCGGATGCGTTGTGGGACCACGGCGTGCCGATGGTGTTCTCCGGACACACCCATGCCGGACAAGTCACCTTGGCGCGGCTGCACGAGTTCATCCTCGGTCGTGTCGTGGGACACAAGTACGTGCACGGCCTCTACGGCCAACGTGGCGGGGAACGCCCCGGGGCCGTCTACGTCGGCGCGGGGATCGGTGCCGCGGTTGTACCGGTGAGGCTCGGCGCTCGCGGTCGTCGCGAAGTCGCGGTGTTTGAGCTCGGTGAAAAGGTCGGCGCGTTCGAGGAGGACCACGCCGAGCAGGCGCCCGCACCGGGTCGCGCGCCCAGCATCGACCTGCGACGGCGCAGGGTGCTCGAGGCGCAGAAGAAGAGCGAGAAGCGGCGCGCGGTCGCTCGCGCAAAAGGGATCGACCCGTTCGCGGCGAAGTAGTCGAGGCTCCTCGACCGCCCCGGACTCCGCCGACTCCCTATGGCGCGTGGCAAGTGATGCAGGCCGTATGCCCGTGGGGCCATAGAGGCGCGGGGGCATCGTTGGGCGCCGGCGTCGACGCGTGCTGACGGGCCACCCCGGCGAGCGTGCGAAGGGCCGGGGTGTCGTCGGCCTGGTCGATAGCCTGGAGAACCACGTCATATGCCGCACTCGCCCTCGGGTCTCCGTCGCGCCGCAGCAGCTCGGCCCACCACATCGCAAACACCGGCCGAACTCCGGGCAAGCCAAGCGTGATGCCTTGAGCTTTGGGGCTGAGTTCGTCGAAGCGGGTGACGACTTGCTCGAGGTGATGATTGGCCAGCTCGAAACGACGGGAACGCCTCAGCGGCACGAGTCCTCCGGCCTGGTGTGCATAGTTGCCCAACATCGCGTGCAGCTCGACATCGTCGGTGCGCTCGAGCTCGGCTTCGAGGTCTCGCTCCAGCCGTCGCAACGTGACAAGGGCGCGGATGGATTTTCCCTGCTGATACTGCTCGGCGGCGGTCGAAGCGAGCAGGAACCCGCGGGCGATCGTTGCGTCGCGTTCGGACGGGTGGGGCCCCTGCGCGAGTCCTTCGTACAAGGAGCGCTGTAACGACGCATAACGAGCGTCGCCCTCGGACAGCGGCAGGTTCAGCAGTCGGGCGAGGACGGCTGCGGCCTGGGGCTCGGATCTCCGCGCGTACAGCTGGGATACGGCTTCCTCGAAGCGCCCGCGGTCCCCCTCGAGAACCGCTTGCACCGACGTCGCAGCGGAGCCTCCGTTGGGCGAGGCTTGGGGGCGCGCAGCGGGGCGGCTACAGGCGGCAAGCACGAGGAAGGCCGTCCCCAAACGCCGCATGACATTCAACTCCACCAGGCCCACAACAGCGCAACCGCGGCGAGCATCGCCAGCAGTAATGCGACCTTCTTGGTGTCGACGGGCGTCTTCCCCGTCACCCGTCCGGTCTGGCCGTTGATGACGAAACGCCAGGGCTTGTCCGCGAACCGGATGCAGCCGACGTAGACCGGAAGCATGACGGCGGCGGTATCGACATCGCGCAGCAGGACGGACGCGCGACAATCTCGCAGCCGCTTGTCGCGGATGAGCTCCTCTCGGACAGCCTGCCGAAACTGGGCGCGTGCCTCGATCGACGCGGTTTGAGCCGAGGACCCGGCGACCTCGTAGGAGGCTTTGGACGTTTCGCGGTCCCACGCGATCGGGTGATCGGCGGGGAAGGGGGCCAGCGCGCCGAGCTCTGTCTGGGTGAGTCCGAGGCTGGCCGGAACCCACGCCTCGCGCTGTCGCTCACTTGTGCCGCTTTCGGGTCGCTTACCACTGCGGGTGTTCGCTGCGACGAGGCCCGTCCAGGTGGCCTGCACGTCGGCTCGGACTCGCCAGGCCGGAACCCACAGCTTGCGCACTTCGATGTCCTGGCTGCGAAATGCGGACGGTGTCCAGAACGAAGCCTTGGCCCACGCCCGGAACAGACCGCGCGCATCGGTATCGGACACGGAGAACGGCAGCGCGACCGTAGGCTGTTCGACCTCGTGGAGTTCGGTCGCGGTCAGCGAGATATCCCCACAGAAGACGCACTTCACGGCCTCGACCTGGGCATCGAAGACCACGATGCCGCCGCAGTTTTCGCACTCGGTCACATCCACGGCAGGTCTCCCCTCGTCCACAGGACCAGCAGCGTGGTCAACACCGCGAGGATGGCCACGACGGCCGCGACTTTCGCCTTCGAGGTGGGAATGGAGCCGACCACGGTTCCGGTCTGTCCGTTGATCGCGATCTGCACGGGTGCGTTGCCCAGCCGAACGGTCGCCAACCACACGGGCATCAGCACGAGTCGGACCCGGTGGATCTCGACATCGAACTCCGCTGTTCGGATTCGCTGGGCATCCCCTGTGAGGTGCTTGCGGCGAAGATGTGCGCGGCCGATTTCGCAGAGGGTGTGGTGAGCCTCCGCGTCGATGTCACGGCGGGCCTTGGAGGGAAGCTCGGCGCTCCACCCCAGCATCACGCGGGCGTCGAAGTCCGCGGCGCGCCCGAGGTCGAAGGGCGCGAGTTTGCGGGCGCGCTCGGTACTGAGCCCTGCCGACGCGCACACGAGGTGATCCTCCAGCTGCATCCCCATGCTCCCCCGTAGATCGAACCACTCGGTCTCGCGGACCGTCCTCGTCTGGGTGGTGGGACCTTCGGGTTCGATATGGATCGTCTCCCCGGCTTTGTCGGGCTTGGGCTTGGCTGGCTTGACCTCGACGGTCTCCTTTCTGTGCCAGTGCACACCCACACGCGCGCTGTAGTCCGCACAGATCGTCGCGTCGTACGCGTAGAACGGAACGAGCACGCCCTGCACGGCATCGGTCTGCAGCCGTCCTCGCTTGGCCAGCGTGCGTACGGCCTGCGGTGTCCACCACCGGTCGCCGATGTGGGTCCGCAGACGCTCGAGCGCCGCGCGCTTGCTCAGTCGGAAGGGAGCGATTGCGTCGATCGCGGACGCGGCACGCTGCGCGTCGACCAAGGGCGCGGTGCAGTAGGCACACCTCGTGGCGATGTGTCCGACATCGGCCTCGACAACGGCACCGCAAGCCGTACACGCATACATGTGGCTCCCGCTCAACGCCGACAGTCTACCGACGGTGTCAGCGTTCGGTCGGTGAAAGATCGTCAGAGAACCGTCGTGATCCACTGACGGTTTGTCGTGTCCCACATTTCGCCCACTCGGCAACGGGCCGGATCTTCGTTGCCGAGCGATTGGCCGAAGTTGGTACGCCACCTGCAACCCTTCCTGACCGAACGGGTGAGCGTCACTTCAGACGGCCACACCGACAGGAGGACAGGAATGAACGATCAAATCCGCTACTACCGCTTCGTTGCTCAGTTTGTCGATGCGGTGCTCTCCGAGCCTCTCGTCCGCACCTTCCGCGAAGACCGCCGCAAGCCGATCCCCATGCCCACCCGGGCACCGCGCGTGCTTCACGAGACCCCGCTGCCGCGCGCAGCCTGAGTTTTCCCCCGGAGTCGCGGCGACGAGTGAAACAAGACTCCCAACACAGGACACCAATCCCTGGCTCGTCTCCTCCCCCTCGGCGAGCCTGTCCCCCATGCCTGTGCTCGTTCCTCTTGTCGTCGCGATTCCCTTTATCTTCGCCGGTTGGGTTGTTCACCGCGCCCTCGAGCACCGGGCTCGAATGCGGCAGTTGAGCGTCCCCGCATTTCCAGCTTCGGTACCCGCGCTTCCGGCAGCCGACCGCGCTGCTCTCGAGCAGCGGATCGCAAATCTCGAGGCCATCGTCTGCAGCGATGAGTTCGCGTTTCAGCGGACGCTCGGCGAGCGCCGAGACGAGCGCGGCGCGGCCTGAGCTCTGCTTCAAGGCTATCGATCGGCCAGCAGCTTGAGTTGGTCGATGAAGCCTTGCGACACGTTGAGGGAGCCGGAGACGACGCCGGGCGCGGGGTGACGAAACACGAAGCTCACGTCGTCGATACCCACCCCGAGCGGTGAGGGAATCTCGGCAGCGTCGCTTGGAGGCAAGATCGGGCGAAGCCATTCGACCGCGCCCGCGATGTCGAACGCGTACAGCCCCACAAGCCCAGAGCGGCCCGAGTCGAGGCCCTTCCAACCCTTGCGATCTTTGACCGTCTTGCCGTCGCGCGTCGCCTTGATCGCTGCCTGCATGTACGAGTCGCCTTCGGTTGGAGAGGCGACGAAGATGACCCGGTCATCGATCTCGGCGCGGTCGATCTGCATCGTGAGGTCGGGCCACAGCTTCAGGAGGCGCTCAGCGTCCTCATCGGCCGAAGCCTCCTTGAGGACCTCCGCTGTCGGGCTGATCGACCAACGGTCGATCTCGATGCCCTCGATCGTCGTTGCGCCGGCTTCGAACTTCCATTGGACTCCGTCTTGCGCCTTCTTGGGTAGGACGGCCTCCGTGGTGAAGCGCTCACTCCATGCTTTCCACAGGTCGCGGCCGGGCGCGGCCTTGCCAACCTCGAGCACCAGTGCGCCCAGCGTCCCGGGCTCGTAGAGCATTCCCATGGCGACGTCGCGCGAGTAGAGTTCGGACTCTTCTTTGATGAAGGCCTCGAGCTCGGTCTCGAGCTTGCTCGCATCGACGTCGAACTCCTTGGCGATCTCGGTGGAGGCAAGCTCGATCGCTTTTGTCCAGTTGCCGTTCTCGAGCAACCCAGACCCCATCTGCATGCCGGCAAAGACGAAAGCCGACATCGGAAGCGCGGAGACGAAGTCCTCGTTCATTCGACCGGCATAGGTGGTGTCGAACTCCTTCTGCAGATCCGAGCCCGGCTTGGCGTGGGTGGCCATCGACAAGTGTGCACCGGCGGGTGTCATCCCCAAGCCGATGGAGAACTGGCCCATGTCGGCGACGCGCTTCTTGAGGTCTGCGGGCGAGGTCGCCCCGGGGGAGCTGTCGAGTTTGCCGAGGCCTGCCATGAGGTCCTCGACTTCCTTGCCGTAACGCGTCATGGCGTCGGACGGGTAGATGACAACTTCGAAGTCGGCGATCGCCTTGTCGGCACGGCCGACGATGTTCGCTTCGAGGTAGCCCTTCGCGCTCGCGAGCACGTCCGGGTGGTTCGAGAGCGCAACCTCGTCTCCGAGTGCGTCGATGTAGACCTTCTGGCCTTCGACCTCATAGGCGGCGACGTGCCCCTTGGCATCGTCGAGCTTGCTCGTCTCGCCCAGGTCTTTGACCAAGCCTTCGGCCCCGCCCGTGTAGCCGATGACACACGCGACAGGTGTGTCGTCGACGGTGCTGTTGACGAGAGCACAACCGAAGGGCTTGGTGAGGTCCACGTTGATCGCGACGGTCGACCGCTCGCCGAGCTGCATCGCGGCGAGGGACTTGAGCCCTTCGAGGTCGACCATGCTTTCGACGGAGGGCGGGGACGCCTGCGCCTTGATCTCCTTCACGGAGGCGACCGCGTTGCCCATCATGAAGTGTCCGAGGATTCCTTCGTGCTCGAGCAAGGGTGCGGCGGCAGCGGCGGCGGTTGCAGCTTGGATCGTGGCTGCAGTCGTCACACCGAGGCCGGTCACGGGCTTGTCACCTTCCGGTGTTGGGGCGGCTTCGGGCTTGTCACCTTCCGCTTGCTTGCCGTCATCACCCGCGGCTTCGGCCGCTTTGGTGTCGCCTTCGGCGGGTGCGGGATCTTCTTTCTTGCAGCCACCCGGAACGACGAGGGGGAGGGCACACAGGGCGATCAGTCGAGGGCGGCAGAGCATGCGGAGCGCAGAGTACCGACGAACGCTCCGCGAAAGTCCGGCCCCGAGAAGGCGTCGAGCGGCGGAGACAACCGGCCAGCGAGATGCGCGCTTCGCGAGCCAGTGCGGTTCGGGGCGTTGACCTTCTTACGGGGTCTGAGACCCCGCGGAGGACGTCTTCGCACGCTTTTTTGGCCTCGTCCGACCTCGTAGTACATCTGCCTACATGCCCGTGATCGATCGTCGTGGTCCCTCTCGCCAGCGTGGCTGGTTTGCTGTTCGTGTCGCCAACAAGGGCGACGACGCCACGACGGTGGCCCAGAACGTGAGCGAGAGCGGCGTGCTCCTGGTGTCGCGCGATGCGATGTCCGTCGGAGACACGGTGATGTTGAGCATGCACGTCGACCCCGCCAACGAGCCCCCATGGATGCTCGGCGGACGGGTCGTGCGAACCTTGGAGAACAAGGCCGACCCCGGGGGACTGTGGCCGCACAAGGTTGCGATCGCCTTCGATGCGCCCGTGCCCGCGCTTGTTCAGTCGGTCCTCGCCGCGTCCTGAACAACTCTGCCGGACTCATCGTTCCGGCGACGACGGACCTACGGTAGGGTTGTGGCATGCGCTGGCCCATTCCGTTGCTCGTCTCGTGTCTCGTCGGCTTACCTGCTTGCGAACTCCTGACAAGGAAGATCGACCCGGACCTCGCCGGCGGCTTGGTGGAATCGCTCCTCACCAGCGAAGGATTGACGGTCAGCTCGGTCGACTGCCCAGACGGAGTGAAGGCCGAGAAGGACACGACCTTCGAGTGCACCGCGACGGTCGACGGAACCGATGTGCACTTCGACATGAAGGTCATCGATGACAAGGGCACTGTCGTTGCAACGCCTCGCGACCACACCCTGGTCGTGAAGAAGGTCGAGCCTGAGATCGCTGCGGACTTGAAGGCCAAGGGCCACGAGGTCTCGAAGATCGACTGCCACGGGGATGTGTGGGTCGCCGTGAAGGGCGCGAAGGTGTCCTGCGATGTGTTTGACGAGGCCGACGTCGAGTACCTCTGGAGCGCCGAGTTCACGGACGACGACGGCACGCATAGCCACTCGATCGCGCCGAAGTAGCTCTGCCGGGCCCACGACGCGAGCACGTTGAGCAACCGTCTGAGCGGAGCCGCTACTCTTGCGGTTGCATGATGGCGGCGAACGAAGCGAACGCGTCCGTCGCGTCGCTGTTGGGGTCGATCAGAGCGCAGGCTCCTGCGGGTTGCATGCAGTAGTTGACCTCGATGCCGAGGACCCACGGTCGGTCGGTGAGCGCGGGGTCCAGCATCTCGTTGCTGGCAGAGATCGACTGGACGAGGGTGCCAGCCCCACCGTTGTCCTCGAGTTCTGCGCCAAGCATGACCGTGGCCGGGTCGAAGCCGCCGGGCGAGAGCGAGAAGGCGAAAGAGAAGCTGCAGTCGTCCGCAGGGCAGAGCTGAGCGGGGCGGACCCGTAACGTGGGGCTGGCGTCGAGGGCGACCGCACCGCTCGGATCGAAGGACTGCGTCAGGACCGGCGCGGGATCAGCCTCGACCGTGTACCCGGCGAGCGAACTCTCCTGAACGGCGCAGAACGGAACTTGCAGCGTCTGCCCGTCTCGCTCCACATCCACAATCTGGGCCCATCCGCCAACGCGGTCCTCTCCAATGGTTCCCTCGAACGAGCAGTCGGCGGCAACGCTGAGACCGGTGGGCAGCTGACCATCCGCGGGCTCGGTTCGCGGGGTGCACGTGACAGGGCCGCAGTCCTCGATGAAGTTGGTGATCTGGTGCTGGCCAAAACGAACGCAGGGCTCGTCACCAAGCTCGACCGTGAACGTCTCGCAAAGGTCTGGTCCGCTCGAGCTCGTGTCCGCGCTGGTGGTGCTGGAGCTCGCGTCCGTGGTCGAACCAGAGGTTCCATCGGTGTCGCCCGACGGGTCCGAGGAGCAGCCGACGTGGACAAGTGCGAGAGCGGCACAGAGACGGAGCGACAGGCGGCGCATGACGGGGGAACGATGGCAGATCTCAGAGCCGTCGTCGTCCCCTGAACAGGCCGAACAACACGACGAGCCAACCACCGCCGAGCCCCCGTCCCGAGTCGCCGCTGTGCGTGTCGCAGCTACAGCCATCGAGCGTGGCTGTGTCGACGCCGGACTCCCCGGTCGAGCCCCCTGGGCCACCACTCGTTGAGGGATCGGTCCCGCTGGTGGTGCCCGTGTCGGGGGGAGACGAGGTGCCTCCGACGGTGTTTCCCCCCGAGCTGTCCGCAACGCCTCCTGTGGTGACAGAAGCGCCGGTGGTCCCCGTCGAGCTCGACCCTGAGGGAGCGTCGGTTGTGCTGGTATCTCCGGTGTCGCCTCCAGACTCACCCGACGTTGAGCCGCCGGTTTCGGAGGGGGCGCCGAGGCAGCTGGCGGGCTCGCAACAAGTGTCGAAGTCGAGCGTCCCTGAGATCTGTTCCAGTGCGTCTCGGAGCGCGCTCTCGTCTGCCGCGATCAACGGGCCGATCGAGCCACCGGTACACGGGATGCCAGTTCCGCCGGACCCCCAGCAGGCCATGTTGGCGAGCTCCGCCGAGGCGAGCTCCCCGCCGAACCCGACGACGAACGTGGTGGTGTTGTCGTTGCCATACATGTCCTGCAGCTCGGCGGACACTTGTTCGTCGGTGGACCAGCCTTCGTCCCCGTATGACCCATCGGTGATCAGGATGTTGACGAAGACCGTGGACGCCGAGACTGACGTCGTGGGCGGGGGATCGAGTCGATACTGATCAGCATTGGCGTTGGCCAGCGCCAACCCGGTGTGGGTCGCGGTTGCCGAGCCCGTGCAGGGACCGGGGCCCAACCCCACTCCCACGACGCACTCCGGCATCGCGCTGAACGTATCTTGATCGAAGCCCGGGTAGCCCGCCGAGTCTGGTCCTTGGGGCGACCAGATGATCGGGGGTCCGCTCCATGCATCGCCGCACCCCGCCCCACACGATGTGTTTGGGTCGAGCGCCCAATCGACGTTCGCCCTCGTACAGGGCCCGTAGTTGGTCAACAACTGCTGCTGGCCCTCACTTCCAAACGTCATCACGCCGATGTGGGCGAGGTCTGCAAGCGAGGCACCGTCCAACCCGGTCGGTTGGATCCCAAAGAAGGACGGGGCGTCCACGAGCACGCGCCTTGCGATGTCCCAGCCCGTCGTTCCCATCGCCCCGGGTTGGGTAACCCCAGGCTGCAGGGGGTCCTCGACGTTGAGCATCGAACTCGAGGCGTCGAGGATGACCATGATGCGCGGCGCCTGTTCGAGGCACGGGGTTCCGATCTGGGAGTCGGTGACGTCGTCCGCTAGGCTGATGAGCCCCGCTTCCAGCTCCTCGTCATCGGCGGGCCCGAGGGCGAGTACGGTTCCACCAGCGTTGGCCGTGTCATCCGCGAACGGGGCTCCCAGCGCGTCACCAAAGGCGATGACGTAGGTCGGCACGTTGTCCGACGCAAAGAGTTCCCCGGCGACAGGGACTGGGTCGTGCAGCTCATCCTCCGGTGGTAGCCCCGTCGGTGTTGTCCACGGGCCGTCCGTCATCAGGATGATGAAGTAGTCCCGCTCGTCTCCCGGCGTCGTGTCTTGGGGATGGTCGGCGCGCGTCTGCGCGATATAGCCGCGGGCTGCTTCGAGTGCCCCGGTGGTCCAGCTCTCAATGCCTGCGCACGAGGGGCCGACACACAGCGGGGGCCCGGCTGCGGTCAACGCGTTGACGACCTGAGCCCCCGAACACTCGAAGTATCCGGAGGGGTCGCCGACCGGATCGTACCAGCCAACGTCGATAGCGTGCCCATCGATGAGCCCAGAGGACTCCACTTGTCCGCCTTCCACGATGATGGTGCCTTCGGTGTCTAGGTCGGGATCATGCCCGTAGCGTAGGAGTCCGAGGTGCATCTGTTCATCGAAGAATCCGTTGTCAGCCAGCACCAGGCCCTCGATCGCTTGCACCGTTGCCTCCCACCGGGTTTGGGTCGCCGTGAGGTCCTCGTTCATCGACGACGAGTAGTCGACCACGAGCAAGAGGTTGGGCTTCTTGAGTCCACACGACTCCTCCTCCGAGAGGCAACCGCCTCCCGCGCGGGCGGGCGCCTGGGCTCCCCCGGCAGCCGCGAAACCAACTCCCACCAGCAGTCCGCACTGCACGCTCATGTGGAGCCAAGACCCAAACTTTGTCGGTTGCTTCATTCGGATATGCGCTCCTCAACGATCGGGGCATCACCCAGGCGTGGGTTGCCAGCCCCATGGTCACCGAGGGCGAGCCGCTGGGTCTACGACCGAGTCCTGAGACAGCGATCGGATTCGTTTTGTTAGTTTAAGTTGTTTTAAATGTTGGCTTTGCTATCTTGAGGTTGCTGCAGGCGCCGCAGGGTTCAGATGACGAATAAGGCAAGTATTTTCAAGGTCCTGGCAGTTCTCTCTCTGGCTACGTCCGCCTGTGATGCGAAAGACGGAGAGTCGGCAGCTCAGATCGCTGGGACGTCGGGTACGGAGCCCACCACGGCCGGTCCCGTGGCCGATACGGAGGACCCTCCATCGACCTCCCCTGTGGACGATGACGGGGGCGAGGAGAGCTCCACCACCGACGCGCCTTCGGAAACCGAAGGCGACACCGAGCCTGGGTGCGCGTTCTTGGGATGCGGCGAGACGGACGACAACCGAGAGGTCTTCGGCTGTGACCTCTGGGGGCAGGACTGTCCGTCGGGCGAGAAATGCATGCCGTGGGCGAATGATGGCGGCCCGTCGTGGAACGGGTCCCGATGTTCGCCTGTTGACGCCAGCCCGGGGCAGCCCGGAGACCCATGCATGGTCGAGGGTAGTGGCGTCAGTGGTGTCGACTCCTGCGACGTCGGGTCGATGTGCTGGAATGTCGATGAGGAGAACGCGGGTACATGTGTCTCGCTGTGCCAGGGCTCGCCGGAGAACACGCTGTGTGACAACCCGGCCGACGTTTGCATCGTCGCCAACGACGGGGCGCTACCCTTGTGCCTGCCGCAGTGTGACCCGTTGTTGGGGTGCGCGGACGGTGAGGGGTGTTACCCCGGAGCCGGTGGCTTCGTCTGCATTCCGGATGCTTCGGGACCGGACCTCGGTGCGTACGGTGACGCGTGCGAGTACGTGAACGCCTGCGACCCGGGCTTGTTCTGTGGAGCGTCGACCATCGTCCCTGGATGCGAGGGCAGTGGCTGTTGCACGGACTTCTGTGACCTGGACGACCCCGAACCTTCCGCGGGCTGCGGCGGCCTCGCCGGAGGCCAAGAATGCATCTCGGCCTTCGATGAAGGGCAGGCGCAACCAGGGCTCGAAGACGTCGGAGTGTGCGCAATCCCGGAGTAGGGTTCTCTTCCCAGGCTTGCGAGCCTTGGGGCGCCGGAGGAGCTATCGTCTCGGCGCTCATGAAGGCGAAGCACAGGGTTGTGATGGTCGGGTCGACAGGTGCCGTGGGCGGACACGTCGCGATGGCCCTGGCGGACTCCGAGGATGTGGAGCGGTTGACCCTGCTGGGTCGACGCCCCACCGAGGGACTCCCGGGCACCTGCGTCGAGCAACACACGGTCGATGTGCTGGATCCCTCGACCTACCGAGAGCTCGTCTCGGAACATGACGTCGCGATCTGCACGCTCGGGGTCGGGGAGCCTTCGAAGATGAGCAAGGAGGACTTCGTGCGCATCGACAAAGACGCCGTTCTCGCGTTTGCCACCACGTGCCGCGAGGCGGGAGTGCAGCACTTCGAGCTGCTGTCCTCGGTGGGGGTCGGCTCGCAGGCGAGCTCGTTCTACCTGCGGACCAAGGGCCAACTCGAAGACGGCCTTCGGGCGTTGGGGTTTTCGCGGCTCAGCCTGTTTCATCCCTCGATGATCCTCACCCCGAGCAACCGCTACGGGGTGAGTCAGGCAGTCACGTTGGCGGTGTGGCCGAAGCTGAAGCCCCTGCTTCTGGGTCCGCTGCGAAAACTCCGGGGCGTCCGAGTGGAGGACCTCGGCCGAGCGATCGCGCTGAATGTGTTCACGCGGGGGCAGGGCGAGGAAGTCCTCGAGTGGGATGACTTCTCCGCCCTGGTCACGGGCGGCGCTTAGGCGTCCGCCAACAGCGACTCGCTGAGGGTCCACAGTCTCTCGGCCTGCGCGTCGTCGCATGCGTGATCGTTGACGCCGGCGAACCGACCCGTCGGGGAGTCTGGGTCGGTCGGGCTGGCCACGTCGCAGTCCTCGCAGTACACGCCCGCCTTGCCCGCCAGCGTCTCCGACGTCGCGGCCCACAGTGTCGTGGAGCAGCCTTGCTCGGGTGTCTTGAAGCTGGATTTGGCGGTCTCCGACGGCTCGCCATTCTCTTCGATCCAACCCAGCGCGACCATCTCCTCCTTGGGCAGGTGACGCTGCAGCGGGGTGAAGATGCCGCCGGGGTGCACGGAGAACGCGAGGCCTCCGGTGTCGGAGAGACGCCGAGCGAGGGCGTTGGCAAACAGTGCGTTGGCGGTCTTGGCCTGCCCGTATGCCTTCCACTTGTTGTACTTCGTATCGGCGAACTGGATGTCGTCCCAACGAATGCCGCTGATCTTGTGCCCGGTCGACGAGAGCGCCACAACCCGGGTGCCCGCGGTCTTCTGCAACAGGGGCATCAGCGCCTGCGTCAGCGCGAAGTGACCGACGTGGTTCACGCCGAACTGCGCTTCCCAGCCCGGACCGACGCGCGTCTCGGGGCAGGCCATGATGCCGGCGTTGTTGATCAACATGTCCAGCCCCTCGAGCTGTCCGAGCATGGCCTCGGCAAAGCTGCGGACCGAGGCGAGGTCGGCGAGGTCGAGGGCGTGGGTCTTCACGTCTCCGTCGACGCCTGCCAGGCTCTCCTTGGCTTTGTCCGGCGAGCGCACGGGGACGATCACTCGGACACCCTTGGCCGCCAGCGCGCGCGTCGTCTCGAGACCGATACCGCTGTAGCCGCCCGTGACGATCGCGGTCTTTCCGGAGAGCTCGACCTCTGCGATGACGTCGGCACCGTCGGTCTTGGAGGAGAAGCCGGAGTTGGTGGGGACTTGGTCCGTGCGCGACATGGAGCGCGTAGCCTGCCACGAGACGCAGGAAATCTGACGGAGAGTTGGGTCCCAGTGGTTGGGACGCCCGAACGCGCCTATCGATTCGCCGAATTGCCGGTCTCATGGTCGCCCATGACCCGGAACAGCAATTCGTGGAGTCGAGCACTGGACCCTCCCTCGAGGTCGGCGCTGGAGACCACGTTGAGACGATGCCGGTACCGTTCCTCATCGCCATCGCCCTCGGTCCCCAGCTGCGGCACTTCGGGCCCGCGCTGCTCGACCGGAAAGGTGCCCCGCAGCCCCGAGCACTGGTAACAGATGCCCTGCTTGGCGACGATGGCACACAGTCCATCAAACGAACGCTGCATGTGCTTGCGCGCGTCGGACAGCCGGTGACGCAAGACGGATTGGCTGACGCCCGCATGCGTGGCCGCCTCCGCGTTGGACAGGCCGAGCACGTCTCGGAGCACCAACGCGACTTGTTGCTCGGGCTCCAGCGAGCGCCCCACACACGTGAAGCAGAAGGCGATGTGTTGGTGCGCGTCGAAGACGAAGCTTGGGTCGAACGCCGGGGAAGCCGGGTCGCGGTGCACGGCTTCTTGCGCAGCAACCGGGAGGTCCCGCTGTGCATCCCATCTCCAGCGTTTTCTCGCCCGCAACGCGTTGAGGCATTGCCTTGTCGTGATCGAGTATAGCCACGTCCCGAACTGCGCGTCCTCCCGAAACCCATCGAGCCCGTTCGAGGCTCGGAGCAGTGACTCCTGCACCACCTCCTGCGCGTCGTCGGGGTTGCCGAGCATCCGTGCCGCGAGCTTGTGCAGCCGCTGAAGGTGCGGCTGGACCAGGTGCCGAAACGCTTGTTCGTCTCCCTGTCGGGCCCGCGCCAACCACTGGGAACTGCCAGGCTCGTCCATCGATCAGGATCTGTTGTAGCCCACGAGACCCACGATGGCCACGATGAGAACCCGCAAGGTTTCAACACTTTGGCAGGTTGACGAGCGGTCGGTGTCCAACTCGGTGATGCACAAGATCATCGTTGGAGTGTTCAATCCTGGCGAGACTCCCGCCGACAACGGTCGCACCATTCACGCACTCAAGCTGACCCAGCGCCTCCACGCCGAGAGCGCCGACGTGGAGTTGTTGTTCGAGGGGCAGGGGGTTCAGTGGTTGCCCCGACTCACGCACCGTACGGAGGACAGCCACCCGTTCGACAGGCACTACGGCTCGGTGTTCGACGAGGTGCGGAGCCTCGCGAGGGCCTGCAACATGTGCTGCATTCGCTTCGACGTCCTGGACGCCGTTCGTGAAGCCAAGATCCCGATTCTCGGCACGGGGCGAGAACACGTCGACATCGCTCGGTACGTCCTGGACGGCTACCAGATCATCAACCACTGATCCGGGACACCTCGCGGGTTGGCCCACTGCGGCAGGCACGGCGCCTGCCCAGTCAACCCAGGAGCTCGAGCAACGCTTCGGGCGGCCGACCCACCGCGGCCTTGGTCCCCACAACGCCGATGGGCCGCTGCAGCAGCGTGGGGTTCTCGGCCATCAGTCCGAGCAGCTCCGCGTCGGTTTCGTCTCCGGTCAGTCCCAGCTTGTTCGCGTCCCTGGTCCGCAAGACCTCCCGGGGCCCTACGCCCAGCTTGCCCAGCACGTCCTCGAGCTCGTCTTGGCTGAGGGGATCTTGCTTGTACTCCCGATACTCGAAGGCAACGCCCTTGTCGTTGAGCAAGGCGACCGCCTTGCGACACGTGCCTCAAGTCTTCGTGCAGATCAGCAGCATGCTCATTTGTTGCAGGCTACGAACCATTGCAGTTGGATTGCAACTGCAGATCGACTAGGCTCGCGCACCCAATGGCCAAGCTCAGTCGAGAAGAGGCCCGGCGCGCGCTTCATGATGCCGGAATGAGGGCGACCGCTCCGCGTGTTGCGGTCTTTCGTCTTCTGACCGATGCAACCCGTCCGCTGTCGCATGCCGAGGTCGTCGAGCGCATCGGGACGGACGACTGGGATGCGGCGACTCTCTACCGCAACCTCATCAAGCTCGACGAAGCGGGGCTGGCGCGGGTCGCTTCGCGTGTGGGCGGTGTCACGCGGTTTGAGGCATACGGGGGAGATGCACCTGCACATGTGCACCCGCACTTCGCTTGTCGTGAGTGCGGAAACGTCACCTGCCTGCATGACGCGACGCTGTCGATCCCCAAGGACGACGTCTGGCGCGAGGCGCTGCTCGACGCAGACCTTCAGGTCGTGGGTCAGTGTCCTAGCTGTCGAAAGCCAGCGCGGAAGACGAAGACAGGTCGCAAGCGCAAGGGTGTGTGAGGGCTTGGCGCCGTCTCAACCAAGAGGACGCGCGTTGCCCGGGTGCCGAGCTGAGACCACTGCTGGGACTGAGTTCAGCTGCCTTCCCGCGCCGCGCGCGACCGTAGACGCTCGATGTTGACGCACACCCGCAGCTCGTACAACCACGGTGCACATGCAAAACAGTTGCGATATGTTGGCTTTCTGATGCCGAAGAGTCGCTCAGTGGCCGCGTGGTTGGCGGTGCTCGCGTTGGGCATCCCGGCGTTGGCACACGCCACAGGCGTGACGGTTGCCGATCTCGCCAAGCTTCGGAGCGAGGTCGATCAGCTCGCCTCCGACCTCGAGACCGAGCGGACGGCAGCGCGCGACGAGCTCGCAGCGCTGCGGGCCGAGCGAGCCGAACTGGAGCGTCAGGTCCGAGCCGCGCGAACCCGGAAGGCAACGCTCGAGGCCCTTCGTACCGAGGCAACCAAGCAGGCTGAAGCCGCCGACGAAGACGCGCGTCGCTGGGCCGAACCGATGAAGGCGGCAGTCGCTGCAGCTCGGTCTCACGTGGCCGATGGCTTGCCGTTCGCCCGGGATGCTCGGTTGAAGACGCTCGAGCGGTTGGAGCTCGACCTCCAAGCTGCGACTCCGGACTACGGACGGGTGCTGGAGCGGCTGCTTCGCTTCGTCGAAGAGGAAGAGGCGATGGCTGGCGAGGTTGCGTACACGCAGCAGCGGCTGGAGGTTGAGGGCAAACCGCAGATCGTACGTGTGCTCCGCCTTGGACTGGCTCTGCTGTATTTTCGCACCGAAGACGGTCGCGTGGGCTGGGCGATCCCCGGTCCGGCCGGCTGGGACGTTAAGCTCCTGAGCGATGCTCTTGCCGAACCGGTTCGAGCACGCTTCGAGGCGGCCGAGGACAACGAAACGTTGGGGGCTGCGGCGCTGCTTCTTCCGGTCACCCCGGAGATGACGCGATGAAGCATGGGCTGCTCATGGCGTTGCTGTGGCTTTGGCCAGCGTTCGCTCTGGCCGCGCCGCCCCAGACCTGGGAGCAGGCGCGTACTGACGAGGGGGAAGCGCTCCGGGCTGAGCGCGATGCCTTGCGAAAGAGCTTGAGCACGGCCAAGTCGGGCACCGCCGCAGCAAAAGGATCCCTGCGCAAGGACATCGATGCGCTGTCGGCCGAGCTGACCAAGCTCCAAGTCCGCAACGCCGCTCTCGAGCGCAGCATGCCCGGGCGAGAGCGTGATCGGAGCCGCGACGCGCAGTCCGCCGCGCTGCGCGACCTGCTGTCGCGACTCGCGGGTCGAAGTCAGGCGACGCTGCCCGAGGACCCCGATGCTCGGGCGGCAAAACTCCCTGAGCTCGTCGCGGAGCAACTCGCGGCCATCGAACGCGCGGGCAGCCTCCGGGTGGAGGCCGGGGTGGAGGTGTTCGACACGGGCGGTCACGCGGTCGATGCAACCGTCCTGCACATCGGCCAAGTCGGGGCGCTTCGGTGGGACGCACAGACCAGCCGTCCACTCATCTCGACACCCGAAGGCTTTCGCGAGGCCCAAGGCGAGTTCCCCCCAGCGGACGTTGGCGACGTGCATGCTGTACTGACCGCGGTGCTCTATGACGAGGCCGATCCACCGGATGCGGACTCGTTCGCGGTCAAAGGCTGGCGGACCAAGATCGACGCGGGTGGCCCGGTCATGTGGGTCTTGCTGGGGATCGGGGCGATCGCGAGTCTCATCATCGTCGAGCGCACGGTAGGCTTGCTGTTGGCGGGAGGTCGCTGGCGGTACGAGCAGCGGCGGTTCGAGGCCGCCGTTCGGGAAGCCCACACCAACTCGCTGTTGCATGTGCAGGGCTGGGTCGCCAAACCATTGGTCATCGCGGCCGCGGCTCGCTGCCCATCATGCTCGGCCACCGTCGATGTCGATGTGGAAGAGCGCGCAACCCAGGCGCTGATGGTCATGAGAGAGCAGCTTCAGCGCCGCCTCTCGCTCGTCAACGTGGCGGCTGGTGTCGCGCCGTTGCTGGGGCTGCTCGGCACGGTGACCGGGATGATTCACACGTTCTCGGTGGTGACCGACACGGGGACCGCCGAGCCGCAGCTGTTGGCGGCGGGCATCTCGGAGGCGCTGCTGACCACGCAATTCGGGCTCGCGATCGCGATCCCGGCCTACCTCGCCCATGCTCTGCTCAGCCGAGGGGCGAGGCGGATCCTGTCCTCCGCCGAGCAGTCGGTCTTGGCCTACCTGCACGGCGGCGACGGACACGGGCACGAACACCACGCGGGTGGTCATCACCACCACGACCACGAGCACCACCACGACCACAAGGACGACGATGGTCACGGCGGATGAGCTTCGGTCACTGCTCGATGCGGGCGGTTGGGTGAGCGCCCCGCTGGTCGCCACCAGCCTCACGCTGTGGTTCGTTGCAACGCTGCGACTCATCACCTTGCGCCGAGGGTTCGGCGGCGATGTGAAGGCGGCGGTCGAGCAGGCGGTGCGTCACCCCCTCGACATTCACGCCGATGGTGCCGTCGGTCGATATCTGCGCGGTGCCCTTGGGGCCCTCGAGCGCTCGGGCACGTGCCAGCACCACGTTGAACGCTTCCTGGAAATCGAGCGCGAACGCGTCACCGACTTGGGCACCTTGCTGATGGGTCTGGTGACGATCGCGCCGCTTCTGGGGCTACTGGGCACGGTCAGCGGGATGATCGAGACGTTCTCCTCCATGCAGGGAACCACGCTCAACCACGCGACGGAGCAGACGGTCGCAGGAGGTATCTCGGTGGCGCTGATCAGCACCCAGCTCGGGCTGATGGTCGGCGTTCCGGGCTTGGCGGTGGCTCGTCTGCTCGCGCGTCTGGAAGCCAAGCGCGCCCGGGAGTTGTTGCAGGCGCACAGCGTGCTGGTACAGCGCAGGCAGGTGCCGCAGTGAAGATCGGCCAGCTCAGCAACGAGGTCACCGAGGGCGCTGAACTCAACATCACGCCGCTCATCGACATCGTCTTCATCTTGCTGATCTTCTTCGTGGTCACGACGACGTTCGTTCACGAGCTGGGCCTGCCGATCGAAAGACCCGACTCCTCCACCGCCACGGAGCAGCCCCACGACGTGGTGCGGGTCGCGGTGAGTCGGCAGGGCGAGGTCACCGTCGATGCGCAGCCCACCAGTCCCTGGCGGGTGGAGGCCGAGGTCCGTGCTCGGCTCCGGGAGCACGCAGATGCTTCGGTGATCGTGATCGCGGACAAGGGGTCGACCGCCGAGGTGATCGTCGACGCGATCGATGCGTGTCGCCGTGCGGGGGCCGACGGCGTTGCGCTGGGTGTCGCGGAGGGGGCCCCATGAATCCGGTGGTGTTGGGATTTGCGCGATGGACGAGCGCATTCGTAGTCGCGGTGTCGATGACGGGCGGGTCGTTGGCGCTCGTGGCGTGGATGAACGACGACCCCTCGCCGCCCGAACACGAGTCGGAGCATTCCGGTCCACGGCCGATCCCGGTGGTGGCCCCGCCTCCACCCGACACTCCCAGCCCGGTTTCAGCATCGAGCGAGATGTCGGCCGACGCTGCAGCGAGTCCACTGGCGCCCAGCCTCGCACCGCCCGCTCCCGCGCCACCGCAGATCGCAGGGCTGCTTCCAGGCGCCGGTCCCGGTGGCATGCCTGTGGGACCCGGCGGCGGCAGCCTCCCCTCGATGGGCACGCTGCCGGGGTCGGGCCTCGCGGAGGCTCCCACGCAGACGCAGGGCACCCAAGCTCGGCCTCGCAGTCGTCCCAGGCCGCGATACCCCCGTGTCGCGCAGCGCCAGGGGATCGAAGGCTTCGCGACGGTCCGCCTCCGTATCGACGCGACGGGCCGGGTCGTCGACGCCGTTTTGGTGACGTCCGAACCGGCTGGAGTCTTCGACGACGCTGCGCTCGCGGCCGCGCGCCGCTATCGATTCACCCCGGCCCGCCGTGGAGGTGAGGCCGTCGAAACCACCCTCCAACAGACGATCCGTTTCGAGCTTCAGAAATGAACGTCTTCGCGCTGCTCCTACTCCTCGTTGCACCGATGTCTCCTACGGATATCGAGCGGAGTATCGATCGTGGGGACCTTCAGGAGGCGAAGGACGCGATGGCGGACGCGGACCTCTCGCCGGTCGCTCGGGCCACGCTGCGGGGTCGGTTGGCCCTCGCAGAGTCCCGCCCTGCCGATGCAGCACGTCAGTTCGAACAGGCCGTGGAACTGGCACCGGAGCATGTGCCTCTGCGACTGCTGTGGGCACACGCGCTGCTGAGGGCGGACCGCCCCGGCGAGGTCGGAGCTGCGCTCAAACCCCTCAGTGGCAAGGACCCCGCCGTTGCGCGGCTACGTGCGGCCGCCGAGGAGGCCAACGGAAACCCGGGGGCGGCCTATGCAGCACTCGAGGGCGCGTCGCGGGCAAACCCGGACGACCTCGAACTCAAGCGGCAACTGGTGCTCTTGTGTGCGCGCGAAGGTTTGCTCGAGCCCACTCGCGCCTGGATCGAAACCCTCACCCCGAAGCAACTCGGACGGGTCATGGCCTTGGCCGTCCTTCAGGAGATCCGAAGCGACGCCCACGCCCTACCGTTGGCTCGCCAACTCGCCAGCGCGTTTCCCAACGATGCCGAGGTTCACGCGCAGTTGGGCTGGGTCGCAAGCTCGGCTGGGGCCCCGGCCGAAGCTTCTCGTGCGTTTGCCAGAGCCGTGTCGTTGGGCGCCGACGAGGCCTACGCTGGGGCAGAACATGCTCGTGCAGCCGGGCGGCACCGTGAAGCACTGCGGCTCAATGCCCGGGTCGGTGACGACACCAAGCGAGCCGAGCAGCGCTTCGACATTCTGTTCGAGTCCGGGAAGCTTGCGCGGGCGATCGCGGCGGCCCAGTCGCTCCGCCTATCGCCACGGCGCCGCTACAACTTGGCATACGCGCACTACGGTCTTCAGCAGGTCGCCGAGGCCTCCACGCATGCCCGTACGCTGACCGGTACCGACTACGCTGCACGGGCGCAGACCTTGTTGCGCGCGATGGGACGCTGAGCATGGTCGGGTGGTGGATGCTCGCGGCCCTTGCGGCGCCGCCGTGTGAAGACAGCCTCGAAGGCAGGGTCATCGACGAGAACACCGGGTCCAGTGTGCCTCGGGTTGCCGTCACAGCCGGAGATCAAGAGGTCACGACCAACGACGATGGTGTGTTCGTGTTGACGGCGGTGTGTCCTGGCCGCGTCACGGTCACCGCATCGCGCGCGGACTACAGCAGCCGCAGCCAACGTGTGGAGGTCCCTGCGAAGGCGCCGGTCAGCCTTGTGCTCCGTCCTCACGAGGTCGATGTGCTCGACGATGTCGTCGTCGTGGCCCCGGCGCCCAAGAGCCTCGATACGACGGCGAACGATGCGCTCAGCGACGAGGAACTCGACGACCTCCGCGGACGAGGACTGGCGGATGCGTTGTCGTCGATCTCCGGCGTGAATGTGTTGCGCGGCCCGGCGGGGGGCATGGGCAAGCCGATCATTCGTGGCCAAGTCGGCCGCCGTAACTTGATCCTCTACGACCGCGTTCGACATGAGAGCCAGAAGTGGGGCCTCGAGCACGCGCCAGAGGTGGACCCGTTTGGCGCGGAGACGATCACGGTGATCAAAGGGGCGGGCGGGATCCGCTACGGGCCGGACGCGATCGGCGGTGTGGTGCTGATCGATCCGCCCCCGTTGCCGACCGACCCGGGGGTGACCGGTGAGGTGCACCTCGTGGGGACGAGCAACGAACGTCGGGGCACGGTCGCAACGCGGATTCAGGGCACCCACCGCTTCCTGCCGGGCCTTGCGTGGCGTGCCGAGGGCAACGTTTCGCGGGGTGCGGCCGGCATGACGCCACAGTACCCACTGGACAACACCGGGACTCGGGTCTGGAACGCCGGGGGGTCCCTGGGTTATCAGCGCCGTGGCTTCTCGCTTCAAACCTCTTACCGCCATCACGCGATGAAGTCCGGCATCTTCACGGGACTGCGTGCAGAGACGGCGGAGGACTTCGTGGCCGCGTTGGGCTTGGGGCGTCCGTTGGGTGCGGAGCACTACCTGCGGGACTACGAGATCGAGCGGGCGTTGCAAGAGGTCACCCACGATCTTGCGATCGTCCGGGGTCGGGCGCCCCTGGCCAAGGCGGGCACACTCGTTGCGACCTACGCGTTCCAGAACAACGACCGCGACGAGTACGACGTGGTCCGAGACAACATCAGCGGCCCGCAGCTCGAGCTCGACCTTCGCACGCACACGGCCGGCTTGGTGTTTGAGCAGAGTCCCGTCGCACTGGGCGGCGCAGCTCTCCTCGAGGGAGACGTGGGCGTGAGCTTCGCGAACCGTCGCAACCGCTACGAGGGGAGCGCCCCGGGGTTCCTGCCGGACTACGACGAGCAAGCCGGTGGCGCGTTTATTCTGGAGCGCATCGTCTGGGAGCGGGTCGAACTCGAGGGCGGCGCGCGCTACGACGGCATGGCACGACGCTCGGTCCTCGATGACCGCACGTTTCTTCCGTTCCGGGCTCAGGATCGCCTGCCCGACGACTGCACGGAGAACGACGAAGGCGCGGTCTGTCAGACACCCTTCCATGCGGCGTCGGGGTCGATCGGGGTTGGGGTGCACCCCGTCGCGGCGGTGCCGGAGTTGGTCACCTCACTCGACCTCTCCACGGCGGTCCGTTTCCCCAACAGCGACGAGCAGTTCATCAAGGGTGCTGCGCCCTCGTTCCCGTTCTTCTCCAATGGCGACGGTACCCTCGATCCCGAGCGGACGTGGACGGGCGGGTTGACGGTGGGCTACGCCAACGACTGGGCGTTCGTCGAGGTTGCTGGGTACGGCAGCTTCATCGACGATTACATCTACTTCCGCGTCCAGCCCCAACAGAATGAGGATCGGATGGCGCCCGACTTCAGCGACTGCGCCCCACTACAGTGCGGGATTCAAGGGGCCTTTCCTCTGTTTGCACCGGAGGCGGTCGATGCCTTGTTCTATGGCGGCGAGGCCGAGGGCGCGATTCAGCCTCCGGGGTGGCCGGTTCGATTCGATGCTCGGGCATCGTGGGTGCGCGGACGGCAGGTTCGGGGAGGCGCGCCGCTGACCTTCGTGCCTCCGGACCACTACGATCTGGGGATCACGTACGAGTGGCCCGACCTCGGAATCAGCGAAGACGGACACGTCGGCGTCCAGGCGTCGTTCGTCGATCAGCAGAGGCGGTTCGACCTCGCGGCAGACTTCGCCGCACCACCGCCGGCCTATTTCGTGTTGGGCGCGAACGCGGGCATTGCGGTTCCGCTCGGCGAGCAGCGACTCACGTTCTCGTTGACGGGGCAGAACCTGACCAACGCCCGCTATCGCGACTACACCAGTCTCCTGCGGTACTACGCGAACGAACCTGGCTGGGATGTGCTGCTGCGCATCTCACTCGACTTCGCCGTCGGGGGCTGAGGTCAGCTGCATCTCAGGGGTTCGCCTTGAGACGTGCGAGTGCCCAGGCGACGGCTTCGGCCTCGGTCGGGACGATGACATGCTCGCCCCCGAGCGGTTGGATCGCGAGGAGTCCGCGGAGGACGCCACGCATCAAGGGGGTCGGCAGGTGAAACGCCAAGCCTCGATTCAGCGACCCCGCGAGGTCGCGGTGGTCCTTCATCCACTTGGCTTGAAGCCGAACCTGTCGGGGGGTCGGCATACGAGCGTCAGGCCCGGTCGTGTACACCGTCGCGTACGGAACGCCGCGCTTGACCAAGTCGGTGTAGCGCTCGAGGTACGCGTCAAACTCGGCTTCGTCCGGACGGCCGTCGTATCGAGCGATGATGACGCCCTGAGCCAATTCGACGCTGAAGCGATCGGGCACGAGCCTGGACCGTACCCTGTTGTTGGACCCAGGCCGGCGAAAACCCACATGACAGTACACCCCCTCGATGACGGCTTGTTCGGGGCCTGCTGCAGGTGGCCCGATGCGGCCACGCTGGAGGCGTTCAGTGTGCGGTGGCGCGCTCACCCGCTATGATTCCGGTCTAGGGACGTTCTCCCGGATCGAAGGAAGACATGCGCATGTTCGAGAAGCTCCAGTCTCTGGCGAAACGGCGCCAAGCCCTCGCCGCAGCCGCGGTTGTCGTGACCGCCACCGTAGTGGCCGCGACGCACGCACCTGACGACGAAGGTCTGGCAGCCGCCGACATCACTCCCGAATTCGTCGCGGACACGGCCGCCGAGCTGGGCATCGCCGCCTCGGATTGGACCACCGGCAACATGCTCCTCGACTTCGTCGAGCCCGAGGATGGCGAGGGCGGGTCCGAAAGCGAGATCGCGGCACTTGTGGCGCAGCTCGATGCGATGCCCGGGGTCGATGTGGAGCCCGCAGGCTTCTACAGCGACACCGAGCACCTCTACCGCTTGTCTGCATCGGCCTCCACGTGGGACCGCATCGACGACGACTTGTTGGCCAACGACCTTCTCGAGCTCGCCGAGCCTGAGATCCTGTACGCGCTGCCCAAGACCGCAGCCGCTGTCGCCGACTACGCCCCCCCCCTCTGGGAAGACCAAAAGGGCTCAGGTGAGCGCGTCGAGGTCAATGACCCGATGTTCAAGCTGCAGTGGCACATGGAGCAGATCCACGCGCCCGAGGCTTGGACCAGCCAGCGCGGTGACGGTGTCGTCGTTGCGGTCATCGACACGGGCGTCGCGTGGAAGGACGGCTCGGGTGTCAAGAAGCTCCCCGACCTTGCCCAGACCAAGTTCACCAAGGGCGAGAGCTTCATCAGTGGCGGCCTGCCCGAGGGTCTCGACGACCACGCGCACGGCAGCCACGTGGCGGGCACCATCGCGCAGAGCACCAACAATGGTATCGGCGCCGTGGGTGTGGCGTACGAGTCCACCATCATGCCGCTCAAGGTGCTCTCCGGTGACGGGCGCGGCAGCGTGCCAGGCATCGGCAACGCCATTCGTTATGCCGCCGACAACGGCGCGCAGGTCATCAACATGAGCCTGGGCGGTCCGCTGCCTTCGCGCGTGTTGGCCAAGGCCATCGAGTACGCACACAGCAAGGGCGTCACCACCGTGTGCGCCGCGGGCAACGAATCCCGCAGCCGCGTGGGCTACCCCGCCGCCAACAAGTACTCCGTTGCCGTCTCGGCCACCAACTACGACCGCGGGCTCACCTTCTACTCCAACTGGGGCAAGGACATCGACGTCGCCGCACCCGGTGGTGATACGCGTAACGACCGAAACGGCGATGGTCATCCCGACGGCGTCCTGCAGAACACCATCAAGATTCAGCAGCCGATGCAGAACGACTACCTCTGGTTCCAGGGGACATCGATGGCATCGCCGCACGCCGCCGGCGTGGCTGCGCTCATCGTCGGTGAGGGCATCACCAACCCCGACGAGGTTGAGCGCATCATGAAAGAGACCGCCGTCCACCCCGGTGGTAAGAAGTGGGACAAGAAGTTCGGCGCCGGCATCATCGATGCCCAAGCGGCCGTCTCCAACGCCCACGCCGACTACGCGCCCGAGCGCGGCGGCCTCACCTTCCTGTTCGGGCTGTTCGCACTGGGCGGCATCGGCCTCGCCAGCGCACGGGGTCGCAACAAGATGTTCGGCCTGCTGGGTCTCGGCGCCGCAGCAGCGGTGGCATCTGGAGCGTTCGGCTTCGCACCGCTGGCGTACGGATTCGCCGGCCTCACCGGTACCTTCGGTTCGGGCCTCTGGATGAGCGCCGCGCTGCCCTTCGCGGCTGCCCTCATCGGCCTCAGCTACAAGCCCGCACGTCCGGTGCTGGCTGGCCTGGCACTGGGCTACGCGGCCATGCTCGCCCACGGCGCGCTGGTGCTGCCCACCCTGCTCAGCGGCGTCCCCGGTGGTGAGTTCGCCGACCGCCTGTGGCTGGCTGGAAACGCCATCGCGGCGCTCTGGCTCGCGAGCCGGATCAGCAAGAAGTAAACCGAAGCGCTACGGCGCTTGATGAGGGGGAGTCCGCAGGGGCTCCCCTTTTTCTGTGGTTGCCCCATGGTATCCCGGCTGTCGATGGTCGCTCCGCTTCGTCACCGTCGCTTCGATCTCATGCTGGTCGCGTGGTTCGTGGTGTTCGCGTTCACGTCCTTGGTGATGGAGATGTACATCACCTTCCGCGTCGACCTGGCGTCGGCGACCGACCCGTTTGGCCGGGTGTGGTTTTGGTACGCGAACTCGTTCGACCCGGTCTTCCTCGACCCGCCGTACTTCCTATGGCTGATGTGCACGCTCGACGGCTTCGTGTTTGGGCCGTTCTACTTGGTGCTGATCGCGGCGTTCGTTCGCGGATGGAACTGGATTCGGCTTCCGGCGATCATCTATGTTAGCGCGATCGTCTACTCGACCGCGATCTACTTTGGCGTGGAGTTCGCCGAGGAGGCCCATCGCGCTGACTTGCCGATGGTGTTGCTGATCAACATCCCGTACACGATCGTGCCAATAGTCCTATTGGGCCGAGTATGGCGGCCGGACGTGTTTGCGACCGGCGCGGCCGAGTGAGTGGGCACTCCCTGTCAGAACCGCCCGGACACCACCGCTCCGCCGCCTGATGCAGTCGCGATGGGGTGGACCCTCACTTGCTCGGGAAGACCGAGCTCGGCCCGCAGCCGCCTGTTCTTCTCGTTGACGAGTTTGCCGACCTCGGCTGGGGTCACGGGGTGAGGCGAGAGCGCGGTGGCGAATCCGATTGGCACCATGCTGCCAAACATCAGCACGACGCCGCTACCGAGGAGTGCGTTGGCCGTGCGTCCACTGGCGGCGATGTAGCCGAGGCTTAGGCCGGCTCCGGTGGCGAGAAGGCCAATGCCAACGCCGCCGAGGATCTTCTTCCGCTTCGACCGTGCTCGATAGGCGATGGCGAGATCAGGCCGGTCCACGTACGCATAGAACTGGGGTCCGACCAGCTCGCGTCCGTCACCCGTACGGGTTTGGAAGCGCTTCGGGACGATCTCTCGGCCGCCATGGTCGTCGATCGCAAACACGGTGTCGACGGTGACTCTGCGGTTGTCGTACTCGCGAAGTACGGTCTCCAGCCCCGGTCGCGGGGTCGTCGCAGCCACCATGCTGGCGACGAGGCAACCGTAGAGAACAGCCATGCGATCCGAGCCCGATAATAGCAACCTTTGGGTGGTGACGGGGACCTGATGGCGGGGGCTGGGCTCCTTCGCGGGTGGCCAGGACAGGGACTCCTCTCCGCACAGCAAGAGGTCGTCGAGGTACACCCCCCACTGGCGGGACGACTCAGCATCCGCAGGGACCCTCGTCGATCTTGAACACAAGTCGACGCAGCTCACGATCGACGATCGGCGGAGACCGGTGCACTGCGCCCGAGCCCCGCCCTTCGCCAAACCCTTCACCCTTCAGAAGCAAGATGTCGCCGGTCTTGCACTGCTGAATCGCGTCACGATGTTGGAGGACGGAGCGGTTGGCCTCGTCGATATCGACGTCGATGCGGGCGAGGTTGGAGCGCACGACATCCTCGTTGCGAACCCATTGGGTCCCGGGTCCCGAGTAGGTGCAGAGCAGCCGGACCGAGACGTGATCGACATGGAGCTTGCGGCACCCGTCGTGCTCCACGACGGAGAGCTGACCATGGACGTGACGGCGTCCGAGGAGCGCACCGTAGTCCCGGGTGATCGATGCGATGTCCTGCTCGAGGAATCGCCGAGCGACGGGATTCAAAATCGGTTGAAGGAGCTCTTCCAGGTCGGGTTGCGCTGCGTCGAGGTTTGCCCCGTGCTCGAACGCGTCCCCACGCGCGACTTCGTCCAGGGCAGCGGCGACGGAGGCGTGCGTGGTTCGCTCGACTACGAGCACGTTGACCCCGAACTCGAGCAGTTCGCCGAAGGGTTGGGGGCTCCGCGCTGATGCCGGCTGCGTGAGGGCGTGAATGGGGTGCACCCCGTTCTTCTAGACGCAGCGCGCACTTACTTGCAAATCAATTGCATGAGCGGGTCGCGACCGGAGTCTACGCTCTCCAACTGACGCTGCGGTAGCGGCGCTCACGAGCTCCGCCGTCGTGCGCCCAACGCTGCACCCAGTCTCGCACCGCGGGTACCGTGCGGCCATGCTTGCGCGACACGGATGGCGGAGCTGACGGTCCACCTGGGGCATGCATCGAGAGTGAAGCGCTCTGCGCCTTGTTTCTGCCACCGGACTGAGGACGGCCCTGGCCGCGTCACCCAGCGGCGGATACTGTGGTCATCCTCCGGTGGATGACGGCAAAGCCAGTTTACCCGCATCTGTGGAGAAGGTCGTCGAAGGTCTCCGCGGGCGGGACACGGTTCCTCCGGAGGAGGTGCGGGATCTGCTTCTCGATGCGCCGGTCATGCCCGAGGAACTCGAACCGTGGGAGGACTTCGACCACCCGGTCAACGACAGCTACGGACGAAGGCTCGCCTACACGCGTTCCGGCCTCGAGGTCCTGGTGGTCTCGTGGGCCCCCGGGGATTTCTCCGCGATTCATGACCACGGTGGTACGCAGTGGGGAGCAGTCCAGGTGTTTGGGCCCGCGGAGCACGCGACGTTTTCGATCGACGGAGGGGAGCTCTCGACCCGCTCCCGCAGACGTCTTCGCCCCCGTGAGGTCCTCACCGTAAGTCACGATCTGGTTCACCAAATGGGCAACCCAAGCGGCGAGCGATTCACGAGCTTGCACATCTATGGGACGGCGGCACACGTCCCCTCGGTGACCGCGAATGCCCGCGTCTTCGACCCGCAGGAGCAACGGATTCTGCGGGTCGACGGCGGGGTGTTCTTCCGACTGCCGGCCTGCGCGATCAAAGAGGAGGAGCCAGGTCCGCTCGGCGATGCTCCGACCATCCTTCGCGACCTCGGCGAGCAGATTCGTCGACTGGCCCGGATTCAGGCCGAACGTGGTGCCCACGCAGACGCACTGGCCAGCGCGATCCGTCGTTGGTCCGCGATGCTCAGGGAGGTGGCTGCTTTCGCTCGCGACCAGGAGGTCGATGCTCCTGGGACGTTGGTGCTGAACGAAGAGTTGAAGGCCGCCGCCCGCCTGCAAGCAGACCTCGACGCCCTCTAGGGACGCCCCCTAGAGTTCGCTCATCCAGAAGTCGAGGGTGGGTCCGCTGATGTCGTGAGCACAGTGTGTCGCTCCAGGGTGCACGAGCTGGCCGGTCATGAAGCCCATCTCCGTGTACTCGGCGTAGCTCTCGGCCGACGGTTGCGCGAGGAAGTCCTGGTCGCCGTAGTTCATGTACAGCGAGTTGAGGGCGACGATCTCGGGGGAGTCGTCGGGAACCCACTCCCATCCGAACGAGACGCCCGAACCGCCACAGTTTGCGACGAAGATGCCTGGGACACGATGGCCAGCAGCGGGGATGAGCGAGCTGGTCGTGAACCAGGACCCTCCCGATACGCCCCAGTACAGGGTCCGGTCCTCGACCACGTCGTACGCGTCGATGAAGGCCTCGAGCGTTGTTGCGACCATGTCGGCGTGGACGGGCTGGGCTGCACCGAACGAAGGATCGGTGTCTCCGTCGTAGCTCGCCGGAGATCGGATGCCGATGACGAGGTAGTCCTGCGGGATGGCCCAGTCGAGGATGTCCTGACTGAAGCCCCAGTTGTCGGTGTAGTCGGCGCCACCGTCCCCGTGCAGAAACACGACCAGGCGCTGGGCGGGAGCGGGTTCATCCAGGGGGAAGAACTTCACCTCGAGCTCTCCGACGGTGGCGCGGCATCCCTGGCGTCCCGCATGTTCGAACGGGTCGTCGCAGGCGAAGCCCTCGGGGGGGTCGACGGGCCCGCCGGTTGTCGGCTCGGCGGTCTCTCCTGCGGTCCCTGAACCGCTCGGGTCGCTGTCACTCTCGTCGGTGGTCTCGACGCCCGAATCGCTGGTGCTTGCTTGGGTGTCGCCCTCGGTCGCGTTGGACCCGTTGGCGTTGGAGGAGGCCGACGGATCGTTGCTGTCGGAGGCGCCGGTTCCTCCGTCGGTTCCGCCGTCGGTGTCTGCGTCGTTGGAGTCCGAGTCGCACCCAGGCGCGAAGCACAGAGCCAACGCGAACACGCGGGACCAAGTCTTCATGCTGCTGTCGTTGTCCCGGTGCGCGACGTTTGCCATCCACCCAACTGTGTCATGCCCCACCGCTCTCGTGGGGTGGGGCCCTTGCTGAATCACGAAGGGACTTCAGTGGCTGGGCATACGAAACACCGTCGCAGTCGCTCACCTGCCCGGATACCGGGCTACGCTGCCCGACATTGTAGCAGGTCGTGGCGTGTACTCCCGCGGTCCTACCGAGCGCAGCAGATCGTCACGGGACCCGTGGGCGCAACGTCCCCGGTGATGGGCGCGGTGCCCGTGCCGCCGCAGGTGATCGTGGACGGACCTGGCTCGTACGTTGCCGCTGCGACGTTGGCATTGCCGGTCATCTCGCAGTCGGAGTTTGTCGCCGTGAGGATGTCCCCACAGGCTTCGGTCTGGAGGGTGATGCTGGAGTCGCACAACCCCTCAGGGGTGCCACAGTCGCAGGCCCCACACTCCCGTTGGTCGTCCGACCCGCCGAAGCCAAGAGTCGCCTCGGGATAGCCATCGGGGCAGCTGTGTTCGCCCTCTCTCCAGATACAGACGTCGGTGTTGTCAGCGATGCAAGGACCGCCGTCGTCGCACATGCTTGGTTCTGCCGTCGGAGAGCACAGTTGCACCGAGTCTGCGAACCCACCTTCGTTGAAGGTCGCGACCCCGTCGCAGGTGCCCGACTCGATCAGCACGGGTCCGATGGTCACGAAGTCCATCGAGAGCGCAGAGGCGGCTCCGTCGTCGTCCAGGGACGCTGGGAACGGCCCTTCAATGGATGTGCATGCCGTAGCATCGATGTCGACGGTGAAGTCAGGATCTCCTGCACAGCCGCCTTCGCCCCAAACCTGCACTTCGACGGTATCGGCGCACGCGGCATCGACCGGCTGACAGTCACAGCTGCAGCTTTCCTCGCCGGGGTCGAAGTCCGTGAAGAAGGCGCCCGCTGGGTCGGCAAAGCCGCCGTTGCAGTCGACCGCGTTGTCGCCCGCCTTGACCGGCCCTGTCCATCCGCTGGGGATGACCGCGGCGCAGGTTCCCGAACACAGGCCGGGGCCGTCGGTCGTGGCGGGTGGTGCGGTGGTTTCGCTCGACGCGTCTTGGCCGGTGCTGCTGGAACTCGTGGGGGCAGTTGGATCGACGTCGCCCGTGGAGGCGGGGTCGCTCGACGAGGATGAACTGTCCGTCGCTGCACCCCCGGAGCTGTCGTCGCCGCAGCCCGTCCCAAGGACCATGATCGCGAGAAAGGAGCCGAGGCGCTTCATGCTCAGACGGTACGCGAACGAGTGCCCGACAAACAAGTTCAGTCGAGGCCGAGCCGGGCCTTCATCGCCGAGAGTTCGTCGTCGAGGGCGGTCTCCTGGGCGCGCACCTCCTCCCGACGGCGCTTGGCCTGGGCTTCGCGCTGCTTCTTTCGTTCGGCCTCGGCTTTGGCTTGCGCTTCTGCCCGTTCAGCCTGGGCTTTCGCCTCGGCCTTGGCACGCTTGGCTTTCTCGCGGGGGCTGAGGTTCGGCTCCAGCGTGCGGTCCAGGCTCATGACTTCGCTGCACTCGCTGCACGCAAATGCTGTGGACTCCGTGTCGAACAGGTCGACGACGGCATACGCGGTGTACGTCTTCTCCACCTTCACTTCGATGAACGTCGTGTCGGCGCCGCAGTCAGGGCACTTTCGTCGTTCACGGCGCCCGCCTTTGACCGGGCGAACCTTTGACTTGCGCCCGAAGAAGAACCACATGAGCCCAAGGGTACGCTTTTGATCAGCGGTCGTCCTCTTCGGGTTCCTCGCAGCCAACCGCGTCGAACGTGCCTTCGACTTGGCCCTCGCAGTCGTCGTTCTCGGTGCAGGTCACGTCGGGAAATGGGGTTTCCTCGTAGAGGGGAGTCCACATGGAGAACCGACCCGCGTCGACGCAGTAGTCGAACACGCCTTGCGACTCACCGGCCTCGGAGGTCAGCAGCAGGCCACCCCCGAATAGATCCCACGTTCCGGTCTGAGCATCCGGAGACAGGACTGTGTACGTGCAGTCGCAACCCCCACCTGCGGCGTCCGCACATGTCATGTCGAACTCTGGCCCTTTGCTGAGGGCCGTCCCGAACTCTTCGCACTCGAGCCCTGCACACGCCACCGAGTCGACCTGCAAGTCGGCTTGGAGCTGCGTGGTCTGATCGATCTCGTACGTTCCGTCTTCGTTGAACGTGCGTGTTCCGCTGAGCATGCTTCCGGTGATCTGCTGGGTCGCGCCGGGGCAAATCTCGTCGAAGAAGTTGGGCAAGGCCTCGTAGCCGCAGGAATCCTCCGCCGTCCAGGTTCCCACGACGTCTCCTTCACATGGGGCGGGCTCGGTCGTGCAGACCGGGTCGCCAACGGCAGTTCCGTCCGTGTAGACCTGATGGGTAAACCCGAGGAACGAGTATCCGTAGCAGATGTTTTCCTCGGTGGTGCCCGTGGATGACTCGTCCGCCCCGCCCGTCGTCGAGGTTTCTGCGCTGCCCGAGGAACTCGAGGTGGACTCACTCCCGGTGTCGCCCGACGAACTCGAACTCGTGGAGGCGGTCGTGGGGAGGTCGGAAGTCGTGGAGTCCGACGTGGAGCCCATCTCGGTGTCGGTGCCCGAGTCGGTGTCCTCTTCGGCGTCGCTCGTGCAAGCGGGGAGTGCGAGGATGACTATCGAGGCGAGCAAGGACCGGCAATGCATGCGTCCAATTTGAGCCAGGTTCGTGTCAGCGCCAAGAGGCACAAGTCACGAGCTGGCGGGGGCGCCGAGCGAGTCCATGGCAACGAAGGGCCAGTTGCCCTGCACGGCATCCGAATGCTAGGCGTAGCGAGTCTTGCTCACCTTGAGTGTCGCTTTGTGGTCGGCGCTGTCGCCCCCGGTCGAGGTCGGCTGGTCCGGCTCTTGCGATGCCCCTGACGCCGTCGAGCTCGCTGTCGTCGCCGAGCTCGAGGGAACACAAGACGAGGCGCGCTGGGTCCCGGTCGATGTCCAGGTCGGGGTGCATGAGGCTGAGGGCGTGTTTACGGCAGATGTCCTTCTTGTGACGGAGTCTGGCGAAACCGCTCGCACCCTGCAGGCCGGGACGTGCGAGGAACTTCATCAGGCGCTCGGTCTGATGATCGCGATTCACGTCGACCCCTTCGCGGGCGAACCCGAACCTGAACCTGAACCTGAACCCGAACCCGAACCCGAACCCGAACCCATTTCGGTCGTGCCGGGGCCCGTCGATTCGGCGCCTCCCGATTCGATACCGCCCCCGGAGCCTCCCCCCGCTGAACGCCCCGTGTTCGGGCCCGAGCGCGGTGCCGGCCTGCTCCGTGTTGGCGTGGGTCTGACCATGGGTCTTCTCCCGCGTGCGGCCCCCACATTCGAACTCGCCGGCGGCTGGTCTCGCGGCCACCTTCGACTGGCTGGGCACTTCGACTATCTCCCGCCGCAACTGGAGGAGGTCTCGGATGGAAGCATCTCACTACAGGCTTGGTCCGCGAGCGGGCAGGCGTGCGGCGTGTTGTTCGCCCGGGCCCTGAGCGTGCCGCTGTGTGGGGAAGTTGGAGCGGGCGCGGTTCACGGGAGTGCGGCCGGGTTCGTCGAGACGGACACCGATGCCAGGCTTCAAGCGCTCGCAACCGCGTCGGTGGGCGTGGACTGGGCGATCGCGCCCGGGTTTTCGTTCTGGGCTCGGGTCGAGGGAGGAGCGACGTTGGCCCGGCCAAGCTTCGAAATTCAGGGTCTGGGGACGGTCTTTGCTGCCGAGGCGTGGCGAGCCGGGGCGACGATCGGCGTGGGATACGATTTTTTGTGACGGGTTGCCCACGTCCGCTGCAACTCGTCCCGCATGGCGGTGTGCACCCACGGCGATGTGGCACGGTTGCCCGTGGCCACCAACCGGACGCTGTCGTTCGACGCGGTTTTCCGCGACGAGCATGACTTCGTCTGGCGCACACTGCGGCACTACGGAGTCCCAGACGGCGGGCTGGACGACGCAACGCAGGACGTGTTCGTGGTTGTTCACCGTCGCCTGGCCGACTTCGACGCGCGTGGACCGCTTCGGAGTTGGTTGATCGGGATCGCACGCAGGGTCGCGTCCCGGCATCGCTCTCGGACGGCCGCCCGGGCCAAGCGCGAGACCCCGCTGGGTGTGGTCGAGCCAAGCTCGGATGAGCCGGGCCCGCATTCGGGGGCCATTCGAGTCGAGGCGGCAGACTTCGTCTCGACGTTCTTGGACGCTCTGGCTGCGAAGCTACGGGTCGTCTTTCAGTTGTGCGAAATCGAAGGGATGTCTGCCCCCGAGGCCTCCGAAGCACTCGGGATCCCCGTCAACACTGTCTACTCTCGACTGCGGCTGGCCCGAGCGCGATTTGAGCGCGCGCTCGAGCGTCGGCAGCTGCGGGAAAAAAGGAGCCACCAGCGATGAGTTCGTCCCCGCCGCCTCGACTCTCCGACGATGCCCAAACCATGTTGGCCGCCTATCGCGACGCTTCGCCGGGGGCGCGCCGCCGCGATGCGAACCTGGAGGCGGTGCACCAAAGGGTGGCTGCCGAGTCTCCTCCGAGGGCTGCCGCAGCGGCCGGGTGGATGTGGCCGTTGGGGTGGGGCCTCGGTGCGGCTGCAGCCGCAGCCGGCTTGGTCTGGGGACTGGTCGAGCTTCGCTCGGTCGACGTCGAGGCGTCCGCACCAGCAGCGGAAGCACCTTCAGTGGCTGCTCCGAGGGAGCCCGCTCGAGCCGTCCCGCAAGACGCAACTCCGCACGAGCCCGCACCAGCTTCTGACCCGGAGCCTGCGCCTCCGCAGCCAACGGCCAAGAGCCCCACACCTGCTCAACTCGAGGCTCCCGGTGCTGCGCCTGTTCCCCCCGCATCGGATCTTCGGGAGGAGACGCGTCGCCTCCGAGAGGTCCGGGCGTCGATTGCGAGCGCCGCGTGGGACGACGCTGCACGCCAACTTGCCGCGTACACCCATGCATTTCCCAATGGAGCGCTTCGTGAAGACGCGCAGGCCTACCGCATCATGGTGCGGTGCGAACAGGGCCGGTCGGTCGACGCGCTGCGCCGGGCGTTCGACGCCCGATACCCGGCCTCGCCGCACGCGGCTCGAATGGATGCGGCCTGCCTCGGGGAGAAAAAACAGTGAAGGGTTTGGGGCTGCCTCCGCAATGCACAGGCATGAACGCCGCACAAAGTCTCTTCTGTGGGTTGCTGCTTCTCAGTGCTGGCTGCCTGACACCGCCCGGTGATCTCGGTGCCGTTGGCGAGAGTTCAGGCGGGGTCGCGCCCGGGTCTGGCGAGTCGACGGATGCAGAGACTCAGACGGGTGAGGTGGGGACTTCGGGCGACGAAACCTCCACGGGCACAGCGTCGGGTGAGGAAAGCACCGGGGAACCAATCGAGCCCCCACCGTGCGGAGTCGGCTCGGGACTGCAACGCCGGCTGACCTCGACTCAAGTCGAGCACGCGATTGCGGACTTGTTCGGCGTTACGGTGGAGGTGCAGTTCGACGACGCGTCCATTCCCTTCGAGTCTGCAGTGTCGCTCTCGAGTGCCGACGCGATGTCGCTGGTCACCGTGGCCGCCACGGTTGCGGACGCGTTCGCGGTGCCCGTGTGCGCGGGAGACGAGGCCACCTGTGCGCAGGAGTTCATGGACACCTACGTTCCCTTGGTGCTTCGCGGCCAGGGGAGCGTCGATGCGTTCACGCCCATCTATGACGAGGTTGGCGACCATGAAGCGGGGCTCCGTGCCGTGGTCGGGGCGTTGATCACCCACCCAGCGTTCATCGACCTCACACCGACGGGGACGGACGAAGACGGTGTGGTCACCCTCGACGCGAACTCCCTCGCAACTCGCCTCGCCCTGCTCGTTTGGAACTCGGTGCCCGACGCCGACCTCCTCGAATCGGGGGAGGGCCTTGGACAGCCGGGGGGCGTGGAGGCCCAGCTCGCATCCATGCTGGACGACCCTCGTTATGCCCGGGCGCAGGCGGATCTGTACTCGACGATGACTGGGGTTCGGGGGCTGCCTTCCGCGGATCGTTCGACGGTGTATCCCGATTGGTCGGGCGCGATCGGAGCATCGATGGTCGAGGAGCAGAGACGGTTCGTCGCCGACCACGTCGGTGACGCTGATGCCTCGCTCGAGGACCTGTTGACCTCGAGCTCAACGTTCGTGAACGCCGACCTGGCGTCGCTGTACGGGGCCGACCTTCAAACACCGGCTCCGGCGGGGAGCGGTTGGGGTCCGGGTGAACTCGACCCGACCCGGCGCGCCGGACTGCTCACGCAGCTGGGGATGATCACCGCAGGGTCGTACGACCTTCCTGAGGACGTGTTTCGGGTGCCCGTACTTCGCGGGACCTCGGTTCTCTCGGCGTTCTTCTGCGTGGATGTTCCGCCACCGCCTGCGGACCCCAACCCTTCTCCGGCCGGTCCCGTCGAATCGAGAGCGGATTGGGAGGCGTATGTTTCCGATCCAGCCTGCGCGGCATGCCACGACCTTTCTGATCCGTTCGGGTTCGCCTTCGGGGACTATGACGGCGTCGGTCGATGGGAGCCTCTGGGCGACGCGACGAACGCGTCTCATGCCTTCCTCGACGAGGAGTACGCGGACGCACTCGAGCTCGGTGCGCAACTCGCATCGGACGACGAGGTCCACGCGTGCATGGCCGAGCGCTACTACACGTTCGCGCTTCGGCGTGAACTCGATGACCAGGACGCCTGCGCGGTGGAGGAGTACTCCGCGGCGTTTACCGAGGGCGGCGGCAACCTGCGCGCGTTGGTGCAGGCCATCGCCACCTCGGACGCGTTTCGGATCGCCCGGCCGTAGTGCGGGTGGCTTGAGTCCGCGCTGGGCCGTCAGCGGCCCAACGTCGCCAGGTCGCGGCCCAACTCCACCAGCAAGCCGCCGGAGTCTTTGACGACCGCCACGCTCTGCCCCAGACCTTTGACGATCAGGTCGAGGTGGAGCACGGTTTTGGGGTTGGTGATCGAAGAGGGCGCGCCCGCGATGAGCTGTTGACCGGAGCTGATCAGGCCCTGGGTCTTCTGAACGAAGCCCGGTGTGGTACCGCCGAGCAACATGGCCAGCTCCCGGGTCTCGGCGAGCTGGCCTTCGACGGCGAGTCCCGCTTCGCCGCCCTGGGCGACCGCTGCGTTGACGGCATCGCCGAGTGACATCTTCGCCTTGTAGTCCTTCCCCAGCGCGGCCTTGGCCGTGAGGCGGAGGTGCTTGATGGACTCGCGGGTTTGGTAGACGAAGCCGTGGAACTCGGCGGTGGACTTGAAGAACGCGTCGTAGGTGGGGACGCCTATCTGCACGTAGGTGAAGCCGTCCTCACCCGAGGCCCGAGCGTTGCCCACGAAGTCGAGGTTGCTGTTGCCTTCGTAGTCCGCGAGTCCCGGCGAGAGGTCCGCCAGGTGCACCTCGCCGGGAGGGGGGGCCTCGACCAGCTTGGTGAGCAGCTCCTTGGTGGTGCCGCGTAGTTCCTTGAACGATTTGTCCATGGCAGCCTTCATCTCCTGCCAGTCGTCGAACTCCTCGGTCGTGGTGACGGTCTGACCGTCGACGGTCTTGGTCTTGGTGATCGTGCCGTGAAACTGGAACATCGAGCAGCCGCTCAAAAGGAGGGCGGCTGCGAGTCCAAACATGCTCGTGGTCGTGCGCATAGTAAGGTCCTTTCCCCGGAGGGGAAGACGAGGAGAACCGCTCGCGGTTGCAGGGATGCGAGCGGGAATCGGGAGATTACCTCTGCGCACCCATCTCGATCCACGCCTTGACCAGACCGACGAGCGCGGGATCGAGCAGCGTGGGGGCGCCAGCGGGCATGTGCCGCGCGGTGGTTCCTTGCGCCTCGGGTTCGCACTCCGAGAGCAGCCGAAATAAGTAGCTTCCGTCCGGATCTCCCGGAGCGACGCGGGGCATGTCGAGCGCTGTCGCTGTCACACCCACAAGGGCAGCGAACGCCCCTTCGTCATCAAGGACAAGATCGCCCGCGCCTGCTTCCCCATGGCACGAGGAGAAGTTGCACCACGGCTGTAGGACGCGCGCTTGGACCTCAGCAAACGTGGGCGTCGCGGTGCTGTCGAAAATGCCTTCGATGTCCTCACAGGTGGGAGGCTCGGGGGTGGGGCCGTCGGAGTTGGGCAAGACAAGCGGTCCGGCGATCTCGCCTCCGGTGGGAGGGTTGTACGCGATGCTGCGAGGGACGAGGGTGATTGGGCAGGCCCCTGTCGAAACCTGAATGCCATCTTCGTCCTCGTAGAGCAGAGGAGTCGCGTCTCGGGCGACCCCGGCAATGAGGAGGTTCGACGCGTCGGCGAAGCCCAAAAAGACACACATCTCGTTGATGCCGACCCCCCAGGTGAGTGTCTGGTCGTGGGGGTTGTCGTAGGTGCACGAAAACTCGATCGCCCCGAGGTTCTCGAACACGATCGGGGGATCGAAGGTTTGTCCCATCGGCGACGCGCCGAAGCCCACGTGGTCCAGGACCACCGTTCCTTGGCTGTCCTCGTACAGGGTCACTTTCGCCGATATACCGGTTCGGTGGTAGTGCGGAAGAATGTAGTGCAACTCGAGCGCACCGAGGTCCTCAAAGGCTGGCCCGGAGCACCCTGCGAGAAACGTGGAGACGCGCTTGGGGGGGATGCTCAGTGGAAGATAGCTGAGCATGACCGGGGAGAGGATCGTCTCCACAAGAGCGGGGTGGAGCAGTTCCATCGCGAGCCACGCGGCGGTCTCGCGCGGATCGGGACCGAGGTTCAGCAGGTGAACGCCCGCGACGATTTTGGACCGCGCGGGGATGCGGATGACCGCTCCGTCCGTGAACTTCATCGACTCCAGCTGGGCTTGGGTCGATTGAGCGAAGAGGACGGTCCCAGCGAGGGCTGCGGATACATCCTCGAAGCCCCGTTCTGCGCACGGCCAGAAACCGTCGTCCCCTGGATAAACGTCTTCGGGAACGACGAACCAGTTGCTGTGGTGGAACGAACCGCCGTTTTGGAAATCGACCGCCTGGACGTACAGCGGCGCATCGTTGTCGACGGTCCAGCTGTAGCAGGTCATCGTCTCCTCGCTGCCCTCCAGGGCAAAGGGCGTCACGGCATGCACGACGTCTCCGCTCGCCTCGGCGTCCGCGGGCATCTCCGGGGGGGGCAGTGGGTCACGAGGGGCGGGGGGCTCGCGTTCGGGTTGAGCGCAGCCGAACATCAGCGTGACGACGAACCATACGAGCGAGGGAATGGAGCGATGGACGATCACGAGACACCTCAGTAGTCGATACGGAACCCGAGACTTGGAAAGATCGGAAGACCGACGGCGTCGACCCGGCGTGTGTAGTCGGAACTATAGATGTACGCCTCGGGGTTGAGGCGGTTGTAGACGTTCTGCACGTCCATGTATGCGCCGATCTCCACGCGTTGCAGAATCCAGGATTTGTCGACCCGAAGGTCGAGTTGGTGGAAGACCGGGAACCTCTCGTGGTTGCGAGGCCCGGCCGCAGCAAGCGGGACACTTCCCGGAGGCACCCAGACCACCCCTGCGACGTCGGTGAACGGGGAGCCGCTGACAAGTCTGAATCGACCTCCCAGGCGCCAGCGCTGGGGAAGACGGTAGCTGGCCAGGACGACGAGGTTGTGGCGTTGGTCGAAAGCGTTGGGCCAAACGTTGGGTCGGCGGGACAGCGGCGCCCGGTCGAGCACGCGATCCTCGACTCGTGAGAGCGTGTAGCCCAGCCACCCCCATAGCTTGGGTCCGAGACGCCGCCGCACCAAGGCCTCGAGTCCGTATGCGGTCGACCAGGTGGACGACACGAGCTCTGCGGTCCCATCGGTGTTGCGACGGATACCGTCGGCGTTGTCTCGGACCCGAGCCCATGTGCCCAGTTCGACCGACCAGAACTCTCCAACCTCTCGGCTGATCGCGGTGCTGGCCTGGGCGGCTCGCGCAACGGTCAGACCTCCGGCTGCGGGGGAGAAGCCGGCTCGGGGTTCGAGGGAGAGCAGGGACGCTGGTAGCACCACGTTGCCCGAAAGCTGGCCGGCGGTGCCGGACAGGAAACCTCCCGAGACGCTGGACTGTTGAATCGCCGCCTGCGAGTACAAACCCAGGCCCGCCGACCAACGCCACTTCGGAGCGAATCGCCAATGGGTGCTGAATCGGGGATCGACTGCGGAGGCGTTGGTCGGGCCCAAGGTGAACGCGCTGGCACGCACACTGGGTGCGAGCGTCCACTTTTGGATGTCGATGGACGCCTGGGTGTAGATCCCGACTGCGCTGGAAACCCCATGGCGCCGGTCCAACTGCGACGCCTCGGCGGTGGCCAGGTTTGCCGGTCGTTCGAATCTAGTTCGGTACCAGTCGACCTCCGTGTCCGCGCCGACCGTCACCGAGGCTCTGCGGGTCAGCGCGCGACTGGCCTCGGCGCGGAGGCTGAGGACCGCGTCGTCGCGAATCGACAGCGCGTCACTCACGGGCTGACGCCACCCGTTGCGTTCCACACGGGCCGAGGGAGTGAGCCAGAAGGACCAAGGGCCTCGCTCGACGCGGTAGGAGAGGTCCGCACGGTGGAACTGCGAGACCATCTCGAAATAGAGGGTTGGGCGAGAGTCGGGGTTGGGGCCGCGGGCCTGAAACCGGTCGCCTGCACCCAGGATGCGCGCAGTTATCACCCCTTTTTTGCCAACTGGATGCTCGAAGAAGGCCTGGTAGTTGTAGTAGCGCGGAAGCGTAAAGGCTTGTGTCGGCTCGACCCTCTCCGCGGCCATGAGGGCATACTCGGCCGTACCGCGTTGTGCTGCGACCAGCCAAGCGCCTCGCTTGAGGGGACCGCTCGCCAGCGCACTCGCCCCGAGTAGGTCGAGTCGCGCGTGGCCGTGGACGCTCTCGGACTCCAGCTGTGCAGGGTGCAGGACCACGAGACCGCCGGTGGCATCGCCGTAGCGCGAGCCGAAGTTGCTGGGGACGAACTCCATGCGATCGATGGCCGCCGCTGGCACGACGCTGGCGATCGCCAGGGAGTGGAACGCGCGGGGCAACGCATGCCCCCCCAGGAAGACGCGCGATTGCGAAGGCGAAGCACCGCGAAGGACGAGCAGGCCGAAGCCTCCGGGGGTCCGGGCCACGCCGGGCAGGTTCTGCAGCGCCCGCAGTGGGTCTCCTTGCGTCCCGGGTGCGGTCCGAATCTCTTCGGCGCTCATGATCGTGCTGTGGACCTGCTCGGGAGGCGGCTCGCTGGAAGTCTCGACGACGGTTCGCATCGCGGCGCCCTCGTCGGGGAGCGCGAACAGCACTGCGCCGCGGCGCTTTTGTGAACTCGCATCGACGATGACCTCGAGACGTCGGTATCCCGCGGCAATCACGACGAGCCGAACCTTCGGGCTCTGCAGGCCTTCGAACGAAAATCGACCATCATGGTCGGTGGTCGTGCTTTGCATCCACGCTGGAGGATCGATGTTGGGGTCCAGATGCTCGGGCTCGGCGACCGGGCCCAACGGGGTGTCGGTCGCCGCGGGGACAGCCAACACCCTCGCGCCTGCGATGGGTTCGCGCTCGCCGGCCGCCTTCAGAGCCCCTCGCAGTACGGACGAGGTGGCTTCGGAGGATGGCGGCGCGGATGCGACACTTTGGGGGCTCGAACCCAGCAACGTGAGCAAGGCGAGCGTGGCGTTCAAGGCTCAGCGACCTCGAAGTTGAACGTCTCCCAGGCGGTTCCGCCCGCCTGGTCGTGCAGCACGAAGCGAACCTCGAATGAGCCCGGCTCTTCGGGAGCCCAGATTTGCCAGCCGGGCATGAATGAGAAGTCGAGGACGTCTGGCGCGGAGGTGAACAGCGACCGTGACGGGAGGGAAACCTCGGTCGATAGCCCGAGCGGCCCGATGATTGCCAACGGCTGGATCTCCTTGGGGTCCCAATAGGATCCGCCAGCGTAGACGATGCCTGGTTCCAGGGTTGTCGTCTCACCAGGGCGTACGGTGATGGCACGAGAAAGGTCGAACTGGAGACCGCCGTGATACGGAAACAGCGTGAGCGGAATGACCTCCGGGTTGAAGGGTGGATGCACGGGATCGTTCACGAAGAACACGGGGTTCTCGGGAAACGCCATGCCCAAGTCGATCGCGTGGGTGGCGAGTCGAAGTGCTGGACCGAGGGTGATGCCCCGATAGCCAACGAGGCACCCCGACCAATCCTCTGTCGAGGGGGCGGACACCAGCTCGACGCATTCCTCGGTGGTCATCCCCTCGTCGACGTGCCCAACCATCGCAATCTGGAAGAAGGTTTGGTCTTCGAGCGGGGTCTCCGGGTCGAGCGCGGGGGCGACGAATTGTGGGCGGTCCCCGTCAGGCAGTCGACACGCGACGTCCTCAGGCACGACACCTGTGCACGGCTCGGATGCACCCGGGCGGCCCAGCGTCGCGACGCAGCTCGTCGCACGGGGACACATGAACCATGCGGGATCCACCTCTTGCGTAGGCACCTCGCGCTCTGCCATGACCACCCACGGGGAGACGTCGATCGTATCGCCGGGCAGGGGTTGGCTTCGGATGCGATCGGCAGGGATGGGCAGGAAGCCGTACGATAGGGGCCCGGGCTCGGTGACCTCGACGCGAAACGCCAACACGCGCGGCTCTTCGGTCAGGAGCCAGGCAGGTTCGGGCAACTCACCGCAGGCAACCAGCCCGAGTAAGGCCACGGTCCATCCTGGACGAGGCGACACACGCGCAGTATCGGAGAACTCCGAAAGGGTGCCAAGAGCGTGCCGCATGGCGGGCTTCATTGGCGGTCGGAACGTCCGCAATGACAGGCGTTGCACCGTTCCGGAGCCTCCCCGAACCCTGACGTTGCGCATACAGCGCGGAGTCCGTTCACGATCGGGTCGGGTCCGAGTTGAAAAGGCCGATCAACGCCCTTGCCGCTCGGCCTGCCCTCGGGTACAAATATATGGAAGTTGATTTTTGTTTTCAACTTCGACCGAACCCGAATCGCTGCCCCCGCCATGATCGTTTGCCTCTGCAAAGGAATCTCCAGCCGCACCATCGACGCCGAAGTCGAGCGGGGCGCGCGAACGGTCGGAGGCATCGCAAAAGCATGCCAGGCGGGTACCAGCTGTGGAATGTGCGTCGGTCAGATTCGCGATCTCATCCGTCTTCGCACGGGTGATTCGGCGGAAGATAACGCGCCAGACAACCTGACCTGACTCCAGATTGGACGCTGCGCAGTCAACGCGTTCCAGACCGACAGTGCGAGCGGTTTTGAAAGCGATCCTCAGGATCGTATCCGGGCCGACCGGCTCGAGTCGAACTCGACTTCGCCTTTCATGTCCATAAATGCGCGAGATTTCAGTTCTTTTCAGGGAGGAAAACGCTGCTAGGTTCGCCGCTCCATGAAGGGTAGCGACAAGGTCATCGAGCAGCTCAACGAGGTTCTCACCGCGGAGCTGACGGCCATCAACCAGTACTTCATCCACGCCAAGATGTGTAAGGACTGGGGCTACGGGCGTCTCGCCGCGCATGTGCATCACGAGTCGATCGACGAGATGAAGCACGCGGACGAGATCATCGAACGCATCTTGTTCCTGCAGGGCATCCCGAACGTTCAGCGCTACAACAAGATCACCGTCGGCGAGACGGTCAAAGAGCAGTTCGAGCTCGACCTGAAGATGGAGTACGACGCTGTTGATCGGTTCCGCAAAGCCATCAAGGTCGCGCGCGACGAAGAAGGCGACGAGACCACGGGCTTGCTGTTGGAGAAGATGCTCGCCTCGGAGGAAGAGCACGTCGACTGGCTGGAAACGCAGCTCGAGCTGATCAACCAGGTCGGGCTGCAGAACTACCTTTCGCAGCAGATCGGCGGCTGAGTTCGTGCCGGTTCAGTTCGAGATCCCCGTCGCCTGGGGAGAGATGGATGCCTTCGGCCACGTCAACAACGTGGTGTTTCTGCGATGGTTCGAGACCGGTCGCATGGCGTTCTTCTCCGAGGTCGGGGTGACCCTTCGGGATATCGGCGATGGCTGTGGGCCCATCCTCGCCCAGACGAGCTGCACATTTCAGAAACCGGTGACGTTCCCCGACACCGTGACCGTGCATACCTCGATCGAACGCATCGGCACCAAGAGCTTCGTCATGCGCTACCGCGTGGAGAGTCAGGCTCTAGGGGAGACGGCGGCACAAGGCGATGGAACCATCGTCTGGTTCGACTACGGCAAGGGAACCTCGGTGCCTGTGCCCGACGAACTGCGCGCTCGGCTCGAGGCGCACCGCGTGCCGTAGAGGCCGTCCCTAATTTGGTGAAGCGCCCAGGGCGGTCCCGTGCGAGCCCACACCGGCTTGGTGCCGAACATCGGACGCTGCATCGGCGGCGACACGGTCCATCCACCGCGCCCGAGTCTCGGCGCTGCTGTGCAGGACTTCGGGAAAGATCCGGGTTCGGATCGGTGAGAAGCCGGTGTACCAGAGCGTCGCACGCTGCATCGAGCGGCGCGCGCTGGCGCTGTAGAACCAACGGTCGAACCACCCGGGCGCGTCCATCGTGACCAGAAGTCGAGCGCTGCGCCCCGCGAGGAGCCCCTCTGGTCGGCCCTTGGGGCGTGCGTTGAACGCCCAGCCGGGCAGGAACGCCCGGTCGATGAAACCCTTGAGCAGCGCGGGGGGTGCTCCCCACCAAACCGGGTAGACCCAGGTCACGTGGGTGGCCCACTCGATCTGCTCTCGCGCGCGCAGCAGATCGGGCTCAAGCGGCTGTGGCTCCTCGAATCCGGCCCTCAACAGCGGGTCAAAGCTCAGCTCGGAGAGGTTCAACACCCTGGATTCGGCGCCGGAGTATCTCGCCGCCCGGGCATAGGCCTGGGCGATCGATCCGCATAGACTCTCGGGGCGCGGGTGCCCCAAGAGGACCAGTGTTCGTACGTCGCTCACGGACGAAGCCTGGCCCCGACCCCACCCGAGAGCCACCGGAAGTCCTGCACAGCCCCATGCACCAATCGCCACCCCCACACGCATCGGTCCACTGGGATGACCTGCGGGTGTTCGTGGCCGTGGCGGATGTGCAGAGCTTCTCCGCCGCGGCGCGTAGCTTGGGCGTCGAGCCATCGACCATCGGGCGACGCATCAAGCGGCTCGAGGACGTCCTTGGAGTGACGCTGTTTGAGCGGCACTCCGATGGTCTGCGGCCCACGGCGGCGTCGAAGCCGTTGCTACAACACGCGCGAGATGCCGCGCGGAGCATCGACACGCTCGTTGCGACCGCGCGGGAGCACCCGAACGCCGGAGGCAGAGTTCGGGTCGCATGCACGGCGGCGATGGCCGACCTGGTGCTCGTTCCCAACATGCAGAGCTTTCTGTCCGAGCATCCCGCGCTGCGAATCGACTTGGAGACGGGGCTGGAGTTTGTCGATGTCTCGCGGGGGCAGGCCGATGTCGCACTTCGCAGCCGGCGTCCGAGTGAGCACGGCCTGGTGTCGCGGAAACTCGCGACCATGCATTTCGCTCCTTTTGCAACCAAGGCCTATGCCGCTGCGCACCGCGCCGAGCCGCCATCGTTGTGGGACTGGCTGCTCGTTCGTGCCGATGTCGTGGAGACGGCGTGGTTTGAGAAGCACCTGGGGGTTGAGCCTCGGCTGACCATGCACTCGTTCAAGGCGCAACTCGACGCGGTTCGACAAGGCCTGGGCGTTGGACTGATCGCCAGCAAGGCCGCGGCGATGTTCGATGACCTGGTGGAACTCGCCTTGCCTGGACTTCCCGAGCCCGCACCCTTCGAGCTGTGGCTGGTCACGCAACAAGAGCGCAGGCAGCAGCCGCATGTCCGCGCGGTGATCGACTGGCTCACCCGGTTGGTGGAGGAGATGGAGTGACCCGCTTGTGCACACAGACCCAAGCCAAGACCGTGCTGCGGGAGATGTTCGGGTACAGGAGCTTTCGCCCCGGACAAGTCGATGCCGTCGCGCACGCGTGCGCTGGAGACGATGTTGTCGTGGTCCTGCCGACCGGGCTGGGCAAGTCGGTCTGCTACCAAGTCCCCGCGATCGCAGCCGGACGGCGCGGCCTCGGTGTGACCATCGTGGTTTCGCCGCTCATCGCCCTGATGCAGGACCAGGTGACACAGCTGATCGGCCGCGGGGTTTCAGCCGCTGCCCTGCACAGCCATCTGAGCAATGAAGAAAGCCGCGAGGTCGTCGATGACCTGCTGGGCGGCACCCTCACGCTACTGTACGTCTCGCCCGAGAGGGCGGGAAAGGCGAGCTTTCGTCGGCTACTGCAGCGGGTTGACGTTGCGTTGATCGCCATCGACGAGGCGCATTGCGTCAGCCAGTGGGGCCACGACTTCAGGCCCGACTACATGCGGCTCCACGAGCTACGCGAGGCCTGCTCGGCGCCGACGATTGCGCTGACTGCCACCGCCACGCCTCGGGTGGTCGAGGAGATCGCGCAGAAGCTCGAGCTGCCGAAGCCGGTCCTGGTTCGCGGAGACTTCCGGAGGCCAAACCTGCGCTTCGTGGTGCGGCATGCTCGAACCGCCAAGCAGCGTCTCGAGATCCTCGAAGGCGAGCTGGCCGCTCTAGGTCTGAACACGAAGAAGGGGGAGGGGCGGGCGGTGATCTACTGCAGCACCCGCAAGACCGTCGAGTCAGTGGCCAAGGCTCTGCGCGCGAAGAAGGTTGCCGTGGGCCACTACCACGCGGGGCGCACACCGTTGGCCCGGGACCGAGCCCAGCGCTCCTTGTCGGAGGGGCGTACCCGGGTTCTGGTGGCCACCAACGCGTTTGGCATGGGCATCGACATGCCCGATGTCCGCCTGATCGTGCACTACCAGACGCCGGGCAGCCTCGAATCTTACTATCAGGAGGCCGGGCGCGCAGGCCGTGACGGAGCGCCGTCTCGTTGCGTGCTGTTCTTCGGGGCGGCCGACATGGTCACGCAGCGGCGCTTGATGGGCACCTCTGGTACAGCAGCGGTGCTTCGGCATCGCGTCGCATCGCTCGCGGCGATGGAGGCCTATGCAAATGCGAGGGAGTGCCGACAGGCTATGTTGTGCGGCCACTTTGACCCCGACACGCATCATCAGGACTGTCTGAATTGCGATGTGTGTACCCCGGAAGGTCCTCTCGATGAGACTTCCGTCCGGGCCGCGCCGACCCCGACCGAGACGCTTTCGGACACCGCGCTCGAGGTGATCGTGGAGGCCGTGGACGCGCTGAGAAAGCCGGTGGGGAAGTCCTCGCTGGCCAAGGCGTTGCGAGGCAGCAAGGCTCGGGCACTGAACAAGCTCGGGCTTCGAGAGCTGCCGCAGCATGGGGCGCTCCACGAATACGATGAGAAGTCGGTCGTCGCCGCGATCGAGAGCTTGCTGCAGAACGGGTCTCTGGCGCGGGCCGGTCGCAAGTATCCGACGGTGTGGATGCCCGGAAAACCGATCCGAGCCCGACGGGCGACAGGAGCCACGGGCGCGGCAAGTCCCCGCCGTCACTCCTCACTCGCCACCGAGCTGGAGCGCTACCGCAAGCGCATGGCCGGCAGGCTCAAGTGGAAGGCGTACATGGTTTTCCAGCGCCAAGCGATCCTCGCCATTGCGAAGGCGCAGCCCTCGACCTTGGACGAACTTCTGCTCATTCCCGGGCTGGGACCCGCAAAGGTGGAGCGATTCGGCGCAGACATTCTAGAGTTGGTTCGCGAGCACGGGCCCTGAGGGGTGGACGGCTGTCATCGTTGGGCCCACCTCGAGCCGCGACACGATGGTGCTCAGTGCTCCGACCATGAGAGAATCCGCCGTGTCCTCGGAGCAGTCGGTCGGCGACTCAAACGACGAAGACGGTTCGGCGACGCAGGCGTTTGCTGCGAAGGAACAATCCTCTCGCGACGCGGAGTCGGCTCGCGCCGAGCACACGGGGCAGATCGGTACGACGGTCAGCCGATACGTCGTGCTCGAACGGGTGGGCATGGGCGGGGTGGGGAAGGTCTTGCGCGCCTACGACCCTCGGCTACAACGAGAAGTGGCGGTCAAACTTCTGCGGGTCAACGCGCTGTCTCCCGAGGCCTCCGCTCGGCTTGTGAACGAAGCGCGCGCGATGGCGAAGGTTTCGCATCCCAACGTCGTCCCCGTGTACGACGTTGAGACACTCTCCGACGGCCAGATCGTGCTGGTCATGCAGTACGTCGCAGGCGACACGCTTCGCAGTTGGAGTCGTAGGGCGCACCCGTGGCGGGAGGTGGTCGACACGCTGGTTGCAGCTGGGCGCGGGCTCGTGGCTGCCCACACGGCCGGGATCCTTCACCGCGACTTCAAGCCCGCCAATGTCCTCCTCTCTGACGACGGACGGGTCAAGGTCACCGACTTCGGCCTTGCGAAGACCACCGCGAGCACGATGTCGATGCCCACCGGGGAGGGCATTGTGGCTCCGGTTCCCGAGCCTCCCGAGACGGAGACGAAAGCCGGCGTTGTGCTCGGAACTCCGCGCTACATGGCGCCCGAGCAGCATGCGGGCTCAGAACTCTCACCGGCCGCCGACCAGTACGCTTTTTGCGTGACGCTGTGGGAGGCCCTGACTGGCAAGCCGCCATTTACGGGGGTGGGACTCTCGAAACGAAAGTATGGCGGGCCTCCGCCGTGGCCTGGCGAGGGCGTGCCGCGGCACATCGTCGATGCGCTGGAGCGCGGCATGGCTCCGGCAGCAGACGCGCGCTGGCCCTCGATGGAGGCCTTGCTGCAGGCGCTCGAACACGACCCCGCGAAGCGCCGCAGGGCGGCGCTGGCGCTCTTGGGCGTCGGCGCGCTGGTGGTCTCGACGGGGGTGTTCGGGTGGAAAGCCTATTCGGCGGAGGCCCCCGCCGTTTGTGTCTCCGGGCGGGGCGAGTTGGAGGCGGCCTGGGGGGACGTGCGTCGGGCGGAGACCAAGTCGGCCCTTCTCGCCGACGACTCTGCGTACACCCGCCGGCTGTGGACTCGAACCGAGTCTCGACTCGATGCGTACAGCGAAGCGTGGGTCGAAGGCTACGAGGAGGCGTGCCGTGCCACGTCGGTGCAGGGCGTGCAGTCGGAAGTGGTCTTGGACCTGCGGATGGCGTGTTTGCGTTCGGTCGAGCTCGATCTGCGCGCTGTCACAGGCGTCCTCGCCAACGCAGACGGGGATGTTCGCCAGCATGTGGATGCTGTGTTGGATGGTCTGCCTCCGGTCGAAGGCTGTGCGGACATCGAACGCATGCGGTCTGAGGTAGAGCCGCCTCTTTCCGCCGATGCAGACCGGGTTCGACGGGCTCGGACGCTGCTCGCCGAAGCCGCGGCCGAACGCAACGCCGGCCTGTTTGAACCCGCGCTGGGGCGCGTCCGGGAATCCGAGGTGACGTTGGTGGGGGTCGACTACGTGCCGGTTCGCGCCGAGTTGCACCTCGAACGGGGAAAGGTCTTGGACGCTCTTGGACGGTACGAGGACGCGGTGCAGCCGTTGCAGGAGGCGGCCCGTCTCAGCGCCGCTGTCGACCGTCGGGCGCAGTTGCGAGACGCGACGACTCGCCTCATGTTCGTCCTGGGCAAGCGTCTGGCGCGATTCGATGAGGCCCTCGCGCTGCGCCCGATTGTCGAGGGGTTGGCGCAGGGGCATCCGCTGGAGGAGGCGGACGTCGCGAATACCCTGGCGCTGGTCCTGGTCGAAAAGGGAGACATACAGGACGCCGAGTCCGAGCAGCGCAAGTCGTTCCGGCTCCGGCTCGGAGCGCTTGGGCCCGCCCACCCATCGCTGGCAAACTCCCACCACTCTCTCGCACTTGTACTCACCGCGCAGAGTCGACATGCGGAGGCCCAGCGGGAGCATGAAAAGGCGATGGGCATCTGGGAGGCCGCGCTTGGTCCTGAGCACCCCAATGTCTCGATGTCGATGGTCAACGTCGCAACGGAGTACTTCAACCAGGGCATGTACGACGAGTCCGAGGCGGCGCATCGTCAGGCGCTCAGCTTGCGGACTGCCGCCCTAGGCGCGGAGCACCCAGAGGTGCTGCATGCCCGAGTGAACTTCGCCCTCGCGCTGTGCCGACAGGGGCAGTGGAAGGTGTGTGACGGCGAACTCGAGGCCACGTTGACGCTGCAGGAGAGAGTCCTTGGTCCCGAGCACCGCGCGCTGGCTCGGACCCACATCAACTTGGCCGTATCCAAGCAGGCGCAGGGCCTGTTCGACGACGTCGGGTTGCACCTACAGCGTGGTCTGGAGATCTCCGAGGCGACACTGGGCCCCGATCACCACGACACGGCGGTGGCACGGATCAACATCGCCAACAACCTCGCACGACAGGGGAAACACGCCGAGGCTGCAAGTGCCTACCGCAAGGCCCTTGTGACCCTGGAGCGGACGCAGGGGAAGCACCATTCTTCCGTGGCCACCGCGTGTAACAACCTGGCCGCGATGCTCGAACAGCAAGCCCAGTTCTCGGACGCCGAGCACTTCTACCGTCGCGCGTTGACGATCCGTCTCGAGACCCTGGGAGAGGCGCATCCCCAGATCGCGACCGTTCGGACCGCGTTGGCGCGAGTGTTGCTCGAGCGCGGAGAGGCGCAAGAGGCCGTGCGGCTGGCAGAGCGGGCGTGGGCCAACGCGGACCGTGCCGCGCCGCTCACATGGGGAGAGGCGGCGTTTATCCTCGCGAAAGCCACGGTCCTTGCTGCGCCTTCCTCCGAGTCGCGCGCTCGAGCCAAGACCTTGTTGGTCTCGGCCCGGGAGGGCTACTCGGAGGCCGAGGCCGAGGACGACCTCGAGCTCGTCGAGGCCTGGGCTCGGCGGAACAAGATCTAGGCGTTCTCGCGTTCCTGGCGGACTTCGGATGCACCCTCGATTGCGATGCCCGAGATCGCGGTGAGGGTCTCTGTCCATGCCGTTTGGAGCGCGGGCGTCCACGCTTCGGCGCTGACCTGCTCCAAGGTCGCGACGAGGCACTCGCCAACCCAAGCGTACATGCGGTCCTCGACGCCGTAGTCGACGTGTTTTCGGCCCACAGAGAGCATCGTGGTGCGGACAAACTCGGGGTCGTCGACGTTGGCGACGAGCATGCCCACGGCCTCTGTCAGCATCTTGGCCTGCTCCTCCTGCGAGTTTCGACCGAAGAGCGGCTTGGCCTCGGGATACCGTTCGAACAGAAGGCCGTAGAAGATGAGCATCAAGTCGGGGTCGCGCGAAACGACGAGCTCGAGGTTATCCTGAAGGAGTTGTGCGTTTGACACGGCGAGGTTATGCCACAAAACAGGCATCTGACATGCCTGTTTTTTTCTCGAAGGGTGTTGGTCGCCGAACGCTGCGGGAGGGGCGCGTCGCCAAAAGAGGGCTCTGGAGTGCCCTGGCGTGCCCCTTGGGGCGGATCCCTCCGGGTTTCAGAGCGTCCGTTGCCTCCACGGCGGGTAGAGTTCCGCTGAACTCGGTTCGCCATGACGACACGCACTGCCACGCTCGAAGACGCTGCTGCGCTCGCCGAGTTGAACCACCACGTCCATGACATACACGTCGAAGCGGAGCCCGAGCGCTACTCCGTGACGGACGACGCCGCGGTTGCGGAACAGTTCCGTATGTTCATCCGGGGCGTTGCTACGGAAGTTCTGCTCGCGGAGCGCGGCGGGGTCGCGATCGGCTACGTGGTTGTCGTGGGTGTTGAGCGGCCGGCTCAGGCGTTCGCGCATGCCCGTCGATGGGCGCTGGTCGATCAGATTGCGGTCGCTCCCCATGCTCGACGGACAGGGGTCGGTCGAGCACTGATGGATGCGGCCGCACAAAGCGCCCGACGTCGCGGCTACCCGGAGCTACAGCTCGATGTTCGGGCGCACAACAAAGGTGCGCGCGCCTTCTACGAGTCTTTAGGCTATCGCGTGGCGCAGTCGCGGATGCAGAAGTCCGTCTGAACTCGCCGCTCTAGTCGGGGCGGAGCTCCGCGAGGATGCTGAGGCTCGCGGCGATGAACGCCCCCCAGAGCATGACGTTGATCATGTTGTGACCATGCAGTCGAAACGGGCACGGGGCGATGGGGCGCTTCGTCGCGTGACAGGTTGCCACGTGACAAATCGTCGCTCCTCGCTGTTAGGATCTGCGCGTGATCCGATCCACGACGATGTTGCTCACCGCCTGTCTTCTGCTCCCTGGGTGCGACGACAAGAAAGCCGACGAGACGAAGACCGAAGAAATCAAGTGGCCAGAGACGCCTGCCGACGGCTCCAACCTTGCAGTCGAGGTGCTCGCGGTCGAGGAGGATGGTGCGAAGATCAAGGCGTACAACTTCGCCGACAAGGGGGTCTCGAAGATCAGTCTCCGCCAGCGCTACCTCGACGAGGGCGGGAAGGAGGTCGGTACGTTCCCATTCATGTGGGCGGGAAGCATCGGTGCGAAGTCGGTCGGTGAGTTCGAAACCGTGATCATGAGCAGGCCCGAGGGGATGAAGACGGTGGGGTTTGTCGTGCGTAAGGTGGTGTACGCAGACGGAACCGAGTGGAAACTCCAGGAATAGGCGCGACTTCCGATCGCGCGCGCCTCTGCAGACGCAAGGGCATCCTGGAGCACGAATCGGGTCCAGTGTGCCCTACCGGTGTCCCAAGACGACACAGAGCAGCGCGAGGGGTCGACGGACCGTGAAAGCGGCCGAGTCTCTGGTCAGGACCAACCGGCCTCGACCCAGGCCACCACGGAAGCGATTCAGACATGACCCTCTCGATGCTCAGCAACCCGACGAGCCTTGGCGCTCAGAAGCACTTCAACAACACACAGAAGGGCCTCGGTAAGTCCATCGGACGATTGAGCTCCGGCTTGCGGATTCAGTCCGCAGCCGACGACGCAGCAGGTATGGGAATTTCTTCCGTGATGGTCGCGGACATCCGAAGCGTCGTACAGGCGGAACGGAACGCCAACGATGCCATCTCGATGATTCAGATCGCCGAAGGGGCGATGAGCGAGCAGTCCGGCATCATGTCTCGACTGCGAGAGCTGGCGGTGCAGAGTGCCAACGGTGCCCTCTCCGCCAACGAGCGAGCCTTTATCGAGGTCGAGCATCAACAGCTCGTTGCCGAGTTGCAGCGCATCGCTGCCGGCACAGAATTCAACAGCTTCGAGATGCTCGGTGCAGATGCGGGCGTGTACTCGATGCAGGTCGGAAAGGACGGGGTCGGCGGTATCGACACGATCGACGTGACCTTCACCCCGACCCACACCAACGCCCTTGGAGTGAACGCCATGGATTTCACGACCGTGGCGGGCTCGCAAGCAGCCCTCGGAACGATCGACGCCGCGATCGGCGTCCTCTCCACGGCTCGGGCCGACGTTGGCGCGTTGCAGAACCGCCTCGAGGTCACCGTCTCGAACCTGCGGGTTGAGGAAGAGAACCTCACCGCAGCGAACGGGAGGATCCGCGATGTGGACGTCGCTCGAGAGACAGCGACGCTCACCCGCAACCAGATCATGTCCCAAGCGGGCACGGCGATGCTGGCCCAGGCGAACCAGCTCCCCTCGGCCGCGGTTCAGTTGCTCGGTGGCAACTAGCGGCCTGAGCAGGGAAACGCTCAGTCGTAAGGATCTTCTTTTGTCATTCTTGTCATGGCGTTCTCAAGAGTGATCTCCGGAACAGCGGCGGGCTCCGCCCAGACGCTGAGGGTGCTACCACCCCTGGAGACTGACGGGAACGCGCCAATCGATTGGAGGTGAGCCTCACTGCCAACAAATTCCATCAAAGCCGCATTGCTCTCCCAGACCGTGAACGTGCGCAGTGAACCGCAGGTCATCGAAGCGCCCAGTTGGAGCGCGACCATCCCCGGGTTGCTGTAAAGAGCCATCGAGTTCGCAGCGTTTAGTTGGCCGAGGAGTTGCGAGTCTGTGTCTGGACGCAGAGCGAGGTAGGTGACGCTGACGACAAACTCGGTTTGTCCGTCATCGATGAGATTACCGTCTCCGTCTGCACCGGGGCCGTACCAACGGGTAGGGCCAGGCACACCGAGTTCGTCGATCACAACGTAGTCATCTTCGAGCAAGTCGCGGCGACATCCGGCGAAGGGGTCTGAGCCGGTTGAACTCTCGTCATCGGGCCCAGTGCTGCCCTCGGCACTGGAACTGGTCGAGCCCGAAGACGAAGGTGTTCCTGTACTAGGGACATCGGTTGTAGAGCCACCACTAGGTCCAGTGGTGGAAGCATCAGCACCGGTGTCATCGGAGGCGGCGTCACCGTCGTCGCCACAGGCGGGAGCAAGCGCGAGGGTGATTAGGTAGGCGTAGCGAGCGTAGGTTTTCATGAGTTGTGGTCCCAAACGGAAGATGAAGGAAGGAGGAGTTCAAGCGTGCGAGGGCACGCTCGCGAAAAAGAGCCGCTCGAAGTCACGGTCGAGCCGCCGGGAATGAAAGTTTGCTTGGCTGCCGTGTACGCTCAAGGTGATGGTCTCGCCTTGTTCGGCGCCCAGCGGCCCCATCACGACAGCCCAGTCCCCGTTGGTCGCGGGGGCACCAACCCGGATGTACGTGTAGGGCCCCACAGTTCTTCGTTCGTGGACGACGCCGCAAAGGGTCGCGACGTCGGTCTCCTCGAACGAGGGCATGGTCTCGGTTTTCGCCGGCGGGGTCGCTGCAGGCGGAAGGGTCACAGCGGCGCTCGCTTCGAGCGCCGGGGCTTCGGTGGTCGAGCAGCCCCAAGCAAAGGCAGCACACAACAGCAGTTCTCGACGGAGCACGGGGCCAGCGTGAGCGGAGAACGCGTCATGCGGGAGGCACACCGATGGAAGGGGGCCTTGCAGGAATGGTCCCAGCGTTCCGGAACGAGCCGGAGCATGCTCTGGGAGGACGGGGGACGGGTCCAAGGCGCGATTGCAACACCCCCTTGCAGCCGCGGGGCTTCCCCAAGAAGTCCGGTACTGTAGTGCCGTGCTGAACTGGGACGACCTCAAGGTGTTCCTTGCCGCCTTCCGAGAGGGGAGCATCGGCAGGGCGGCAGGGCGGCTTGGCGTCAGTGGGTCGACGGTGAGTCGTCGGCTGACCGCGCTCGAAGCCGCGTTGGGTCAGAGCCTCTTCGTCCGCTCGCCCGACGGCCTCAAGCCGACCGCGGCGGGCACACGAGTTTGGGATGACGCGCAGGAAGCTGAGCGTCACGTGACTCGGATGCAGTTCGGCGTGCAGGAGGTCGACGAACTTCGCGGGAGTGTTCGGGTCTCTGCTTCTTCCGTGCTTCTTCACACCGTCATCCTTCCGAATTGGAGCGAGTTTTCGCGGACGTACCCCGAGATCACGGTCGAGTTCGTGGAGAGCACAGAGCTTGCAGACCTCGAGCGGTGGGAGGCGGACATCGCGATTCGCGTTGTCCGGCCGCAGTCGGGCGACAACCTCGTCATCACTGCTTTGCGGGAGTCGAAGATGTGGGTCTTCGCCGCGCGAGCGCTGCTCGTGGAGCGCGGCGTCGACCCTGACGATCATGCGGCTCTGTGTGGGGTTGGCTCGTCGCTCGGGGATTGGCCGTGGGTCGACTGGACGACCGAACAACGTCATCTTCCCGGGGCCGCGCTGCGTGAGCACTTGGTCCCGAACGCTCGGGTCGTGATGCGTCTGTCCAACCTCGAGACGATCCGTTTGGCGGTGGCGGCGGGTATGGGACTTGGGGTTCTACCGTCGTTCTTTGGGCGGGTTTGTCCGACCATCGTCAGGCTGCCGGAGCCGAATTTCGACAAGAACTCGAGCTTGTACTTGGTGGGTCACGCTGCCGTACGGAACACAGCCCGGGTCAAGGCCGTTTGGGAACACCTTGTGACCTTCCTTCGGGGCACGGACGAAGAGCAGCTCGAGGAGGGCAGGACCTTGCTGACGAGGGCCTACGGGGTCATCTTCGACGAAACAAGCGGCGCTTGACGTTTCGCAACGGGGTTGTGGGCCCCGTGCTAGGTTCGCCGGCTATGCAGAAGACGTCCGTCGTCCGCATCTTCGCGACCGCCCAAGAGTCAGACTACGAGAGCCCTTGGCAGGCCACGCGCCCGACCAGTGGCACGGGCTCGGGCGTTGTCGTGGCCCCCGGCATGATCCTCACAGGCGCGCACGTGGTGGCCGACGCGACCTTCATTCAAGTCCAGACCAGCACCCACCCCGACAAGTTCATCGCTCGGCTCGCGGCGGTGTGTCACGACTCCGACTTGGCACTGCTCCAGGTTGACGACGAGGGCTTCCGGGCGGAGACGACGGTCGCCGCCTTGGGCGACCAGCTCCCCGACCTACAGGACAAGGTGTCGGTGGTCGGCTTCCCCGTCGGTGGCGAGGAGGTCTCGGTCACCGAGGGGGTCGTCAGTCGTATCGAGCTGCAGCGCTACGCGCACTCGGACCGTTGGTTGCTGGCCGTCACCGTCGACGCTGCGATCAACAACGGCAACAGTGGCGGTCCCGTCTTCCTCGACGATGAAGTTGTCGGCATCGCGTTTCAGAGCCTCGACGACGCCGAGAACATCGGTGAGATGGTGCCGACTCCGCTCATCCGGCGGTTCCTCGAAGGTGCCAAGACCCGGGTGCAAGTGCTCGTACCGGGCTTGGGAGGAACGATTCAAACGCTCGAAAACGCGTCGCTCCGAGCAGCGCTCAAGATGGAGGCCGGCCAGACGGGGGTCCGCATTCGTACTGTGGCCGCTGGAAACTCCGTCGACGGCGTGCTCGAAGTCGACGACGTCCTCATGTCGTTCGACGGCTACGACATCGCCAACAACGGGACGATTCGCTACGACGACAACCACCGGACCGGTTTCTTGGTGCTGCTGGGGGACCACTTTGTCGGCGACTCCGTCGAGGCCACGGTGCTGCGAGACGGCAAGGAACTCAGCGTCACGCTTGTGCTCAAGCCCCTCAGCCCGCTGGTCCACCGCGCACGGTACGACCACGTTCCGAGCTATTTCGTGTTCGCCGGTCTCGTGTTCCAGCCGCTCAGCGTCAACTTCCTACGGACCTGGACAGACTGGTGGGACACCGCGCCGAAGGAGTTCCTGGCGCACTACTACATGGGCGAGCCCACCGCGGAGCGTCGCGAGGTTGTGGCGCTCACGCAGGTGCTCTCCGACGGTGTGAACGTGGGCTACGAGGACCTCTACGCGGAGACCGTCAAGTCGGTCAACGGGAGCGTTCCTCGGGACCTCACCCATTTCTCGCAGCTCGTCGACGCGTGTGGCGACCACCTGGAGCTGCGGATGAGCAGCGGTGCGCTCGTCGTTTTTGATGCTGTGGAAGCCCGAGCCCAGCAAACAGAGATCCTATCCCGGTATCGGGTTCCCGCCGATCGCTCGGAGGGTCTGTCGACTGGCGAGGCTTCGGACCTCCCCAGCGAGTAGCGGGCGGGACGGGCCTCGCTATTTGTCGAGTCCGGCGAGGAGTTCTTCGAACTCCTTCACTTCGTCGCCCAATGTCCGGGCCATCTTCAGTCCGTCTTCCGCATACTGGCGGGCTGCGGCATCCCGGGCCTGCTCTGTCGCGACTCGGGAGAGGGGGCCCAGTGTCGAGAGAATGTCGCGGTGGGCGTTGCCCCGCGTCTTGCGGGCGATGACCAAGGCCTCCTCGAGCTTGAGCCGAGCCGCCTCGAAGTCCCGGTCGGCCATGTCGACCTTCGCAAGGATGCGAAGCGAAGCGGCCACGGTCGGGTGGTTGTCACCGTCGTGGGCACGGCGGGCGGCAAGTGCTTGGGCCGCATGGGCTCGCGCTGACTCCACCTCGCCGGCATCCAACTCGACGAGCGCCAAGTTGTTGCGGAAGTCGGTGGTCATGGGGTGGTCGTCCCCGCGGGACGCACTGGCTCTGCGGACAACGGCTTCGAAGGCCTTCACGCAGGCCTCCGCGGGCCGCGTGTTGTAGCAGACCCCTGCGATCCCGTTCTCCACACTCGCGAGGCTGGGGTGTTCTTCGCCGAGCTGCGAGACGAGCTTGTCCCGTGCAAACTCGAACTCGGTCAGCGCATTCTCGGGTTGTCCCGCGTAGAAGTACGCGACGCCCAACGAGTGATGGGCAAAGGTGGTGGCAAGGGTTTCGGGGCCGTGCACCTTCTCGTTGAGTTCGATCGCACGTCGGCAGTGCGGGAGTGCAGGGGCGGTGTCCCCCTTGTCCGCGAGCAGCTGGCACATCACGTTGTGGTACTCGGCCGCCTCACCGGTATCGTCACCCAATCGGCTGACCGCCGCTTCGGCGTGTTTGCCCCACCGAAGTCCGTCGTCGTACCGGGAGAGCAGGATCCCCGTCGCGTGGGCGAGTTGGGTGAACGCGTCGGCCAGGACCCGGTCGTGGTCGGAGGAAAGCGCGGCGTAGACCGCTTCCTCGAGGTGTTGCACCGCATCTGCGTGCCTGCCTTCCCAGACCGCGTAGCGGGCGGACATGTATTGGGCTTCGGCGAGGAGCGGTCCGTGCCCCGTCGCCCGGGCATCGTTGAGGACTTGCTTCGCGTCCGGAGGAGCCTTCCGAGAGAGTTGACCTGCGGCGGTGAGCCCTGCGATGCGTTCGCGGATCTCCTGCACCGTTTCGGCGAGCGAGGGGTCCTCGGGAAGGTGAGCGCTCGTGTCGAGGTTGTCAGCATCCTCGCAGGCCGCGATTGACGGCAGCGCATCGATAGCCCTCGGCGCTCGCTCGAGAACGGCGGCATCGGAGCCTCGCAAGGTCTCAACGGTGCTCCGCAGTCCCCGTAGGCGTTGCGAGAGACAACCCATTCGCAGGTCCAACACGTGCGCGGATTGTTCGCGCCGAACATGGGTCGCTTCGCAGGCTTCGCGGTATTCCGCCCCCCACGCGGAGGCGTACTCGTCGAGTTGTTGTGTGACTCGCTCCGCGCTCGACCGGGCGAAGCCAGCCTCGGACCCGGAGAACTTGTCCCGGAGCCCGGCCGCCAACATCGGGTTCCAGACCTTCTCGATGCGCCTCTCGCCCGACTTGCAAGGGTCGGTGGGCGGCTCGGCCACGGCGGCGAGTGCTCCCAAGGCCACGGTGGCTCCTGCGAGGACCATCCATAGTGGACGGTTGGAGTGAGGTTTTTCGACCGCGATCTCCCGGAGGAGCGACTCCATCGAGGGAAAGCGGTCCTTGGGGTCTTGACTCAGACCCTTGTCCAGCGCCCGCTGGAGTCGAGGCGGAATGGGGCTGTTCGCGGGAGGTGGGGTTTTCTGGCCGGAGCAGACGGCGAGACCGAGCGCCGCGGTTGTCTCTCCGACGAAAGGCCGCGCGCCATGCAGGCCTTCCCACAAGACCACACTGAATGCGAACTGGTCCGTACGGGCGTCGAGTTGTTTCGACAGGTACTGCTCCGGTGCCATGTACGCGGGCGTGCCCGTGAGACCACCGGTGCGGGTGATGCGATCACCGAAGTCGTCGCGGCTTCGCATGCGGACCTCGAGTGAGACCTCCTCGAGCTCGGCCCTGTCCTGCGGCTCGGTTGAACTGCCGGTCGAAGACCGAGCCAGGCCGAAGTCCAGCACACGAGGTCGGCCGTCCGCGCCCAGCAACACGTTGTCCGGCTTGAAGTCCCTGTGGACCAAGCCCTGGGCATGTGCGGCGACGAGTCCACGTCCGGTCGCGACCATGCATGCGACGACCTCTTCCCACGGCGGTCGAGTCTTGAGCCACGCGGTGAGCGTCTCGCCTTCGATGAACTCCATCGCCACGAAGACACGCTCGTCGAAGACGCCGACGTCGTGCACCGCCACCACGTTGGGGTGGGCCAGCTTTGCCATCGCCTTCGCCTCCCGGATCAGACGTGCGTGACCGCGGCTTCCGGAGTCCCCGTCGAGACGCTCGGGGTGCAGGACCTTCAGAGCAACCTTGCGATCGAGGTCCGGGTCGAAGGCTGCATAGACCACGCCCATGCCGCCCGCTCCAATCCTTCGCAGGACGTGGTAGCGGCCGAGCTGGGCGCCCGGGAGCAGATCGGTGTCCTCCAGATCGGGCCGCGAGGCAACCGGCGTGGTCTCGAGGCTGGGGTCGGCGCTCGTGCCTGAGTCGCTGTCGGCGGGTGGGGAGCTCATATACCGCTCCATTGAAGGCTATCAGGTCCGACGTCAGGGAGTCACCGATCGGGCGGAGCGGAGCCGCGGTACTGCTACGGTGGGCATGTGCCGACCGCACCCTCGCTCCTGCACCTCGACGCACACGTGCTCGCGATGAACAAACCATCGGGGCTTGCGGTGCATCCGGGCTGGGTGCCGAGGACCGAGCCGACCGCGTTGGTCTGGGCACGGCGAGAGGCGGGTTGTCATGTGTACCCAGTGCACCGGCTCGATCGTGCGACGAGCGGTGTGTTGCTGTTTGGGCTGAGCTCGGAGGTCGCGCGAGTCCTGGGTGCAGCGTTTAGCGCGACCGAAGTCCACAAGCGCTACATCGCGCTGGTTCGGGGGGCTCCGCCCGATGAGGTCGAGATCGACCACCCCGTTCCGAAGACCGAGGACGGTCCCCGTGTCGACGCGGTCACGTGGTGTCGAAAACTCGCGCGCAGTGCTGTGGACCGATGCAGTCTCGTCGAAGCGCGGCCACGGACCGGCCGTCTGCATCAGATTCGCCGCCATCTCAAGCACCTCTCGCACCCGCTCGTCGGAGACGTGCGCTACGGCAAAGGGGACATCAATCGGCACTACCGGTCGACGTATGACCTGCACCGGTTGGCGTTGCACGCCCTCGAACTCGAGGTCGCCCATCCCTCCGGGAAGGGGATGCTGCGTCTACGGGCTCCGGTCCCCGAAGACCTCGCCGAACCGCTGCAGCGGCTCGAGGTCTTCGACGCGATTCCTGCCGCCGACCTTCCCTAGCAGCCCGTGGCGAAACCCGACACGACGTCTCACTCGTCTTTTTCGCTCCTGGCGGNNTACGCCCGGTACAGCGGCGTTTCGGCTCCTACCCAGGAGCGAAAAATCCTTCGCGATCCGCCGCGCCGGGTTCACCACGGGCTGCTAGGGCTGGAAGACCTGAACGAGCAGGCCGCCGGGAGCGGGCTCCTCGCAGAATGCTGGCGGCGGGATCTCCAGGGCGGTGGTCAGACACATGCAGTCGATCGAGTCCGAGCATTCCGCGGGCATGCCCAGGCACTCATAGATGATTGGGGCTCCCTTGACGCCGGGGAACGTCGCCAAGCAGTACTGAGCCACCGTGACGCATTGCAGTTCGTTGCCGCAGTCGAAGGTCGTGCAAGCATCGTCGGCAACACAGCCTTCGCCGTCGACGAAGTTTGCATCTGGCCCACAGTCGCAGCCGGGATCGAGCGCTTCGCAGTCGTTTGGAATCCCGCAGTAGTAGTCGCCACACGCGGTGGGGTCCCACGTCCCGTCGGTGGACTCACACAGCGCCTGCGGACCCGGTGCTCCGGTGGAGCTGCTCTCGGCCCCGGTGCTCCCCGTGCTCGACGTGCTCTCGTCCGTCGCGGTTCCGGTGCTGGAACTGCTCTCCGCCGAGGTCGCGTCGGTCGTGCCCGAAGAGCTGGTCCCAGAGCTCGCACTTCCCGAGGCGGTGTCCGTGTTCGCCGAATCGGACGCGGTGACGGTGTCTGTTCCGGTGGGGAGGTTGTCTGTGTCGCCCGAGCCGCCGCCGGAGTTCCCATCGGTGTCGGTGTCGCCGTCCGATGTCGCGTTGCAGCCAAGCGCCACAGCGATCGCAAGAAGACCAAGTCGCTTCATGCGGTGGAGCATGCGACATCGGCTCGTCTTGCGAAAGCGCAGCTTGATCTGACCTCTACCCGGGGACGATCGTTTCGCACCCGAACGCGATGCTGATCGACCCATTCTTCGCAACTTGGGCTTCCTCGCAGGTTTGAGGGCACATCACGATCCTGGTCGGTGCGGCCGGATTGTCATAGTACCAGCCGTCGAGGACGGCGGCGCACTCCGCTGCGCTGTCGACTCGCGGGATGGGAAGGATGCCGCCGAGTCCGTCGTTGAACTCGACATTGACTTTGTCGGGGTCGAAGGACTCTCCGTTGGGAGGCTCCGGGATCTCAAACTCGCATGCGAGCTGGGTTCCGCCAATGACCTCGGTGGACAGGGCATCGAACACGGCCTGGAAGTCCTGGTCGCACAGGTCTGCTGCGACGCCCCCACGGTCGTTGGTGAGGTCGATGTAGGGCTGGCCGATGTCTGCCGCGGTGGGGCAGTTGGAGTGGCTCACAACCGAGTGGTGAATGTACTCGGCGTAGGTTGGGTCCAGTCCGGTGAATCCCGTGTTGAAGGCTTCGGCGCTGATGTTCGGATCGTCGTCACTGATGACGACCACATGCTTGGACGACTCCGCTCGCATGAACGGCGTCCACTGGGCCGCGGTGTTGAGGATATCGGCCCAAGCGCTCGAGCTGCTGACCTGTCGGTTCACATGGTTGAAGAGCGGGAGGTTGGTGTCGCTTCCCGGACAGCCGCCGGCCCCCAGTGGTGGGTCGATGCAGATGCCGTTGCCGCTGTTCGGATAGCTGGAGATCAGGACCACGTGCACGTCGATGCCGCTGTCGATGATCTGCGTGCTGAAGTCGTTGAGGCGCTCCTGCACCTGTGCCGCCTCGAAGGTCATGGAGCCAGAGTTGTCGACGACAAAGATGATGTCGGCGGGCAAGGGGACGAGTTCCGCTGCTTCGCTGACCGCGGCGCATTCCTCTTCCTCGGGAAGGTCTCCCGACGGCGCGGCACCGAGGTCGAACTTGGGCCCGTCGCCCCCGCTCGACCCACCGGAACTCCCTTCTCCCGACCCGCCCGGGGTACTCGTCGTGTCTCCAGTGCCGTCGGTCCCGGATCCGGTGCTCGACAGCCCGCCGAGTGTCCCTGCGCTGGCTTGGGTGCCGTCGTTGCTTTCGCCATCGCAGGCGCAGAACAGCAACGAAGCCCCAACGAGGGCGATCCCAGCCTTTTTTGAGTGTGCCACAGCCCAACCCATCGGGGGTTGGACACCAAGATGTGCCTCGCCTTCCAGGACCCCGCGAAGAAAGTATGGCGCCTGGCGTCGGCCCTCAGCGTTTCGCCTATTTCTTCTCGGGTGCGGCGGCGGGAAGATCGTTTCCGACGAGCTTCTTCTCGGGCGGGGGCACGGTGCCAATGCTGCCGGGGTCTTTCGCGTCGACCACGGCAACGTCTTCGGTGGGCATCGCGAAGTTGGCCTCGTCAACGGGGGCGTTGAGTTCGACCACGCTGAGCTCTTGGGTGAGCTCCATGAGTGAGGCGTCGGTCACCTGCTTGTAGGGGATTTTCATCCCCTCGACGTCTCGGTAGTCGGTGGAACGAATCGTGACGGGCATCGAACCAAGCGGGCTGAACACTTTGAACGACTGCTCGACCATCAAATGACTGGTCGCATCGATGGTGACGGTGAGGATGGCGCCAGACTTGGCGCTCAGCTCGATGTCGTAGGCTTTTTTGCCCTTGATATCGCGCTCCGCGACGGTCGTGGCCTTCTCGAAGAAGTTCCGCCAATCGGCCGTGAGCAGCAGGCTACTGGCCCACATGTGCTGTTCGGCTTCCTTGCCGTCGAGCTTGCGCAAGCCGTTGATCGGCTCTTCTGCCCAGATCAAGTCGCCCTTCTTTCCACTGCGGTTGATGCCAAGACCGGGGATGGTCTGGACCATGTAGAAGTCGCCGCCCTTCCACCACGTCTCAACCTTACCGCTGAGGTTTTGCTTGGGGGCGCCGATGGTGCCCTCGAGGTGAAAGCTCTTGACCGACTCGAGCTTGGCCTTTCCTCCAACCGCATCGACCGACTTGGCGAGTAGGTCCGCCGCGTCCGGAAGGGTGCTCTCGGGCTCTTGTGGGGTCTCGTCTTCCTTGGCCTCGTCACCGTCTTCGGAGGCCTTGTCTGGGGCAGGCGTTTCTTTCGAAGTCGTTGTTGCGGGGCCGGGCTCGGTACAGCCGGAGACAAGCAGGGAGGCGGTGAACAACAGAGAGGTGAGTCGGCGCATCATTTACCTTTGAGGTCGGCGACCGCCGCTTCGAGGACGGGGTCTTTTCCCGCGGCGAAGTCGGCCACGGTCTCGGGGACGATGTGGTCCGGGACGACGCCTCGCCCTTCGACGAGGACGCCCTTGGGCGAGTGATAGTCGCCCACGACGTATTGGAAGAGTGCACCCCCGTCGAGTTGCTCGATGAGGGAGGGAAGGGCTGCGCCGGCAGAGGGGCCGCCGCCGTAGATCGTGACCCGGCCCAGGTCGCGCATGCCCGCCGCGAAGATCTCGGAGGTGCTCGCGGTGCCCTCGTCGACCAGCAAAGCCACGGGCCCGGAGAAGGGGTTTGCGTCGGGGGTGACGTTGAATTCCTGAGTGAACTCGCGCATTTCGAGCTTGCCGAGACTTCCCGGCTGCGTCAGGAGGCTGCGAGCAAGCGAGACGGACATGGGCCCAACCCCGCCGGGGTTGCCTCGAAGATCCAGCACCAGCGCCGTCATGCCCTGTTCGCGCAGCTCGGCCAGCGCCGCCTGCAACTTGGGAAGCATCGGGAGCATCCAGACGTTGAAGCCCAGCACGCCCACCGTCGTGCCCTCGACCATTCGATGCTCCACGCTTGTGGGAACATTGGTGAGGTTGCCCAGGGACATCGTCTCGGACGTGTCGGTCTTGCAGGGCAGGGAGGTGGGTGTGGACTCGCCTTCGACGCTCACCGTCCGGGTTTCGCCGGGGGCGGGACAGGAGAGTTTGGCCGCGGCAAGTCGGGCGGTCAGGCTCGCGAACTCGGCCGCGCGTTCTGTCCGCTGTTCCGCGCGTTCTTTCAGCTCCGAGACGGGGGTGCCGGCAAGCTTCTCGAGGACCGCGCCGGCCTTGACGGCCGAGTCCGAGGGCGCGTGCACAACGACGAGCTTGCCCTGAATCCAGCGCACATCGAGGTCCACGGACGCTGGCCCGATCGCCTCGTCACTCCCAGCTGAGAACAATTTCACGTGGGACTGGCCCAGCTCGCCCAACATCTCGTTGATCACCGCAAACGCCTCGGTCTGGTCCAGGGTCTTGGCCAGCTTGGTTCCGTAACGCACTCGAGCGTCTGGCCAGTCCACGCAACCCAAAGTCGGGTCGTAGTGTTTCTCCAAGACGAGGGTCCACGTCTGCTCCAGCGTCCGTCGGTACCGGCTCTCGGGGATCGCGGCCCGGTCGGAGAGGTCCTCCTTCGACCAGTCGGTGCACTTGGCGGTGCCGAGTTTGGCGTCGGCGTTCGGCGCCGCCTCGGCCGCGGGCTTGCGATCGGCTGGCGGCGCTCTGTGCGGTTCGGCCGCAGCGGATGCGGGAGCGTCGGCCGGCGGGGCGCCGTCACAGGCCACGAGCATGAGGCTGGCGGCGAGTCCGAGGCGGAAGAGCATGCCCGGCACTTCTACCAGCGAAGGCGCTCCACGTCCGGATCCGACCCGAATCTCGGGCGTTCGGGACCCTTCACACGGCCTGTCCGCACATCACGTGGGGGACCGAAGAATGGGCAGGAGGACGAGGGTGAGCGTGTTGGGGCTGGGGCTCCTGGTGGGGTGCGGCGACTTCGAGGAGGCTCGGGATACCTCATCCGGAATCGGCCTTGGGACCCTCGGCAAGGCCGATAGCGACACCGACCCCAGCGACACCGACGCGCCTGGGACCTCCGGAGATCACGGCGGCTCGGACAGCGGAAGCTCGGGCTTTGGACCTCCGGGCTCGGGACCTGCGTTCGACGTGGGGGATGGCGACGGTGCGAACCCCGACTCGACCGATTCTTGCGGGACGGAGTGCGAGTGCACGATCCCCGAACACCAGCCGTGCGACGGCGCAACCGGAGACCCGTTCCGGGCGATGGGGCTGGGCTGTCCGGGAGAGCTTGCGGTCCAATCCTCTGTGACCGGGCCGCCGGGCGCGATCGGTGTTCGTTCCTCGTTTGGTGGCAACGGGACGTTCGCACCGCGCGAGGGCCAGAGCTACGCGGTGATCGGCTCGGGCTTCGTCACCGATCTCGACTTCGCCACCCCACCGGGCGACAGCAACGACGATCCCTTGCATTGCAACGACGACCTCGGCGGGCAGTGGGACCCCGGCGGAGTCCTTCCGCCGCCCCTTCGAGTTGGAGGCGTTGCGGGCGATTGCACCGCCGACCCCGTCCTCGTCGGGACCGGCGACTGCTCCAACACCATCGCCGACCAGTTCAACCAAGGCAGCTCCGCCAACGACTACGTGGAGCTGCGGTTCGAGTTGGATGTCCCCGTCGACGTGGTGTCGCTGAGCTACGACTTCGCGTTCTTCTCGACGGAGTACCCGTTCTACTTTGGGTCGACCTTCAACGACATGTACGTGGGTTGGCTGGAGTCCGAGGCATGGACGGGCAACATCTCGTTCGACGCGATGGGGAATCCGATCTCGCTCAACGCGGGCTTCCTCGATTATCGTGACGACGCTGGAAACCTGCCGGAGTTTCAGGGCACCTGCATGCGGCAGCACGCCGGGACCGGGTGGCTCAGCACCAGTGCGGGCGTTTCCCCGGGGGAGCACATCACAGTCGCTTTCGGCATCTTCGACCTCAGCGACTCGATTCTCGATAGCTACGTCTTCCTCGACAACTTCCAGTGGGGTTGCGAGCCGGGCGCACCGGTGACCACTCCGGAGGGGTAGCTTTCTCCTCGCCCGAGGATCGCCTACTGTCCGGCGGTGTTGGCCCCGTTTGCCATCCTCCTGCTCGCGGCACCGGAGCCCGCGGACACGCCGTTGGAGGGCGTGAGTCTCAGCTTCGCGTTCGAGCCCCGAGTCGGAAGCTACGCGGGCCTCGATCAGAAACTCCGGGGATACGACTTCACCCCCGTACGCTCGCCGTATCTGACGGCGTTCGGTTTGCGGGGGCGGACCTGGCTTCCCAGTGGACTTCTACTGGAGCTCACGATGACCTACGGAATCGGGACGGCCGATGCGCGGGAGCCTGACGGGATCCCAACCGTGACCACGGCGATCGACTCGGGGGTGGGCGTTGGGTACATGGCGCGCTTTGGGTTGTTTGCAACGATGGGCACCGGGTTTGGGGTGATGACGCAGTCGGTCGCCTCGACCTCCGAGGGCGGCGCGTTGGTCTACCGCGCGCCGTTTTTTCATCCCAGGGTTGGCTATGCGCTGATGCGGTCTGCGTGGTTTGGAGCGGTCACCGCGGGGTTTGTGTTGCACACCCCGGTCGGGTCGCCGCACCAGCAGCCCTTGTGGGAGGAGCCCTTCTCCCGGTCCACGATTCACGCGTTCACGATCGGGATTGAGTCGGGGTTTGGGTGGTCGCGATGAGGCGTGGTTGGGTCGCACTATTGGGGCTCTTGGCTTCGTGCTCCGAACCATGCCGCGATGCACCGCAGGGTGACCTGGGGGAGCCGACTGCGTGGGAGCGCGAGTTTGTCAGCGGCGACGGTCTTCCCGAGTCCCCCGAGCCGGAGTTCTTGGCCGCTGAAGACGGACTCCCGCTCGCATACCGTGATTGGGTGCCGACGGATTGGGACGGGACCGGAGCGATGGTCTTGCTGTTGCACGGTTCGTCGGCGTACGGAGAACTCTACGCCGCACTTGGTGAGGGGGTGGCGGCGGAAGGCGTGTTGCTCCGCATCGTCGATCTACGCGGGCATGGGCTCTCGAGTTGTGTGACGCCGACCGAGTGCGGAACCCGGAGCCCTCGCGTCTATGAGGACGACGGCGCCTACTGGCCTGGCCGACCGGGCGACGCTCTCGACCCGTTTCAGCACGCCCGGGATGTGGCTCTGCACCTGGAGCACCTGCGAGCGCAATGGCCAGCCGCACGCTTGCTGCTGATGGGACACAGCTCGGGAGGCGGACTCGTGTCTCGGGTCGTCGAGAGCGGTGGGATGGCCGGGCTCGATGGCGCGATCGTGTTGGCGCCGTTCAACCACGCGGACCAGCCGCAAAACGAGCTGCTGTCCTGGGACTGTGGTCGCGGGGTCGGGACCGCCTATGCCCAGGTCGACTTAGGGGCACTCGGGGATGCGATGCGCGACAATCCCCACCGATATGTCCTCGACCTGGTCAAGAACGAGGAATACCGCGCAGACCTCGACACGCAGCGCTACACGGCCACGACGATGCTGGGCCTGGCGGTCCTCGACGCCGACCGGTTTCACGCAGCGTTCGTTGGACCCACGCTTTGGGTCGCAGGTGAAGAGGATGCGTTGCTGGATGTTGAGGAGTCGCGGGGGGAGTTCGACCGGATGCCCGGCGGTACGGCATTTGTGACCGTGACGGACACGAGCCACGTGGGGGTGACATGGTCCCGCGGTGTCGCACAGTTATGTGCCCGGTTTGCCAAGGATCCGAGCAGCGTCGAAGGCGGGACGATCGAGCCGTAGGCGCGGCGGCGGGCAAGTCCCGATATACTTCGTGGACGTCATGCCCGTGAACTGGTCCGCCGTCGCAAGTGACACTGCCCATCGCCCTTGGCCTGCGCCAGATCGGAGCTGGGTGATGACGATGAGCTGGCTCGATCTTCTGTTTGCGCACTGGCGCGTGCCCGCCCAACTCATCGCGGACAAGCTTCCTGAGGGGCTCGAGGTGGACACCTTCGAAGGAGAGGCATGGGTGGGGGTGGTGCCGTTTTGGATGGACAATGTCACCGGTCGCTTCCTGCCGAATGTGCCCGGGTTGTCTCGGTTCCCCGAACTCAACGTACGAACGTATGTGACCGCCGGCGGTGGGAAGCCAGGGGTCTGGTTTCTGAGCCTCGATGCGGACCAACGTTTGGCCGTGTGGGGCGCGCGGACGTTCTTTGACCTGCCGTACGTGCGTGCGGACATGGACTGCCGCACGGACGATGACGGCTGGGTCCAGTACCGGAGCCATCGAACCGACGACCGGATGGAGCCCGGCGTGTTCGAGGGACGCTACCGGGGTGTTGGGGATGCCTATCGCAGCGAGCCGGGAACGCTGGAGACCTGGCTGACCGAGCGTTACTGCCTGTACGCAGCGGATGAGGAGGGGCGGGTTGGGCGTGGCGAGATTCAACACGTGCCGTGGCCGTTGCGTCGCGCGGAGGCCGAGATCCGCGTCAACACGGTCGCGGACGCCCACGGGCTGCAGTTTCACGGCGCGCCGTTGTTGCACTTCGTCGATCGGATCGACGTCGTAGGCTGGATGCTCGAACGTTTGGGGTAGGTGCGTTGGAGAAGCCGGTGGGCCGCGCGTCCGAACGCATCCCAAAACTCGTTCTTCGGGGCCGAGGGTTTGTATGCTTGTGACGGATGGGACGGACTGGGTTTCGCATGCATGGGCGTGCATCGGCGCTTGTGCTGGGTCTCATTGTCGTGGCGTGCGGGCGCACGGACCTCGCGCCCCTCGGCGGCGGCGGCACAACGGAGGCACCGCCGCAACCGGGGACCACGACGGGTTTCGATAGCACCACGACCGGCCTGCCGGGGTCGAGTACGTCCGGGCTGCCCACCACATTCGGGACGACGAGCTCGACCTCCACAGACTCGACAGGGAGTGAGAGCAGCAGTGATGCGTCGAGCTCCTCGACCGGGGAGCCGCTCGACTGCGACAACGGGGCGTGGGAAGGCAACACCAGCGTGGTCGACATGGCCGAGCTGGAGTCGCTGCAGGGCTACACCAGCATCTCGGGCGATCTCGTCCTGTTTGGGATCGACGGGGCTGTCGACTTCTCGGTCCTGGGGTGCATCGAATCGGTCGGCGGATCCGTACAGATCCGCAACAACCCCGACCTTGTCAGCCTCGATGGGCTTCAACGGCTGCAGAGCGTCGCCGGCATCGTCCACGTCAGCGACAACCCCCAGCTGGGCTCGATGCAGCTGGACAGCCTTGCCGCCATCGGCAACTCGGTCTTCATTCAGAACAACCCCTCGCTGCTCTCGCTCGCGGGCCTCGCCGCCCTCGGCTCCGTCGGTGGCCGCCTACGGATTTCGACCAACGCCCAACTATCCTCGCTCACAGGACTCGAGGGCCTCTCCGGCGAGATCGGCGGGGTGGAGATCGTTGGACACGCGGTTCTCGGCGACCTCGATGGCCTCTCGGGCATCGACACGATCACGGGTGCTGTCCACGTCACCGACAACTCGCTCCTCTCCGACGTGTCGGGTTTGGCGGGCGTCGCAGGGGCTGTCTCAGGCATTCGGGTCCAGCGCAACGCGGCACTGCAACACTTCGACGGGCTGTCGGGAATCACCTCGGTGGGAGCGTCGGGCATCCGCGTTGAGGGCAACCCCAGCCTCCTGAGCCTTGGTGGTTGTGCCGGGATCGATGCGGTCATCGGGAACGTCTGGATCCAGAACAATAGCTCTCTGCCCACGTTGGATGGCCTGGGCGCACTGACAACCGCGCAGACCAGCATCGTCGTCCAGTTCAACGACAGCCTGATCGACGCCGAAGGCATCGCCGGTTTGGAGTCGGTCGGACAATGGCTCGTGGTGGACGGCAACCCTCAGCTCGCGACGGTCGACTTCCCGGTCCTGGAGTCGGTCGGTCTCGTGCTCAGCGTGTCCTACAACGCTTCGCTCGAATCGCTGGGCGGCTTTAGCCAGTTGCAGTCCGTCGGGCAGCTGCTGCGCGTGATGGAGAACCCCACGTTGACCAGCATCAACGGGTTTGGCGGTCTCGAATTCCTCAATGGAGACCTCAGGATCCAAGAAAACGCTCAGCTTGCGACCGTCAACGGGTTTAGCTCGCTGACCGAACTCAGCGATCGGGTCGTCGTCCAGGACAACCCACAGTTGCTTCACGTCGATGGTCTTGGCTCGCTCGACTTCATCGGAGACCGATTGGCGTTCATTGGGAACACGAGCATGCCGCGGGTCGAGCTGGCGCGGCTGGAGCATGTCGGCAACGGAATGCAGATCCGGGAACACGACGCCTTGGTCGAGATCTCCATGCCGCTGTTGCAGTCCAGCGGCGGGTCTTTCTACCTGGGAGAGAACGCATCGCTGGTCGACGCCGGGGACTTCGGATCCCTGGCAACCATTGGGGGCGACTTTACGGCGCGAAACATGCCGCAGCTTCAGTCGCTCGATGGATTCCCGGTGCTGCTCGACGTTGGGGAAGATTTCCGTATCACGGGGAATTCGCTGCTACCCACCTGCGAAGCGCAGGCCCTGCAGCTGCAGCTCTCCTCCATTGGAGGCCTCGTGACCATTACGGACAACCTCCCCGACGCCTGCGGCGGCTGAGCCCAAAGCGCAGACTGTCTGCGGCGGCCCGCCCATCGTGGTATTTCGACGAGGAGCATGGCGTCCCGACCCCAGCAGGTGTGGCATGTCTGCCGATTCGAGGTAGCCCGACGGCTACGCTCTGTGTCGGGAATCGTCGCGCTGGTATCCCTCATCATCGCCTCGGCGGTCGTCGGTCGACAGCTCGCCGAGGCGGGTCGTGCATTGGAGAAAGCCTCGACGGGGGAGCAAGCCGACGCGTTTCGAATGATGACGCAGATGGTGGCCTCGATGGCCGACTTCCCGCTGGACATGGTCCGCTCCACCTTGGAGATGCACTCTCCACCGCTCGTTGGGGCGTTTGCTTTCTTGATGTTGGTGATGCCGTTGCTCGCCCTGACGATGGGCTACGACCAATGCGCCGGCGACATCGAGACACGACACGCTCGGTATCTGGCGTTTCGTATCGACCGCACGACGCTCTACCTGGGAAAGCTGCTGGGAGCTTGGGCACTCATTTCCCTGACGGTCGCGGTCGCGGCGGTTTCGATGGCGGGCTACATCCAAGTCCGTGCCGGCTCGATTCCCGGCGTTGCCGAGTTCCTCTACATCGGGCGAACCATCGTCACTGTCTCGGTCGCGGCGTTTCCTCTGTTGGCGCTTCTCGGCCTGCTCGGAACGCTGCGGGGTCGTGCTCGGCGGGTCGTCTTGCTCGCGCTGCTTCTCTGGCTCGCGATCGGTCTGGCTTCTGCAGCCGCACGCCATTGGATGGAGGTCGAGTTTCTCGCCCAGAGCATCGAGGTGTTGTGGCCGACCAATGGGCGATGGAACCTCATCCTCGATGACTGGGCCTCGTGGGCAAAGAGTGCCGCGCAGGTGTTGGTCTACTCAGCGGTCGCTGTCGCGCTGGGGCTGGCACATTTCCGAAGGCGAGACCTGTGAGCGCTGCAATCGAGATTCTCAAGCTGGAGAAGAGCTACGGCTCCAACAGGGCGTTGGCGGGCGTGGACCTCAGCGTTCCCAACGGAGGCGTGTTCGGTGTCGTGGGTCCCAACGGCGCCGGGAAGACCACGCTGTTCTCGGTCATCTCGGGGTTCCTGCGGCAGGACTCTGGATCGGTCACCATCTTGGGGACACCGCTCGAGCCGGGCTTTCCTCCTCCGCCGGGGTCGATCGGAGTGCTGCCGCAGGACGCCAGCTTCATCGGAGAGCTCTCCTTGGGCTGGCAGATGGCACACTTCTGCCGCCTCCAGGGCCTCTCGGTCGCACAGGCCAAGGCCGAGGTCGAACGAACGCTGACGCTCGTTGGTTTGCCGGAGGTCGCGCGCAAGCGAGCCAAGGCGTTGTCGCACGGGATGCTCAAGAGGGTGGGGATCGCTCAGGCACTGCTCGGCAACCCGGCGGTGGTGATCCTCGACGAGCCCACCGCGGGGCTCGACCCTCATGCGGCACGCGGGATTCATGGACTCATCCGCTCGATCGGCCCCTCACAAACGGTCGTGGTCTCGAGCCATAACCTCGCCGAAATTGAAAGCCTCTGTGCTGAGGTCGCGATCTTGGATCGGGGAACGCTCGTCCGGCAGGACCATGTCGGGCGAGTTGTCGGCAGTGCGGCGGTGCTGATGATTCGATTGTCGACCGCGCCCTCGGCCGACCAGATCGAGCAGCTGTGCACCCTGCCGGCGATCACCGCAGCGAAGTGGCTTCCAACGCTGGGCAGGTTGCAGCTGGACTTCGACGCCGAGCTGACCAGCCCTGGCTACGCGGCCAGTGACGTCGCCCGGAAGCTCACCGACCTCGACCTCCCGTTCGTCGAGATCCAGGTCGGCAAGAGCCTCGAAGACCGGTTCGTCGAGGAGACGGGCCTCGGGATGCCCTCGTAGGGCGGACTGTACTTCTCGGCGTCTGCACAGAATCTGCACATCTTCGCCTCACGACCCGCACGAGTTCGGCAGGGACTGGCGCGGTCGCGTTGCTAGTTCGGGTGCATGAGCCAAACCATCGTGTCGAGCCATCTCGCGGCGCCGCCAGGCAGTGTTCCGCCGCCGCTTCCTCGGACGCCGAGCCTTCCAGGCCCGATCGGGACGCCGATCTTCGCCCCGTCTGTCTCGGCTGTCCTTGCCGCCATCGGTGGCCTCGGTGTGTTCGGACTGAGTGCAGCTGTGGGCGCGCCCAGCCCTCTGATGACTGCTGGGATCTCGACGATCCCCATTGCAGGTCTGGTGGGGGCGATGGTGCTGACCGGTCCTGCTTTGGTTGCCGGCCATCTGTTCTTGCGGCCCAATGTCGAGACCGAGACGCCGGTCGCGGCCCTCGGCCAAGGGTTGACAGCGGCCGGGAGCGTCGCCATGGGCATCGCACCGGTGGCGCTCTTTCTGGTCGCCACAACCGGGCTGTGGCTCCTGGTCCTGTTGGCAGGATTCGCAGTGGTCGGGCTGTCGTGCGCCACGGTGACCTTGCAGATGTTGCGACGGGCCACGGGAGACAGCCCAGGCTTTGTCTTGGGGTGGGCAGCGCTGGCGGCTCTCGTCGCCTTGCGAGTCGCATTCGCGGTTGGGAAGACCGCGTTGGAGGTGCTCTGATGGATCGGAAAACCTCGTTGTTGGAGACATGCGCGGCTCTGATTCGTGACCCGGTCGGGTTGGGAAGGGACGAACCTCTTCGCGCCTTGCACGATCACGGCCCCGTCCTGCTCGCAATCACCGTGGCCTCCGCGGCGGTTTTTGGAGGCGTCGTTGGGACCTATCGCGGCGGTGTTCAGCTCCTCTACGCCGCGCTCAAGCTCCCCCTGTTGTGGGTGGTCCCCGTGTTGGTCACCCTACCCGCGGTTCGGGCCCTCTACCGGGTGTGCGGAGTCGTGGTGAGCTACGCGCAGGCTTCGCTCGCAGTGCTCATTGGCTGCGCCCGTTCGGCGCTCCTGCTCGCGGTGGCGAGTCCTGCACTGTGGCTGATGTTCTCGGTCGAGGTCGACTACCACTGGGCCGTCTTGGTGCTCTGTGGCTCCCTCTTAGGCTCGGGGGTTGTCGGCCTCGCGACGCTCGCCCGGGTTCTGCCGGGGTCGGGTCCTGGCAAGATGGTGGGCAGCGCACTCGCAGCACTGGCGGTCGGGGTGGTCGTCGCCCAGAGTGGATGGATTCTTCGGCCGTTCGTCGCCCGACCGCGCGCGGACGTGGCATTCCTGCGGCCGATCGAATCCGACGTCTTTTCGAGCACGCTGGCATCGTGGAGATCAGCCCGTGGGAATTACGAGGGCTGGGATGCCCGCCCCGAAGGTCTGCTCGCGGAGCCGCCGGAGCCCTCGGAGGCGAGGCCATGAGCGACGCCATCCAGCTCCCGGTGCTGTGGATCGCAATCGGTGCCACGTATCTCGCCGTGGGCGTGATGACGGCCTGGCTGCTCGGGCGCCGAGGGGTGAGGAGTGCAGTCGCGGTCTCGGCGTTGGGGTGCTGGCCGCTGCTGTTGCCGCTGCTGTCGTCCGCGCCAGAGCTGCCGTCGGCGGGCCCACTGTCCGAGCGGATCGGCCGCTGTGCGGAAGACCTTCGTGCCACGATGTCCGATCCGAGGGCGGAGCACGTGGTCGTCGTCGAGGACCTGGACGAGCTGGTGGCTGACCTCCGTCGCGCCGACCAGCGGGTGGGCATGGTCGACGCCTTGGTTGCGGACGTTCGCGCTTCATCGGGAGATGCGCCCGGCCTGAGCGCGCTGCTTTCCGCTCGCGCTCGTGCTGCAGCAGAGGTCGAAGCGGTGTTGGAGGGGATGGTCGAGCTGCGCCTATCGATCGGGCTTCGGTCCCTGGCTGGGAATACTGTACCGGTGCAGGAGCGTCTCGGTGATCTCCGGGCCCGACTCGGAGCCTTGGATGAGATCGCAGCCTTCGATCTGGAGAGGAGCGTATGAAACCCAGTCACCGGATTCTGGTCGTCGACGATGACGCTCCGTTGCGCGAAGTTGTTCGCTACGCGTTGGCCCGCGACGACTTCACGGTGATGGAGGCCGCCGACGGCGAGCAAGCGCTGCGTGTCTTCGCGCAGCATCGCCCGGACCTGGTCGTTCTCGACGTCAATCTTCCGCGCTTGGATGGACTTAGCGTGTGCCGGGAGCTGCGCGCAAGCTCGGGTGTACCGATCCTGTTCCTGTCGTGCCGTGGAGATGAGGTGGATCGGGTGCTTGGGCTGGACCTCGGTGGCGACGACTACGTCACAAAGCCGTTCAGTCCACGCGAGTTGGTCAGTCGGGTCAAAGCCATCCTGAGGCGGGGAGAGTCGGTCGTCCCTGGCGAAGCTGACCTCCAGGTGGGGATGCTTCGAGTCGCGATCGCGTCGCATCAGGTCTTCGTTGCAGGGGTCGAAGTCCGGCTGACCGCGACCGAGTTTCGGATCCTCAGCGGAGTCGTCCGGGCTCAGGCCCGCGTCCTGGACCGAAGCCAACTCGCGCGGGATGCCTATCCCGATGGTCGCTCGGTCAGCGAGCGAACCTTGGACTCCCACGTACGACGCATCCGGGCCAAGCTGCGACCCCACGGATTGGACCCGATCGAGACCGTGCACGGCGTGGGATTTCGTCTGCGCTCGCCGATGGAGGTGTGATGAGACGTCGCCCTCGGTGGTCGCTGGCGGTGTGGTTGCTGGTGTCGCACATGGTCGTGGGGGTTGCTGCCGTCGTCGCGTTGTTGCTGACCGGTGTGCTCACGGAGGACTTGCGCGTCCAAACGTCGGAGGCTCTCGAGGGCCAGGCCCAAACGTGGGCGGTGATCCTCGCGGCGGAGGCTGAAGACACGGAGGCGTCGCTCGCAGAGGTCGCGCGGCGTGCCGAGCCGCAGTTTGCTGCGATGCGAGACCGGGTTTTGATCGGACTACAGGTTGTCGACGCCGACGCCAACATCGTCGCAAGCTCGGTCACACCCAGCGATCGTTCGCTCGGCAAGGCGCCCGAAGTGCGGGTGGCACTTGCGGGCGCGATCGGTCGTCACGCGCGACCTCGGGACCCGGCCTGGTTGGGGCGGTCCGCCGCGTTGGACGGACCGAGTCGCTTCGGGGATGTTCGGCTCTTTGTGGCCGCCCCGGTCGTTGTCGAAGAAGAGATTGTTGGGGCCGTCGTGGTCAGCCGCACCCCTCGCGCTCCGGTGCAGGCGATGGTGCAGGTGGGCTCTCCCTTGCTGTGGCGGGTGCTTGCGATCGTGGTCATCGCCGTGGTCATCGCGCTGACGGGCGGGTACTTCGGAAGTCGGTCGTTTCGACGGTTGGTGTCGGCTGCCCAAACGATCGCCTCAGGCTCGGACGAGCCGGGCGAGTTGGAGTCCGTCCGCGGTTCCAGGGTGGAAGAGGTCAGCGCACTGGCGGCTGCGGTCGAGACGATGGGCGCGCGGCTCCGTCGACGAATGGACGGGGCCGAGGCCTTTGCGGGCAACGCCGCACACGAGTTTCGTACCCCGATCGCGACCCTTCGAGGCACGCTCGAGTTGTTGCGCGACGATCCCTCGATGGCCTCGGCGCAGCGGGAGAGGTTTCTCGATACTGGGATCTCCGAGTTGCACCGACTGGACAACCTTGTCGGCGGACTGCTCGACCTGGGTCGCGCCCAGAGGCTGGCAAAGAGCGACAACGTCGACTTGGATGCGCTGCTCCACCGGTTCGCGGAGTCCCATGGTGCCCGGGTGTCGGGGCGGGCGGGCTTCGTGGCGGGGAGTGAAGCCGGACTCGAGGTTGTCATCGGAAACCTACTCGACAACGCCGCGCAGCACGGTGGGCCTGGAGTTCAGGTCCGGGCGGAACGTACGAGCACGCAGGCCGTGTTCGAGGTCATCGATGACGGTCAGGGCATTGCTCCGGACGTGCTCGAGCAACTCTTCGATCGCTTTTATACGACCGACCGCCAGCAGGGAGTCGGTCTTGGGCTCGCGGTTGTTCGGGGACTGGTCCGTGCCCACGCGGGGACGATCGATGCGCAGAGCCAGCCAGGCGCGACTCGGTTCGTGGTGCGCCTTCCGTTGCCAACCGTGGCACCGCATCGCTGTGGCGGAGACCCTCATGTCGCGCCACACGCAAAACGAACATAGCTGTCTTGAATGTTAGCTTTCTGCTACTGTGCTTGAGTGTTGGGCTCAAGAACCCGTTGGCTGCCGGTCCTGTACGTAGCGCTTTCCGCGCATGGATGCGGTTCTCCCGGGAATCCAGCGGCCTCGGATCCCAGCAGTACGTCCGAGGCCGAGACGACGGCGCCGGGCTCCACGGGGGCTCCGACACCGACAACAGCGGACCCGAGCGCGAGCTCGGCAGGGATCAGCTCTTCGACCGGCGGGGAGACCCCGGGCACCGAATCGGGGGACGGGTGCGATTTTCTCGGATGCGGCCCCGACGTTCCGTCGACTCCCGAGTGCAACACTTGGGATGACGACTGCCCAAGCGGAGAGAAGTGCACCTTCTGGGCGAACGATGGCGGCAACAGCAGGAACGCGACACGCTGTGTTCCACTTGCCCCCGACCCGGCTGGACCCGGAGAACCATGTACATCCGAGGGCTCCGGCGTCTCCGGTCTCGACGATTGTGACGTCGGATCGATGTGTTGGAATGTCGACGCCGAAACGCTGCAAGGCGAGTGCATCCCGTTCTGTGAAGGCCAGGAGTCTGCGCCGACCTGTGACGATCCCCAGCGAACTTGCAGTATCGGCGGCGGCCCACTCGCCTTGTGCGTTCCTCTCTGCCATCCGCTCGATCCGGAGCCCTGCAGTCCCGGCGAGGGGTGCTACCCGTACTCGAATTCCACGGTCTGCGCACCGGATGCCTCGGGACCGAAAACCGGTGACGCATTCGACGAGTGCGAGTTCCTCAATGCTTGTAGTGCGGGGTTGATCTGCGTCGCCGCGGATGAGGTCGGGTCGTGCGAGTCCGGCAGTGCGCGTTGTTGCACGCCGTGGTGCGAGCTTGGGGGGACCGATTGCCCCGATCCAACCACGTGCATACCCGCGTACCCCGAAGGGAGTGTTCCGGTGGGCCAAGAGACCGTGGGCTTCTGCGGACAAGCAGGCTGAGGGGACCTGGGCTTCACGACTGCAGCCCGGGGCCCGGGCTCATCGAACGTCTCGCGCAGGCTGCCGTCTCACAGCACCGCGCGGGTGGCTCAGAAGCGGTAGATCGCCCCGAGTTCGGCCCCACCGAGGGTTCGGGTTGCGCTCACGGCGGACTGGTCCTCGGGGAGAAGGCTGTGGGTCGTGAAGTACGTGAACGGTTCAACGAACAGGCCGAGACCATCCACCGGTCGGAACTCGTAGCCGAGCCGGAGATGCGCGTTGCGGACGATACCGACGCCGGTTCGGGTGACGGCGCCGGTGTCTTCGTCTCGGCTGTAGCCAGGGGCGACATCGCCGGTGTTGAGCACCGTCGCGGCGCCGGCCGTGAAGGCCAACACATGTTTCGGGTACTGCAGCTTGACTGCCCCCCATCCACCGGCCTCGAGCATGTCCTGGTCGTCACGTCCGTACGAGAGCGTGAGCGAGCCGATGTTCCCCAGGTTCTGCCCTGCGTAGGCTTCACCGCGAATGTTGAACACCTTCTTCACATTCACATCGAGGAAGGCGAGTCCTGATGCGGTGTCGCGGCGCCCGGTCTCGTAGTCCAGGCTGGTGTAGATGCCCGACACTCCGAGCTTGCTACCCTCTCCGAACTTCAGCGCGAGTCGGCTGGCGAACGTCGGAACGATGTTGGCCTCCAGCGCGCCGACCGAGGCCGAGTTGTTGTGCAGACCGGGCAACCCGACTGCAAACCCGATCTCGAAGCGCTTCGGGTTGTACAGGTACTGGATCTGGTGGCGCATGAAACCCGACTGCCCCGCGTAGTAGTGATTGCCGACCCAGTTGTTGTGATAGGTCTGCACCGCACTGTAGAGGTCCCAGGTGAGCCCGAACGTGAGCTTGTGTTGTTCGGCGGGCTTCCAGTCCACTGCTCCGATTCGCAGCCGAGGACGCAGCGCCACCGCACCGGTGGCCTTGGTGAAGTCGACAAAGTCCAGCTCCACCGTGCCCGATGCCGCTCCGGCCTCGTTGATCTTGAGGCCAAACCGGGTCTGCGCGACCTGAAACGACGACGCCGGGTCAGCGTCAGGGTTGCGGAACACCGGATGAGCCGCAGCCGTGATCGCGGTGTGGTTTTGTTGCCCGTAGCTCTCTGCACCCCCACCGGTCCCCGCAACGTTCGCGCGGATTCGTCCGTAGAAGCGGACTCGCTCCCAGTGTGGCGTTTCTTTGGCCTCCGGCTCGGGCGCTGCCTTCTCTGTGGGGCTAGCGTTGTTGCCAGTGGGCTCCGAGGAAGGGGCGGCAAACAAGAGGACGGAGGAAATGACTGTGACGAACATAGGGTCTCTACGAGCCTCGGGCTCTTCGAGAACATCGTCGTCAGGTCGTTAGGTTGAAGCGGTTCCTGCCACGAATACCGAATCGGGACGAAACTTTTCGTGCCCGATTGCTTGCCGCTCACGGAACGACAAAGGAGCGGTGCATGGACTTTGCCATGCACCGCTCCCATCGACCGCCTCCAGTTCGGAACGATCAGCTCGCACGTTCGATGGCCGGCGCCGGCTCGACCGGCAAGGCCTTCACCTTGACCGTTGGGGACAGAGGCACAATAAACGCGATTTCGGTGCCCTTCCCATGCTCGGAGTGAACCTCGACATGCCCGCCCAACGCCTCACAGGCGCGTTTGGTCGCCGTGGTCCCCACGCCGCGGCCTGACAGCTCCGTCACCTGCTCCGCCGTGCTCACGCCGCTCGAGAACATGAGTTCGACGAGTTCTTCGTGAGTGCTGTGGGGCAGGCCGCGCTCGGCTCCGATGGCCCTCAGGCGGGTCCAGTCGATCCCGCCGCCGTCGTCGGTGATGGAGATGCGCAGCTCCGACTCACGGTGAAGCGCCGCTTCGACTTTGAGCGAGCCACGCGCGGACTTGCCACGCTCAGCGCGAAGTTCGGCGTCCTCGATGCCGTGGTCCACAGCGTTGCGAATCACGTGGATGAGCTCGCCAAGCAGCTCCCGGGCAAACCCAGGGGTGGTACGCAGACCGTGGCTTTGGACGTCGACATCGACCATCTTGCCGATCTTCTCTGCGACCCGCTCGGCCCGAACGCCAACACGCTGAAGCTCGGCCTCCATGGGTTCGAGGAGCCAGAGTTCGAGTCGTTCGGACAGGCCCGAATCGACAGGCTTCAGAAGATCCACGAGGTGCTCGAGTTCCTCTCGCACCACGCTGACCTGCTCTTCGTTCGTCGGACTCGAGAACACCGCGACGCGTTCCAGCATGCGGTCCCAGCCCTCGCTGATCGACTCGAGTTCGGATGCGGTCGGCAGCCGTGGCTCGCCATCGTCAGCTGCATCCTGCAGCGCAGTCTCGAGGTCGTGGGAGATCTCCGCGAGCTCGGCGGCGCCGTACACCGCACAGTTGCCCTTGAGTGTGTGCAAGACCAGCTTGACCACTCCGGTTCGCTTGGTCTCCTTGAGTTTGGCGATCAACCCCGACCCATCTTCGACGAAGCGAACGAACCCATCGCGGTCTTCCAGCAGGTGCTGAACGAGGCGCTGGAATTCTTGGGTCTCGCGCTGCGCTCGCTCTGCCTCGAGGCGGGACGTGATGTCCTGAATGATGACCAACAGGGCCTTCACTGCGCCATCCTCGTCCGTACTCGGGGCTGGGCGGTAGTTGAACTCCAGAACACGGCCGTTCTCCAGCGTGCGCCGGGATGGCATCTGATCGAGGCACAGCTCGACGGGCAAAATGTCCATCGCGACCTGCTCGAGCTCCATCGCGAACGAGACCTGTTGCGACTCGAGGTCGAACAAATACTCGGCCGCGGGCTGGCCCGGTGCTTGTGGGCCAAACCACTCCGTGACCACGGCCGAGCGCTCATCGCCGGCGAGCCCGTCCACGGAGACCTCGAGCACACCCTCTGCCAATCCGTTGAGAAGGCCTCGCACCGCGAGCTCTCGCTGGGCCAGAGCCTCCGTTCGCTCTTGGACCTTGGATTCGAGCACGCTGTTGGCGGTCTCGAGGTCCTCTTTCAGCTTCACCAGCTCAGCGTTCGTTGTTCGGAGGTTACGAACCGACTGTGCGATTCGTTGCAAGGCCATCGCCACGGCAACCAGAGCCACCAGGCCCGCGAGAATGGCGATCCACTGCGATTGCGAGACCGAGACCACCGCGAACTTCTTGAGCTCGGCGACCATCGACTTTGCGTCCGCCTGCACTGCTTCGGCACCGTGACCCAAGTTGGATGCCGTGGTCTGAAACTCGTCGCGAACGTCAGCCGCAACCCCGATCTCGTCGAGAATCGAACGACGCAATCCACGAAGGCTGTCCTCGGTCTCTCCACTGCCCAACTCCACGACACGAAGGAAGTCCTTGCGCAGTTGTTGGACCTCGGCTGTGTGCGCGGCGTTGTCACTGACAAGTTCTTGCGTGTCGTCGAGACGTCGCTTGACTGACCCCACCGTGGGTCCAACCTCGTTGGCTACGATCGAGTTCAGGGAGTCGAGGTCATTGGTGAGCCCGATCTTTCCTAGCTGCACGCCGAGGCGGATGGCCTCGGGCCGTAGGTCCTGGAGCGCGTCGTAGGTGGCGCGGTCAGACCCGTGGGTGATCGCGCGTACGCTGGCGGGCGTCACGGACTCATCCAACGCGGCGAGTTTCGAGACGTAGTCCAGCCGGACGCGGCCTTGCAGCGACTCGAGTTGCTGCAGGAATGTGCCGAGGTTCTTGTTCACCTCGAGCACGCGTTCGTTGAAGCGGGCGTTGAGCCCGTGGCGACGCCCAACCGAAGAGGTGAGCTTCGTTTTCTGCTCTCGGAACTCGGCGAGTTCTCGATCGAGCGTGGAAAGCCTTTCTTGCGCTCCCTCGGGCGCAACTGCATCTGCTTGCTCGAACAAGGTGCGGAGCTTGAGCAGGTGAGCGTCGAGGCTTGCATCGGCGCGAGTCGCCATGACCTCGTCGTAGGACTCTTGGTCCACGGTCGCGTTCAATCGCGACTGCCACTCGAAGGCGTTGGCCAAGGACTCGGATACCCCGCTGAGTTCGTCCCCGATCGGGATGACTCGGTCGGTCATACCCGAGGTCACCTCCTGCATCGCGCGCAGCGAGAGAAAGAGTGAACCACCCAGCGTGACCACGATCAGCAAGATCGCGCCCACGAGCATCCCCATGTTCTTGTCCAGTTTCATCGCGACACCTTCTGCATCAACAGGCTCCAGTCATCGAGAACCTCGATCTGTCCGGAACGGATCACCGTTGGCCACACCGACTGCTCATACTGGTGTTGTTCCTTCGACAAACGACGAGGCTTTTCCAGCCCGAGGTCGATTTCCCGGCCCGACTCGATCTCGTCGAGCACACTCTCCCGCGGGTTCGACAGGTCTGACTTCTCCAGCGCTTCGATGAAGAAACGGGCCGCCAGGTACCCCTCGAATGAAACGAATCCCCGCTCCTTCGGGTCCGAGAGCACGGACCGAAATCGCCTCGCTGCCGGAAGGCTGCTCAGCTCGGGGTGCGGTACGACCTGCGACACAGCGACGTTCTCCGCGAGGTCTGGGCCCAGCCGCTCGAGCAGCGGGTTCGCGCCGATGAACGAAACGCCGACAAACGCCGCCCCAAGGCCGCGCTCCTTGGCCAGTCGGACCATCTTCGCGCACGGGTCGGCGGTGCCGACCATGAACACAATCCGGGGCCGGTTGCGCGGGTCGATGAGCTGCGACACCCCGTACTCGACGTCGTCGGTGTTTCGCGTGTACCGAGCGTGGGTGAGTCGTTCCGCCCTCTCGAATCCCTGAGACTTCAGCGCCTGCATTGCACCGGAGTGCCCGGCATCCCCGTAGGCGTCGTTCTGTGTGAAGAACGCGATCTCCTCCGGTTTCACGTCGGTCTCCCGAAGCAAGCGTGTGATCAGCTGGTCCATTTCCTGGGCATAGCTGGCTCGGTAGTTGACGACGTACCGGTCCGGCGGCGTCTTGCGGAGCAAGCCTGCGCCCGTAAATGCGCCCCAAAAAGGAACCTTCTTCTCGTTCGCAATGGGCACCGCGACCGCAGCGGTGGGCGTGCCGACGTTGCCGAGCACGGCGATGACGTCGTGCTCATCGATCAGTTTGCGCATGTTGGGTGCGGTTCTCGATGGTTCGTATCCATCGTCGAGCGGGACTAACTCCAAGGGGCGTCCGCCGATCCCTCCCTTCGCGTTCTGTTCAGAGAATGCAGCCAGCACGCCTGTTCGCATTCCTGTCCCGAGGCTTTGGGCGGGTCCGGTGAATGCGGCAGACATGCCGATGCGTAGTGGCTCGGCAGCGAGGACGACTCTCGGTACAGCGAGGGCTGCGGGAACAGCCCCGGCTAGCCAATGGAGGATTCGACGGCGGGTGATCATGCGCGGAGAGTTCTCTCCGTAGCGCATCGGTCGCTGCGTCCAGCGAGTTGAGCGAACGTCCGAACTCGGTCCCGGATGCACCTCCTCGTCCCGAACCTGCACCGCGGGTTCAGCCGGACGCTCACAAGAGCGCGTCGTACGGGCCGAGTCCCACACGAGGCGCCTGCGGCCTCGGGGCTACGGCCAGAGTGACTTGCGAAGACCCGAGATGAACCCCTGCACGAACTGCCGGCCCCCGAGCGTGACGGAGCCTGTTGTCGTGTTGTGGGTCGGGTGGTTCTTGCTCTGCAGGTCGACGATGAGCGAGCCGTCGATGTCGTCGAGGTTGACCCGGGGGTCGGCGGATAGAGCCTCGGCGAGGTTGAAGTGGAGTCGCAACGTCGCGTCCGAGCCGTCTACGCGTGTGCCGGTTGCGCGGTCGTGCAGGCGGTCCATCGCCGCGAGTGGGTCCGAGCCGAGCGTGAACCAAAGCATGTCGTGCGACGTACCGAGCGCGGCCCGTGGATGTTCTCCGAAGTAGGGCGCCATCGGCGGGAGCACAGTTGCCAAGTCCACGTCGAAGAGCGCGACCTCGTAGTCGCCGACCGGAGGCTCGAGCACCGCAATCCCCGGCTGCGGGAATGCGCGGGCCAGGGTCTCGGTCACCCGCACCAGCTGTGGGTAGCCGCTCTTGGCGAACCCAGTGAAGGCCACCGTGAGCGTCGCTGCGTCCTCGACGTCGAGGCTGGCCGCGAGATCGAGGCCTGCGTGTGTCTCGCGGAGGAGGTCGTGTTCCAGAACGTCGAGCAGGGAGCTGCCGTTCTCGAGCAGGACTGGACGGTGGGGCGAGGGGGCCTGCGCGATCGCGATCGGGAGCAGGAGTCGGATCTCTTGGAGGGTGTCCTGCATCTCCGTCCGGTCGAGTTCGTCGAGGGGAACGGGGAGCGCAATGGAGCCTGAAAACGCACTTGCGTAGGGGACAAGTGACGCACTCCGTGAGGTGGCCTGAGACGCCTGTTGGTAGTCGAGTTGAAGTGTGGAGCCCGACTCCGGGGTGACCGTGACATCGAACGAGATGGTCTTCCCGACGTAGCGTAGGGACGCGTCGAGCGAGGCGTTGCTCTCGAGGTACGAGCGCCACTGGTCGCTTCGCATCGCCTGGCGGAAGCTCTTCATGGTTGGCTCGCTTGCCTCGGCAGCATCGCCTTTCGCATGGGCATCGGAGATGAGCCGGTCTCGTTGGGCCGAGCTGAGCTTGGAAGAGTCGATGTGCGCCACGAGCGTTGCGTCTGCGCGCTCTTGGTGCCGCTGTGGTGGTGCAGCGGAGAAGGTCTTGGATACGGCGCCGGACTCGGAGACCACGACCGAGTCCGCTGAGATCTCGACCTGGTTGCGGAGCACCCAAGCCGTGCCCATCTCCGCCTCGAGCTTCTCGAGTTCCTCCCGCAGCTCGACTCCGGCCCCGCCCGAGAGTCGGATCCCTGGGATGGTCTTGCCATCGACCTCCGCGACGAGGAACTCGAGCCGAGCGTCCAACAGAACGTCGGAGATCTTCGGGGTTGGTCGCTCGACCAAGGCGGCGAGGAGGTCCACGCATCGCCGGACCGAGATGCAGGTCACCGTGCCGAGCAGGACTGCGTCTTGCTCGCGAGGTTCCGAGTGGTCACCAGCGGCGATAACAGACCCCACCGTCGTCGGGGCAGAAGTGGGGGCGGCCTTGCAACTCATCAGGAGCGCGGCAGCGAGTGCCCAGCCTGGGCGTCCAATCACGGTCATGAGCCGATGGTGCCCGGGACGCTCGCAAGAGTCATGCGGACCGTGGTCCATCGGCCGTGCTTTCGGGCAGGGGGCCGTCCAAAGTTGATGTCAGGGCGCAGAAAAGCCCCGGGCACGTGCCGCGGGGCTTCTGTTGTCGGCGGAACCCGGACGCTACTCGTAGGTGACGCGTTCGAGGGCGCCGAGGTCGAGGACGACGATCTCTTGGCGGCTCAAGCTGAGGACGCCGTTGCGCTGCATTCGGTTGAGCGCGCGGGAAATCTCTTCGCGGACGGTCCCGAGTCGCGCGGCGACGGTGTTCATGTCCAGCTGGCGAGGGATGACCGTGGGCTTGCCCTGCTCGGCCCCGTTGCGGATGGCGAGCGTGAACAGGAAGGAAGCGAGCCTGCGCTCGACGGAGCGCAGCGACAGGTCGAGGACGAGGTCGATGAGCCGGTTGGCCCGGAAGGCCATCTGCCGCATGAGCGCGAACGCGAGCGTCTCGTTGCTGCTGATGAGTTTGACGACACCGTCGGTATCGAAGCGCCAAACCTCGGAGTCGGTCATCGCAAACCCGGAAGCGGCGCACTGCACGTCGCGGGGCAGGAAGCCTTCTCCGATCAGCTTGCCTGGCTCGGCGAGGTAGAGAATCTGCTCTCGTCCCTCGCTGGAGATGAGGCTCAACTTGAACTCACCGGACTTCACGAGGAAAAGGCCGGGGCCTGGCTCTCCGCGGCGGAAGACCGAGCGCTTCCGCTTGACCTCAATGGTCTCGGCGATGTCACACAGCCCTTTGACGATGTCTTCGGGCACACGCTCCCAACCGGACCACCGGTGGAGCATTTTGCTGATCAGTTCCGAGTCTGCCTGGTCGACAGCCATGGCCCGGAATATAGCTTGAACCTCTCGGCGAAGCGACTGATCTCACGTCCAGCGCCAACACCGCGTTCTGAGCGCGACAGCGCCAACCTGGCCCGTTTCGGGAGGCCTGGACGGGGACGAGAACGGGGACCGGGCGGGGCTCCACCCTCGGAGGGTTAGGTTGGTTCGTAGACGCCGCCCTCGAAGCGGCCCTGCTTGTACCCGGAGGGCGGCGCTTCGGCGCGGATCTTTCGAAGCCACTCCCAGGTGTAGATCCCCGAGTCGTGGCCGTCGTGAAACCGGATCCCGAGCGCGTACGCGCCGATCTCGAACAGCCCGTCGACGGTCGTCTCCTCAGGGGCAGCCAAGTACTTCACCTCGTTGCCGTGTCCCTGACACCCGGCACATGGACACCAACTCCGCAGGTAGGGGACCGGGTACGTGGACGCCGTGTCGTCTTCCCACGTCACGACGAGTTCGTTGCGTGACTTGGAGTGCGCGATGTCGACCGGCTTCATCGCGGGCGCTTATAGCCCAAGCCCTACGAGTACGCCGCTGATCCGAGGCTGCAGCTCGACCGGGACCCATGCTTTTCCTGGCTCGTTCGGGGAGCCGAACACGAGGCCGCAGGCGCGGAGCAGCTCGACCGGGTTGTGCGTGGGCAATGGGGTGCCGCCGACCACGAGGGCGAGTGGCGACGGCTCTGCGAGTTCTTCCAACTCTGCTTCGAGGATCTCTCCGCGAACGAGCTCCAGCAACACGCGCTGCGCGGTCGCCTCGAGGGTCGCGAGGAGGATCGCGAGAAGGTGGTCGTCGCGAAGGGTCTCCACGATCGAGTCGGCAAAGTGAGCGCGTCGTGCGTCGGCATCGAGAGCCTCGCACGGAGGGACACCGAGCCGTCGGCCAAGATCCAGGAGGTCGGCGTCGGGGAGCGCTCGCAAGCCGGCTCGAAGAGAACGAAGCCCGTCGGGAGCTTGTTCGAGCACGGTGGAGGAGTGTTCCTCCGGAGCGTGGTGAGGGCGCAGCAGGGGCTCGTGGAGCTCGTGGTCCTCGATGCGGATGATGAGTTCGAAGGCCCGAACTTCGGCGCGTTGGGGTCCCGTGAGTCCGTTGTCGACCCACGCTTCGATCGTGAGCAGTCCGCGGACCGCCGCCTCGACCTGGGCTTGGTCACCGCTCCCATCGATCAGGTACCGCGCAGTGACGGAGTCGAAGTGGGCCAGACGACTGACCACATCGCTTCGCCAGCGCGTGATGCTGTGGCCTGCGGCCTGCATCGCGCGGAGGAGTCGAGCCATGTCCCGGCGGGCGGCGCGAATGCCGACCTCCAACGGGTTGAGCGCAACGGAGGCCCGCCCTCCATCGAGGACTCGCAGTTGGGGTCTCTGCTGATTCTCCGCCACGAGTCAGGCATCGGGTGTCTGAGCGGCGATCTTGACCGAGGCGCGTGCTTTGGGCCGTCGTCCCCGCGCGGCTTTGAGGCAGGGGACCCATTGTGGGGCAGGCCTACGCGCGGATTGTCGCTCGTCGGTCCACGCGAGGCCGAATACGGAACCGACGAAAACGCGCCGACTCGAACGCGTCTCGCAACCGCGACGCTGCGAGATGCGTTTCAACCAAACACCGCGACGAGTTGCTCGGTCCACCCAACCATCGTCCCCGTGGCGTCGTACAGCCGCCCGGTCACCGTGTGAAGGCCGTTCGATCCCGTGAGGGACTCGTAGCGGAGGGTGAACCAGTCGTCGAAGCTCGCGGGGACCGACAGTGGGTGCGCGGTCCAGGTCACGGTACTCGCCGGGGCGGGTGTCTTGAGCAGTGAGAGAACCGGCGCAGGGTAGGAGTCGAGCAGGGCGAGGACTCCCTCCACACCCCCGAGGGGCACGCGGTAGCGAAAGACGCCCGTGAATGCTGGCTCGGTGCCGCCCATGAATGGAGGGCGCCCTTCGGCCCACCGCATGTCCATCTTCTGGGTGAACTCAGGCGTGACTCCCTCGATGTATGGGATCGGGGAGAAGGTGTCGGGATCGCCGATCTCCGGCATCGGCGGTGCCGCGATTTCGATGCTGCTCTCGAGGCGCTTCGCGAACACCATCGTGGAACGGGCGACCAATCCATCGGTCTGGTGAAGGCGGACTTCGACGAAGGTGATGTTTCGGCCTCGGCGGAGGACAGTGGCCTCACCGCGGGTCGTTCCGGGAAGAACGGGGGCCACCAGCTGGATGCTGGCCGAGCGAAGAGAGCGGGTGATGTCAGGCTCGGTGTTGCGGGCGAGCGCCGCCATGATCGCAGCGGTGAGGCCGCCGAACGTCGAGCGGCCTTGCATCCAACCGTGCGGGATCTCGATCGAGGCATGCTCACCGTCTTGGGTCCAGGCATCGCGGAGTGAAGCGTCGAGGAGCATGGGTACTGTTTCGTTCATGGAGTCCATCCGTGGGCGCGAAGGAGCGCGGTGGTCATGGGCCGGAGCAGGTCTTCGGCGGATTGCCCGACGGTGAAGCGCTTGGAGAGGGAGAGCGCGACGATGCCGTGCACCCCAGACCAGAGAAGATGGGCGAGGTGCTCGGCGTCTGCCTGTACGCGGCCGGCTTGCACCGCGGCTTGCACCGCGCCCATCACGACGTGCCAGGTTGCGACGCCGGCAGCGTGCGCGTCGGGATACGCAGCCGGGTCGGGTTGGCCGAGCTGGAACATCAGCCGAAACTCGGCGGGGTGTTGGCAGGCGTGCGCGTGATAGACGGCCGACACCTCGAACACGCGTTCGATCGGGTCAGCGACCGCTCCAAGTCTCGCCTCGAGCACGGTGGCGAAGCGTTGGTAGCAGGTCGCCCGAACCGACATGAACAGCTCTTCCTTGCTTTCGAAGTAGCGGTACGGAGTGGTGGGACTGACGCCCATCGCCTTGGCGAGTTGCCGCAACGAGACCTCCGACTGGGACGCGAAGAGCTCGAGTGCTGCCTCCACGGCTCGCGTTCGAAACGCGGCGATGCCGGCTTCGGACAGTGCGGGTCGGCCCATGGCCCCGTTGTACGAGTTAAATTTACATTGTCAAATCTACGTGAGCTGCTGCGTAGGCCGTTTTCTTTGAGTATGTCCCACAGTGTAGGACAGTGTGGGCATGTCGCTGAGGATCGCCAAGCTCCCCAAACCACAACGAGGCCACAACGAGAGGCGCATCAACCGCTCCGAGCACGCTGCAGATGCGCTCGAATTGGCGCTGACCAGCGCTGCGTCGCGCGCCAACCTCGATGCTGTCCTCCTTGTCGACGACGCCGGACTGCTCGTCAGCAATAGCGACACCCCGTTGGACCTCAGCATGCTCGCCGCGGTGACGCCGATCGTGGGTCGCGGAAAAGCCGTACCGCGGATCAAGCGGGACGGTGAGAAGCGCGAGATGAGTGTGCGGGCGCTCGATGTCGACGGCGACATCCTCTACGTCGCGGCACTCGGTGGCGACAGCACCAGCCGACAGCGCGAGCTCGCGCGCAGCTTGTCTGCGGCAAAGCGCATCCTCGCGGCCTGATTGATCCGGACCCGCATCGGGGTCCACACTGCGACGGATGGCGTCTCGTTCGTTCGGCTTCTTGGGCGTGCTGCTGTTGCTGCTCGCGTCCTCGCCAGCGACCGCGGGCAAATCCAAGTCTCGCCGCGTGCCGAACATGCCGCGCGGTTGGAGTTGGCCCGCCAACCCAGCGATGCTCGAGGCAGGGAAGCGCTGCCTCGAGACCCTGGACGAGCACGAAATCGCCTACGAAGGTGGCGCCGCCAAGAAGGTGAACACGCCGATCCTCGTCCCTACGATGGAGCTCGCCGGAGTCCGGCTGGAGCCCACCTGGCGAAAAGGGCCGTTCGTGTTGGACTGTCACCTCGCCCTCGCGCTGCACACGGTCGGGCCTGAGCTGAAGGAGCTGGGGGTCGCTGCGCTGCGGTTCTCGACGATTCACGACCACCGCTACGTCAAGCGGAACGGACGGAAGACGAACATCCTCAGCCGACACGCGATCGGGTTGGCGATGGACATCTTCGAGGTTCGGTTGGCCGATGGCCGGGTGCTGAAGGTGAAGCAGTCGTACGCCTCCGAGGACGTGCTTCATCGCGTGGAACGCGTCTTCGCTCAGAGCGAGGCCTTTCGGACTCCTCTGACGCCGGGCAACGACCCGAAGGGGCACGATGACCACTTCCACATCGAAGCCCGAATGCCGCTGACATCGAAGCGCGCGCGGTAGCGGCGGCGGCGATTTCGCACAGGCCGACCCTGCGGTGTGCAGGCACGGCTGTGATAGCGTCCGAGCATGGATTGTCGTTGGACGCTCGCGTTGTCGTCGCTGGCTTTTGTCAGCTGCACAGAGGCTCGGCAGGAGGATGACGTGGTTCCCCCCATGACCACCGTGAGCGAGTCCGCTCAAGGCTCCTCGGGTGACGCGTCGTCTTCCACGACGATGATCGAGGATGACGACGACATCAAGCTCGACGTCGGTGTCGACACGGACAACCCCAACAGTGGCGGAGACCCGGACGGCGACGAGAGCGGCTGCGACAAGGTCGACTTCCTGTTTGTGATCGACAACTCCGGGTCGATGGGTCCGTTCCAGGAGAACCTGGTCACCAACTTCCCCGGGTTCATCAACACCATCCAGCAGACGCTCGATGAGGCACAGGACTATCACATCATGGTGGTGGACACGGATCCTGCGCCGCCGGCTGACTGCCCTGCATTGTGCGACCAGATCGACGCCGATGGCTGTCTCATGCCGGACGGCAGCTGCCCGATCCTCAACCTCGAGAACCCGCTATGCCAGTTCTCGTGCATCACCGCGCTGGAGTGCACCTCGTCGCCCGGCGGCTGTGCTGCGCCGATCGAGCCCGAGCCGTGCGAGATCATGGGTGCCGGTGTTGTCTACCCACGTGGCTCGGATGCCTCCAACACGGAGTGCAACTTCGCCAGCGGCGAGCGCTTCATGGATGCGAGCGAGCCCGACCTGCAAGCCGCGTTTAGCTGCGCCGCCCGAGTGGGGACCGCTGCAAGCGGTGCGTCCGAGCAACCGATGGGTGCGATCGTGGAAGCCGTCACACCAGGGCGGCCCGCCTTCGAATGCAACGGCGACTTCATTCGCGATGACGCGATCTTGGTCGTCACGTTCATCACCGACGAGGATGACGATGCGGGGGACGGATCGTCCGGCACGGTCGAGGGATGGCGGCAGGCGCTGATCGCTGCCAAGAACGGTGATGACCAGGCGATCGTGACACTGGGCCTCTTCGGCGGCGCCGGGTGTGGTGAGGACAGCCTGCGTCTGACCCAGTTCGTCGACAGCTGGGAAGACCGTGGCCTCCAAGGCAGCGTCTGTGGCGACTACCAGGGCTTCTTCCAACAGGCCGTCGATCTCATCGACACCACCTGCGACGAGTTTATCCCGCCCAAGCCCGTCGGTTGATGTCCGAGCTCGGGTTCAAGCGCCGCAACCCGGAGTTCGAAGCTCGGGTTCGCGAGAGCTTTGGCAGACAGACGATCATGGGTCTGCTCGGCGCGACGTTGCACCGTGTTGAGCTTGGCCGTGTGAGCGTGGTGCTTCCCGCTCGTGCAGACCTCTGCCAGCAAGACGGCTACTTTCATGCAGGGGTCTCCACCACCATCGCGGACAGTGCAGCGGGCTACGCCGCCCTCACGCTGTTCGATGCACAGACGGAGGTGCTCAGTACCGAGTTCAAGGTCAACCTGCTCGCGCCTGCCGTGGGCGATCGACTGCGGGCAGTCGCGACGGTGCTCAAGCCGGGGCGGACGTTGACGGTCGTCGAAGCGGATGTATTCGCGGACGTCGACGACAAGGCGGTTCGGTGCGTGCGCTTCTTGGGCACGATGATCGCTGTGCGCGGCTGACCCGATCCGAGGCTGCGGGAAGAGCGTGCAGCACCGTCTCGATCTGGGGGGGCGGATGTCCACATTGAGTCGGGAGGCTACGTGGGTCGGTGTGGCCACGCATACGCACCTACATACGTGGGGCCCACGGAGCGCGGCCGTCACGAAGAGCGGCCCTGCGGCTCTGGACGGGTCCTGGAAGCGATCGCGCGTCCACCACACCCTACGTGGCCGCCGGCTGCGGGACTCGGAACGCTGTTTGCAGTGCCCGGTCGGCATGCACCTCCAACCCCCCAAACGCGTCGCCGTCGCCATCACGTCGAACGATGGAAACACCCTGTGCGGGTTCCGAACGACCGCCCCCCCGGGGGATGCGGAGCAGTTGTTCGCGTCGTCGGTGGGGCGGCTCCGACGGGCTGGCCAGAGCGAGGGGGGACCCGTCGTCCTGTCGATCGAAACCGCGCGAAAGAACTACGCGTCGCTACAGGAAGCCGAGCGCGGGCTGGAGGAGGCGCTTCATCTCCGCCTCTCCGACAAACCCACGGTCGAGAACCCCCGCCAACGCTGAGCCCACGGGGGTCGGAACCTCGCCGTCTTGAGCGTGGTGTGCGTCCGAGGCTCGAGCTGAGGGTCGTCTTCCGCGGAAGCCTTGCGGCACTAGGCGTGCGCGGTAGGACCGGTGGGTGCACGAACCAGCCGGGGGAGCGATGCCGCGAGTCGACCGAGCCCAGCTGTTTTGGTACCGCTGGCTACTTGCCTCGAGCGGGTTCTTCATCCTGTTTGGGGTCGTGAGCGCCGTGGCCGGAAGCCTCCCCCCCGCGTCCGTGTGGGGCCGCTGGATCGCCGAGCACTTCTTTGGCGGCCCGATGCCGGGTGAGGCCCAGGTCATCTTCGACTTCATGCGAGGCCCGCTGGGAGGAACGATGGCCGGCCACTACGTTCTGCAGACCGCCCTCGTCGCCGTTCCCGTCCGTCGTGGCGAGCGGTGGGCGAGCGGTGCGATCGTTGTCGCGACAATGGTCTGGTTTTGTGTGGACAGCGGTGTCTCACTCTCCCATGGGGCTTGGTTCAACGTTCTGCAGGTGAATCTGCTCGCGTTGGTCGTCACCGTGGGTGGCGTTGTCGGGCTGGAAATCCAGGCTCGTCGTCCGGGTGTCTGAACCCCGGGCCGTCACGAGGTCGCCGGTTGGGGGGAATTCAGGGGGCGAAACTGCTCACATGTGCCGGTCGGCCCGAACGGGGACATTCGAGTTGCTGACTTCTCGCGGTGACGCCCAATTGCGATGCAGAATGTTCACAGTGGAAGACTCTCGGGAAACCGTCGAGACGGACATGTCGGAGACGGCGATGCTTTGCATGGCTCGCGAACGACTCCGGGCTGCGTTGGAGTTGCTCGGGACTCGGGGCGTCGAGACCGTGCTCGATGAATCGATCGAGGGCGCTCGGGTCATGGCTTCGGACGCGAAGAGACTGCTGCGTGCATTGCACCGTCACCGCACCGGGCGCAAGCAGGGCTGACAAGCGGGAAAGCCCCGACGCGTGCTCTCAACGTTCACGAGGCCTGTGTCGTCGATCCATTCGCGCTCGGGCCTGCTCTCGGGCGGGAACAAACACCGCCCCCCGCCGGAGCACGAGCTCCCGCAGTCGTTCGGGCAGGTCGTAGTGGGGCGTCCGCGCACCGTCGTGCCAGCACTGCCCGGGAACGCCGACTTTGGCCGCGAAGTCCCGCAGCTCCTCGGGTGTGTCGGCGGTGAGGTGGCACGTTGGCCTTCGACCTGCCTTCCACACCTTCAACTCGTCTACGAAGACTCCCATCGTTCGGCGAGTGCAGCGTCCCGCAACTGCGGCCCGGGTCGCCACCCAAAAGGCATCGCGAGCGTGCTCGGGCAGCAGCTATTCCAACCACTGCGAGGACGACAGGTGCGTCGGGGCTGAACGCCCGCTCTCATGCGCTCCGTAAACCAATCCCTGAACCGTACTCAGCAGGGACTTGGGGTCGACGGGCTTCTGTATCCAACCGTGGACCCCCAAATCTCGCGCTCTGGGATCGCGCGCGACGTGCTCTCCATAGGCGGTGAGCATGAGCACCGGGGGGAGTGTTGTTCTCGACACCCGCGCCGCGGCAAGAAACTCCAGGCCGTTCATACACGGCATGCTCAGGTCACAAAGCACACAGCTGATCTCGCTCGTGAGCTTCTTGAGAGCGTCGGGGCCGTCGATTGCTTCGAGAACCTCGAACTCCGGACGTAGGGCGCGCGTGGCGAGGATTCGCGCGCAGAGCGAGTCGTCGACAATCAAGACCTTGTTACCGACACGGCCCCCGCGGAGCGGAGGGGTTCGGTCCGTGTGTCGGGGCATGCCCGGTCGTATCGGCGCCCACACCCCGAGCTGTATGGTGGGTCCCCTATCGGGCCGCTTTGGCGTCGGCCCGCGAGGTCGCGCGCATGCACGGAGTGCGCCCCGGTCGCGCTCGCCGCTCGACGGACAGACCTGCAGCGGTCTCTCGCGTTGCGCTGCGGCGGTGACCCGGCGCTGTCGGTGGCTCGACGCGGGGTGTCGAGATCCTTTACACCGTCCGCCAAGTCAGCCGCGAAACCAGGGCAAGGTCGGGTTGGCGCGCTGTGTGAAAGCGGTGTTGGTGTGTCCACGGAAAGTGCAACTGCTCGCCCGTCGCCGCTGGAGTCGGTGGCGCCCTCGGCTCGACCGCCTGTCGTCACCTGGTTCGTTCTCCCCGCCTTGGTGGCGGCGATTGGCCTCGCAACATGGACGTTGCTGACCAAGACGGCGCTGCCACGACCTGTGGCGTCAAGCCTGCCGCTTCTCGGTTGCGCGTTGATGATCTGGGCGCTCGAGTACCGGTTTCCCGCCCACGCGAGTTGGAACCGTCGTCCCGATACGAAGGATGTCGTGTTGTTGATCGTGAACCGGCTGGTCGATGCCGCGCTGCTCGGTACGATGGTGACGGTGATGGCGATGCTCACCGAGGGGTCCGGCGTGGACCTCCCTTGGCCAAGACAGTGGCCCGTCGCGGCGCAGGTGCTGCTTGGGCTGCTCATCGCAGAGGTGATCCGATACGCGATGCACCGTTGGTCACACCGGCCCGGTTTCTGGTGGCGGGTGCATCGAACCCACCACGAGCCCAACCGTATGTACGTCCTCAACGGGCCCCGTCTGCACCCCGTCAACTACATCTGGGTCGCCGGAGCGCACGGAGTGCCCACCCTCCTGCTCGGCGCCGAGCTTGACGTCGTGCTGGTGTTGGTCAATGTCACCGCGCTCTTTGTGGTGTTCCAACATGCGAACCTCCGGCTGCGTTTTGACGGACTCAATCAGGTGCTGGCGACCCCCGATGTTCACCGGCTCCATCACGCGCGCGACATGCCTGAGCGAGGTGTGAACTACTCGATCGTACTGCTGCTGATCGACCGACTCTTCGGGACGTACAAACCTCCGCACGCTGTGGCGGCGGACGGGATTGGGTTGGCCGAGAAGGTGCAGTCGTAGCCGTGCGAAGCGATTCGACAGCGGTGTCGACGATACATGCAGTTGGTCGGTACGTCGGTTCGGGCGGCCACGAGGATGCACGGGTTTCCCGGGGTCTCGGGGCGGCACGGATGTTGCGAAGGCCGGGCACATGACAACCAACAGATTGTTGCTCTGCCTTGGTCTTCTCGCCGCGAGCTGTACCTCCTCGGACTCCGAGCACACGGAGACCTCCGGGCATTCGACTGACGGGACGGGCGGTGTCTCGGCGACGAGCGGCACGACGAGCGGCTCAACCCTCGGCGAATCCTCGGGCAGTGTCGAGACTTCGAGCACCGGAAGCTCTTCGGGAGATCCCACGACAACCTCTGAGACCGGCGGTGTGGCGTCGATTCGTTTCGCCCACATGTCCGTGGAACAGAGGCCGGTGATGATCTGTGCGGACGGGGCCGCGGTAGCACCCTTCGAAGCACGCTCGATCGCATATCCCGAAGTCACGGCCTATGTCGCGATCGCTGCGGCTGCAGAGTTCAGCCTGGTTCCCGAAGGCGACGACTGCGCCGCCGAGTCGGCGTTGTCCGTCCCGCTGGAGCTCGGCGAAAATGAACTCGCGACGGTCGTGCTCTACGGCGACCCTGGCCTCCCGGAGCGTCCCCTCGAACTCGCGGTGCTGCTCGACGCAAGCGGAACGCCGCCCACGAATCCAGACCTCGCACGCGCACGGGTCTTCCATACGGACACGGACATCGGGCCGATTGACGTGGGTGTCTCCCCGGCCGAGGGGGTGCGTCTGCACGTCTTCGGCGGCGTTCCCTACGGGGGCCGAGCGAGCGGATCTGACGTCGGACAGCTGGGCGAACGGCACTACGTTGACGGCATTCCCGTGGTGCTTCCCGCCGAACGCCTCAACATCTGGGAGCACGAAAGCCCAACGGTCCTTGGCTGGTTTTCAACTGAAGACCCGCCCTTCGAAGCAAACGGGGTCTTCAGCGTGTTCGCAGCGGGGAGGGTCAGCACCGGAACCCCCGAAGCGGTGATCTGCCGAGATGAGGTCGAGTCTGCAACCGAACGTGCGCCCTGGGCCGCATGTGAAGTGTTCGTCCCCAACAGGCCGGACCGGTGACGCTGTCGCGCCTGCTACGGTGGTCACGGTGACAACGGACTCCGCACAGCTGCGCGCGGTCGGGGCGGCGTTCTTGATGAAGCGACCGTTCATCGTCGCACCAGGCATCGTCCTCGGTGTGACGATGTTTGTGCTCGCGGGGGTGCCGAAGGCTCAGCTTGCGACGCTGGGCCCCAGCCTCAGCTCGATGTTCGCGTTCTTCTGTATCGAGGCCTGGATCTGTCGAACGCGTGACGTCAGCGCGCGCTGGCTGGCGTGGTCGCTCCACATCACGCTGCTGGGCATCACGTTCGCCTGCGCGATGAGTGGTGGCGTGCGGAGCCCGTTCCTTCCTCTGTCGCTTGCGCCTGTGGTGGTCTCGTTCGCGGCATTTGGCCGCGGACGGCAGAGCCGTTCGATCGCGGTCACGTTTGTCTCCGCCGTCGTCGTCTTGGTTGGGGTGCCGCAGGCGTGGCCTTGGCCTCAGGTCCCCGCGCCCTACTCCACGGGGATGACGGCCGTGAGCGCAGCGATGGCAGTGGCGCTGGCGTATGTCGGGGTCGCGCAACTCAGCGACGCGCTGGCGACCTCGCGGGAGTCGTTGCTCCGCATGCGGGAGGACGCGCTGCTCAACGCCATGGACCGGCTGCGGTCGCAGGAGACGATGCGAGAGAAGCTGGCCCACGAACTCAAGAACCCTCTCGCCTCGATCAAGGGGCTCGCCCAGCTTGCGGCCGCTGATGCGGAGGGAACCTCGAGGAAGAAACGTTTCGATGTGCTGCTGACTGCCGCGCACCACATGGAAGGCGTGCTGGAGGAGTATTTGTCCTTTGCGCGACCGGTTGGGGAACTCCAGCTGGAATCGGTCGACATCGACACGCTGGTTGGCGAGACCCTCGAGTTGGTGTCGATGCCGGCTCAGCGCGCCCGAGTTGCGCTGACGCGACGGGGGACGGCCGGACGGGTCGTGGCCGACCGTCGCCGCATCACCGAAGCGCTACTCAACGTGCTCACCAACGCGATCGAGGCCAGCGCATCGCCAGCATCGGTTGAAGTCTCGCTCGAGTGCACAGACACCGACGCGCGCATCCATGTTGAGGACGAAGGCGTAGGCTTGTCTCCGACGGAGCTCGAGCGCTTGGGCACTCCGTACTTCACGACCAAAGACACCGGCACTGGACTGGGTGTTGTGATCGCCATGGCGGCCATGCGGGATCACGGCGGGGACCTACGGTTCTCGAGCAACGACGCGGGTGGGACCACGGCGAGCCTACGCCTCCCCCTGAAACACAAAGAGGGAACTGAGCATGTCTCACATACTGGTGGTTGATGATGACGCGACGGTTCGCTTCACGCTTCAAGAAGTGATGGAGGCCGGCGGCCACCATGTGAGCGCCTTCGAAGACGCTGCCACCGCGTTGGCCGTCGTTGGAGACGCAGATCTCGTCATCACCGACTTGGCGATGCCCGGCATGGACGGCTTGGAGCTGCTCCGTCGAGTCCGGGCGGAGAACCCTCGTTTGCCCGTCGTCATGATCACCGCGCGGGGGTCCGAGCGTGTGGCGGTGGAGGCGATGCGCGAGGGGGCATACGACTATCTGGCCAAGCCGTTCGATGTGGCGGAGTTGACCGCCGTCGTCGCGCGCGCGCTGGAGGTCGTGACGCTGCGGGAGACATCGCGCCGTCTGACCGCTGAGCGGGCGATCGGCCACCCGGTGGTCGGGAGCAGTCCTGCGTTCACCCGCGTCCTCGAGGCGATCGCTCGTGTTGCGGATCGCGATGTCCCGGTGCTGATCCGGGGTGAAACCGGGACGGGCAAAGAACTCGCAGCCTCACTGCTCCATGCCCAGAGTCGCCGTGCTCGAGGTCCCCTCGTGCGTTTCAACTGCGCGGCGATCCCCGCAGACTTGGCGGAGAGCGAGCTGTTCGGTCACCAGAAGGGCGCGTTCACGGGGGCGACAGACTCGCGCGACGGCTACTTCGCGCGCGCAGACGGGGGGACGCTGGTCCTCGATGAACTCGGGGAGCTTCCGAGCTCCATCCAGCCCAAGCTCTTGCGGGCGCTGCAGGAAGGAGAGGTTCAGCGCGTGGGCTCCAGCGACGTGCGAACGGTGGACGTGCGCGTTGTCGCGTGCACCAACGCCGACTTGGCCGCCGCGGTCGCAGCGGGTGGGTTTCGAGCAGACCTCTACTACCGTGTTGCGGTGGTCGAGTTGACGGTCCCGCCGTTGCGTGACCGGGCCAGCGACATTCCCGAGCTGATCGAGACCTTCGTCGTTCGGTATCGGGAGCGCTTTGGTCTCAGCGATGTCGCGCTCGAACCTGCGGTGATCGAGCACCTGTGTCAGCAACCGTGGCCGGGGAATGTCAGGCAGCTCGACAACACGATCGCCCGTCTTCTCGCCCTCAGCGACGGGTCGACCGCGATCGGTCTGGACGCGCTCGGTGCTGAGCGCGAAGACCCGGGGGCTACGTTTCACGAACAAGTCGCGGGCTTCGAGCGGCAGCTGCTTGCCCGGGCGCTGGACGCCGAGGGGGGCAACCAGTCCGCGGCTGCACGCCGACTTGGGATGAGCCGCGTGACCCTGATCGACAAACTCAAACGCCACGGGTTGTTCAGGCGCCGAAAACCCGCGGGAGGTTGAACCGTAGATCCACGGGCGCAGACGACAGCGGCGCTCAGCGTGCAGAGCCAGCTCGTAGTGCCCGCAGGTCCAACCGTCCTTCTCGCACCGGTGGGCACCACGCGTAGCTTCCAGTCTCCGGCTGCGTGAACCGAAACAGGGCGTCCTCGACACCGTCGTCAAGCCCGACCATGCGTCGCAGCTGCGCTTCGAAAGCGTCGAACGACTTTCCGAACGCGACGAACACCAGGCCAGCGCCGTCGGGGGCCGACCACGGCATCGAGCGTCGGATCAGGAATGCCTCTGGATCAAAGTCTTCCTGGGCGGTGCGCTTGACGTGGGCGGAAGGAGGCGCGTCGTCGAGCTCGACGTCGTCGGCCTTGCGCCGCCCAACCATCTGGTCCTGCTCCGCCTCCGGGTATCCGGAGAATGCGTCGAAGTCGTGTCGCCACAGCTGCACGGCCACGTAGCTGGACCCGTCGAGCCCCTCGCCTGCGTCCGCAAGTAGGGCAGCCGCCACGGCTTCGTCCCCCTCAGGGTTCTCCGTGCCGTCGACGTACCCAGTCAGGTCCCGACCTTCGCGGTGGCGGAATCCCTCAACGACACGTTCGAGTTCGAACCCGGGGGCCATCGCCGCTTCGAGGGCGCGTCCGCGGTGCAGCAACGTCCCTGGGTCCTCTCCTCGCAGCCAGCACCAAACACCCAGCGGTGTCGCGGGCACCTCTCGCGATGCGCCCTCGAGCGATGGAAACTCTCGGATCCCCGGCACCCGGTCCGTCGCGCCACACTCCGCGATGACGCTGGGGCCGATGGCGATGACTTCATCGTCCAGAATCAGTCCCGCCAGCGTGTCGAGGGCGGATGAACATGACGTTCCCGCACGGCGACGGAAGAACAGGTACCGCGCGGCCGTGGGGATAGCCTCGAGAATGCCCGGCTGGTGGCTCACGGCGCGACCTTACATCAACGAGCGCGCTAGAGAGGCCCAAGCTGAGCCTCGGCTATCGCAAGCCGCGTTGTTCGGAAGCCACGCCGGTTTTTCGACGCGAGGGGCCGCGCTGATGTTCGGCGTCTCCCTCGTGCTCGAGTTGCGGCCGCTGCTGACCGCACTCCTGGCGATGGTGGGTTGTGTCGCCGTCCACCGCTCGTTCTCAACGCCCGCCGGCGCTTCGGTGCCGACGTGCTGCCCCAGACCGACGAATGTGACAACGGTGGCGGCGCGCTGCACCCTGAGGGGCTGCCAGGGTTCCTAAGACGCCCGGAGCTTGTTGGCCAACCCTGGCATGCGTCGCTTGATCGCGAGGTCGATCCGCTTGTTGAGCGCATCGTGGATGTGGGGCATCGCGGACTTGAGTTCACGGTCGAGGTCGTCGATGCCCTTCGAGTAGGCGAGAGACGCACCCACAAGGTTGTAGGCCATGACGAGAGTGACGATCGGGACGTTGAGGGGCAGCGCGCAGCCGATTGCGGTTCCCGCGATCCAGCCAGCAGCCGGGTACATCGCGAGACGGTGGAACTCTTGCTTCACGTTCTTGACGATGTTGGGAGCCGAACGGATTGGCGCGACGGTCTGAATGAGCCCCTGCCAATCTTTCTCGGTCGCAACCAGGAGGAACGCGGCGTACCTGAGGATCGACTTCGGGTCCGACCCTTCGAATGCGTAGCGGAAGGGGCCCGGGTTGATGCCTGCCTTCAGTCCCTCGATGGCCAAATCGAGCGGAGGGACTTGCTCTGCGATCTCGGCGAGGGCGGACTTGGTCGCTTGGTCGACATCGAAGAGCCCGAGCTTCTTCGCGGCCCACATTCCCGCCTCCACGACCGGCGTGGGGGTGTAGGCGTAGGCCTGGTCGGCCCGGTTCAGCCGGCCCTTGTTCGCCGCGATCTGGTCCTTTGCTTTGCTCAACGCGCCTGGATCGTCCGAGTCCATCCAGTAGAGCAGACCCCCCATCACCAGCATGGTGAACCACCAGCTCCGCGTGGTGCCGCTGAAGCCCCTCCCGCTCGACGCGAAGCTCTTCACGAGCTGGAACGAGCTTTGATTAAACGGGAGAGGAACGGGGGAGGACGGGGCTGCAGCAGTGGTTGAAAGAGCGCTCTGTCCGGGGTTGTAGGGGATGACAGCGCTCGGCCCTGAGCTGTAGGGGACGACAGAGCTTGGCCCGGGACTGTGGGGCACGACGGCGCTCGGGTTCGGCTTGTAGGGGCCGACAGCGCTCGGCTTTTGGCTGTACGGCACGAGCGCCATACTTCTCCAGTTCGGCGGTACGGCGGGGACGTTCGGCGAGGAGGTTCCTGAGAGTGGGCGGCTCTGCGTGAGTCGTTGGAGAGAGGGCGCAGACTGGCCGAGTCTAGGAACGAAAGGGGCGAGGCGAATCGTTGAGCGGAGCATGTCGTTGGTCTTCGGGCGCCTGGATGAGCGTGTTGAGGTACGGACAGTTGCGTCACGCAGGGCTGCGGTCTGCGAGTCGGGACCCCTTCGGCGTCCGACGATCTGCTCGTCCGTCGGCAGGTTCTCCGACCTGTTGTCGACCGCCTCGAACGCGAAGCGGAGACCTCTATGCTGCTCTTGGCGCAGTGCTTTGTTTCGAGTTCGCTATGGTCATAGTCGGCATCCCTGCCGAGCCCCTACAGCAAACCGCCATCGTGTGATGGCTTGCTAACCGTAGCAGTGGTAGGTCGGTCGTCAACGCAGCGCCGGGCGGATGAAATCGCGATGTGGTCGGGTGTATGACTACCGCTTGAATACTCGGCGCGGCTGTCCTCGCTTGCCGGGGCGCCGGCGGGCGGGCAGGTTCAGGCCGGCTGCCCGCGGAAGCCGGTCCTGGGAGACGAAGCCGCGGAGCTCCAACCCCAGCTCGTGCCGACGAAGCGACGACGCGCCAGGGCCGGAGCGAGCGCTTGCTCGACGACGGGGGGCGGTCCGAACTGGACGGATGGGCCCGCCGTTCACTCTCCGACGAAAACGCGGGCACCCCCGCACCCTCGTCGATCGTCGATCTGCCTGCATCAGAACGTGAACTGCTCGACCAGGCTCCGCAGCTGCGTTGCCATTGTCGCGAGCTCAGCCGAGGCGGTGGTGGCATTGACCGCGCCCTCGGATGTGTTCCTGGCAGCGTCGGCGACGGTTGAGATGTTGCGAGCGATCTCCGAGCTTCCGCGGGCTGCGTCCGAGACGTTGCGTGTGATCTCGTTCGTCGTCGCGGTCTGTTCTTCGACCGCTCCTGCGATCGCTGTCTGTAGCTCGTTGATCTGGTTGACGATGCGCGAGATCTGCCCAATCGCCGCAACCGCGGACTCGGTATCCGTCTGAATCGCCTCGATACGCTGCCCAATGTCCTCGGTGGCGGTGGCGGTTTCCTTGGCCAACTCCTTCACCTCGGTTGCGACGACGGCGAACCCCTTGCCCGCTTCGCCTGCACGCGCAGCCTCAATGGTGGCGTTGAGGGCCAGCAGGTTGGTCTGCTGCGCAATGGAGGTGATCACTTTGACAACCTTCCCGATGTCGGCGCTGCTCGCTCCAAGCTTGGACACCACCGCATTGGTCTCGTCGGCGACTTCGACGGCAGACATTCCCACGCGGGCCGCGTCCGCCGCGTTCTTCGCGATCTCCCGAATACTGGCTGACATCTCTTCGGCCGCGGCGGCAACGGTCTGCACGTTGCGGTTGACTTGCTCCGTCGTGGTTGCAGCCACATTGGCCTCGCCCGTGGTGCGCTGAGCGTTCTCCGACATCTGCTGACTGACCACGGAGAGTTCCTCGGAGGCGCCGCCCAGGCTCGTCGTGTTGTCGGAGATCCTGGAGATGCTGTCACGCATCATCTCGAGCATGCGCTGAACTCCCGTCCCCACGCGACCAATCGGATCCTCGCCCTCGACCGTCACCACTTGGGTAAGGTCACCATCTCGCGCCAACTCCACGGTACTCATCAGGCTCTCGACCTTGTTCTCGAGTTGCTGCGCGGCCTGCTTCTGCGCGGTGATGTCCGATGCGAACTTGACGACCTTGTAGACCTTTCCGTCGGGGTCGAAGATCGGGTTGTAGCTGGCGTTGATCCAGACTTCTCGACCATCACGGCCGAGCCGGCGGAACTCGCCAGCCTGAAAGCGCCCTGCCCGGAGCTCGGCCCAGAACTGCTGATACCCGCTGGAGTCAGCTTCGGAGGGCTCGACGAACATCCGGTGATGTTTGCCTTCGACCTCGTCGGACCTGTAGCCCACCGCTGCCAGGAAGTTCTCATTGGCCTCCATGATGGTGCCATCGGGAGTGAACGAGATGGACGCCATCGCTTTGTTGATGGCATCCATCTTCCCGCGGACATCGGCTTCGTGGAGCGCGCGCTGCTTCTCTTCGGTGATGTCCCTCCACTCGAGGGAGTTGCCGACGTAGCGGCCGCCGTCGTCGACGTTCATCGTGACGTACAGCTCGATCACCAAGTCCCCGACGTTGATCTCGGCCAAGAACGGCATCTTGCTTGCGTCCTTGAGGATCGCGCGCTGGTGCGCTGGGTTTCGGTGGAACCCATCGATGCATTTCCCCATGATGTTGGCCGGATCGAAGTCAGGGAAGGCGACTTTGAATCCCTCTGCCGAGTTTGCGAAGAGTTTGCGAGTTGCCTCGTTGACGAAGGTCACCCGTAGGTCTGCGTCGACGACCATGATCGCCGATGCGGAGTTCTTGACCGCGTTGTCCAAGATCTTCGAGCGGAGCGCGGCGTTCTTTTCCTCCGTGATGTCGGAGGCAACTTTGAGAATCTTGTAGACCGTTCCGGCGCCATCGTAGACCGGATTGTAGGAGGCCTGGATCCAGACGTGTGTTCCATCCTTCGCCAGCCTCCGGAACTCGCCGACCTGCGGAATCCCGCTCGCGAGCTCGGACCACATGCGTGCGTACTCGGGGCTGTCCGCCTCGGCCGCCTCGACAAACTGGCGGTGGTGCGTTCCCACGAGTTCGTCTCTCGTGTAGCCCAGCGTGCTGAGAAAGTTCGCGTTGGCGTCGAGGATATTGCCTCGGGGGTCGAACTCGATCAGCGCTTGCGACCGATCGATCGCGGCGAGCTTTTGTTCGCTCTCAGGGGGTTCTGTGCTGTTGTTCTCGTTCGCAGCTGGTGCTGGCGGCGGGGAGGAGCGCACGTGTCGGGCTGAACGGGATGCCACTGTTTTATTTCTCGGTCCGGGAAGGCTCCCGCTTGTTGTAGCCGCGGTACGTGTGGAACGGCTGCCCAAAGGACTGGGCTTCGGAGTCGGCGACCTTCGTGGATCTGTCTATGGGTCGGAGGCAGCCCGCAAGCAAGCCCTCGCCCGGCTGACAAACAGGACGATTCCCCCGGGAACTGGGACAACACGGCGCTGATCGGTCCTGATCTGGAACACCCAAGCGAAGCAGGGGTCTGCAGCGGCCTCAGTACGTCCCCGTTCCCACGGCTTCGCCGGGACAACCGAGGTTGGCCATCGTACATCCCCCAACCACGCCACGAACTCCCGTGGGGCGCCGACACAAAAAAGAAGCGGGGTTGGAACTCCAACCCCGCTTCTTCACGGTCCAGCTTGCGCTGCCGCGTGTGCACCCGGAAGGATTCGAACCTCCGGCCCTCTGGTTCGAAGCCAGATGCTCTATCCAGCTGAGCTACGAGTGCTTGGCATGGTCCTCCGGAGAAGTTCTCCGGAGGAAGTGTCATGTATTTGCCTCTGTGTTGGTGCGCCTGCGATCCCAATCGCGGCTGCATTTCGGCTCTACGATGTTGGTATCAGGTTGTCAAGACGAAGTGACGCGAGTAGACCAAGTTCAGGTTCGCGACGCCCCGCCTCTGTGCGTCGGCAACCCCTGACCCTTGAGCGAATCCCAACTCGGCTCAAGGGTCTCACTTTTGGTTCACCATGCCGAAATCGGGCTCCAAACCGCGACCGAGGCGTGTTGAAGGCGGGTGTTGCCTCGACCCGAGCGGGTCGATGGTTGAGGGGGCGAACTCGGCTTGGGCGGGGAGGGGTGCTCCGGAAGACGCGGTGGGCGGCGGGCCAACGGGGCGTGTTGATCGGCTGCCGGACGACACCGGAGAAGGGAACGCGCGTCATGCGTTGCAACGGCACAGCGCAGGCGTCCACCGCCCACTCGATCAGCCGCCGGTCATCGTTGCTCCGCGGGGAGCTCGGCGGCGAGCTCGGCTAGCTTTTGAAAAGCTAGCTCCAAAGCTAGCCTCCCCGATGTACCAGGTGGCGCGCCGGATCATCGGTCGAAAGCCGGTGAGTGCGACGTGGCTAGCTCAGCAGTTTGGGCGCCGCGGACTGACCGAGCATGAGCGCCGGCTCTTGGGGGGAGAGGAGATGCGGCGGCGTGCCTACGACGCTCTGGAGCGGTACCGGGATGGGCGGCCGATGGACGGTCGCTGGCCGGAGTCGACATCCCGGCGCGTCCGGTCGCAGTGCGGCCCGTAGACCAACCCTTCGACGGTGTTCAGTAGAATCTTGCGGTCAAACGGCTTGACTATCCAGCCGACGACACCCATCTCGCCGGCTTCTTGTCCCGATGGGCTGCAGTCGTCATGTGCTGTGACCATGAGAACCGGGGGGAGTGAGAGCCCGGAGTCACGGGCGGCGCTCAGGAACTCGTATCCGTTCATTCGGGGCATGTTCACGTCGCAGAGGATGCACGCGATTTCGTCCGTGAGCTGCTCCAGGGCATCCTGACCGTTCACCGCCTCGAGAATACTAAAGCCGCCAGGTGCCAGCGCGTGTCTGACGAGCGCGCGCGCCATCGGCGAGTCGTCGATTGTCAAGACAGTCGGGGCGATGTCTTGGCTTTGCGACACCCCCGGAGGTTCGGCGGATCGAAGTCGGAACTTGAGGGGGCGCCCATGATGTTGGACTTTTTGTGGTCCGGCACACCTTCCGTGGCACGATGTGTCCGTGGATCAGGACGCAGAGACGCTCGATGTGTCCATGAGTCTGGACGAAATGCTCGCGGGGACACGGAGCTATCTACAAGCTGCGCTTGAGTTGCTCGGCGAGGGGGGCGCCGAGACAGTTCTCGATGCGTCGCTCGCGGGGGCGGCAATCCTCGCGCGGGATGCGAGCGAGCTACTCAAGGGGCTCTTGCGAGAGCGGACCGGGTTGGCGCGTGTCCCAAAGGGTGGCTAGCGAGGTGCGTCGCGCGCACCGGCACGATGTCTATCTAACTGGGTTGTCACGGCCACTCGTCTTCGACCCAGGACTCCCCGGCGCTAAGAAGGACGGCACGCAACAATCGTCGGTGAACTCTGAACTGATTCGCTCCCTTCGACTGGCAGAGTGGAAGAGTTGGCGTAGACCGTCGCTGGTCGGGCTAGAGACGCGCGGCGCTCACCGGTGCTTCTGCGGGATCCGCCGCTGGGGACAGTCGGGTGCGTCCGTGACCTCGAAAGCACCGCGCTTCACAAGGGCGATGAACGGCGCGCGGTACGTTACGACCGCCCTTAGCATCTTCTTCGCGTTGCCCGCCAGGATCTCTGCCATCTCGCTTCCGCGAAGGTTTCCGCGCGCAGCAAGGAAGAAACCTCGCAACTTCGCGTTGATGTACGCCGAGCGTTCGGCGTTGTCTCGACGGATTCGGTTGTCGCGAGTGATGACCGCGTGTCCTTCGGCGCCTGCCTGTGGCATCCAGTCCAGGTCTTTCACGCCGCCGCCAAACTCTCTCTCAACAGAGGATATCAACATGCCCGAGTCTTCGAGCGCCGTACGCACAACGGTGCATGAGAGGCACTCGTCGAGCAGGAACGTCGTTGCCTCAGGCTGCGAACCTGAGCGCTTGCCTGATCTCGCCGCGCGTCCTGCCATAGTCTTTCGCGATCGCTGCCACGGTCTCACCGGCGTCGCGCCGTTCGGTGACGACGCGCAGCGGGATTCTGGTCCCGGTGATAACGGGCTGCCCGTAGCGGACCTCTGGGTCTAGGACGATCGCCCTTACGTCCTGGGGTCCGTCGTCCGGCGGGAAGGGGTAGATACGCCTCGGGATTCCGTCGGCCCAGTCGACTCGCTGGAGATGCTCTTCAATCGCTCTTCGGATGACGACTTGTCCCGTCCCGGCATCGAGAGTGGACCGGATGTAGTTGACGAAAAGATCGGTCCCGTCGTGCATCATCTTCCCGCTCGCCAGCGGGCTCTCGATCTGGAGCGTGTCTCGCATGAAGCGGATGGCGCGGCGGATGACGCCGATCCGGATCTCTGGGCCTGTCCGTAGGGCGCGGAGAACCTGAAGCTCCACCAGGTTCCGGAACGACAGAATCCCGTCTGCCGGCGTGATCAGGATCCTCTCGAAGTGTTGAGCACCGTCGCGAGTCCGGTAGCTGCGCCCGCGTACCCACGACCGGACGGTGGCGACGGGAATGCCGAGTCCTCGGGCCGCGTCGGCGACGCGATACCTCGGATCGTCCAGCGCGCTATGGAGCGATTCGTCCACGGCGGGAGTAGATCACGGCAGATCCTGAGCTGCAAGGAAGGTGAAGGAGGTCGACACCAGCGGTCGCCCGGCCGAGGGGTAGAGCGCGTTGCGAGACGCGGTCCCACGGCAGAGAAATGCCGATCCGCGGGGCGGGACGGGGACCTGCCGTGCGTGCTGGAGTACCGGATTGCTTCAGATGCGCGGCGCGCGGACAGTCCACCCCTGTCCCAGGTTTTCAGGTAGCCGCCGGAGAGATCCCCGTCTTTGCCGCTGTATTACCAACGAGTCATCGGAGGTTCCTCAGCAGTCCCTCGGCCCGGTCCCGGAGCAAGGGCCCTTCGCATTGTCGCGACGTTCGAGATCTACCCCCGCTGGAGGCCAGGCGCGCGCTGGTGCCGTCGTTGGACCGCCTTGAGCTTGCGGGGTGGGCTCTCGGCTTCGGCAGCCGGCTCGTCCTCGGCGGGAGTGCTGGGCGCCTCTGGATCCTCGTCCGCACTCGCCGCGGATGCTGGGGATGTGGCTGTTGGCTCAGCAGACGGGTCGATTGGAGGCTCAGCCTCGCTCGATGGCGTGGTCGCCGGGTTAGGTGTGACCGGTGCACTCGATTGAGAAGGGACCGGGTGGTCAGGCGTGGAAGGCGGGCTGGGCTGGGTCGTGGTGTCGCTCATGGGGATTGATCCGTGTTGAAGGGGGTTCGGGGAAGGTGGGAAGTCAGGTGGAGGTTTCAGGTCGTCGTAGCCTTGCAGCCTCGTGCACGCTGAATCTGACGACGTTGTCCAGGGAGCTAAGCGCCTGCGCTCTCCAGGCGGGACTCGCCTCTCCGCGGAGTCGTTCGACGCAGCTGTAGAGCGCCCCGACGTAGGGGACTATCGGCGCGGCGAGGACGTAGACGACGGTCGCCTTGGTCGCACCCAGCGCTGTGTCGATGGCGTCGCGGATGGCAGACCGCTTCGGACCCGGTTCCGTCCGTGCGCGCCGAGATGAGCGGACGGACGCGTGGACGATGTCGCCGAGCTCGAGGTTGTGCGCGAGGAGTGCGACGACGCTGTTGAATCGGGCGCCTCCCATCGCGCGCGCCACGTTCATGATGGTCTCCGGGTCTCGGCTGAGGTCGAGGACGAATCGCGTTGCAGCGCGGCGAAAGCCTGCCTCGTCCGAATAGGACAGGACGTGGTGGAGTTCTGCGAACCGGGCGCATCCGAGGGCTTCGTGGAGCCGGGTGTCGACCCCGTTGACTTGCTCGTCGAGCTTTGCGGCGGGCCGACACGGCGGGCGGTCTCGAGACTGTGGCTCGTCGTCTGGCGTCGAGTTCTCGGTGGGTTGTTCGTCGGTCATTAGTTGTCCTGCAGCTGGGGGACGCGGGTGAGGGGTCGGTCCGACGACCCTAGTCGCGCATGATCCCGGATTCCTTCAGGAAGGCCTGAAGCCGGTCCATGCGAGGGCTGTCGTCGCCGTCGGCGAGCGCGACGTTCATCTTCGTGAAGAGCGTCATGAGCTGCATCTTCGGACGCGACGAGAAATCCTTGTAGGCGTCCTTGGCGAGCCGATCGAACTCGTCCTGGCTCGATTGCTCAGCCAGGCCCTTGAACCTAGACCAGTCGTCGCCAAGGCCGGCGGCGAGAGCATCGTGTCGTCCGTCGATGATCTCCGCGAGGACCCTTGAGCCTTCACAGAGGTGGGAACGGTCAGGAGGAGGAGGTTGCTGTGTTGCTTCGGAGGGGCTCACGTCGGGCTCAGGGGGTGGGGGGCTTTCGGTGCTTTGCTTGCGCCGGGATTCTTCCGCCTTGCGTTTCTCTTCGGCCTCTTTGGCGCGCTGGGTTTCGATGAGATGCTGGGCGTAGAGCTTGGCGGACTCGCCGATGTCGTCCATGGGCATCTGGTCGATCAGGTAGCGGAGCGTCTCGTTCGTCGACTGGTTGCGGGCCTGTTTTCCAACCGCCTCGGCTTGCCTCACCGTGGCCTCAAGCTCCATCTCGGCCATGCGGGTCTTGTGTTGCATCTCCGCGTCGCTGGGGCGGATCTTGTCGGCGATGTTCCCGGTCATCTCAGAGATCGGGGTGATCATCTTGAAGAGCAAGCTGGCGGTCTCCATCGACTTCTTGTGCTCGTCCCCAGCGATCAGCCTCAACAGCTTGTTGCTCTCGACGAGAGACATGGATTCCGTCTCTTTGAGCGTCGGGTCGCGTTGGAGCGCGCCAATCTTGAACTTCTCGGAGAACAGCGTCTTGGGCTGTCCTTTGTCCGGGCTGTCATACCCGCTGACCTTCCAATCGACGGGCTTGTCGTAGTCCTTCTGGCCCTGGGCGCAGACCTCGACGATCTCAGCCGCGAGAGCGTTGGCGACACTCTTGCGCTCGGATTCGCTGAGTTCTTCGTCGTGGGTGAGCGAGAACCCGCGGCCGAACTCCCGATACTTGCCACCTCGGGAGTGGACTTCGATCTTCACGAACTCGAGCGCGGTGGCGGCCGACAGGATCCTACGGGCCAGAACCGTCGCTGGGTTCTGGACGACGATGTCGTGCTCATCGGTGGGAACGAAGACCTGCTCGAACTGCACTTCAGGACCGTAGGGAGATCTTCCCGAGAATCCAATCGGTCGCGACATTCACTGCACGGCAAAGAGAAACGCCGAAACTGAAGCGCAAAGTGGTGATGCGCTTCGGTTGAGGTGCCGATTGTTCCAGATCTCTTGCCAAAGACCGGCCTCACTATCCGATCTGGGTGAATCGAAAGTGAAATCGGGAGTGAAACGCGAAGTGAAAAGTGCAGTGACGCGAGGAGAGATCCCGGGGATGACAAGGGGGTACCGAACGCCGACCTGCCGGGCCTTGTCCCTTGCGCCCCAGGAAAGGCTCACACCAGACAGCAGGGGACACGAACGAAAGAACCCTCCACCCATGTCGACCGTCCCCGCGAAACTCTTCAAGAACAAGACCCCGACCGAAGCCTCTGACATCGCGACCGCGAGAGTGAAGGCGGCGAAGAAGTCTTCGGCGAAGAAGATCGACGAGGCAGAAGCTGCGGTTGAGGCCGCGAAACAGGGCTCCAAGGGCCAGTCCTTCGCCCAGCTTGGAACGGCGGTGGCCATCGACGGCGGCATGGAGGCGCTCTTCGTACAGTCGAAGACGGCAGCCAAGTACGAGACCGCAGGCTCGGCCATCGTGGCTGTGGTCTCCGGTGGCGCCGCTCTGGCGTTCGACGGCTACGGCTCGAGCATCGCGCTTGGCGTGTGCCAGGCAACTGCGTCGCGGACGGCCCGGAAGCTCATCCGCATGGGCATGAGCGCCGCCTGAGCCCCCGCTCGGCAGGACGCAACCCACTAGGGGGTGTCCTCAATTCGA
>JBOEGF010000017.1:0-168716 GCA_050633305.1 Nannocystales bacterium
CCGCCAGGGCGAGGACTTACCGTCCGCGCTATCAAGACGCCCGGCGCAGCGATGTTGCCCAACGAACTCACCGCGTAGCGGCGGCTCACGCCCCCTCTACGCGACGAGTCGGTGCGTCTGCCCGGCACGGCGAGGACTTACGCTGAGCGAACCCCCACTCTTCGCTGCGGTATCGCTCACCGTTGACGTCGCAGTAGACGTCGTCGACCGGGCCGCAGTTCTTCGTCGCCTCTCGGATCGCGGAGCCTAGCCCTTCCCCCAGGCAGTCCAGATCGGTCTTGATCCGGCGGTCTTCCGTGGCAGATCCGAGGCCCACCAGGCGAGGACACTGGGTCTTCCGCAGCTGGCGCATGGCACCCGCACCGCCCACGAGCATAAACGCCGAGGCTTCGCCTGGATAGAAGCCGCCTGCCTGCCCTGATTGAGCGAGCTGACGAGAGCCGCTGAGCCAGGACAGCGTCGCGGGCTCGAAATAGCTGTCGACGCCTCCCACGATACAGGCGGGCATGTCACGGCCGAGCATCGAGCGTGCCCGTGAGAAGGCGAGCAGGCCACCTGCATGGCCCCGCTCCACCAGGGTCACGGTGCCGTTTCGTTCCCGCAGTTCTTCCATCTTGCGAAGCCCATCGAGCAGGGTGGCCGCTGCGGCTTGGTCGAACCCGGGTCGGCTCTCGGGGACTGCCAGCAAAACATGTGGCGCCAGTCCGAACGTCTGGTGTGTGTCGAGAATCTCTCGTAGTGGCTCGCGCGCAAGTGCGACCAAGCGCTCCGGGCCCCGTAGCCCGGGGTCGAGCAGGGTGTCCCGAGCTCCGCGGACGGGCTTGCCCATGCGATCCACGAGCAGCGGATCCTCCTGCAGCCGACTGATGCCGGCCCGCGCCGCCGCGACGGAGGCTCCGCCGGTAAGCCCCACGGGTGTCCGTGCCGACGAGGCCAAGAACTCCAGAACACTCATCCGCGAACCTCGTCGATCACAGTCTTGTCCAGCCGCTCGATGTCGCCGGGTGGGACCTCAACGGTCGCGTTCCAGACCAGTGACAGTTGGCCGGCGTCGGGCTCGATGATCACCCCTGTCATTCGGCCCGGTGACGCTACGGACCGCCGGCCGAAGTAGGTCCGAAAGCGGGGAACCACTCGGGGGAGCTCGAACCCCATGGAGCCACCGGGGCTGAGGTTGCCGAGTTGCACGGTTTCTCCGCCGACGAGATGAGGGCTTATCTGCTGATCGACCGGAGCACAATGCAGGTAGCGGACGTCGTAGTCCGCAGGCAGAAGCGGCTTGCGGTGCTCGATCCACGCGGCGTCATAGGTTCCAGCGTGTGACAGGCGCGGAGACCAGAAGCTCGCGACGGGCCCGAACGAAGCGGCGCGTCCCGTGTCACCGTTCATGTACTCCACATTGGGGGCCGGCTTGCCCAGTAGCGATCGCTTGTCGACGAAGAATCCCGTTCCTGTGGGGTTGTTTGGATCGATCCGGTGTTTGCTCGGGTTGGAAGACGATGTGTCTGCCCCCCCAAACGTACGCTCGTAGGTCAGCGGCATCTTCGTGAATGCCGCCGCGGCCGATGGCGCGATTCCCAGCCCGCCGTCGACAAAGACGCGCTCGCCATGAACTCGCAGCAATTTGTCGATGGTCGCGACACGGAGCAGGACCGCGACCTCCTTGGCTGGCTTGCCCGAGGGCGCGTGGGCTGAGCCCTCGATCAACACGTCGGTTCCGGGCTTCGGCCCAACGACATCTGCCTCGTAGACGATGCTCGAGTCGCCGGCCTCGCCCCGATACTCGGGCTCGAACCGAGGGGCAGGCTGTTCGTCCGCGAGCTCGAGCGTTCGACCTTGCCGGGGAATGTTGAAGGTGGCCTTCAAACACACAATCCACATGTGCCGGCCTTCCCGATTTCGGGTCCAGATACGCTCCGCCGCGTAGACCGTGCGGTTGTCGAGCTGCCACATTGTCTAGGGCGCTACCTATCACGCCTCACGGTCGTCGCCTACCACTCTGCGGGGAATCCCTGACTACGGGTCTGCTCGCTTTCGGCTGAACAGCAGGACTCGCCGCTCGAATCGGCGGTTGGAGCGAACCGGTGTCGCGGGGATATCGACCCCGTGTCTGGCGTTCATACGGCCGAGTGGGTTCTCCGTTGCGCAGGTGTCTGCGCGTTCCAGGGCGTCGCAGGCTGCAATCCGACCGCCCCTGCATCGCGCCAGGCTCCGGCTAGCTCAACCTCGCGGTCGGCCGCAGCGCTCGAGCGAACGAGCTGGGAACCCCTGGCACTGGCATCCGCGCAGATCGCCCGAGACGCGTGACTGGAAACCCGAGCGGTGGCCGCGGCAGCCGATGGCGCGCAACATCGAGGAGCTGTTTGTCGAGGGCGGGCCTGGTGCTGGCCGCCAGCTCGACCCTCCGAGCCGTCGAGGTCCCCCCGACCAGGCCTCGCTCGTCATGACGGCTAAGAATCCAAGCTCGCCGACCGCCATAACCTGCTTGTCAGGCGTCACATGCCTCTTCGATACACTGACAGCTCACCGGCTGCGGAGGACTGAGAGCGTTCCAAGGAGCAGTCCTCCGGAGGCCAATTGGCAGTAGCCGCGCCGCTTCCTTCGGCATGACCTTCGCTAGAATCGCTTTCGGCCATACAGGCATCGCCGGAGCACTCGGATTCTCCGCCACATCCCCCAGACATGACGAGAAGCAGAGCCTGCAGGGCGCGGTTCCGCCATGTTCGCGCGGGGATCATGAGGCGTAGAACATCATGCGGCGTGAAAGCAAGGTCTGGGGGCCGCCAAGGACATCGAGGACTCCAGCGACACAAGGCAAGAGTCTGTCCGCGCGTATCTCTCTCCAACTGGCGGAAACAACTCCAGGGACTGCGGAAGGGCCGGAGCCGTTGCGGCCGCGTCACGACCACGTGCGTCCTGACTGCCACCGCTCAAACCTCTGCACGAGCATCCTCCCGCGCCGCGCGGGGACGCCGTCTCCCCACCGGTCCAACTCATCACACGCCTGTCGTAGCGCGGCGGCGAGCCGGGCGGCGACGAAGGTGGCCCGTTCTTCGAGCCTCTCGACCACCGCCCGCGGCTCGCCGTCGCGGCCCAGATAGATGCCTTCGTAGAACCAGCGTCCGTCGGCTTCTCGTCGAAGCTGGCCACACGACACACACCGCGCCAAGGCCGGGTCTGCGGGACTCACGACACTCGCCTCCACAGCCCGCGCCGAACCAACATGCGCCGGATGGTCGACGGACTCACCGCATATCCCGCCCGGGCAGCCGCCTGCGCCAGCGTTCCCCGGCCACCCGCAGGCATGGAGAACGCCAAGCGAATCGCCAGATCCTCGATCTCGACTCGCAGCCGGTTGCGGGCTGCCCGGCGGGCCCGGTGCAGCATGTACACCAGCCCCTCGCGTCCGGCACACACGTCTCGCACGGCGTTGTGAACTTCTTTGTGGGAGGCGAGGCGGTAGCGAAGCATGGCGTCGATGGGCGTGGTCTCGAGCGCGTAGTGGGCAGCGCGGAGCCATCGCCTCCACAGGCGTTGGGCAAATCGTTCGATGTGGTCTCGGATCGGGGTCATTGCAATGGGCGGGGTTGGCTGGTGGAGATCACGATGTCGAGCGCTCGGCTCGCCCGCATCCAGTCGAGGTGGTCGGTGCCCGCGGCGGGCGCGGTGAGCCGGTAGTCGATCGCGACGCTCTCATGCTCGCGTTGTGCGACCACAGCAACCCCATCACCGCTGGGGGTCCGAATGGAGGCCTGCCACTGACCCAGCCAACCCGGCACCAATGTGTCGAAGCCCGGGCGCTGCGCGGAGAGCACGGCACCCAGCGTCGCGTCGGTGTCGGTCAGCTCGCGCCACATCGCGGCGCGGCGGTGCTCGGCGGACGGAGCGTGGGCGAGCGCAGAGGCCCACAGCTGAATCGCCGCACCGCGCTGGACATCCCGAACGGGCTGCAACGCCCACGACATCGCCTGCTCGCTGCCATCGCCGCGCGCGTCCCAGGAGCCTGGCAGGGCGAAGCCCACCAAGGGTCCGCCGCGTACCACGAGTTCCTCCACCGGGCCGCGGCTGGGGTGGCCGAGATGAAAACTGTCGAGGGCGAACCACAACGGGTCGTGCCACTGCGACCAGATCCGGTGCGGCGCGAAGGCATCACATCGGATCAGACGCGGCCCCGATCGCACGGCAAGGGTGCGGCGCACGAGGACCTCGCCGTCCTTCTCGCGCAGGGCCGCCAGCTCGTATCGAGGGCCACCGCGGCACACGTGGGTCTTGGCCAACGCCACGCCCCAGCCCGACTTGGCGGCCAGCCATCGCAACCACTCCAAGGGGTCGACCTCCCACTCCAAGGTGTGCCCGCTGACGCCCAACCGGGGGCCCGTGAGGCTCGGCGGCAACCCAAAGGCCGCCAGCGGCTCGGGCACACCGCGGGCCTCAGGCTCGAAGGTGCCGGGCATCGCCACCGCCATCGCCCGGGGCTTGAGCAAGCCAAAGCTCAGGGCCCGGTCGTGCGAGACCTCGATGCGTTGCAGCTCGTGCGTCTCGCGAAGCCGAGCGGGGTCGGGCCTGGGGTGCGCAAACAAGGCGTCCTGGTTCATTCTTTCTTCTCATCCTTCCACGGCTTGCGCCGCTGTCCTGGTTTGCGCACCTGCACCTGCGGGCGATGGCAGTCGATGTCCGTCTCGAGCCCGCTGTTCTTCTTGCGCTTGGTCTTGCTGGGGTCCTTCGGGTCCAGCACCGCAGAGTGCTCGGACTTCATCGACGCATCACACGTCGCGCGGGCCTCGACGAGCACGTCGAGGGTCCCGTCGCGGTCGAGGTCAATGCCGGACAGCCAGTCCGAGAAGAACTCGTTCTTGGCTTCAAACCCGACCTTGAGCGTGGGGCCATCGAGCGAGCTCAGCACCGCGCGGCCCGCCAGGACGCCCACGGGGCCGCCGTACACCATGATCCCGGCCGCCCCGGCGCCCTTGACCATGTCCCAGGCGTTCCACTTGACCGTGCCTTTGAGAGACACCGTCCCGCCCAGGGATCCGAAGCGCTCCAGGCCCGGGATGAAGTCGTCCAGCGGCCGAAACACGACCTCTTGCACCACGCAGGGGGCCGCGGGTGGACCGGCCAGCACTTGCGGTGCGCCCGCGATGAGCGGGTTGGGACCGCCGGAGCTCTCGATCACCCAATCGCCCGCCCGCAGCAGGGGCGCGCCGTTGATGTAGACCGATGCGTTGGTCGTCCTCCACGCCGCGCGCCCGGTCTGCGGGAGGTGGGGCAGGCCCACGACATTGGGCATGGGGCACGCGCCCACCACATGGTCCACGGTCAGCGCGGGGCGGCCCGAGATCGCCACGTCGATCGACCCGGGCCCGGGAATCGCGGTGCCGCCATGCAGCAGCGGATCCCCGACCCGCGCGGCGAACTGCGGCCCGGGGATGCGGGTGCGTTCAACCGTCCAGGGAACGCCGTCGATCTCCCACGGAGCCAGTTCGAACTCGAAGTCGGCCGACTGCTCGACACTGGTTTCCTTGAGCTTGCGATAGACCAGGTAGCCCGCCCCCGCACCGATGCCCACGACCCACCACCAACCGTGGCCGTCGTCGTCTTCGCCCCCGACCTCGTTCTCGGCGGGTTCGTCGGCGGGTTCTTCCTCGCGCGTCTCTTTCGGCTTGGGCGGGTCCCCCGCTTCGGCCCACTCCCGCAACCACGCCTGTGGGCTCGAAGGCGCGTCGTCCTCGAAGTGCTGCCGCATTCGCTCCACCGCCGCCTGCACGTCCTGAAACGTGGGCAGCCCCATCGTGTCGTACAGCGTGGACATCAGCAGTTGAGGTGAATGGGTTGGCCGCGCACGTCGACGAGTCCCTCGGAGTGCACCTCGACACTGGCCCCGGTCACCCCGACCGACGCGCCTTTGAGCGTGGCGGTGTCGCCCCCGAAGACGTGCGTCGCGGGGCTCTCCAGCGTCGCGCTGGACGAGCCGCTGATGTTCACCGATGAGCCCGACTGCACGAGGTTGCCCTGGGCCTTGCACTCCGCGCCCGAGGCCTGAAGGCGCAGCACGGACTCGCTCTTGTGCCCGCCGAACAGCTCGGCCCGCTTGGTGTCCAGGCTCAGGCTCCCCGCATCGGCGCTCAGCCACAGCCGCCGATCCGCGTTCGCGGTGATCACGGTGCCCTCCATCGCGATGCCTTGGGGCGTCAGGCGGAGCACGGTCTTGCCCACCTTCAGCTCGATGCTCTCGGGGGCTTCCAGCGTGACGCTGGTGGGCTTCATCTCCAGCACGCTGCCCTGCGTGGGAGGGCGGTGCAGGCCCATCGACGACCGGCCCGCGCTGTCCGCCCCCGCGGTTGCGCAGGACCACCGGACCATCTGCTCGGCGTTGCCCACGATGCACTCGTCGGCGGTCCAAAACGCCGAGCTCGCGTGCAGCGAGTGCACGTCGCCCACGTCGCGAAACTCGCCCCCGGTCACGAACACCTGCAGCTCGCCCTTGGCCTCGGCGTTGGGCTTGCCGATCTGCACGGTCTCGCTGCCGTCGATGTTGCGCGCGGAGTCCTTGCCCACGCTCAGGCTGCGCGAGGCGCCCACCTGGGTGCTCTGGGCCGCCCGCACCACGGTTCGTTGGTTGCGTTGGGCGTGCAGGAACACCTCCTCGCTGCCCGCGGCATCCTCGAAGCGCAGCTCGTTGTAGCCCTCGCCGCCGGGGCTGCTCTGCGTCCGCAAGGTGGTGCAGGTCTTGGTTTGCGGCAGGGCACCCGGTGGCGGGTTGCCCCCGGTCCACAAGCAGCCGGTCACGACGGGGCGGTCGGGGTTGCCGCCCAAAAAGCCCACCACGACCTCCATCCCGACCCGAGGGACGAAGCTCGCGCCATAGCCCGGGCCCGCCCACGGCGTCATCACCCGCAGCCAGCACGTGTGACCTGGAGCATCGTCCCAGTGAAAGCGCACCAGTACGCGACCCAGCGCATCGGTGTGCACCTCCTCGCCGTGCGGGCCGACCACCACGGCGGACTCGATGCCGCTGACCCGAGGGCGTGGCACAACCGCAGGCCGCACCGGGCCGAACTCGAGCGGCTGCACGACAAACCGGTTGGCGTAGGTCGCTGCCGCCTGCGGGCCACCATGCACGTCCACCTCGGGGAAGTCGGCCTCGTGCACGACCTGCGTGACGGCGTAGCGCCCGTCGAGGTCGACCTGCGGATGGCCTTGCAACTCGAAGGTGGAGCCCGCGGTCAGGTCGGCGACAATGCTGCGGCCCGAGGCCACCGCACTGCGGCCCGCGATGTCCTCGAACGCCCGGGCTGCCCACGCGTCGGTGTCGTCCAGGTGCGGACCGCCACTGCCCTTGCCTTCATCAATGCGTCGGGGGTGGTGCTGCCACTGGTGGCCGAGCCGGCCGTGCTCGTGGCGGGTCTCCAACATGCCCGGCTCGAGGTGTTTCCAGTCCCGTGCCCGCACCGTGACGCCGCCGGGTTGGATGTTGTCGGCGCGCACCAAGGCTTGCACCCCGGGCTCGTCCGCTTGTTCCTCAGCCTCGCCCTCGGGGTGAAACGGCACGAGCACAGGCGCGGACTCGGTGGGCGCGGCGGCGTCCAAGCCCACCGCAGGCAGGGCTGCGTTGTGGTCGGTCAGCACGTAGTGGGTCTGCCGCTCGTCGTCGGCGTACCCGTGCAGCAGGCACAGCCCCGACTCGGACAGCAGCCGCAGGACGAAGTCGAGGTCGCGCTCGCCGTACTGCACCTGGTAGTCGCGCGGCGGCTGCTCGTCTCGCAGACGCGAGAAGTTCCACGCGCCGCCGAACTCCTCGAACACAGGGCCTGCGATCTCCTCGAGGACCTGCGGCAGCGTGCGGTCGGTGAAGATGCGGGTGCGGGTGGAGAGCCGCAGCAACGCCAAGGATGGCTCGAGCACCACGCGCACGAAGAGTTGGTGACTATGCACGGCGACGAACCCGGCCGAGGTCACCACCGCGCGAAGCGTCCGCGCGGTGAAGCCGGGGCGATCGATCTCCACGTGCGCGCGGGCCCACAGCAGCGAGTCCACCTCCAGATCGAGATCGGTGCTCAACAGCGTGGTGGTGCCGACGAAGCACTGACCGATGGACTCGGTCAGCTCGAAGCTGCGGGTCGTCAGGCGGAGTTCCTGGCCATCGACCGTCTTCAAGCCGACGCTCACCCGGACCGAGTCCAGCGTCACGTTAGATCGCTCCACCGCGTCGCTCCTGCGTTCACGCCCTTGCCTGGTGCATCTGGTGGCCCAAGCGCGGCACCATGAGATTTCAACGGCTTGGCCCTGCGAAGTGCCGCAGCAACGAAGGCGCGTTCTGCCGGCCGAGGAACGCTTCTTCAGGCGAGCTCGAGCCGGACCAGCAGCTCACGAAGGCCGCGGCGTCCGTACCCGGCCAAGTCCGCGGCCGCGCCCACATCCCCATCGGTCAGCTCCAGCAAATGTCGGCAGTAGCCGCGCTGGAACTGGGCGGTGGCATCGCGCAACGGCAGCAAAGCGGGGGGCGAAGCCTCCAGCGGAGGCCGGCCCTGCGACCACTCGGATCCGAAGCGGCGGAGGGCTTCGGCGCTGATCTTGTCGCCGTCGACCAAGTAAGCGGTCCGCCGGATCACGGCCTTCAGCTGGCGAACGTTTCCCGGCCAGTCGAGGGCAAGTAACGCACGCTGGCTCGGGGGCAGGTTCTCGCTCCGGTCAGAGGACGAGGCGTCCTCTTTTCTTCGAGCGTTTGACGAGTTGCACTGGATGGCGCTCCATCGCCGTCTTCAACCTGTGCATTGGCGCTGGCTCGAGCCGAACGTGCCTGACCTGGGAGATTCGTGGAATTGGGACATCGCGGAACGACTGCGGCGGGCCTTCTGGGCTGGGTGGGCGCGAAACACCTTCGAGGATTCACCAGCGCTGGTCGTGTCATCCGGGACTTCGGACCGGTTGCTGCGAGAACTCTTGCGCACGGCGAAAGCAGTTCCCAGCGCGAGGACGATTCTCTCCCAACTGCCGGCCCGTTGGCTCGCGAGCGAGCCGGATCGGTTTAGACGGCGGTGGATCAGGCGTGCTCTGAAGCAACTCTAGGCTCCGGAGCCCGCAACCCCGTAGGAGGGCGACGGCGGTATCCACGAGAACTCCCGAACCTACACAACTGCGAAGGTGTTTACAACTCGGTTCAGACTCGTGTTCGGGGCCCGAGGTCAGTAGGACTTCACGACGGCGACTCAGCACCCGCCTCGTCTGCAAAGACCCACTCAACGAAGGACGAGTCGAGACCCCACTTGACCGCGTCTTTCCCAGTGCTGAGGAAGACGCGGCACTGCGCCACACCGATAGCAGCGACCCATCTCTTCGCTACCGTCAATACTCTCTCGTAGACCCGCTCGTCCTCCGCTCGAAGTCCCCCTAACATTCGGCCGAGCGGCATCAATACTGCCGCAGCCCGCTCGGGGTTTGAACGGTTTTCAAGCCCCTTGGCGAGAGCGTCCAGCGCACCGAGCCTCACGAACCCGGATATCAAGGCTTCGAGTTCATACATTGGACCTCGTCGAGCCACCACTTCAGCAGCGCTTTTCGCTCGAGCGACAAATTCGTCGCTCGAGAACGATGGCGCCGCGTCCGCGATCGCCAGGAAGATTTTCGCTGCGTCGCGGTCACTCCGGGCCTCCTCAGAGCACAAAGAGGCCACGACGCGAGCTAGCGGCCGCCAGTCTGGTCCATACTGAAGTCTGTGTAGCTTGGCCACGTGCAAGGCGATTCCGACAACTAGCTTTTCCACCCCGCGATAGAAGTCCTGGAATGCGGAGTCACTCGGAATCATGACGAACTTTGCCAGCTTGCTCGTGTCGCCCAGTCCCTCAACGAGTATCTCGAGTGCTCCCACCCAGTCGTGAACGTTGTAGCCGCTGTGTTGCGAATAGATTTCACTCCTGAACCACGAGGGCACGGCCATGACGCCCTTTCCCATCCCAAAGAACGCCGCAGGGTCGCGGCCAATCATTGAACTAAAGCCCAGCCCAAACTTCGATAGCTTCGCCATGGACTCGGCGTGACCGTGTTGGTCCTGCAAGAGTGCCAAAGCCAGCTCGTCACCCCGGCGGGAACGCCGCGGATTCGACTGCACATCCTTGACCGCGGCGACGAAGTCGTCGACGCCCGGACACTCGAGAACCTGCACCCCGAGCTCCTCCAGGCGTGCAAGGTGCTGTGGATACTTCGCGCGATTTCTTACGAGGATGACCTGGGTTGAAGGGACGGGACGGCCCGCGGCCAACCGGGTCATCTCTGCGCGAACGTCACCAACAATTCGAATCAGGTTTTCATCGCCCAGTCGGTAGCCCAGGTAGATGACACTACGCTGCATCAACTTGGTCACGAGGAGGCTCTTCAGGTACAGGTCGCCATCCAAGAACTCGTTGAGGTCGCTGGTCGTGACCACCATATGTCTTGGCTGGCTGAGGCAACCGTGGAACTTGAGAACGGAGGGGTACTTCCGGCTCGGCAGCTCATTTCCGGCCCTCTTCATGCGGGCCAGGTCCTCCAGCAGGGCGCCGCGCCGCACGATCGTAGGAACCCTCTCTGCGGTCTTGAGTCCCTCCTCGATCGCTGTGTCCCAGTTCGTGGTCACCCAGTCACAGAACCCCAGGTCCAACAGGCCCTCGAAGAGACCCCAATCCTCGATCTCGATTTTCTGGCGCTGAAAGTAGTTATGGATCGCTACTTTGAGTGGGTGCCCATCGTACGGAGGCGCTTTCCCTGCCCTGTCATGCAGCCACTTCCTCCGAAACAGCAGGTCCAGGATCTCCATCTCCGCGAAGGCGTCGTCCGGCAGGCTTGACTCCCAGAGCGCCCGTTCTTCCCCGCTCTCTCTCCACAGTTCCTGGATTAGGTCTCCCCACCCCGGAGCGCCCGTAAGCGCATTCGAGAAGCCAGCGCCAACGAACAGAACCGCGCGGCCTGAGAACAAGTCGGGCACTACCGCCGGCAACTCAGACAACGAGTCAGCGAGCTTGTTCTTGGGCGAAACGGAACGAACTCCCACGATGCTTGACTACCACGAAAATGAGAGGGTGCCCGCCCCCGCAAACCTGGGCGCCCGAACGCTCCCCGGGGCCCCCTACGCCCCAGAATCCCACTCTGACTCCTGGAGCCACAAACGGAGCCCTTCATGCGTGCGAATCGCATCGCGAACTCGCCGCTTGCCCACCTTCTCGATGGCCGACGCCACAACCCCCTCGACCCCTTCTCCTTCCCGGACAGAACATCCAAGAGCAGATTGTAGAAGCTCGGTGAGCGCCGCCGTCGCAAGGGCCGGCCGAGACGCCCTCGGCACTCCCGCCTCACTCACTCGCGCTGTCGTGGGAAAGTGGCGAATGACCTCGACGTCTGTCCGCTCTGGCGCTTCGTTGAGCGCGCCTGGGTACCATTCGGGTGACCACGCCAGGATGTGGATTTCACTCGAACCGTACGGCCAACGAGCAACATTCTCGCCGTAGCACTCAAGATAAAGAAGCGTCCGAGTCGTCGGACAATTCCCAACCTCAAGGCGCGCCGTGCCGGGCGGCAGGACAGCGGTCGAGACATGGGCTAGGTCCCGATCGACTCCGTCGACACGATATTCGTCGAAGAGGGTCCGGACCAAGTTAGAAGCCCGTCGTCTTCCGCGGCTCTCCCGCGAGCGGGAGAGAAACGGGCTTGCAACACCCCGCGGCTTCGTGTTGACAGCAGATCCAGTCGCCGCTGATTCTCAGCGACCTCTCTGTCAGCGATGGGCTCGACGCCGAGGTGGACCGTTTTCTGGTGGATCTGGCCACAACAGCGCATCCAGTTGATTATTAGCGCCGCGAATGCATCTTCTCGCCCCGGTTTCAGCCGGCCGTCGTACTGCCCAAAGATCTTCCAGAATAAGTCACCGGCGCCACTCTCAAGCGCATCTTCAATCGCGTCGGCAAGCCCGGCGTCCTGCCGAACCGCGGCCCGCATTTGCCGATAGTAGCGCTGCGCGTGCAGGGTACGACGAATCATCTAGTGATGGTACCACTTGACGTTCGCACGATTGAGGTCTCGGTCGAAACGTGGCGCGTATTCGCCGATACCGTCAACACGCCGCAGTCGGCGTATCCGCAGCCTTCGGACCCGCCGGGGCATCCCGGATCGCGAGAGGGGTCCGGTCGTCCTTGCCCTCCATATGCCCCCGGTGTGAAAAGAAAAACAAAGCGGCGAGGTCAGCACATCAAACGGGCCAAGCGGCGGTTCTAGACTGGGAGCCCCGGGGCCATCAGCCACTCGGACACACCTCTCACCTCGAAAAACGCGTATCCTCTCGATACCAACAACTCGAGCCGTTGGCGCAAGAGCGCGTCTTCGACAAGGTACACGTCGCAGTAGGCAGCCTGGGCAGCGAGGACAGTGTCGTTAAGGTCGTCCTTCTCGAGCTTCATGAACGGCGCGGCCGGAGTGAATTCGCCTCCCAGCATGGTCCCGAGAATGTTCAGGGTGGCCAGGCCAGCGAACACGTTGTGAGCCCGGTGCGTTCGCGGCGACCGTTTTGCCCGCGCTGCGAGTTCCTCCCCGCCGAAGCCGTGCACGAGCACCCGCCGCACCTCGTCCGTGTCATCCCCTACGACGCTACGTGAAACCTCGATGCCCCCAAGGCCCGGACGCATTTTCCTGCGCTTCGCCTTCGCGAGCATAGACCAATGCTCGCGCAGGCTAGCGGCCGTTACTGCCATCTGAGCGGCCTGGTTCCGCGCCCGCGAACGCCAGGCACCAGCTGCGTGCACCCGAAGAGACTCGAATTTTCCAGGGTCACTCGAATGCAGGAAGAGTGATGAGATGTCGCCCTCCTTGGCCTCCACAACACCACCGACCGACTCCCCCGCTGCTTCGCGGCGAAGGTAGTATCCCAACCCCATCGATTCGCGAAATCGGCCGAATCCAAGGGCGCGCAGGCCCCGAAACCGGGTCAGGACGCGGTCAGCATTGGAGCCGTCGAGCGCCTGCGCAACCGATGCATGCAGAGTTACCGTTGCCCTATGCCGTCGGAGCGCTTCGTCGAACTCACCTGCCTCGGAGCACACATCGGGCAACGCTGAGAGCGACGAGGTATCCAGCATGACTCTGCGTAGCGGTTCGGTTGTAGGTGTCATAGTCTCATCGGGGCGCCTATCGCACCGCCCCAGCATTCGCAGGAACGCTCAGCACGCGGAATCAGGTCACCTGGCGTAGCCATTCGAAACAACCAGGAAACATACAATCGGCGCCCATGCGCAGTCTACAGCCGAAGGGCCCCGTACTGACCGTCCGCGGCTCGCCCGTCGAACGGAGTATCACGTCCTTGACGTCCTCAATGGCCCGAATAGTCCGGCCGGGGAGGGGGCGGCCTCAAGAACCCGGGCTCTGTGGGCCGGCCAAATGACTCAAACGGCACACAACGAGGATCTCTCGCCGCAGCCACGACGCGGGCGTCCAGCGCGCGGCGTCGAGAGTGCGCACATCCTCTGCAGCCACAAGGTCGTCCCGGTCAAAGCCTGCACCCAGCAGCACTGAGAAGTCGACACTCTTCGCGAGCGCCGAGTGAACGCGAAGACCAGCTTCGAGGCTCGGTAGGCCGTCGGGTCCGAACTCCAGGACCCTGTAGTCCTCCTGCAGAATGCGGACCGGCAACCGGCACTCAAGCTCAACGTAGATCGACGCGAACTGCACACGCTTGTTCGCAAACTCTGCGACGGCCTGACTTCTGCCCAAAAGCGCGTGGCATAGAGTCTTCGTTATCGATCGCGCCCGCCCTTGCTCGTCAATATACGCGTACCGTGGCGAAAACCCCATCTCCGCAACATCCCGCGTCCGCACTGCGTCTGTCAAAACAAGCCGACGGGCCTCCGTCGCGTAGACAGAGAGTGCATGGCCAAGACCGTCATCGGCAAGAACCGCCGCGTCGATGTGCTGGCTCTGCGCCCCACCGACCAGGTCGCTCTCGGCATCGAATGCAAGCTCCAGGATAGCCGAGGCACCACCGACGAGAAGATCGACTACGCCCTGCGCGACCTCGAAGCCATGTGGATCCCAGGCGTTCTCGTCTACACAGGCGACGGATGGTCCCCGGGCGTCATGCACACCCTGCAGGGCTCCAAACTCGCCGCCGACTGCCGCCCCGACAAGTCCCTCCAGCGCACCCGCCACCCCCTCGAGCTCGACTACGTCCTCGCCTCCGTCTTCGGCTTCTGGGACCTCGTCCTCGACCCCAAGCGTAGATTCCACCGCGTCCAAACCAGCCAGCTCGAGCTCCCCCCAGCGCCGACCGCTCGCGTCAAATCGAAGCCCGCAAAGAAGCGCTCCCGGAAGAAGACGGCCTCCGCCGAGGAATAGAACCTCCGCCCTTCCCCACCGAAGCCCACCCCCGCGAAGCCGCGCCAGCGGAGGGCCCACGCCGACTCCGAGGACCCGAGCNNGAGGCACCGCGCCAGCAGGCGAGCCGCACAACCTCTGCCCTCCAACAGCAGGCCGGAAAACCCCCCCGCCCTTCACACCACCTTCGCGACCGACCGACCGACCGACCGACCGACCGACCGGACTCCAGGCGCCCCACAACCGGGCGACCACCGCAGGCCACTTCGTCCGCTTCCTCTTCGAAGACTTCGGAGACCAAGCCCCTCAGCAGCTCATCGACGGCACGCCCCCCGAAGACATCATCGGCCTCTCCCTCGCCCAGCTCACCGCCCTGTACGAAGCCGAGGCCCCGCACTCCTACCCCCCCCCCCCCCGGGACCCCTGCCCCGACCCCCTCGCCCCCAAGCTCGACGACACCACCTGGGCCGACACCTACAACTTCTCCTGCCAGAGCCCCGACGCCTCCCAGTTCGAGGGCACAGGCGCCGGCATCGTCCGCATCCTCGAGCTCGAGGAGCCCGGCGACTACCACGTCCTCGTCGAGGGCGGTGACGGCGTCCGCATCGTCGGCTGCCAGATGGACGACACCGACCAGCCCACCCCCGACTTCTCCCACGGCGACATCATGAACCAGGCCGAACTCAGCCAAACCGCCTTCGGCACCTTCTTCGACTCCGACACCCCACACACCCTCCAGCTCACCGAGGGCCGCTACCGCCTCGCCCTGTCCTCCGAGCACAACGACGACACCCGGATGTCCCTCCGCGTCACGAGACGTTGATCGGCCCCCCTCACGAAACCAGGAGTTCTGGGTTCAGCCTTCCCAGCGGACAAGAAAGCTGTCGAGTGCCGGGCTGTTGGGCGTCTGCAGCTCGACTACATATGCGTCGAAATCATCGACGACCAGGTCAAGGAACTTGTTCGGGCTAACGACGAAGTGATCGTCATCGAAGGTGAGCGCCTGCTCGTGGCGGTTCTCGATTTCGACGCCGTGCTTGGTCATACCGTCATGGAACAGCCCACACCGAACCCTTCCGTAGAAGGCCTTGGCTTCTGCTTCAAGCACCCAGGGAAAGATCCGCCGAAGAGCCTGAACCACGAACGCCGTCGAGTTGTTCTTGCTGGACTGACCGTTGCGGAACTGTTGATTTCCCTCAAGGTATCCCACGGCGACCATGAGCACGACAAAGCCCGCGTCATGGTGCTTACGAAGGTGTTCGCCCCATCGAAGGAACCAACCGCGGACACGGTCCTCGTACTGGCGGACAGATGTGAGGGGGTCCTCTTTGTCCAGCCAGCCCTGATGTTCGTTGTCCCAGACTCTGTCCGGCCAGGCCTCGAAAACCTTGCAGTGCAAGCCGACGGCTCGGTGCGGGAGGTTCTCGTCGGGAGGGCACGGCAACTCCATCGACTTCATCCTATCCCCAGCAAGACGTTCAACCGCCCATTTCGCATCGTGAGTCGAACAGGACACCACCACGGATCCCCGACTCTCCGCCGAGAGTGCCCACAAGATCAGACACTCGCCACTTTCCGGGCCGGCCCCCCGGGTCATCGTTCTTCACGCAAGCACGCTTCGAGTGGCTCCGCGACCAGCGCCGGCCTACCCTTCCCGTAATGCAGGAGCACATCGGAGTTCGAATCCTTCTTGTCATCGTCGCCGCAGTGAGCCTCGGGTACGGCTGCAACGGCAACGGATGCGGCCAAGACAAACCCACGTATGATGGCAACGACATCCAGTGCGGAGGATGTGAGCGAATCGCCGTCGTTTGTGAAGGAACCCCGATCAGAGTCGAGTGCGTCTCGTCTGTCCAGGAGGCGTTGCCACAGTTCAATTGCACCCCGGCTCAGACGAGAGACTGTCGGCCTGGCGGTGGTGGGTCCGGTGGTGCGAGCTAGCTGGGCCACCGTTGCCGCGCTCGCCTGCGCCCCAGGATGCGCCGACGACTTAGACCTGCCCCCGCTGAGCATCGAGACGGAACGAACACGCATCGCCGTTGGCGACGGCGAACACCTCCCCTGCGCCGGCGACCTTGCCGCCCTCGATGCGCATGTCGGCGAACTCGAACATCTCTCCGGACTACGAGAGCCCGAACCACTCCAAGTCTTCTTGCTCTCCGACGTCACCGACATCTGCGGTGGCGACGGCGTGATCGCCTGCGAAGGAGATGGCCAGATCTTCGGCGCGTGGATGAGCGTGCGTCACGAGGTTGGCCACGCAATCGCCTCCCCCGCTCTCGACTTCGGTGGCCGCGCTTTCCTCTCCGAGGGATACGCAGAACTCGCCGCGGGCCATACCAGCCGCAAAAGCACCATCCCCATGCGGGCTGACGACCTCGACCAGGCGGAGCTGGCCAACTACGTCACCGCCGGCCACTTTGCCCGATACCTCGTGCAGACCCACGGCTGGACCACCTACCAAGACGCCGTCGCGAGCGGAGACGTGGAGTCTGTCCTCGGCCAGCCGCTCCATGTCCTCGCCGACGACTACGAGCGCGAAGCCCCCGCCGCCTACCCCCCTCGGCATCCATGCCCCTACCCAGAGTTGCCCAGGATTGACGATGGCCTCTGGCAGGAGTCGCTGACCTTCTCGTGTGCCTCGCAACAGGCCACCCAGTACGAGTTCCCCGACTTCTCGGGCACCGACGGCGCCGCCGTCTGGCGCTCCGTCACCCTCGATGCCGGCACCTATTCACTCGAGGTCGAGGGCGGCGCCGAGGCCGTCGTCCTCGGGTGCCATACCGACGTGCTGTCCGACTTGCCCGAGCCCCCCTCAAACGGAGACGTCTGGAACGAGGTCGACCAACGACCCGCCACCACCTTTGCTGCCGGAGTCGAGCACGAACTCCAGCTCACCGCCGGGACCTACCGCGTGGCGATGTCCTCCGGGAACGAAGGCGAGGAGACGATGCGCCTGCGATTGCGTCGTCTCGAGCGGTGAGCAGAACTGGCGCTGAAGAGAGCCGCCCCCCTGGAAGACGGCCTCCGCCGAGGAATAGAACCTCCGCCCTTCCCCACCGAAGCCCACAGCCGCGAAGCCGCGCCAGCGGAGGGCCCACGCCGACTCCGAGGACCCGAGCTGCCCACAACCCCCTCCCACCACAATGGCACCGGCGACACCCCGCAGGAGGCGGCGGGGAGGCACCGCGCCAGCAGGCAAGCCGCGCGACCTCTGCCCTCCGCGATCACCCCGCGACCAGCCCTCGCCGTCCACCGACTCCGACAATCCACCGCTGCCACCCGACTCGCCGCAACCGCGAGCCCAGGCAAGAGCCTGAGCACGGACCCCTCTCGGACCGGCCCGCCGCGCTCCCGCGCTCCAAGCGGCAACAACAGCCCTTCGCGTCTCACAACGGCGCTCTTGATGCCGAGCCCCCCTCTCCCAGCATCGAGCACGACTCTCTCGCCCGCCGCACATCAGTTCGCGTTGTACCCGTGCACCCTCGAGAGCAGGAGTTCCTTCCAGTGCGACTCCCGCCCGAGCACATCACTCTCGCTCGCCCGCGTGTCTGCAGTCTCCAACACCCCGAACACAAAGTTCGACGCGTACGCCTCTCCCTTCTCGCGCAAAAGCGCCACCAGCTCACGGTTCCCCCCGTGCCCTGTCTTCGAGTACGAGCACCACCGCCCCCAGATGCCCGCCTCCCCCGTCGCGCTCCCCACGTACAGCTTCCCGCTCGCGGAGTCCGCAATCACATAGACCCCCGCCACGCTCGACAGTGCGCTCTTCCACAACGCCGGCTGGTCCCCAACGATCGCGTCGAGCTTCCCTTTCGTCAGCCGGACCTTCACGAACCCCGGAAATGCCCCGACCTGCAGCCGCCTGGGCAGCAGCTCCGAGACCACCAGGTTATCCGTCCACTTCTCCGCCAGCAGATACGACTGCCGGCCCGTTCTCTCGAACCGCACGACCAAGCGACCGTTGACAGCCTCCGCCGTAGCCCTCGATGTCATCTCGTACCGATACGCATCCCATTCGGCGACGAACTCATGCCCATGCACGTCGTGGACACCCGCAAACAACCAATGGTGGTTCTCGTCCATCGCGATGAGCGAAACCACCAGCGGCCGCCCAAAGTTCTTCCTCGATTGGCGCGATTGCCAGGCCTCGAACCGCCCCTCGACAAACACGTCGACCGGATTCTCGAACCCGTTCCACCCCGCGAGATGAAGCTTGCACATCTCCGGCCGGATGCTGTCGTCATGGAGGCGAAGTACATCGAAGAGCTTCATTCGACAGCAGTGTAGACGAGCGCTGCTCCGGTCGTCTGTGCCCTGGTACCCACGTCGCCCTCCGCACCACGTGCGGCCCAGCACCAGCGCCCCCCTGTCCCCGCACGCACATTTTCCTGCGCCCCCACCACCACCGCCCCTACCGTCTTGTGCATGCCCGAGCTCAGAGCCCAACTCCTCCAAGAGATCAACGCCACCCCCAGCCCCGACCAACTCTCCCTCAGCGTCCCCATGCACGTACTCCTGGGTGAGGCCATTGACCTGGCCGCCTATGTACAAAGGCACTGGGAGCCCACCGACACCCATCCCGGCCTCTCCAGCGTCGCCCGGCGGTTCGACCAGGCCGTCGGCGACGACCTCATCGCCCTGGTCGACGCCGTGCAAACCGAGCACACCGCCTACCGCCTCGCCGCCGATCCCCCCACCTCACGCGAGAGCGTCGAGCGAGGAGAGGCCCTCATCGACGAGCTCACCGCCTCCCTCGAGTTCTTGTTCGACGATGGCATCGACGACGAGCACGACTCCCAGCTCGACGCGATCAGCGACTTGTACGGCACCCGCTCCCGCTCCGACGACGCCCTCGCCGCCGCACTCTTCGACTTCGCCACCCTCGCCGACGCCCACAGAGCCGACCTCGACGGTGTCGGAGGCTTCAACCTCGCCGACATCGACGAAGCCCTCACCCTCGCCGCCGCGATCCGGGCCCGCTCCAGCACCACCCCCACCGAACGCGCCGAGCAAGCCCGCGCCCACCGCCTGCGCCGCAACCAGCTCGCCACCGTCCTTCAGCAAAAGCTCAGGCTCGTCCGCGCCGCTGCCCGCTTCGCCTTCCGAGCCCACCCCACCCTCGCCCGCGCCGCCAGCAGTGCGTACCAACGCCGCGCCCGCGCCTCCCTGCGCCGCCGCAACGCAACCGCAGACCCCGCCCCGGCCCCCGACGTGACCGTCTGACGCGCTCCGCGACGTCCCATGGAGTTCCCGGACACCTCAGACCTCTCCCGGACACCTCAGACCCCTTCCACGACACCTCCGGTCCTATCCCGGACAACGGGAACGTTCAGTCCTCGTCGTGGGTCGTCCCCGCCGAGCACGACCCGACGAACGCCCACGTGGCCGTACCGGGTGGACAGGCGGAGCCAACCTCCCCACGGCGAACCTCGACAGGCATTGGTGTCGCGTCAGGCCCGGTCGATCAAACGTTCTGCGACCGGAGGCAGAAAGGCCGCCCTCGCTCGACGCCGCATGGATCCAGAGCGACACTCTGCGGACTACCCGGATCGACATGCCGCACTGGAAGACAGCCATTGCCCCCCTCGTGCTCGTCGTTTCACTTGTCAGCTGTCAGCGCGCGCCGCAGCAGAGTTCCGCGACGCCACAGAGCATGGCGACGACGCCTGTTCCTGAGGCGCCACCCCGCCCCCAGGAGTCTACGGCCGCCCAGGCCGAATTCGACATCGACTCCGTTGCCAGCACGCTGGAGCCGCTCGTGCGGTGCCGTGGCAATGAGGTGTTGTGGGGCGACGCGTGCGCCTCTGCTCCGGACGTCCTTGCACAGCTCGCGGACACGTACCCGATCCCCGCCGAACTCCTCGAGTGTGGTGCATCCTTCGCGGCCTGTCGGCACGCGAAGACTCTCTGCAAGCTACCGAATGAGGTGATGGCTGGTCACTCGGGGCAGAGTGTAGCGGTCGCCGAACTCGCGGACGCGTTGTATATGTACGGGGAGAATGGCCTGTCCCGGAAGTGCTCGATCCGCTCCCTGGGAGGATGCGAGGAGTTCCGTCGCTACCCCAAAGACTTCCCCGACTGTCGGGCACGAGGGTAGTCTCAAGGTCGCACAAGGAGGCCAGGCATGGCGTGTGACGCAGAACGAACGAACGTAGAGTTTCTTGAGCTCCTCGAAGAAATGGCAGAACGCGAGAAGAGTGTCCCGTTTTAGACCCCAATAGACTGATCCTCAGCCAACCACCGACAGGGTAGCCTCGCCCCCTCGATGGATCCGGCCATACTGATCGCAATTGGCGTTTGCCTCGCCCTACTCCTCGGCCTCGCTATCGCACTGTTGTTGGCCCGAAGATCCGCCACTCTCGCCACCGCACGCGCCGAAGAATCCGAACGGCAAGCGGCCGCCCTGCGCCCGTACGCCGTCGTCCCCGACGCCCAGGCAGAAGCCAACAGAATCCTCCAGCACGCCCAGGCATCCGCACAACAAATGGTTTCCGAGGCCGACGTCGCAGCGCGAGCCGCCGTCACCACCGCCACCACCGAAGCCCAGGCGATCACCAGCCAAGCCCATGAGCTATCCGCAGCGAAGCAGGCAGAGTCCGCCTCGCTGATCGAGCACGCTCGGCAAGAAGCGGAGCGAATCGCAGGCGATGCCCTCCGCGCCCGGGACAAGTCCGAAGATTACAGACAGGCCGCTCGCGCCATGAAGAACATCGTCGACGGCTACGGCGAGGAAGTCTGGGTCCCGGGCACGAGCCTCCTCGATGACCTCGCCGACGAACTCGACTATCAGGAAGCCGGCCGTCGACTCAAGGAAGCCCGACAACGGACCCGCGACATCCTCAAGGCCTCAGGCGCCTCCGAGTGTGACTACAAGGAACGGGTTCGGCGCGAGACCGCCATGCGGTTCGTCGCCGATGCCTTCAACGGAAAGGTCGATTCGATCCTCTCCAAGGTCAAGCACGACAACTACGGAAAGCTCGAAGCGTCGATCAACGACGCCTTCGCCATCGTCAACCTCAACGGACAGGCCTTCAAGAACGCCCGAATCACCCAGGACTACCTCGCCGCGCGTACCGACGAGCTCCAGTGGGCCGTCCGAGCCATGGAGCTCCAAAAGCGCGAACGAGAGGAGCAGCGCCGGATCAAGGACGAGCTCCGCGAAGAGGAGCGGGCTCGAAAAGAGTTCGAGAAAGCGATCAAGGCTGCCGACAAAGAGGAGCGCGCCGTCCAACGTGCGATGAAGGCCGCGCAGAAGCACTTGGCCGAGGCAACTGAGGCGCACAAAGCCAAGTACGAGACCCTGATCCAGGAACTGCAGGGCAAGCTTGCCGAGGCCGAAGCCAAGGGCCAACGAGCCCTCTCCATGGCCCAGCAGACCCGGCGCGGCCATGTCTACGTCATCTCCAACGTCGGCTCCTTCGGCGACGGTGTCTACAAGATCGGCCTCACCCGCCGCCTCGAGCCTCGCGACCGCGTCAAGGAACTCGGAGACGCCAGCGTCCCCTTCGAGTTCGACATCCACGCCATGATCCAAGCTGAGGATGCACCAGCCCTCGAGTCCAAGCTGCACCGCCGCTTCGTCGGCGCTCAGGTCAACAAGGTCAACAGCCGCAAGGAGTTCTTCCGCGTCTCCGTCTCCGACATCCGCGACGTCGTGAACGAAATGGGAATCGAGTGCTCGTGGACCATGGCCGCCGCCGCACGCGAGTACCGAGAGTCGCTCGCCCTGGCCAAGAAGGGCACGACGGCCGAACCCGGACTGCGGCCGAAGCAGAACGTCGATGGCCTGCCCCTCTCGGCCCCACCACCCGCATAAACTGGGCTCCCCACCGAAGCCCACACCCGCGAAGCCGCGCCAGCGGAGGGCCCACGCCGACTCCGAGGACCCGAGCCGCCCACAACCCCCTCCCACCACAATGGCACCGGCGACACCCCGCAGGAGGCGGCGGGGAGGCACCGCGCCAGCAGGCGAACCGCGCTACCTCAGACCTCCAAGAGCAGGCCGGGAACCCCCTCGTCCCCCCCTTCCAGGACTGCGGCTGGCGGGCCTGGCAGGTGACTGGGATTTCCGTACGAACAGCGGCCCGAAACCAACAAACCTCGCCCCGATCTTCATCACCAAACCGGCACACCCGTACGCGTGGTCGGGCAGCGACAACTGCTCCCCCGGACACGACCCAGACATCGACGCGGAGAGCACAGTTACAGCTATCGACGACGCTCTTTTCTCGGTGGACAATCATCGCAGCCACAAGTGGCGTCAACAACAAGGAACAACCGGGCATACACGGGAGACAGATGCTCCAGACTGCACGTCCTCAACAAACTGTTATCTGCAAGAACGCCCTCAGAACAGCGGGCTCCCTAGCACTCTGGCTAGAGGTGGCCTGTGGTCCAGTTTTAGACGCAGAGCGAACCACAGGCGACAGCAACGGCACGTCGACCGCCGGCTCCGGATCTTCGGCAGACGGTTTCCCTCCTTCATCTACAGCAGGGACGAGCGCACACACCCCGACCTCAGATGCAACAGGGTTCGCGAGCAGCACGAGCCATGCGACCTCGAGCACAACTTCCTCCGGTTTCACGACCGTACTCGATGACACGGGTCCAGTGTTCTTTGCGTGCGTACCGACTGAGTCGAGCTGCGGAAACGGAATATGTGCGCCTTGGGACGGGCAGGACCTTGGGTACTGGTCGGCCCTTGACTGTTTTTTCGGGGAAACGCCCTCTGGGCGCGCCGCCGGTGACCCGTGCGTAATGCGACAAGGCCCGCTCGCCCCCCAAGTTGACTGCGGTGAGGGATTCGTGTGCCTTGGAGACGCTCCGGACTCAGTCTCAGGGATCTGTGCTCGACTCGAACCCACAGGCGAGATCTGCGAACACTTGTGTGGCGGGATCTCTCAGTTCATCTGTCTTGCCGAACTCGGCTGCCCAGAAGCGGGGGACTTCTGCACGGCTCCAGGCTGCGAGTGAACACAGATGAGGGGCACTACGCGTTCACGGTCCCGAACCTCGGCGGACACCTTCGGGCACTCCAGAGCCCAGATCGGGAACTCGACGACGATGCATAGCGGTCATGACACCCCTTTGCGCCGGCTCCTGCTCCATTGCTCCACGGATGTTTCAGGCCGCGCTCACGCTCGTTGTCGGCTATGTTGAGTTCGGTGGCGTCTCCTTTCGTCGCACGCTCAACCGTCTCCAACCCGCATTTCGTCACAGCCCCGCCATGAGCCACCTTGAGTTCTCCTTCAGCGCCCTCGCTCTCCTGCTCGCTTGCGGACCGGCGGTCGAGCAGTCCAGCGGCGAGGAGACCTCAGCCTGCACCTCGGAACGGTGCCTTGCAGGTCTCGTGTGTCGATCGAAGCTCTGCGTGGACCCAGACTGGGAACCCACGGGGGCAACCCGCCCGGGCAGCACCTCGGGTCCGAGCGGGAGCGACTCCGCGGGCGAAGCAGGTCTGCCACCTCCTCCTGACGTGACGGGCACATTCCACTTCTCGCTCACCGCGACCCCGATCGCGCCGACCACCCCGTTCCAGTTCATCGCAACCACAATGTTCACGACAGACGCGGCGGGCGGCGGGCAACTCGACATCACGCTGCAGCCTCTGTCCCTCGAGATCCAGGCCACGACCACACCGCGAGAGTTCGTTGGGGATCCGATCCTCATGACACTCGCGGTCGATGAGGTCGGCGCGCTCGATGCCGACATTGGTACCGTCAACCTCATCGGAGCCGCGAACCCGGTTACGGGTAGCGACCTCGTCGCTACAATGCAACTGCAGGGCGTGATTCAGGACGAGGACCTCTACTGTGGCAATGTAGGCGGCATGGTCACGGTGCCTGCGAACATCGATCTGACCGGTTCCACGTTCGCAGCAGTACGCATCAGTCCCGAAGATGCCATGAGCCCGGAACTCCTCCCCGACCCGCCGGTCGGCGCGTGCCCGTAGAGCAGCCGCACGAACGGCGCCGACAGCCGACTCGGGCCACGCGCAACGCCACCGAGCACCCGTTCTCCCCTTGATGAAACGAGGGTGCCAAGCCCGCATCAACCGCAACGCGAGACGAGCCTAGGAAGCGCCATGTCGACGATGGGCGTGCTGCCGTCAAGAGGCGGGAGCTCCTTCCCTCGGACTCTTCCATCTGTTTTCGCGTGTTGACCTCCGGACTGGCCCGTACCAGGCTTTCAGCGGCGGAGCCAGAACGCAACCCGATGCGAAGAAGGGAAGCGCAACAAGACCTCCGGAACGCTCGCTTTTGTTCGCGGCCCGCGCCTTTGTCGCACGAGGCCCGTCAGGCTCACGGAGGCGGAGTTTGACCCCTCGTGGAGTCGAGCACGAACGTCCGCCCCTTCGGCGCCTCGCCTCCGCCAAGGGCGTGGTTCGCCGGTCTGCTCCTGATGGCGGCGAGTGCCGGCCAGTCGACGCGCAGGGAACTCACCGGCCAAGGTACCTGGGCGAGGCCTGCCCCCGCATCTAAAGGTTGAAGGCGGCCACATCCACCTCGTCCGTGCTCGATGTAGGAATGCGATTGCGCGACAGCACTTCGCCGTCCTCTCCATCAGGCGCATCCGCCCCCGGACCCGTGCCGTAGACGTAGTCGTAGTCGTAGTCGTAGTCGCAGTTTCCGTGCTGGCACTCCTCGTTCGCCCCACAGGCATACCCACACTCGCCGCAGTTCTCGAAAGACGTGTCGAGGTCAACGCAGGCCCCTCCCGGACACGCGGCCTCGCCGGAGGCGCACAGGCTCAGCTCGACCTGTTCTGTCGCCTGTTGGCCGTTGTTGTCCAAGACCTCCACACTCAGAACGACTGGCGTCTGAACGCCGTCATAGAGTTCCGAGAGTTCTTGAAACGACACCGCATAGACGAATGTCCCCCCCGCGACCTGAGCGAAGGCACCAAGAACAACCCCCTCATGACGAATGACCACGCCGACGAGTTCGTCGAGAGAGTCTTCATGGGTCACCTGCACCGTCAACTCCAGGACGCCGTTGCTGCCGAGGGTCTCGGTACTCACGGTAACCTCGACGATCTGCGGGCCACCACTGGACCCGCCCCCCTCGCTCTCGTCCGCGGTCGTATTCGGCACTGCGGAGGTGGCCTCAGTCTCGCCACCATCCCCTCCCGCGCCATCGTCGGGGTCTCCAGAGTCACAAGCACCGAACACGAGCGCGGTACCAGTACAAACGCGAATGACTGCCTTCCTGAGCATCGGCTCCAAGCTAGCACCTCCCGGCGTTGGAGTGACGCCGTTCCCCCTCCAAGGTATCGGATTCAACCGCGACGGAGTCCGAGTCATCCGATGAGGATCGGCAACGTTCGTCCGGCGGGAATCGCAAGGCCGGCTTGAGCCGCACGGCCCCTGGGGCGCCGTTCTGCAGATTGTGGCAGAGTCTCTCGGTGGCGCGGACCTACAACGAGGACGAGGTTGCCCTGATCCTCGCGAGTGCCGCCGAGCGGGCCCGGCGGTCCAAGCAGTCCGGAGTGACCCTCGCCGAGCTCGAAGCCGCCGCACACGAGGCGGGTCTCGACGGGCCCCTCGTTCGGCAGGCCGCGATGGACATCGCACGGGTCGACATCGAGAGTCGCGAGGAAGGCCTGTATGGCGCCAGTACTCGGTTGGTGTCCCGCGCGGTCATCGAGGGCAGGTCCGACATCGAAGCGATCGCGACACGCCTCTGTGCCGAGATGGTGGACCAAGCGGGCGAGCCGGGCTCTCAAAGCAAGGTCGGCGAGGCACGCGTGTGGCAAACGAGCGGGTTTGGGAGCGTCGAGGCGGGGCAGCAGGCTCGCCGACCAAGCACGGGCGCTGGCTTCCACCTCAGCTGAGGACGAAGTGAACTGGCCTCCCCACCGAAGCCCGCACCCGCGAAGCCGCGCCAGCGGAGGGCCCACGCCGACTCCGAGGACCCGAGCCGCCCACAACCCCCTCCCATCACAATGGCACCTGCGACACCCCGCAGGAGGCGGCGGGGAGGCACCGCGCCAGCAGGCGAGCCGCCCGACCTCTGCCCTCCGAGATCAGGCCAGGCAAATGCCCCGCCCCCACAACCCCCTCCGATTCCATCGGATGCCCGCTCAAGACCAAGGCACTCAGCTCCCGACACCGCCGAACAAACCAAGACCGGGCACATCGCTGGCGACCAACGGACGAGGTCCGCCAAGAAGACGGGATGCGCCCCCGCGGCCGACGACGAAACTGACTCGCGACTCATCCGAGGCTGCGCAAGACTGACCGGTGGCCCCCTGCGACAGGTCGATGGTAGCGTGCGTCGGTGAGCGTGCCCTTGGGGGTTTCTGTGGTGGGGCTGGGCGGCCGGTGTGCCGTCGGTCGGTACGCGGACGCCATCGCGACCGCTGTGCGGGCGGGAATCACCCGTCTCCAGGAGCACGAGTACATGGTCGACAACGCAGGGGACCCCTTCCGGGTCGCCTACGACCCAGCGCTGACCACCCCGACCCGGCGAGCTCGCGTCGGTGAACTTGCAGAATCCGCACTCAACTCCGTGCTCGCGGACCTGGAGACCCGAAGGTACGACCGAGCGGTCCCCCTGTTGCTCTGCCTCCCCAGCCCCTGCGATACCTGGACCCAGGCCGACCGGATGTGGCTCATGGCCGCGCTCGTCAAGACGGCCGAAGCGAGGCAGCTGGAGCTACGGCCGCAGCTGGTCAGCGCGAGTGGGAACGCAGCGGGTGCCGTCGGACTTCAGCTCGCGTGCGAGCAAGTTCGCAAGGGCGAGTGCTGCATCCTGCTCGGCGCGGACTCGTTCATCGATCCCGACGTGCTCGAGCCGCTGGATGAAGCCGCCGAGCTGATGTCGCTGACGAACAAGTGGGGATTTCCCCCGGGCGAAGGCGCCGCGGCCCTGTTGCTGGTCGAAACTCGACGAGCCCGGAGCATGTCGCTCAGGCCCATCGCAGAGATTCACGGTCTCGGGGTGACGCGAGAGTCCAATCCGAAGCACAGCGATGGCATTTGCACCGGTGTTGGGCTTTCCCAAGCCTTCGCAGCTGCAGTGCGAGGTCTCGGCGGGCCAGTCGATTGGCAGTACTGCGACATCGATGGGGACCGGTACCGGGAGCACGAGTTCTCGTTTGCCTTGCAACGAGCCCACGCCAGCATGTTCGCCGACGCCACAGGCTACGTCTCCGCAGCCGATTGCTGGGGCGCCGTGGGCGCTGCAACGATCCCGTTGCTCTCTCTGCTCGCGATCACGCCGAGCCTGCGCACGCCTGCGGGTACCGCACTGGTGTGGGCCGGGTCCGAGGATGGGCTCCGCGGCAGCATCGTGTATCGTTGTGGGGCCGGACGATGAAAGTCGCTGTCAACCCACCACGCACCCCGTGCACCGAGGGTAGCAACGGCCTCAAGGTCGCGGCTCTCCCCAACGTCTGCAAGATGCCCGGACCCCCGGCACCGTTCGTTCCAACTCCGCTACCCAATATCGGGAAGTCGGGCGACTCGCCCAAGGGTTACTCGAAGAAAGTGAAGTTCGAGAAAAAGAAGGTGGCGATCAAAGGGGCCAGCTTCAAGAGCATGGGTGACGCGGCGAGCAAGGGCACAGGCGGCGGCTTGATCTCTGCGAGCACACATGACGTCTGTGAGTTCGTGGGTCCCGGCTCCATGAACGTCAAAGTCGAGGGCAAGGCGGTCCAGCTGCTCGGCGACGTGATGACGAACAACAAGAAGAACGCGATGTGAGCGGGTCGCTCAGAACACCTCGACGCTGCGGATCGGCGCGAACGTGTCGTGGATCGCTTGGACGACGTTGAGCAACGCGTCGTAGGCACCCTCGACGACGCCTGAATCCTCGAGGTACACCAGAGCAACGCCGGCCTCGACCACCCACCCCTCGTGTTCGACTGGAAGCAAGAAGCCATGTTCTGGCTTCGCGTCGGGATCGCGAAAAGCACAGGTCGCCGCTGCATCGAGCCATAACTGTAGGCTCGCGAGCGCTCGCTCGAGATCCGTCTGTTCGTCGACGAACGTGACGTGAACCTCGACGGACGCGCTCGTGCGGTCGTCGTCGATCGCGAATCCCAACTGGGGCCAAAGGGGTGGCAGCGCGTCGCGATCGAAGCTCAGGCCCTGCGGATCGCTGCCGGAGCATTGCACCCAAACTGCCCGGACCTTGCTGCGGAGCGCGAAGTCGACCGCGTTGAGCAGACCCAGCACCGCCCGCGGATCGATGGCCAGCTGCTTGAAGTCCCAGCTCAGCCGCGAGGCGCCCGCGGCTGCAATCGACGGACCCGCGAAGTCGGCCCTTCCTGCGTCGGGCGCGACTTGGTCGCCACCCCAGCCCCCTACGTTTGCGAGTTCCGCCCAGGTCTCGATGACGTATTCCAGCACCGCACGTTCGTTCGGGTCGGCGGGCTGGTGCAGGTCGAGGGTGAGCCGCGCCGGCGTGCCCGCTTTCGGGTCGCCCGCAAGGTCGGCGCGAAAGGGCCATCCGGAGAGGTTCAAGCGTCCAACCTCGTGAGCCAGTCTTGCTCGCGATCAGGATCGGCAACGTAGCCCTGGTCTGGATCTCGTGCGAACCCCTTGAGCGTCCACTCCTGGGTTCGAATGGGCTCGAGCGCCGCGTTGATCGATCGCAGCGCGTCCAGGGTCTCGTTGGGCCGATTCACGTCACACGGATCGGGTGCGTCCCCAGCCGCCAGGAGAATGCCGTCGCCAAGATCCTCCCTCCGTACACCGTCTTGCAACGCATCGAGAGCGCCAGGGCCGAGAACCTCGAGGCTGTCGGCCCCCACGTAGTTGAGCCAACCGACGGTATCCATGGTCTGCTGGCTATCTTGCATGAACGCGATGTGTTCGCGATAGAACACGCGAACGCCGTGAAACCGGAGCCCGGTTCGCAGGACGGGAGCGTACACGAGCTGGGCTTGCTCGTTGAACCAGGCCACCTCAAACCCGAACCCAGCGGCCGCATGCGAAAAGGCGTGCGCAGAACACCACGCACGAAACAGCGCCTCGAGCTCGGCGGGGTCGGTATCGAGGGGAAGCGTCAGATGCATGTACGATCGAGCGGTCTTGGTGATCAGCATCTCGAAGCTGTGGCCATGACACTCATCAATTGCGCCCTTGGGGTCCGCTGTCTTGAAGTAGTAGTGCTGATAGGATGTTTCGAGCGACTGCTCGGAAAACACATCGCGGACCTTCTTCACCGCCTTGGGGGTGAGCTTCATGATCCGCCGACTGTTGTCGTGGCTGTAGTATAGCGGCGTCTTCGGTTCGAAACGCGCCAGCCAGTCTTCGAAGCAGGCGAGGCCGGCCTGGGCCAGTCCCGCGTTGCCGAAGAAGAGGGCACTCAACGCAGGTCGCCCCACGACGATGGTGTCGTCGAGTTCGGTGTACGTGGCGATCGTTTCGGTCCAGGACTTCATATCAGTGAACGATGGTGATGGTGGGACCGCCCCCGGTCGCCTGACCTAGCGCCGTATGGGCCCGGGCCTGGCGAGCACTCTGCCTCGGTGGCCGGTAGCGTTTGACCGTGCTCTTCTTCTTGCTGCGGTTGGAGGCCGGGCAGGCGAACTTGAAGTCGACGAAGGTCTGCTCGCCGTTGGGACCGATCACCGACGCGTCGGGAAACACGAGCCCCGAAAGCGCTTTTCCAATTGCCTTTCCAATCGCCTTGCGTCCTCCTCCCGCCGCTCCCGCGATTGCCGCAGAGATGACCGCGCCTCGGTTCACGCCCTGCGGCGTGGCGTTGACGGGTTGAACGGTTTGGCCGGTTGCCTGATTGAAGCGCGGCCGCTTGAAGGCCTCTTCGCCGCGGACCGGGGGCTTGCCGTCACTTGGGTTCTTCGCCCGGTGTTCCTGAATCTTGTCTTCGCAACACGCGTGCTTGTCCTGTCCGAGCTTCTGGCAGGTTCGCCGCTTCTTCTTGTTGGCGATGGTCTTGGCGTTCTTGGCGTTCTCTTGCTTGCTACAGTCGTCGGCGATCTGGTCGAGCAGCGCTACACCGGTGCTCGGTACGCTCGGAGACTGCCCAAGGATCGTCATCGTGTTCCCCCTGGTGTACCATCCAACAGCCTCATGTGGGAGCTTCGGAACCGGACACCGTTCGTCGCCGAGTGGACCGCGGTCCTGGACAAGGACGGAGCACGAAGCTTCGTCGTGGTGGTGAAAGGAACCTTCGCGATCGACCCCGACGGAACGACGAAGCTTGCGGACGAGCAGCTGCCGATCGACGTCGCGCCCGAGTACCACGACGACCCCGAGGACTCGAGCCTGCGGTGCGAAGGCGAGCTCACCGCGATGAAACCGGGCACGGACATCGTCGTGCATGGCTCCGCCATTCCAGCCGAGGGCAAGCCGGTCACACGCATGACGGTGGTGTTGCAAAGCCCAGCAGGCCGGAAATCCCTCCAAGTCTTCGGCGATCGACGATGGAGCCGTAGCGTTGCAGGAACGATCGAGCTTGAGCATCCGGTGCCGTTCGTCGAGATGCCCATCGTCTACGAGCGGGCAGAGGGCGGCTTCGATAAGAAAGACCCCGACCCGGCGGCCCACCGGCTCGAACCCCACAACCCCGTCGGCACCGGGTTCTTCACATCCGACTCGCACAAGGTGGGCGAGCTCGCGCCCAACATCGTTTGGCTCGAACGCAACCAGCCCGGACCAGCAGGGCTGGGGCCGACGTGTCCGCACTGGAAGCCTCGCTGCGACTTCCAGGGAACCTACGATGCGCAGTGGGTCGAGTCGCGTCGCCCGCTGCTGCCCGAGGACTACGACGCGCGATTCTTGATGAGCGCGCCCGCCGACCAGCAGTGCCAACCCCACCTGCGCGGGGGCGAACCTCTCGCCGTCTCCGGCATGCACGCCGATGGCGTCGTGCGATGCACGGTGCCCAAGCACTACCTCGCGTTCTCGACCCACATCGGTCCGCGTGTCCGCGAACACCGAGCCAAGCTCGTCACTGTCGGGCTCTTCCCCAACGACCGACTGCTATCCCTCACGTGGCAAACGGAGTTGGCTTGCCATCACGAATTCGATGACATCGACCATACCGTCATCCGCGAGCTCCCCTATCTCGACCAAGGCTGACGCCAACCAACCTTTTTTGGCCTGGACCGTCAGGTTTTGGGCCGGCCCAGCAAAGATCAATTGAGGATTGGTGCGTCGAGTCGAGGCACGTGCGAGCGCCACCGGAAAAAGCCCCGAGAGCCCCACCCCGGCCTTGCCTGGCCCAGGTTGTTCATGGGAACAAAAAGGCGATGGCGTCTGGGTCCGTTCGGTGGGGTTCGTGTTCTCGATGGGTCGCTGCAATTGCGATCGCTGGCACACTGCCAGCGTGCGATGTCCCGGCCGAGGAATGCGACGGTGCGTTTCGGTCGGCTGAGCTCGAGGGCCTTGATGAAAGCCCGAACAGCGGCCCTCAACCTGGGGCCATCGACGCCACCTATGGGACCCCGGACATCTTCTGTCCAGAGTGTGGGAGCCACTGGACCGTGTCCGGGGGGAGCGCAGTTGGAGGGGGCATCAGCGCTGGCGATTTCGTCGTCTACCTGGACGCTGACCTCGGCAAGTCCATCTCCGACCTCGCTGAGACTGGCTCGTTGTACTACCAGCACAAGCGTGGCCAGTTCGACACCGTGCGCGCTGGACCGGAACAGGGCTACATCCTCCCCATCCACGGGTTGCTGCCGGACAATGCCGACCATCTCTCCGCAGCGCACTTCGGTCCGGGAACCGCCACGCTCGTGATCGTCCACGAGAAGGTCCCGGTCTTTATCCGACTGCAATACGTCAACAATGCGAACGGCGAGTTCGAGGATCCGCCCGACTTCAACTAAACCGGTCATGAGACCCCGGGGGCCCGCGCGCCCGACCGTTGCCTTGCGAGGTCAGGCACGGCAGAAGCACCGCCCCACCACAATGGCACTGGCGACCCCCCGCAGGAGGCGGCGGGGAGGCACCGCGCCAGCAGGCCAGCCGCGCGACGCAAAGGGGTCCGCCGAACTTCCCGGTCGCCCCCCGATCCGCGCCCAACCGACACAGCGCGGCCTCCCGCACGCTGCAGCAGAAAGTGTGGTTCCTAAGCGCGCGTCAGGTGAGGACCCGAAGCGTCAAGACCGGTGTCTCAGAGCTCGCGCAGTTCACTGCCGCCGTGAACCAGTTCGTCCCCGCTGACACCTGATTGACCACACACACCGTTCCGCCGTCCTCGAACGTTGTGTAGACCCGCCCACCAACCTCGCGCACGCGAAACTCGGCCGACGCCGAGCCGGCCGAGATCGTGCAAGACGCCCCTGTCCCCCAGAAGCACTGCCCCGAAAACAACGTGTCCACGTTCGGCGCACTCCAGGAGTACAGTGTTTCTCCCCCGTAGTTGAAGGGGGTCGTCGATGCGGTCACCGACGTGATCGTGACCCAGGCGTTCGTCTGGGTGTTCCGCCCCTGGATCTCGACCGTGCCTCCGGGCTCCTCCGCGTAGCCCGCGAAGTCGACGTCGTTCGGGTCGACCCATTCGTCGTTGTAGGGAGTTGTGACGCACGCCGCGAGAGCCAGCGCGGCGACCGTAAGCAGTCCGGTGTTGAGAATGAATTTCGAGTGTCTGAACATGTCGTACATTGCGAATACTGTGGATTGCAGGAAGGCGTTTCACGGCCAAGACCGCCGACCAAGAACGCGTCGAGTGGGCCCGGCCACGAGGCCAGCCCCCCATCAAAGGGGTGCTCACACGCGGTCGTTGCCCCACACCGCGAACCGTTCCCGATTTTCTCCAAACCTCTCCGTGATCGTTCCCCGCGGGAGTTCGTCTACCCCCGGCGATGAGCACATCACTCAAACACCTCGCCCTGGTGGTCGGGCTAACCTCACTTGTCGCAACCTCTGGGTGCGTCACGACCGAGCAGTCGGGGCTCAACGGACCTGTGCAGGACTTCGGCGGTTTCGCCTCCAAGCCCGGTGCCACCGTCCAGCTCTACGTGTACGACCGCCAAGCCAACGCCTGGGAAGCCGCGCCAGACACGGAGGTCATCGCGAGCACGGTCCCGACAAACTATGGGGGGCGCACGATTTACGGCTGGAACATGAATGACGTCAACCTGCTCGAAACGGCGGCAGATGACTGCAGAATCAGCCAATCCTGCACCGCAACCCCCGGAGACAGCAGCATCCGGGTCCAGCTGCGTGAGGTCGGTGGAGACTTCAGTCCGTTGTTGACCTTCGACGACGGTGGGGTTTCCTGCACGATCAGCGCCGTCGCCGGTGGGGCCGACCTCTTCGCCGCCGCATGGGGCTGCAAGGGCACGGTCTTCGACGAGTTGAGCATCAACATCATCGGCTAAGACGAATCCCGGGGTCGGCATCAACACCGACCCCGCAGTCGCACTCAGGGGTGTTTTCGTTGGGAGGTTAGTCGAGCACGAATTCGGTCGAGGCCGCGAGGGATCGCGACGGTTGCAGAGGAGCCCCCTGGAACACGAGGTCGTTGTACAACGCGTTCTGAAGGAGGGCCTGGTTGAGCTGCAGTTGCTGCTGCGGCAGGATCAACTGCTGCTGTTGAGAGAGTTGAGGCTGCTGGGGTAGCAGCAGCTGGTTCTGAGCCCAGTTGTTCAGCGGCAGGTAGTAGACCGTTGGGCCTGCGGCCTGTGCGGTGGAGTTCATCTCCGTGACCTGTTGTTTGGCAGAAGCCGCCTCCACTTCGTCGGCTCCCAGGGAAATGCCTGCGATACCGAGGGAGAATGTCAGGACCCCGGTTGCGGCGAGCCTCTTACGTACTTTGTTGTTGATCATGTGAATTGCTTTCCTCTTTGTTGGGTGCGTGCGACTGCGGGGTGGAAATCTTCGAGGCTCGCCGGGGCGAGACTAGGTCGGCGCCTGTGGTGAGCCGACCTCGCCAAGGTCCAGAGTCTGTCCGGGCTTGGGGTCGATGGAGACTGTGATCGGTTCACCCGCGGCCTCGTTGGGCGGCGTGAGCGTGAGCTGGCCTGGGCCGGGCGCGACGCGGGACACCACAAACCTGCCGTCCGCTGTGGTGCGTGCTCCGTGACCCAGGAGCGCGCGCTGGACATCGTGCCCTCGCAGCTGACCTTTGCCATCGGCCGCGAACACCATCCATCGTTGTCCCTCGGCGACCTCGACCAAGTCGGCGTGAAGCGTTCCCTCAACGGTTGCCCACGCCTCGCCGGTCAGTTCGATCGACATGTCGGAACCGTCGAGCTCGAACGTCTTTGTGGCGTGGCCATCTTCGCCGCGTGCCTCGAGGCGGTACTTGCCCTCGGGCAAGCGCACGAACTGCGCCGTGCCGTTGCGACGCATGGAGTGCTGCGCTGAACTGGTGCCGCTGAGCGACAGGCGCCCTACGCCGAGGTCCCGGGTGATCACGGTCAAGGTCGCGCCCCGGGGCATCTGCACCCGGACGTCGTCTCCGACCTGCGCCTCCTCGTCCACGAACGTGCCGCCGGGACTCGCGTCGGTGACCCGGAGGCGGATCCCCTCCCCGACGGGAAGGGCGTCGAATTCGAACGCACCGTCCTCGTCGGTCAGAGTTCGCTCCGTGGACAACGAAGGGAGCGAGGCGCGTACGACCGCGTCCGCGACGGGCGAACCGTCCGCGTTGATGACCTGCCCGGTGAGCACGCCGGACTGGTCCGCGAGCTCGATGCGGGTGCTCGCCCAGGTGTCCGCGACGACCGCGACGACCGGCGGTTCGCCGTCGACCGCGAGGACGGACGACGCGTCGAGCACTTGGACGAGGTAGGTGCCCGCCTCAAGCCCCGCGTGACGGAACGATCCGTCTGCCTTGGTTCTTACCGACGCTTGGCTCGCGCTCACGCGGGCGGTCGGTGGAACAACGCTCGCAGGCCGATCGAGACGGACGGCGGCAATGCTGAGCCCCTCGCGGGGTCCGTCGGTCCCGAATACACGGCCTTCGAGACCCGTGGCGGCCGACAGTTCGATGAGCACCGGAGGGTCACCATCCTGCGACACCGTCGTCTGGGCGCGGCCAGTGCCTCGAGTGGGGTCCTCGGCGACAAGCGTGAGCTCGCCCGAGGTGACTGGACCGAGTTCGAAACGACCTTCGGCATCGCACCGGGTCGAGACGAACGCATTCCCGATGAGCGGCATTCCCTGGGCCGGCGGTAGCCCCTCCAGGTCGACCTCCACGCGTACCGACGTGTCGGGACCACCCTCGACGACCTGGCCGAACACGGTCGTCCCTGCGTCCACCTCGAGCACCAGGCCTTCGACGTCGCCATCCGCGACCCGGAGTGTGGCCGCCAGGTTGTTGGGGACGTGACCCGGCGCGTCCACGGAGAGCTGGTACTCGCCCGGTGCCAGTGCAGGAAGAACGAATCCACCCGATACGTCGCTGGGCTCGGAGACCCACGCCGCCGCTCCGCTTCGGGCCAAGACCGTGGCACCCTCCACCGCGACGGACGGGTCCGAGCGCAGTACGACGACACCGTACGCCGCAGGGGCCGCCTCGAGTCGGAGTTCGACCCCGGTCCGATACCCCCCTGGGCCAAGTTCGAGGACCGTCCCACTGCTGGTGCGCCCGGACTCGGCGTAGGCATGAAGCTCGAGTTCGCCGGGCTCGATGCCCTCGATCACAAAACGACCCGCCACGTCTGTCATGGCAGCCGCCTCGCCGCCCGTGGTGGGCTGACCGGCACGTGGCGCCATCGACACCCGGGCGAAAGCGACGGCGCTGCCGTCCGTACCGCGCACGACCGTGCCCTCGATGCGACCGCCGGGCAGCAGCGCGAAGTCCCGCTGCGTCGTTGCCTCGACGCGAACCCAACGTCGGTCCTCGGCGTAGTCGGGGAACCGTGCCACGACGTTGTGCACCCCGGGCTCGACCGAGAGTCGGTACTCACCATCCTCCCCGGCGATCGTGCTCAGCGATGCATCGAACTCGGCACCGTTGGCGAATGGGTCGCCAGCTCCAACATGGACCGTCGCCCCCGCAAGAGCGCCGCCGGTCGCATCGCGGACGGTGCCGTGGAGAACCTCTCCCCCCGGCTCGAGCCGGACGGTGAGCGAGTTCCCCTCGCAGGTCCCTGAACCCGTCACGGCTTTCGGGCGGTAGCCCTCGGCGGTCACCGCGACGCTCCAGGTCTTGGTCGCGGACATCGGGACGTCCAGGAATCTCCACTGGCCGCTGGGGTCCGCCGGAGCCACCCACGAACGCCGGCCTCCGCCGGGTACGAGCATCGCGTTCGCCCCCAGGACCGTCCGCGGCCGGAGGCTGACCACCGCGCCCGGAATGGGCGACTCGGTGGCGTCGTCCAGGACAGCACCGCACACCACGGAGCGACCAGCCTCGGTCGCGCGCATGTCCTCTTCCCAGCTCGTCGTCCCTCGAGCGGTCCGCGGGGCGGGTCGGGAGCGAAGCGGTGTCTCGACGGACGCGACGGCCTCCCCCGACGAGGAGTCACCCGCGAACATGCTCCACGCAGCGACGAGGGCCAGCGCAACCGCGACCAGCGGCAGCCATCGATGAATCCCTGAGAACGGGCGTGCCATGGTCGTACTCTGAACGGCGGCGTTGTGCGGGGGAGCGACGAGGGGCGGCGTGTGGGTCGACCCGGGGTCAGCTCGGGTTCGAGCGCGTCACGAGCCTGGCTCGCATACGATGGGTAATGTTCGCGACGAGTCCGAAAAGCTCCCGTCCGGCCGCACCGAACCAGCGGTAGTCGGCGTCGGAGAGCAAGAGGAGCTCGGCGGCGATCATCAGGACCGCGAAACTCTCCAGCCCCATCAGGGCAAAGATTCCGACGTGGAACGACATCGCCACCAAGACGATGACCCGGCGGGAGAGCGGACCACCAAAGATGTAGACCCAGGGGAATGCGAGCTGAAGCAGAACTGGTGACCACGTGAGCACTGCCAGCAACAGCGGGTAGTCCCAGATCACCTTGGCCCATTCCGTCATCCCGAACTCGGCCGAGTTGAGGACGTAGTAAAATGCGGTGCCGTTCTGCCAGTACTCGCCGGGGATCTTCGCCAGCCCAGCAACCGAGTAGACCAGGCAGACCTGGGCAATGCAGGCGAACAGGGCGAAGTTGTGCACCACGTTTCGATAGGGTGCCCATCGGTGCGGCGCTTCATCGTCGTCGCGTCGCGGCGAGAGGTCCATGAACACCGCGTAGACGAGCAGCAGGCTCGTGATGTTGTCGCCACCATCCCAAAGCCCGTAGCAGCGCTGATGCAGCGTGTGCACGGCGAGCCAGGTCAGCGGCGTTGTCACCGACGTTCGAATACCTAGCGTCCACAGGACGATCACGATCAAACACCCGTGATAGACGAGCTCGAACCCGGTCATCGAAGACGTCAGTGCGAGCAAGGAGACGTGGGCCTGACCGAACGTGGACTCGAACAGCTCGTACGGATAGACCCCCTGCGGGCCATAGATCATCCGCCGCTGACCGTAGGTAATCAGGATTTGATACAGCAGCACCAAGCCGACCACCACTCGATACGAGCGGACGCCGCGGCGATGCATACGATGCTCACGGAGGGTCTCCAGTCGGGCGAGAAGAAGCCCAAACGCTCGATACAGAGGGTTCTCAAACGACTCGGTCATGGCGTGACGCCTCCTTGCGCCCCGAGTGAGGGAATCGACTCGATTGCAACCCAAGGAAAGTCCACGCTCGTCGCCGGCTCGTCCGCGGGGTCGTCGTACCGGTGGCTGTACTTTGGGATATCCTGAAATACGACTCGGGGGCGGACGCTGCGAATCTCTCCCCCAACCGCACTACGGCAGTGTTGCGCCACCAGAGCGTAGACGAAGCGGTGCTGAACCAATCGGGCCCGGTCCCGCGCGTCCGCAGATTCCTGCATCCGCTGCAGCAACGCTTCGTCGCCGGACTCTTCGACCTTCTCGAGAACCGTCTCGAAAACCTGGTCCTCGCTGCCGACCGCAGTCATGACCGCGGCGCGGTCGATCCGAAAGAGATACGCCTCGGGCGTAAACCGGTACGAGGCGTGTTCTTGCTGAAGCACCGACGCACGATCGAACCACTGGCTGACCGTTCCGTCATTCTGTTCACATTGAAAATGAAGAAAGACGTTCTGAAGCGGCGGGTCAGGTGCGAACAATGACCATCGCTGCTGAAAGACCGGAACGATATAGCGATGAGCAGCGCTCCCAAAACGCACACCTACGATACTCAGCGGCATCAAGAACACAACGGTCGCGAGGAAGTGAGTCACCAGAACAACCGCGCAGACGACGGACAGCACCGTCGTCCGACGGCGACTCGGAGATGAGGGAGACATCGGCATGACTGGAGTCCGCGGAGGGCGGCTTCCTCTACCACGTACGTTCCCCGACGCTCGGAATCGTTCCCCAAAAACAGATAAAAGCTCCCAAGCCGGCGCCCAAGCAGCCCGCGCCCCTCGGCAACGAGAACTCACCTTGTACGGCGAATGAAGAGCCTCGTCCCAGCGGCGCTGCATTGACCAATAGACCGGACGGCCGGTCTACTCCCCGAAGACAACCGACAACACCATTGATAGGAGGCCGAGGAGTTCCAAGCCGGCGAACCGACCGACTCCGGCGGCGGCGAGGCCCGACAGACCGCCCCCGGCCTCATGCTCGGGGGCGTCGGCAGGCTCTCGCGTAACCACCTCTGCGCGAGCGTCTACTCGTACGCGCCCATGTTGGGCCAAGCGTCCCGAGCGATTCCAGACGTGTCGGTCGTCGTCGTGCTGTACGCAGCACAGGCGTCACGGGCGATGCTCGTGGGAGATGGCCGGTGGTCGCTTGTCCATGTCCACCAGAAGTCCGGGTCGCAGCCGGGTCCGTGACAGCTATCCGGGTCGTTGTAACTCCCAGTCGGGGTGACGGTGAACAGCGTGCACGGTGCGTCGAGCGTGCCCGACTTGAACTCCCGAACCCTGCCTCCCAGGACGATGCTGGACGAGACGATCCCGTCCGACCCCGGGTCCCAGCGCATAATCGTAGCCCCCCCCGCATTCCCATTCAGAGTCAGGTGATGATAGTCGCTTATTCCGCCAGCGTATGTCCGTACCGACATGCCCCCGTCTCCGAGCACAAACACATTTTCGGCATCCAGCGTCCCGAAGTTCCCAATCTCGTCGGGGCCGGCCGCATCGTTGGCGTTGAGAACGACACGTCGAAGTGCCAACGCACCGTAGTTGAAAATTCCACCGCCCCGGACCGCGGCGCTGTTTTCGGTCAGCATCGTCGGCGCAAGGTTGAGCCCCATCGAAGGTCCCAGGCTCTGCATCGTGACGTCGCCAGACAAGACAAGAAGGCCGCCGCCTTCGTCCGAGGCCACGTTGCGGTCGATCCGAGTCTCGTCGACTGTGACCACGCCGGTCGGCCCGGCGTCCATGGCCATCCCTGCGCCCCGCGCCGCCTCATTGTCGGTCACGTGGCTGTCTTCGAATTGGAGTTCGACTGCGCATCCGGAGCAAGCCCCGACGAAGACTCCGCCTCCGTCGGTGGCGGCGACGTTGGACCGTACATCGACGTGCCCGATCGTGGGCATTGTCAGGTCGGCGTCCGGGAGGAGGTACAGCCCCCCCCCACTCGTCCCCGCCTGGTTGGCCTCGAGGATCCAATCATCGTTGGCGAAAGGCCCGGCGTTGACCTCAAACGCATCGGTCGCAAACACCCCGCCCCCTCGGGATCCGGCAGTGTTTCCCGCGACAGAGCAAGACGCGCTGGCGACCCGCACGGTCGTTGGGGTTCCATCGGAGCTGAGGTACAGCCCGCCGCCGTCGAGGCTCGCGTCGTTGTCCTCGACATCGGTCTCCTTCATCACGATGGACGAATCGTGGGCATAGACTCCCCCCCCGTACGGTGCGAACCCTGCCACGACATCGACCCGGAACATCGAGACGGCGGCTCCCTTGAGGTAGAGGTTCCCGCCGCCCCAGTCCGCGCTGCCCCCTGTGAGCTTCATGTCGGCCAGCGTGACGTCGGAGCTTAGGTAGACCATGAGGTTGCCCCCATGCATCGGGTCCGAGCCGCCCGCGAGGTTGATCCCCTCAATCCGGACGTTGCTCGTATCGAACACGGTGATCAGCGTCTGGTCATGCGCACCGCCCTGAATCGTCGAACGGTTCGGAAAGCCGCTGCTGGTGCAGTCGGCGTTCCCGCCCTCGAGCGAGACAGGGTTTTGGATGAAGATTCCCGCCGTGGGGGTGACCGCTCCGGGTTGCACCCAAACCGTGTCGTTGGGACCCGCGTTGTTGATGGCATCCTGAATCGTGTCGAAGTTGCATCCGGGGATCCCATCGGAGTCGATTCCGGCGACTCCGGCGAGCGCCTCCGCGGGTAGGGCCAGGGCAGCAAGGGCGATGAGTGAACTGTAGGCGTATCGTTTCATGGTGACTCTCGATCTCTCGATCTGAGGCCGACGAGTCGCCGGTGGTGCCCACCAGCGTCGCCGCCTCACCCACGGAGAGCCGATGAGCGCGGGAACGGATTGCACGAACAAAGGAAAGGCCACGGCGCACGGGCCGGTTGCACGGAAGACTGTGAACTCGTCACGATGGAGCTCGGGCGAGCGCGGCGGGTCGGAACCTCTGGGAACACTCTTCGTGATCGTCTGCTCGACAGCCGCGTCCATCACCACGATGAACAGCAAGTTCGCCTCCCTCCTCTCCTTCGTCGCGCTCCCCACGCTGTTGCTCGGAGGATGCAATGAGACCGAAGACGAGAGTCCGGATGCCGCGCACCGCATGTGGACCGTCGAGTCCGTCCAGCAACTCGAGGACTACACGCTGTACGAGGTTCGCGTCGACGACGTCCCGACCGTGGTCGGAATCTCCACCACGGAGGACTCAACCGAGGTTGTGGTCGAAGCTGCCCAGGCGTCGGTCTGGGTGTCGGGGTACGCCGCGGACGGATCTGTCGTGCTCGTCGATGGACTCACGGAGCAGGCGCTCGACCTCGACTCCGACGACCCGTTCACACAGCTCTCGCTCGTGGCGGCCCTCGACGGCGAGCTCGAACTCGCGGACGACCAGCACCGCTTTGGCACCTCCCCCTGGCAGGGTGAAGGAAACGCCCCTGGTGGACACCAAACCGTCCTTGGGAGGCGGTTCTGCGAGTTTCGTTGCAACCGCGCGAAGTCCTCGTGTGACGGCCGCAACACGAGGGCGACCGGAAACGACCTGCTCGAGCCCTGCGAGTTGGAGCACGACATCTGCATCTCTGAGTGCTGAGCCCGATCCGGGACTGGCGCCCGGAGGGACCGCACCAAACACGAGTGGCGGCGGGACAAGCTTCGTTACGTGCCCGCCTCTCGTCCCTCCCGTGTCACCCCATACACGCCTCGTGTCACCCGCCTGAACCACCCGTAGTGGTTGTCCGCCATGACACGCGTCGCGTTTGCGACACCCAACGCCTTGGCCACCACGCTGCCCTTCGAGGGACCGTGGGCGACCAGATAGGCGGCACAGCGTTGTGCTGCCTGCCGATACGAGGTCACCACGCTCCCTTGCGTTCCTCCCAGGTTTGGATCCCCAATGCGGCGCTCGAACTCAGAGAGCACGCTCGCTGCGCGACGCCTCGATTTTCGCGGCTGATAGGGGATCGGGTCCGCATGCAACTGAACATGCCCGTCAGCGACACGAACCGTCAGCACGCCGATCCCCAACCGCTTGCACAGGCCGACGTTGGCCTTGAACTTCAGCCAGCCCTGCTGCGTCGTCCACCGAGGCACGGCCACGTAGACGGCATCGCAGATCGCCTGCCGTGCCACGGCCTGTTGCAGCAGGACGAGCGAGAACCCGACCTTGAGCTCCACGATCACCGGGTCGGCGTCCTCGCGACGGCCCACAACATCCACGGGGCCAACCTCGGACTTGACCTCATAGCCGAGGCGCTCCAAGTACGCCTTGATCGGCGCGTAGAGTTCCGTCTCGGCGATGCGCGCGGGCACGAGCAGCCTACGCGGAGATTCTCAGGGCCTGCGCGGCCTCTTCACGAAGCTGCGCGTAGGGTCGTTGCCAGTCGGGCTTGGCGCTGTGGTCCCATGCGCGGACGGGCAGAGCGTTCTGCGTCGCGAGGCGTCGGTGCAAGGCGAGTTCGTCGGCGGGCGTGCGAGAGAACCCGAAGGGGTTGCGCGCCTGCGGGCCTTCGAGCGGGCCGTACTTGCTGTCGCCGGCGGCGATGAGCTCCAGCAACTCGCCACCGCGCCGATGCATACGCTCGATGAAGGCGGCATCGTAGGGACCCACCTCGGCACGGCAGCTCGGGTCGGCCGCGACCCACTTGGCCCAGTCGAAGCCGTAGACAAAGTCGTGGATGTAGCGAAAGCGGATGGGCCCCTGACTGCCGAACAGATGCTGGAGCGCTGCGATCCTCGACCACAGATGCCTGAGGGTCTCGGCCGGGTCGTCCGAACAGCGGGCCTGCTCGAGCTGCTTCGCCGCGAGGCCTTCGAGGTCCCACAGGAGGTTGTCGGGAAACGCGACGAGCATGGCGTCGATCGCAACGACCAGCCCAGTGATGAACGCCTCCTTCAATGCGACGGAGTCCGAGGGCAGCAGCAACCGGTCGCACAACTCGGTGTGCAGGCGGGCGCGCGTTCGTCCCGGCTCGAGCGTCCAAAACGCCTCTCGCCCCGCGAGCTCTCGCTCGAGCGCGACGAAGTCAGACAACGGCGCCTCCGAACAACAGGGCACCGACCGCAAGCAATCCGGCCAACACCGTCGCGCCCCGCCAGATGACGTCGTGCAGACAATCCTTGTAGTGGGTGATGCCGACGTAGGTATCGATCTCCGCGGAAGCCCCCGCCTTTCGGAGGTCGGTGTACTCGACGCCCATCACCAGGATCACCGGCGCGAGCACCAGTCCCGAGACCGCTCCGGGTGCGAGGATCGGCAGCAAGGCCCACACGATCATCCCGCCGAGCACCAAGCCCTCGACGGCCTGCCGGACAGCGATTGGACCAAAGAGGACGGTGAAGGTTCGCTTGCCGCCCAGCCTGTCACTCGGCTCATCGGACAAGCCGGAGGCCAGCGCGCTGCTCAGCGCGAGCAGCAGGAAGGCGGGCAGAACCACCATCGCCGGCGGGCTCACCTCGCCCGACTGCAGGTAGGCGTTCCACCACGGCAGGGCGAAGCCGACCCCGATCATCTCGAGCAACTCGCCCCCACCGCGGTAGTTGAGCCGCAACGGCGGCAGCGTGTAGGCCCAAAACAGGAACATGCACCCAGCGGCGCCCAGAGCCAGGCCAGGACGACCGAGCCAAAGCTGCGCGGCCAGGGCGACGCCTGCTGCCGCCGCACCCGCCCCAAGCCCTCCGTAGAGAACCGAGCGTGCATCGAGGATGTCGTCGACGATGGTCTTGGGGCTGCACAGGTCGGGGAAAAGCCGGCGCTTGAGCGCATCGACCTCCTGGTCCCCCCAGTCGTTGAGCAGCACGACGAACGAGAGGTGGAACAGCGTGAACGCGAAGCCGGCGAGCAGTGCCAACACGTCCACCTGGCCCGTGGCGGCGATGCCCATGGCCTGCCCGAGCAGGGCCGCCACAAGGAGCTTGGGCCAACTGCCGGGCTTGAGCGCGTACAGCCAGCGCTCGCGCAACGACACGGGTCTCACGAACCGGAGTGTACGGGGTTTTCGAGCAGACGGCTTGTGAAGGGCCCGCGACGTCCCGTAGCGTCGCCGCCGTGCCCCGCTCGTCCGCCCTCGCGTTGCGGCTCGCGGCCTTCGCGTCCGTCGCTTTGATGTTCGCCTGCGGTCCCAAGCCCAGCGCCTCGACTCCTCCTGCGGCCGCCGACGCCCCCGCCCTGTCCGAGCCCGCCCCGGCAACCGCCCCCGCAAACGCTGCGGCCCTCGCCCCTCCCGTGCTCCTGCGCGGGGCCCGAGTCATGACGGCCGCGGGTGTGATCTACGAACACGGCGACGTGCTTCTGCGCGAGGGCAAGGTGGAAGCGGTCGGAGCCAAGCTCTCCGCGCCGAAGGGCGTGACCGTGTTCGACGCGACCGGGAAGACGATCACCCCGGGCATCATCGACACCCACTCGCACATCGGGGTGTACGCCGCTCCCGCTTTGGCGGCGCACAGCGACGGCAACGAGATGACCTCGGCCACGACGCCGCAGGTCCGGGCCGCCGACGGCTACTGGCCCCAAGACCCGCAGATCGATCTCGCCCGCGCCGCGGGGGTGACGACGATGCAGATTCTGCCCGGCTCCGCCAACCTGATCGGCGGACAGTCGGTCGTCGTGCGAACGACTCCGGGCGCACGCACGGTCGACGACGCACGCTTCGAAGGCGCCCCAGCGGGACTCAAGATGGCCTGTGGGGAGAACCCCAAGCGCGTGCATGGCGAAAAGGGCGGGCCGATGACTCGGATGGGCAACATGGCCGGCTTCCGTGCCGCGTTTCAGAAGGCGACCGAGTACAAGCGAAAGCGGGCCGCCTGGGAGCGTAAGAAAGGGGAAGAGGACGCCGGAGGGCCGCCGGACCGTGACCTCGGCATGGAGGCGCTGGTGGGTGTGCTCGACGGCGAGATTCTGGTGCACAACCACTGCTACCGAGCCGACGACATGCTCGGGATGTTGGCGTTGGCGCAGGAGTTCGGCTTCGAGATCCGTAGCTTTCACCACGCCGTCGAGGCCTACAAGATCGCGGACCGGCTTGCCGACGCGGGTGTGAGCGCCTCGATGTGGGCAGACTGGTGGGGCTTCAAGGCGGAGGCCTACGACTCGATCCGGGCCAACGCGGCGATCGTCTCCACCCAGGGCGCGAGGGCGATCATCCACTCGGACTCGGCACAGGGCATTCAGCGGCTCAACCAGGAGGCCGCCAAGGCGAAGGCCGCGGGCGAGCGCGCCGGGCTCTCGATCAGTGAAGACGAAGCGCTGCGATGGATCACCGCCAACGCCGCTTGGGCATTGGGCATTCACGAGGTCACCGGCACGCTCGAGGCGGGCAAGCTGGCCGACGTCGTCGTGTGGAGCGGCGACCCGTTGAGCGTCTACACCCACGCCGAACGCGTGTACCTGGGCGGCGCGCTCGTGTACGACCGCGACGACCCCGAGCACCAACCCCACACCGACTTTCTGGTCGGACAACCAGCCCAATCCGGAGACCTCCGATGAAGACCCTCTCGCTCGTGATGTTTGCGCTGGCCTGGCTGCTCACGCCCGCCGCACACGCCAGTCCCCTGTCCTTCGATGGCGAACCCGCGCAGCCCCGTGTCGCGGTCGTTGGTGGTGCTGTGCACGATGGCACCGGCAAGGTGCTGGAGAACGGGGTGGTCGAGTTCGAGGGCGCGCGTATCGTCCGAATCGGAACCGGGGAGGCCAGCCCGGGCGCCACGGTGATCGATGCCAAGGGCAAGCTCGTCACGCCGGGTCTCATCGCCGCTTCCACCACGCTGGGGTTGGTGGAGATCGGGATGGAGGCCTCGACCCGCGATACCGCGCGGGGCGACGACGATCCGATTCGGGCGGCGTATGACGCCTCCCTCGCCGTGCATGCACAGAGCACGCTGCTCGCAGTGCAAGCGATCGACGGGGTGACATCGGCCGCAACGACGCCCCAAGGCGGTGTTCTCAGCGGTCAAGTGGCTTGGATCGATCTGCTCCCCGGCCACCACCACGACATCGTCGCCAAGCCCCGCATCGCGGTGGCGGGGGGCCTCGGGCAGCGGGTCGCCGGCTCCCGTGCGGCCACCCTCGCGCACCTGGCCGAGGTGCTCGACGACGCTCGAATCTACCGCACCCGAAAGGCCGCGTTCGAGCGCCGGGCGTCCCGGGACCTCGCCGCCCACCGACTCGACCTCGAAGCCCTCGGCCCGGTCTTGGGACGCGAGGTTCCCTTGGTCCTCGAAGCGCACCGAGTCAGCGACCTGCTCGCGCTGATCGAGTTGGCCAAGACCCAAAAACTGCGCATCACGGTCACAGGCGCGTCGCAGGCGTGGCAGGTCGCGGACGAGTTGGCCGCCGCGAAGATTCCGGTGATCGTCGCCCCAACCGCGAACCTCCCGGGGGGGTTCGACCGCATCGGTGCTCGCATGGACAACGCGAGCCTGCTCCATGCCGCAGGGGCCACCGTCGGCATCGCAGCGCTCGGCGAAGCGCACAACGCCCGCAACGTGACCCAACAAGCCGGCATCGCGGTCGCGCACGGGTTGCCGCACGAGGTCGCGCTGACCGCTGTCACCCACGCCGTGGCGCTCGCGTACGGCATGGACGCGGACTACGGCAGCCTCGCGCCGGGCAAGGTCGCCAACATCGTGATCTGGCCGGCCGATCCCTTTGAGCTCTCGACGGTGCCCGAGGCCGTGGTGATCCGTGGAGAGTCGATTCCGCTACGCTCTCGGCAGACCGACCTGCGAGACCGCTACCTGCGGCGTTTCGAGGCCCCATGACCGCGCTCGAGCCACCTCGTGCCGAGGTTGAGCGCTGGCTCGCGTTGATCGGGCGTCACGTGCTCGACCACGTCGAACGCCTGCCCGACATGAGCTCGGCCGGCGCCGGAGAAGCCGGATTGCCGCAGGCCGAAGCGTTGAGCCTGCCGATCGCCGAGACCCCCCACGCGGACTTCGAGACCCTGCTGCAACACGTCGTGCAGGCCGCCGAGGTGTCCACAAACACCGCCGGGCCAGGATACCTCGCGTACATCCCCGGCGGCGGCCTGCTCACCGCGGGCGTCGCCGACCTGGTCGCGAACTGGATGAACCGCTACACCGGACTGAGTGCTGCGGCACCCGCCCTGTGTCGACTCGAGGCGGACGTCATTCGCTGGCTGGCGACGCAGTTCGGCTACGGTCCTGACGCCTACGGCCTGCTCACCAGCGGTGGCTCCCTCGCGAACTTCTCGGCGGTGGTCACCGCTCGGCACGCGCGGCTCGGCGAATCCGGCGACTATCGGGCGGCCCGGGTGTACACGTCGGCGCAAGCCCACCACAGCGTCTCGAAGTCGGTCGCACTGGCGGGGATCCCGCCGGCCAACGTCATCTCCATCGCGACCGACGACCGGTTGCGTATGCGACCCGATGCCCTCGACGCACAGGCCCGCACAGACCTCCAGGCCGGCCTGCAACCGTTCCTGCTGGTCACCGCCGCGGGAACCACGAACACGGGCGCCATCGATCCTCTGGGCCCGCTCTCCGACCTCTGCCAAACCCACGGGCTGTGGCACCACGTCGACGGTGCGTACGGCGGCGCGTTCGCCTTGTGCGAAACAGGACGGTCTCGCCTCACCGACATCGAACGTGCGGACTCGATCACGTTCGACCCCCACAAGGGCATGTTCCTTCCATATGGCACGGGCTGCCTGCTGGTCCGTGATGGCGAAGCGCTGCGAGCTGCACACCAGGCCGACGCACCATACCTTCAGGACTTTGGTCGCGACGGCGGACTCCCACCCAGCCCGATGGACTTCGGTCCCGAGCTCAGCCGCGACTATCGGGGCCTCCGCGTCTGGCTCCCGCTGCAGCTGCACGGCGCATCTGCGTTTCGTTCGGCGCTCGAAGAAAAGCTCTCCCTCGCGCAGCACCTGGCTGACGCGGTCGAGGCCTCCCCTGCCCTCGAATTGGTCGATGCTCCGCAGCTGACGGTGGTCCCATTTCGCCCAAAGCGAAGGGACGCGGAGCCGCTGCAGACATGGAATGCCCGATCGCTCGCGTTGTGTGAAGCGGTCAACGCCTGCGGTCGGGTCTACCTGAGCACCACCCGTCTCCCGCACCCCGAGGGGGAGGTCGTCGCGGTCCGAGCGTGTGTCTTGAGCTTTCGCACCCACAGCGAGCAGATTGGCTACGCCATCGAAGACATCACGGCTGCCGCCGACTGCTAGAACAGTGCTCGATGAGCCACCCTTCGACGCGCAGCCTCGAGTACGGCCCCATCTTCGCCTGGTCCAAGCAGCACGACGGCCTGATCTACACATCGGGTCACGCGGCGGTCGGCGTGGAGGACCTCAAGTTCACCTACGGCGACTTTGTGCACGAGGCCCGTGCCACGTTCCAGAATCTGCAGCGCACGCTGGAGAAGGCGGGCTCGAGCTTGAAGAACGTCATCAAGGTCACCTGCTACATGACCGACCTGGGCAACTTCGGGCTCTTCAACCAGGTCTACACCGAGTTCTTCGATGTGGAAGCGCCCCCGGTCCGGACATGCGTCGAGGTCCGGCGGCTTCCGTACGACTTCAAACTCGAAGTCGAAGTCGTCGCCAGCGCCTGAGGCTCACGGGAGAGCCAAGAGCGCCGCAACCTCGTCGACCCGCGCGGCCTGATGGTTGGGCTGAGCCGCGAACGCCTTCGAAGCGTGCTCGAGGCTTGCGAGAACTTCGTCCTTCGCGTCCCCACGCTCCAACCGAGCTTTGGCCAGGGCCAGATGGGCACGACCACGCTCGATGGGATGCACCGAGCCCTCGGACGAACGCCGCACCGCCTCCGCCGCGGCCTTGATGCTGGCGTCGGTGTCCAGCGCCTGCAGCTGAAGTTCCGATCGGAGGCGATACACAATGACGAGGAACGGATGCTCGGGATTGAGAGACGCCAGCAGCGGTTCGCCTTGCTGCAGCAGCTGGAGTCCAACGTCGGTGCGTTCGGTCGCGAGGGCAGACACCGCGCCCGAGATGCATAGGATCCCCGTGACGGGGTTGCCCTTGCCAAACAGCGCTTCGAGGTCGGCCATCAGCCGGTGTGTCGACGCAAGGGCCTCCGCATGCCTGCCTCGAGCGCGGGCCAGCGCATTCATGAAGTCGCGCGCTGCGATCGAGAACACATGTTTGTCTCCGTGCAGCTCGAGCACCCGCTGAGCGGCAGGCACCCCGATCCGTTCCGCACGCTGCGCGTGGCCGTTTTCGATCAATGCGATCGAGAAGTTGAGCTTGAGATGCTCTGCGGGTCGGGTGCCCTGTGCTCCGACCTCCTCGTAGCGCTGCAAGGCTTCCCCGTAGTGTGCCAACGCCGATGCCTCGAGACCGAGTTGGTGCTCAGCGTCGGCGAGATTTGCAAGCGCCTTGAGTCGGCCGACGGAGGTCGCACCGCTTCGCTTCTCCATGGCGTCGTCGACCTCCTCAAAACGAGTCTTCGCGGCCTGGAACTTGCCGCGGTACAGCTCCAGGGCCCCCAGGTTCGACTGCGCCCGCAGTCGAGTCCTCGCAGGAGTCCCGGGGACTGCCACCGCCTCTGCATAGGCCGCCTCGGCGGCATTGTAATCGCCGGTCAGCTGATGAGCGTTCCCCACCGCGACCTCGACAGCCGCCGAAGGACGCCCCGTCCGCCGCACCGCGGCGCGTGCTGCCGGGGCAAGCGCCACGACGATGCCGGCCTCGCCGTTGAGCGCGTAGGCCTGTAGCCGACTTGTGAGCGCCCGACTCGTCGCAAAATCGGACCCCGCCTCGCTTGCGAGTTCGAGCGCGGCCTCGAACTGCGTGTCGGCGGTGGCGGTGTCCCCCGCGGTCCTGGCCAGTCCTGCGAGGTCCGTCCGCGCGAGGGACTCGACCCCCATCCAGCCCAAGGCCTTCGCCTCTTCCACCACGGCCTTCAACTCCGTCGCGGCGGCTTCATGACGGCCTGCGACAACCCACGTCCGACCTTTGGCCAAGCGTCGGAGGACCGCCTGAGCACGCGCGGGGTCCGAGACCTCGCGATACATCGCGTCCTCATCGGCGCGGCGGCAGTACTGGACGTCCTGCAGCGAATCCAAGAGCTGCTCGAACTCCTCTCCGCCCGCTTCGAGTGCGAGGTCTCGACTCGCCCGGAGCAGCTCGAGTCGCCCGTCGAGACAAACCCGTCGCGGCATGTCTTCGGCAGCGACACGACACGCCTCGACATATGCGTCCGCCAGGGACCCTGCGTAGACATCGAGCCCCGTCACGACGGCTGCCGCCCGATCGCTCGCAACATCATCCGCCGGCTCGTCGACCCGCGCGAGGAGCGTGTTTTTGTCGCTCTGAGACCACGCCCCCGCGACGTGCGATGCGGCGCCCTGACACTGGGTCTCCTCCGCGGTCGAGACGGCCCACATCGCTCCCGCGCCCAGGGATCCGGCCACAACGACAGCCGCCGCCGTCTGCCACTGGGTTCGCCGAGGCGGGGCCGTCTGTGCGAGCAGTGTCTCCATGTCGGGCCACCGGTCCGCGGCGTCGGTGGAGATTCCTTGCAACAGGGCGTGCCAGACCCCGCGCGGGATCGAGGTCGGACGGGCGGGAAGCTGGGTTTCACCTTCGAGGATGGCCCGCGAGATCGAGGACGGGGACATGCCGGGAAACGCTCGACGCCCCAACGCGCACTCGAGCCACGTGGCACAGAACGCGAACTGATCCGCGCGCGCATCGAGAGCCTCGCGACGGTGCTGCTCGGGAGGCATGTACGCAGGGGTCCCCAGCGGCGAGACCTCGGTGCCACCCCCGGTACGGTCCTGAACCTGCGCCAGCCCGAAGTCCACAACGAGGACCCGCCCGTCATCGGCGATCATGACGTTCTCGGGCTTGAAGTCCAGGTGCACGAGGCTCTGGGCATGTGCCGCGGCGAGACCGAGCCCTGCCTGTCGCATGGCGGCCGAGAGCGCCGCCATGTTCCCTCGGTTGTCCTCGCTCCACGTCCGCAACGTTTTCCCCTCGACGTACTCCATGGCGATGAAGACGCCATCGGGAAGGTCGCCGACGTCGTGCACGGTGACGACATTGGGGTGCGAGAGGCGGGCCAGTGTTTGGGCCTCCTCGCGCAGCCGGGTGCTGCTGGAGCGCCGTCGGCGGACGATCTTCAGCGCGACGGTCCGATCGAGTTCGGGATCGTGCGCGGCGTACACGGTCCCCATTCCTCCCCGGCCCAACGTGCGCAACACGAGGTAGCGCCCAACGATGTCGCCACGCACCAGCTCCGACGACGCGTACTCCTGCCGTGGCGCATCGTCGGCGCCCAGAGTCTGGTCTTCGTCAATCGTGTGAGGCGTCACGGCGACAGCCCCAAGCGTACACGGTTGCGGCAGCGTTCCTGTACCCTGAGCGTCGATGCACCTGTTCCGTCGCCGCCACTGGCTCGAGCTCGCAGGGGCGGGGTGTATCGTCGGTTGCCGAGCCACAGGGACCCGCGCCCCAGAAGCCGCCCGGGAACCCTACCCTACATTTCGTGCCGCGCATCCTTCGGCTCTGCTCGAACCCGCGCCTGGCCCGGCCCGATTTGACAACGCCGCATTGGATGCTCGGCTTGACCGTGTCCAATGGTCCGGGCCCCTGGGTCCCATGCACGGATGGCTTGCGGTCCCCGAGGGGGACGGGCCATTCCCGGGGCTGGTCTGGCTGCATGGAGCGTTTGCAGCCTCCGCCGAGCAGTTCGAGCCTCTCGGGACCCGATTCCCGCCGCCGGGCTTCGCCGTCTTCGTGCCCTCGTGGCGCGGCGAGAATGGCAACCCCGGCGAGCGGGAGTTGCTCGCCGGAGAACTGGACGACGCGGTCGCGGCGGTCCGATGGTTCGCGCAGCATCCCCAGGTGGACGCGGCGCGGGTGTTCGCTCTGGGTCACTCGGTTGGCGGCGCGCTCGCTGCCTTGCTGGCGCTGCTTCCCGACCTGCCCTTGCGGGAGACCGCCAGCGTGGGCGGGATCTATGTCCCGCAGACCTTCGTGCGATGGTCCAAGACCGAGCACAACGGACCCCTGGTTCGTTTTGACGCAACCGACCCCGATGAAGGGCGCCTGCGCACCCTCGAAGGCAACGTGGCCGATCTGCTGCGCCCCCACATCGCGTACGTCGGCCGGGACGACCCCTGGTTCCATCCCAACGTGGAACGGATGAAGAGCCTCGCAGTGCGCACCGGTGCCCCGTTCGAAGCGACCTACGTCGACGGGGATCACATGAGTTCCCTCGTCGCCGGGTACTCGATGTACGTCGCGCGGCTCCAGGAGTTCGTGTGATGCGACGGCTCTTGTTGACGCTGTGCTGCGTGCTGGGGTGCCGCACCACCAGCGGAACCGTTGCGCCGGCGCCGGTTGGCGACCGCTCCTGGTACGCGGCAGGGCCGACGCCCCCGACGACCAAGGTGTTCCTCATCGCCGGGGGCGACGACGTCGCGAACTTTGCCGCCGAAGTCCTGGAGCAGCGAACCCTATGGCGCCGAGCCGGCCTCCGTGAGGATCAGATCGCGTGTTACTGGGCGAAGCCCTCCGCCGACGACTTCGACAAAGACCGGGCCCAGTTCGAAGCCCTCGAAGTTGCGTTGCGGTCCTGCCACCGGGCGAGCCCACAGCGGGTGGCCGACGACTTGCGCGCAGCCGCTGCGCACGCTGATGGTTTCGTGTTCGTATACGTGACCTCGCACGGGCTCGCCTCGCAGCTGAGCCCGCTGGAGTCCTCGTCCAACCCTCGCGCCGCCCGGCTCGTCGCATCGCTGAGCGCGGCAGAACGCGAGGTCCTCAGTCCCGCCGCCATCGGGCTGCAAGCCGGCCGAGGTCCTGAGATCGGACAGCCAAGGGCCATCGTGGCCGAGCTGCGCCGCGGCGTAGAACCAGCCTCGGTCGTGTTCACCCCGCGGACCCTGGGCCCGTTGCTGGCGGCCTTCCCTCCCGAGGTCCGAAAGATCGTCGTGCTACAAGCCTGCTACTCGGGAGGGTTCATCGACCACCACGCCAGCGAGGATGCCGACCCCTCCTTGGGTGCCGACGTCCTGCTGGACGTCCCCAACCTGACCGTCATGACCGCGACCGCAGCCGAGCGCCCCAGCTTTGGGTGCGGGTCAGGAGAGGCCCGCACATACTTCGGGGGCACCTTCAACGTGGCGTTGTCGCGCGCGCTCGAACAGCACGCCCCCTCCGAGCTGCCGTGGCACGACATCTACGACAACGTCGTCTTCGCGGTCGAAGCGATGGAGGCCGTCCAGGGCACCCGCAGCTCCTTGCCGGGGTTCATACAAACCGCCGCCCCGCCACAGCCCTAAAGAGACGGGCGTGGCTTGCCCAACAGGATCCGGTACACGAAGTCCGGGCCCCGCCGGAGCAGTCGTTGCAGCGCCACCGCCACCGCCAATGAGAGCAGGGGAAGCGCAACCCACACCACCAGCCGCGCCGCGGACGACTCGACGCCGAGGGTGAAGGCCATCCCCCGCAGGCCCCTGAGGATAAGGGCGTGACTGAGGAACATCGCGAAGATGGCCGGCTCCAGCCATCTGCGAACGAAGCGACGGGTGGGCTCGTGTTCGCACACCCGCATCGACAACACCCAAAACGAGCTCGCACAAACGGGGCGGCGCACGAGCGCATCGAAGGCGTTGGTGTCGATGAACACAAGCGCATCCCCGGTGAGCGGACGCGCGGCGGACACCACGACGAGTCCCGCAAGCAACCACGGCGCGACCCGGCCGATCAGCGCAACGATGCGCAGACGCTCGAGCTTCAAGACCCCAAAGCCCACACCCAGTGCGAAGTACGAGACGACCTGGGAGTAGGCGAGCAGAGGCTTCGTGCTCACGAAGCCGCCCAACAAGAACAGCGGAAGCAGCACCCACAGGCGCAACCGACGGAGCGCCAAGACCAGCAACGGCGTCGCCAAGGAGATCACGAACAGGTCGCGCAAGAACGTCAGCGGCCGGGTCACCCCGTGGTCGGAGACGGCGAACACGGCATTGACGAGGTCTTCGGGAATGGGCCGATGGAGCGCAAGCAGCATCGCGAGCGCGAGCCCGTTCCAAACCACCATCGGGATCACCAGTCCCCGGACCCTGCCCCACGCCGCCGCGCCCCAGGAGCGCGACGAGAACACGTGCACCATCAGCAGCCCGGAGATCACCGACAGCAGTAGCACGCTCGAGCGCCCCAGGAGGTCTCGCAGTACACCTTGCACCGCCGCGCCCACGGGGCTCTCTCCCTCGCCCATCGCGATATGAACGTAGGCAACCGGCACGATGCAGAGCACCCGGCACGCCGCGATCGCGTCCGAGTGGGTCGCGATCAAACCGCGAAGCTCGTCGTCGGACCGCGTGTCAGGCATCACCGCGTCGCGCTATTCCCGGGTCAGGTAGGGGTAGTTCCTCAACATGCCAACCGCCCACGCCTCCCCCAGCGTGGTCTCGTGCCCGAGGTGTCGCTGACGTAGCTCGTGCAGCAGGCTCTCGACGTCGAAGTCCATCTGACCCAGCGCGTCCTCGTTGGTGAACCCGCTCTTGATGTCCAGCACCACGCCCTCGGAGAACTCCACGCGCGTCACACCAGGGCCGTGCGACTCCGGGGCGTCCGGCGCCTGCACGACGACATCGTGCGTACGCGTGAGCAGGTTGTGGTCGTTGGCCAGCGAGTCTTGATATGCGCCGGTCATGAAGAAGCCCAGGTAGTACGGCTCCTTGGTCTTGCGACGCTCGTGCAACGGAAGAAACCGCAGGTTCTCCTCGGGGTGGGCGAAGCTCTTGAGGCAGCCGTCGCTGTCGCACGTGATGTCGATGATCTCCGCCGTCACGCTGGGGCGCTCCCCGTGCCGGCTCAACGGCGCGGCGGGAAAGACCTGGTCGATGGCCCACGTATCGGGCAACGACTGAAAGATCGAGAAGTTGGCCAGGTACTTCCGATGCGCGGTCCCGAGGTACTCGACGATTTCCTCGGACGGGCGTTTGAGCGTGGCGACGATGCGCGCGATCTTCAGGCGAACCCGCTGGAACAGCCCTTCGGCGTTGGCGCGGTCTTCGATGGTGAGGTAGCCCTTCGAGAACAACGAGAGCACCTCGTCGCGAAGGTCGATCGCATCGTGGAAGTACTCCTCGTAGTTCTTGACCGAGACCAGCTCCAGCGTTTCGCGCAACGTGGAGATGAGGCGGTTCTCATCATCGCTGGGCTCCGGCAGGGGCAGCAGGTCGCCTTGCACCTCTCGAAGGTCGGTGATCGTCACCGCGTGGGTAGCCACCACGGCGCGCCCACTCTCGGTGATGATGTGTGGCGGCCGGGCCTTGGTCATCCGAACCGCCTCCGCCACCTCGAATACCGTCTGCGAGGCGTACTCCTCGACGGAGTAGTTGGCCGACGATGGATACGACGAACGAGAGCCGTCGTAGTCCACGCCGAGGCCCCCACCCATGTCGAGGAACTGCATGTTGGGCGCGTAGCCGGACTGCAGCTCGGCGTACAACCGAGCGCCCTCGCGAACCGCCTGCTTGATCTGCTTGATGCGCGTGATCTGAGAGCCGATGTGGAAGTGCAACAGGATCAGCTTGTCGACGAGCTCGTGCGCCTCGAGACGCCGAACCACTGCGAGAATCTCGCTGGTGGTGAGACCAAACTTCGAGGTCTCCCCACCGGAGCTCTGCCAGCGACCACTGCCCTTCGCGTAGAGCTTGGCCCGGACCCCGACATCGGGCACGACCGCCCACGGCTGGGCCGCCGCCGTGTCGACGTAGCGGATCACCTCGCGAACCGATTCGAGAATGATGATCACACGATGGCCGATCTCCGCCGCGTGGAAGGCCATGCGCATGAACTCGCGGTCCTTGAACCCGTTGACCAGCAAGGGCGCGCCTTCGGTGGGCTCGCGGGACATGGCGAGCAACAGCTCCGGCTTGCTGCCCGCCTCGAGCCCGACCGGGACGGACGCCCCGCCGACGACCGCATCGACCACGGATCGGCGCTGGTTGACCTTGACCGGAAGGACCCCGGTGTACGACGTGTCGAGTTCGTTCTCCTCCATGGCTTTGGAGAAGGCACGGCTGAGCCGATCGAGACGCGCCCCGATCATCGAGGGGAAACGAACGACGAACGGGGGCCGCACCCCCTGCGCCTCGAGAAAAGTCGAGACCTCGTAGAGGTCGACGGGCGGCAGGCCTGGAGCTCGGAACGTGAGATGTCCCTGCTCCGTCACCCCGACGAACTCTTCGCCCCAGCGCTCGACGCCATAGCGCCGTAGCGAGTTCTCCATCACGAAGTTGCCCTGCGGGGTGTCCATGATGCCCCTCCGTACCGCCCCAGCGGCCCGTGGGGCAAGCGACAAAACGCGTTGCCCAGGTGCGGAGGCCGCGGTGTATCGTGCCCGCCCCTCCAGGGGGAGAAAGCACCGATGGCGTCGTACCAGTACATCTTCACGATGCGCCAGCTGAAGAAGGTCTTCGGCAGTGGCAAAGAAGTCCTCAAGGGCATCAACCTCCAGTTCTTCCCGGGGGCCAAGATCGGCATCCTCGGCCACAACGGCGCGGGCAAGTCGACCCTGCTCAAGATCATGGCCGGCGTGGACAAGGAGTTCCTCGGCGAAGCCGGGCCTGCCGAGGGTGTGCGCGTGGGGTACCTGCCTCAGGAGCCGCAGCTCGACGAGACCAAGACGGTCAAGGAGAACATCGAAGAGGCCGTCTCGGAGATGAAGGCCACGCTCGAGAAGTTCAACGAGGTGTCCATGAAGATGGGCGAGCCCATGACCGACGACGAGATGAACGCGTTGCTCGAAGAACAGGGCAAGCTGCAGGACATCATCGAAGCCGGGGGCGGCTGGGAGCTCGACCACACGCTCGAGCTGGCGATGGACGCCCTGCGCACGCCGCCGGGAGACTCGCCGGTCACCAACCTCTCCGGTGGTGAGAAGCGGCGTGTCGCGCTGACCCGTCTGCTGCTCGAGAAGCCCGACCTGCTCCTGCTCGACGAGCCGACCAACCACCTCGACGCCGAGAGCGTCGCGTGGCTGGAGAAACACCTGCACGACTACCCCGGCACGATCGTCGCCATCACCCACGACCGGTACTTCCTCGACAACGTCGCCGGCTGGATCCTCGAGCTGGACCGTGGCGCCGGCATCCCGTGGGAAGGCAACTACTCCTCCTGGCTCGACCAGAAGCAGAAGCGCCTCGCCCAAGAGGAAAAGACCGAGAGCAAGCGACAGCGCACCCTGCAGCGCGAGCTCGAGTGGATCAACATGTCGCCCAAAGCGCGACAGTCCAAGAGCAAGGCACGGATCACCGCCTACAACGACTTGCTTCAGCAGTCGCAAGAGACCCGGGTCGACAAGACCAACCTCAAGATCCCGTTCACCCGTCGTCTCGGCGGCAAGGTCGTCGAGTTCCAGGGCGTGAAGAAGTCCTACGGCGACAAGCTGCTGTTCGAGGACCTCGAGTTCACCCTGCCGCCCGGCGGCATCGTGGGCGTCATCGGCCCCAACGGCGCAGGCAAGTCCACCATGTTCCGGCTGCTGGTCGGCGAGGAGCAGCCCGACGAGGGCAAGGTGATCAAGGGCGAGACCGTCGACCTGGCCTACGTCGACCAGAGCCGCGACGCCCTCGACGCGAAGAACACCGTCTACGAGGAAATCTCCGAGGGTGCCGAGACCATCGACATGGCCGGGGTCGAGCTCAACGCCCGCGCCTACGTCAGCCGGTTCAACTTCAACGGCACCGACCAGCAGCAAAAGGTCGGCGTCCTCTCCGGCGGGGAGCGCAACCGGGTGCACCTGGCCAAGCTCATCAAGCGCGGCGGCAACCTGCTGCTCCTCGATGAGCCGACCAACGACCTCGACATCGAGACGCTACGCCACCTCGAGGACGCCTTATTGGACTTCCCCGGCTGCGCCGTCGTCATCAGTCACGATCGCTGGTTCCTCGACCGCATCGCGACGCACATCCTCGCGTTCGAGGGCGATTCCAAGGTCACCTGGTTCCAAGGCAACTTCGCGGACTACGAGGCGGACCGGAAGCGGCGACTTGGGGATGACGCGTTGGTGCCGAAGCGGATTAAGTACCGGAAGCTGACCAAGTGACCGAATCTGTGGTTCGGGACAGCGCCGCGAATCACAGATTCAATCGCCGAGCGGCGTGCCGGAAATGGCTCCTCGCCACTTCCGGTCGCGGGACCGACGCCCCAACTCTTGCGACGCGCCGGTCACGGGCGCTTGTTTGGCGAGGTTTTCATACCCCCTGTGCGAACCCCTTTGCGTCGTCCGAAACCACGGATTCGAGCCGCTCGGGCGAACTCGCGGCTACCAGCTGATGAGCACCACGCCGTCTCCCGCCTGGTTACCGGGTGTCATACTCGCATCGATCAGCTCGCCGACCCAGGACGAACCGCCGCCGCCTCCCCCGCTGCCGCAGTTGCCGGTCGACGTTCCACCCCCCCCGTAATACCCACCGCCCCCTCCCGAGGTGCCACCGTAGTTCTCGAAACAGACACCATTCTCCCACGTGTCGCCGTCGCCCCCAACTCCGAGTTCGCCGCTCGTGCCGCACGTCATGCTGTAGCCGGTATTGCACGACGGATCGCCGCCGGAGAAGGCTCCTCCGCCTCCGGCACCCCCTGCGTGCTCTGCCGAGATTCCGGTGCCCCCCTCCGCAGCACCATCGGCACCATCACCGCTGCTGTATCCGACACCGCCGCCGCCACCACAGTAGTTGTCGGCGCAGACGCCACCACCACCAGCACCGCCGGCATAGTTGGAGTCACCAGAACTGCTCCCGCCTCCACCTGCAACAACGACACGATCGGCGAGTTCGGTGCCACCGAAGCGGACATCGGATGCGCCTCCGCCGGTCCGCATGTCTTGGGCGTGTCCCTGCCCCCCGCCGTTCCATCCGTTCTGCCCGCCCGCATAGACGCTGAGAGTGTCACCAGGCATCACAGCAAGGTCGCCAACAGCCGTCCCGCCGTTGCCCCCGTTTCCACCACCCCCCTGGGCTCCGCGGACCTCGATCGTCACAAGCTCAACACAGGCTGGCACGACGAACTCCTCGGCCCCCTCCACAAAGTCGAACTGTTCGCTGCCCGCGACGGGGCCAGGCTCTTCGCAACTCCCCCCGCAGAGTTCCACCTCACACCCGTCGGCGAGACTCTCGTTGCAATCCGCGAAGTCGTCAGCGCACGTGGCAACACACTCAATGCAGCTTCCATTCTCGAAGCCAGCATCGCCATCGCACTCTTCACCGGCCGTCGTGTTTAACGCGCCATCTCCACAGACGGACAAGGTGCAGTCGGCGTTGCACTCGATGGACTCTCCAGAATCGTCGCACTCCTCTCCGTCGTCCACGAAGCCATCGCCACAGACGCCGAGGGACGTCCCTGTGGTGCCCTCCCCTGTGGACTCGCCGCGGCTCTCCCCCGTCATCCCCTCAGTCGTCTCGCCGCCGGTCGTGTCGTCTCCGGACGTGTCGTCTCCGGTCGGGTCGCCACTGGTCGAGCCGCCGTCCCCCGTCGTGCCAGGGTTCGTCGTCGGATTCGAGGTCGTCTCACTCCCGGTCCCGTCCGCGCCCGACGTTCCGCTGCCGGAAGTCGTGGTGCCTCCAGAGTCGCAGGCAGTTCCGATGAGAAGCAGGCTCGAAGCGAGGAGTAGTTTCGCGTTGTTCATGTGGGTTGCCGTCGAAGGTCCGACATAATGATGAGAGAAGAGAAGGTATTTCGCAATACACGCCAGTCGCACTGCGATGACATCGGCGCCGGCTCGGCATCCTGTCCCCTGGGGTCGCATCGTGCACGGTCGCCGTGAACCGGACCCGCAACCCCCTGTCCCGACACTGGGCAGTCATCGCTCTCAATGCCCTGGCTGGCCGGGCCAAACACCGTCGACTCCTCGGTTCAAGCGGGCCACCGCCTCCTCGCCCCATGAACCTCACCCCTCGGGAGGAATCTGCTCGCACGTCGCGGCCACGACATCGGCCAACGCCGTGCCGAGCACCCCGGTGAAGTCAGGGCTGCCTCCGATGGACAGGTCCACCCAGGACTCGGGCGGGCCGCCAAACCCATCCATGAAGTCGGTGAGCCGGGTGTTGACGTTGGCCGGGTTGCCATAACAAGCGCCCGCGATCGCCCCGGAGGTCACGATGCACATGTCGCCGCACTCAGCCTTGGCGTCGCTGACGATGTCGACGAAGTCGCTGGTCGGGATGTCCGGGGGGCTGAGGTCGGGAGAATCCGAGAGCAGGAACAACACGAGGACTGCGTTGGTCCGCATGAAGCCTTCGTTGTACGCGGCGTTGGCGGGGTGGAACGGATACGCAGCGCCAGCGACCACCGTCTCGGTGTTGGAGTGCGGCGCTGCGCCGTCGATCACCCCGGTCATCGCCCCGCCAAACCACGTGTTGAGGCCCGCGGTGTCGCTCCCGGTGTTCACCGCGTAGTAGCGCTGGCCATCATGCTCATACAGGCGGCCTTGCTGGCCATTCTCACCGTTGTCTCCGTCCTGGGGCGGATAGAAGACACCATCGGTGACCGTCGCCTCACAGGCCGGGCCGCTCCAGCCCCCGGAGTTTCCCGGGTCGTAGAAGCCGGTGGCGCGGGTCAGGCCAACATGGAGGTCCGTGCCCATCGGCAGCGCATTGACCATCTCGTCCACGAACTGAGGAAACGCGGCGATCACCGGAGCGCGATGCGTCTCCATGGAACCGGAGTTGTCGACGACAAACAGGATATCGACCGCGTTGCATCCGCAGTCGATGTCGTCCGGGCCGCAGCCCGTTGCGGGGCCGTCGGTGTCATTTCCGACGTCGAAGATGGGCTCCTCACCGGTCTCATCCTCGGTTCCACTGGCCTGGGTATCGGATGTGGCCGATGTGGACCCGCCCGGACCGCTGCCATCCCCGGCGCTCCCCGTCGCGCTCGCGCCCGTCGGCGCCGTGACCCCACCGGCATCGCCGGATCCGAAAGGGTCGTCATCCCGTGGTGCGTCCGAGCACCCCACCACCACGCAGGTCCCCACCAGTACGGCACGAAGCTTCATGGCGTGGGGGTGTCGTCCCCGCGCGGTTGTGGGTCAAGTTTTCTCGTGGCCTGGCGGCCCGGCAAGCTTCCGGACCGACACCGCGTGTCTAGTACAGACGGAGGGAGCCGAGGAAGTCGCGCTTGCCCAACTCGACTCCGGAGTTTCGGAGGACCGTGTATGCGGTCGTGACGTGGAAGTAGAAGTTGGGCTGCGCGAACTCGTAGAGGTAGTCCGTGCCCTTGATCTTCCTGTCGTCGAGGAACGGCAGCACCACCTCCGCGTCCTCCCGCCCCTCGAGCGCCTCGGGCGTGACGGTCTCGAGAAACGCCAACGTCTTGCTGATTCGCGCCCGCAGCTCCTCGATCGTCGTCTCGGTGTCGGGGTGGGAAGGCACCTCGACCCCCGCGAGCCGGGCCACGCCGGCTTTTGCCGCATCGCACGCGGCCTGAACCTGCCGGCCGAAGGAGAACTGGTCAGGAGCCAACCGGATCCCGACGAAGTTGTTGGCATCGAACGAGCGCGCCTCCGCGTGGCTCACGGCCTTCTCCAGCCACCCATCGAGGTTGCGCAGCATCTTGGACATCTGGAAGACGGACCCGGTGTGAAGCGACATTGCGGTCTGTACGCCACCGCCGGGACGCTCGTTACGCGCCCAGCGTAGGCGTGCGCTACCCTGCCACCGCCCGATGCTGAAGAAGGTCGCCATCGCACTCGGCGTGCTCGTGCTCCTCGCAGGTGTCGCGGTCTTCGTCTTGTACCGCCAAGCCACGGCGCTCCCAGACTGGGCAGACGCGGAGGTCGCCGAGCAGGCGGCGGCGGACCCCAACGCCCCCATCGTCTGGGAAGCCGAGTCCGAAGGCGACGAGCCGCTCGCACCCGAACTCGAAGCAGCCTTGCCGGCCGACCCGCCGACCTCTCCTCCGGCGACCGAAGCCCAAGCCCCTCCATCAGCCAGCCGGCCGGCCCAGGCTCGCCCGAAGAAGAAGGCCAAGCGCTACGTGCTCCGCGGCTTTCATCGTCGTGGCAAGGGTGCCGGCAAAGACGCCGTCCGAGCCTCGAAAGCCGTGCTCGAAGGCGGACGTCTCGAAGCCGGCGTCGTCCTCGACCTCGCTCGCATTCAAGACGCGAAGATGTCCGACTCCGATCGCGGCTTGTACGAAGGCGCGCTCGATGCTTTCCCGCCACTGCGCAAGAAGAACGTCTACGTGGGCGTGGAGACCCGGCCCGTCCGCAAACAGGGCGTGCTGCAGCTGGGCAAGGACGCGAAGCTCCGGGTGGGATCCATTCGCTACAGCATCGGCTCCGCCGCGGGAAAGCTCGGCATGAGCGAGGCGGGGCTACGCAAGAACCTCAACCGCCACCTGAAGCGGCTCGGGTTCAAAGACCCAGGTTGACCCCGAGCCGACCGCAGCGGCGCAGCTTTTGCCGTCGCTCGATTTGCGCCTCGGGCCAACATCGATGTCGGTGCAGAAGTTCGAAGTCAGGCCGCGGTTCGAGCTGCGGCTTGCCGTGCCGCCGCAGACCCTCGAGGCGTCCCTGCGAGCATCGATGGAGGATGATGCATCGAGTTGGGCGCGTCTCCCCTACGCCGAGTTCGGGGTCCCGCATGGCGAACGACACACCTGGTCGCCCCGACTGGCGGTGTGTGTTCGAGACCCCGACCCCGGGGACGACGAGCTTCTTCTCCTTTGCCGCTTTCAGCCCGAGGCCGCGGTGTGGACGTTCTACATGGCACTCACCGCCGGACTGTGTGTGTCTGCCTGTCTCGCGATCACCTGGATCTGCGCCTCGTGGATCATGGGCACGAGCTTGGTCGGTCCGCTGTGCGCCCTCGCTGGCACGGCGTTGCTCGGAGCCGCGCTGTTCGGCGCATCGCAGCTCGGGCAGCGCAAGGCGCAAGCGCAGATGAGCGGACTCGCGGACCGGTTGTGGATGGCCCTGTGCGACGCCAAGGCGCGCGCGTCCGGGGAGAAGCCGATGACCGTGGACCCGCAGTGGACCCGCGGAAGGCCGAGCGCACCATGACCCGCCTGGTCGCGACCCGCCTGGCGATGCTGTTCGCACTACTCTTCGCGCTGGTGCACGGCACAAGCGCGGATGCGGCCCCCCTGCGTGTGGGCACAAAACACGCTCCCCCGTTCGCGCAACGGGGGGCCGACGGACGCTGGCACGGCATCAGCATCGCACTGTGGGAGGACCTCGCCGACGACCTCGACCTCGAGTACGAGTACGTGGAACGGGACCTCCCCGGCCTGCTCACCGGACTCGAAGACGGCTCGCTGGACGTCGTCGCCGCCGCCCTCACCGTCACCGCACAGCGCGAGGCGAAGCTCGACTTCACGGCCCCGTTTCACACGACAGGGTTGGCCGTCGTGGTCCGAGACGAGAGCACACCCGTCTGGCTGCAGGCCGTTCGGCTCCTGGTCTCGACGAGCTTCGTATCGCTCATTCTCGTCGTCGGATTGCTCCAGCTCGCGGTGGGGACGCTGGTGTGGGCTCTGGAGAAGCGCGCCAACCCGGACCAATTTGGGCAGCACTCCCTGTGGCGCGGACTGGCCGCGGGGTTTTGGTGGTCGACCGTCACCATGACCACCGTCGGCTACGGCGACAAGACTCCCAGAACGATGGCCGGCCGGGTCGTCGCCCAAGCCTGGATGCTCTGCAGCGTCGTGATCGTATCGGTGTTTACAGCCACCGTCGCTTCCAATCTCACCGTCGAGCAGCTGTCCTCTCGGGTCCGAAGCGCCTCTGACCTACGCAATGTGAAGGTCGCCGTGGTCGAAGGCAGCACGTCCGACCTCTACGCCGAGGCGCATGACATCGACGCGATTCGGCAGCAAGGGTTGGAGTCCGCCTTCACCGCGCTTCGGGACGGCGACGTCGACGCAGTTGTCCACGACGCCCCCCTGCTGACCGAGGAACTCCGCTCCCCAGCGACCGTCTCCCTGCGACTGCTCGACTTCCGGTTTCGACGTCAGGACTATGCCTTTGCGGTGCCCACAGGCAGTCCTATTCGCGAATCGATCAATCGGGCTCTCCCTGAAAGACTGCGCCGAAGCGAGCTCGGCGACAGCGGCGCGAGATTGTGAGGGGACCGGGGGGCCACGCTAGACTGAGGCGATGCAGAGCCGAACTTGGATGTGGGGGATGGGGCTTGCCGTCCTGACCGGGTGCGCGAACCCGTGTGAGGACGATGGATTGATTCAAGACCAAGCGCAGGAATGCGCCGCGGACTCTGCGGGGAGCGCGGGGGAGACCGAAGGCCCCATTGGGATCGACTCTGAAACGGAAGGAGAGAGCGCCAGCGCGTCCGATTCCGCCAACTCGGACAGCGATTCGAACAGTGGCACGGGCTCCGACTCCGACTCCGACTCCGACTCCGACTCCGACTCCGACTCCGACTCCGACTCCGACTCCGACTCCGATACGGACAGCGATTCCGACTCCGATACGGACAGCGATTCCGACTCCGATACGGACAGCGATTCTGACTCTGACTCTGACTCTGACTCCGACTCCGGAACGGACTCCGACACCGCCGGATCCACGGCATACTGTGAAGACACCGATGACGACGGGTTCGGCGACCCGGACGCATGCGTCGATATCCCCGACGGTGAAACGCCGCCGGACGGCTCCGTCCCCAACGGGGAAGACTGTGACGACGACAACGAGCACACGTTTCCTGGTGCGGCTGAGAACGACTCTGCGACCGAGTGTATGCAGGACGAGGACGGCGATGGCTGGGGCGACGACGACCCCACAGAGGGCGTCACCGAGGGGACGGACTGCAACGATGAGGATGTCGCGACCTTCCCCGGGGCGGCCGAGCTCGACTCGGCGACCGAGTGCATGCAGGACGAGGATGACGACGGCTGGGGCGACGACAGCCCGGACGATGGGGTGAGCGCCGGCTCGGATTGCAGCGACGACGGCATCGACCCTTGCGCCGTGCTGATCACCCAGGACGGGACGGAGGACAACCCGTACGACCAGGACCTCATCGCGGCGCTTCAGCTCGATGGCTACGAGGTCCTCAACTTCGCGGACACCGATGTGGTGCTCGCCGATGGCAACGGCGTGGACGTCGTGGTCATCTCAGAGACCGCGCTGTCCGGTGAGATCGCGGGCACGATGGCGGACACCTCAGCACCGGTCGTCTGCCTGGAAGGACTCATCTGGGACGAGATGGGGATGGCCCCGCACGCCGAGACCACGGGCATCGAAGATGTCGTGATCCTCGACGAGGCCGACCCCTTGGCCGCGGGGCTGACCGGCGACGTGACGGTGGTGAGTGGTCCCGGTGCGGGGTTGTTCTTCGTCCCTGCGCCTGCCGGGGCGACCATCATCAGCGCCGTCGCGGGGAGTCCCGAAGATGTCGTGGAGTTCGCCTATGAATCCGGCGCGACCATGCTCGATGGTTTCGTCGCCCCCAACCGTCGCCTGGGGCTGGGCTTCGACGCGGACCAAAGTGGAGCGCCGAACGTGAACGTGGAAGCGGACGGCATCGCGCTGTTCCGTGCGGCAGTCACATGGGTGACCGCCGGGTAGCCGGAGCGCTACGGACGACTGCTCGCCATCAAGACGCGCGTGTACAAGGGCGTGAACCCTCGCCCTTGCACGTTCTGGTTCGACTTGGATCCCGGCGTGGTGGTGACGCACGCCAGTTCGGCGCCGTGATCCCGCGCCACGGCCAGTCGGTGCTCGAGCATTGCGGTGTGCAAGCCCTGTCGGCGGTGGCTGCGTAGCGTCGCCGCCCCGCCGAGGAACGCAATGCTGTCCTCCAGCGACATGCTCGCGGCGGCAACGAGTTCCCCGCCACGCAACCCGACATGCCGAGTGGCATGGTCCGCCATCGAGCGGACCGCCTTGCGGAGTTCGATGCGCGAGATCGGCTCGACCGCGTTGCCATCCTCATCGTCCGGAGCCATGAACCCGGCCACGATGATGTCGAGCCACGACTCGAGTTCGGCCGGCGGGCTCTGACGGACCTCGATGTCTTCGCGAACGATCACCGAGGACTCCCCCTCCAAAGACTGACCCAAGACGACCTCGAATCCGGCAAGCCGATAGCCCCGATCGGCGAGGGCGAGGGCGACATCGGGGTCGGCCAAGCTGGGGAGCTCGACCACCACACTCGCGCCCGAGGCCGCGAACAACTCCTCGACCTCGGCCAGTGCGGCCACGTCGAGATCGACACCAACGACCTTCGTGAGGGGCGACTGGGCACCCGCAAAGATCGCCACACCGCCACCGACTTCCAGCGTGAATCCGCCGACGCTCTCTGCGGCTTGGCCGAGATCCGTCGCGACCGCGTTTTCGATACGCCGACACAGTTCAAGGGAGCAGAACACCGTTCCGGCATGTATCACGGCGACTTCGCCGGTTCTTCGCCCCGGGCGCAGTGCCGTTGCTCGGAGCGTGGCCGCCCCCACATGTTCGACCGCTGCGCGCGAGTCGGACGCGCCGCCCGCGAGCCTTCCGGCCCGGATCCGGTCATGGCTCGCGTCGCACGGAGACTGCAAGGAGGCGCCCGGGCCAACTCGAGCCGCTGGGGCTGCTCGCTCAAGCCAGGAGTGCGGCGGCCATCGCCCACAGCGGCAGCATCACCGCCGCCAGGAGCGAGGACACCACGACGGCCCCCGCGACGCGGTCGGCTTCCACCCGGGCATCGTGGGCCATGGAGAACGTGGTGATCGCCAGAGGCATCGCAGCAAGCAGGACGTGCACCCGCGCGAGTTCCGGTGGGAGCCACCCCATCGCCACCGCTGCCCAGGCGAGCACCAACACCAAGGCCGGAGCCGCCAGCATCCGTGCTCCGACCAGTGCAAGCACCGCCACACCGATGCTGCCGACACGGGCCCGCTCGATGAACACGTGTAGGCCCAACAGAAACAGCGCGATGACGGCCGCACTGGCAGCGAAGGGTTGCAGCACATCGGCCGCCACCGTGCGTAGGTCGGCAGAGCCCGATCGCATCGCCAACCCCACCGCTGGGGCCCAGAACAACGGCTGCCGCGCGACACGGCGGACGACCTCGCGAACCCCACCGCCCGCGCCCGAAGCCCGGGCCAAGAGCGCCGGCCCCACCGTCACCGCACCGCTGACGTGGACCGCGACCGCCAGCGCGGCCGGACCGGCCATCCCCTCGCCCATCACGGCGAGCACGTACGGCAGGCCGAGGTACGCCACGTTGCCGAACGTCATGCCCAGCCCAAGCGCGGAGTCCCGGGCCCGCGGCACCCCGAACAACAGGAGCGTCAGCGCCACCGGCCACAGCAGCCAAAACGCCGGTTGGTGTGGAATGACCGCCGAGGGCAGAAGAAGGCCGCGGGTCACCAAGGCCGGGAACCCGATGTACAGCGCGTAGCGGTTGAGCACGACGACCGCCGCCCGAGGGTCGGGGAACAACCGCAGCGCACCGCAGGCACCGCCCAGCACCGCGGGCACGGCGAGCTGCAGCAGGCGCAGCGTGGTGTCGAGGCCGACGATCATCGTTTGCGGCGACGCCGGCGATTCTTCAGCGAGCCGTCGGTGAGCATCTCGGCGGTTCGCCGCCGCGTGATCTCAACCTCGGGCTTGGCGAACACGCGGTCGGGCCAGGGCAAGTCCCGCGGACGTTTGTTCATGATGCTGACCGCGTAGGTCGAGTGCGGCAGGCCGAAGAAGTGTCCAAGTTCGTGGGCCATGACCGTGAACTTGGCGATCGAGGAGAGGATCACCCAGCGCTTGGCGACGTTGGGGCGGTAGCGCCAGTGCACACCTCGAATGACCTCTCCGGCCACATCAACATCCGCGAGCCGCTTCACCACGAATACATGGACCACGCCTGTGCTGAATGCGTTCTTCCCGAGCAGGTCTCGGTCGGACCGCGTCTGTACGTCCCCGACGTCCACGGGCAATGTGTCGGCGGAGGAGACCTCGAAGCCCACAGAGATGACCGCGAACAACCCGTTCGCGTGTGCGATCTGGTCGTGCAGCCACAAGGGAGTCTGAACCGGCTCCCCCTCCTGCGTTCCATCCGAGGTCACGATGTGCACCGCCAAGCCGATGCAGCGCTTCGCCGCAAGGGGGCACTGCCCTGTCCCGGTCTCGAACGCCCGAAACCCGAGCTGGTCTTTGGCCGCCGCGACCGCAGCCACGTGGGCCGCCCACTCGGTTCCGAACATGCCCAACGTGGAGGCGAGGACGAGGCCGGCGGCCAACATCACACCACCGCCGACCGTGCGAGCTGCAACATTTCGAAGATCGCCCGCGTGGCGGGGCTCTTGTTGAGCGTATAGAAGTGGAGTCCAGCGACGCCTCGTGGGCGTTTGGAATACGGGTCGGGCGCGGGCGGGTTGAGCAACTGCTCACACTGCCGCGCCGAGTAGGAGACGCCGGTCCAGAACACCTCGTGAGGGTCCCCGTCGGCTCGGTGCAGGGCATCGTGAAGCGGGGTCGGAATGGAGGCGCCACACATCTTGGTGAAGCGCTCGACCTGCGAGACATTGGTGACCGGCATGATGCCCGCGAGGATCGGCACCGTGATGCCGGCCGCCCGGGCCCTGGCCTGCCACGAGTAGAACGCCAGGTTGTCGAAGAACAACTGCGAAACGAGGAAGTCGGTCCCCGCATCGACCTTGCGTCGCAGGTTCTCGAGGTCCTCGGCGGCCGACGGGGCCTCGGGGTGAACCTCGGGGTAACAAGCGGCCCCGACACAGAAGTCGCCGCGCTCTTTGATGAACGCGACGAGCTCGTTTGCGTATCGCAGACCGCCCTGTGTCGCTTGAAACGTATCCTCCCCCTGCGGCGGGTCGCCGCGAAGGGCCAGGACGTTGTGCACGCCAGCGTCGGCGAGCCCATCGAGCACTCGGGCAAGCTCGTCACGCGTCGCGCCGACACACGTCAAGTGGGCCAGCGGCTCGATGCCAAAGTCACGCCGGATCCGGCTGACCAGCTGCAACGTTCGGGTGCGGGTGCTGCCCCCGGCCCCGTAGGTCACCGACACGAAATCGGGCTCGAGCGGAGCAAGCCGCTCCAAAGAGCGCAACAGGGCACTTTCGCCCTTTTCCGTCTTCGGAGGGAAGAACTCGAAGCTGAAGACGGGCCGCTTGTGGCGCAGGCGCTCGGCGATCAACACGACTCGCACCATAGCGTTATCCTCTGGCGATGACCCGCGCGTCGATTCTTGGTCTGTTTGTCCTCCTCGCCCCGGCCTGCGAGGAAGACGCAGAGCCCGCCGCCGAAAGCGACGCCGCGACCGAATCCCCGGCGACAAGCGCGGGGAGCACCGGGAGCCCGGGCAGCACCACCACGGCCGCGGGCTCGACCGCCGCCGATGCATCCAGCGGCGGAGAGGTCCTGTGTAGCGACAGCCCGAACGCGTTGGCGGACTGCGTCGAAGAAGCTCGCTACCTCGACACCCTGGAGTTCGTCGCCCAGACCCGTAGCCCCGCCGAGCCCCATTGGCAGGTCGTGCAGGACCACCTCGCCGCGGAGCTCGAAGCCTTGGGGTACGAGGTCGAACTCGACATCTACGAGACCGGCACCAACGTGCTCGGGCGACTTCGCGGCACCCTGGGAACCTCGGATGTGATCATCTCCGCCCACTACGACTCCGTGTCCAACTGCGAAGGGGCGGACGACAACGCCAGCGGTGTCGCCGGAGCTCTCGAAGCGGCACGGGTCCTGGCGCAGGGTGAGTACGAACAAGACCTGGTCATCGCATTCTGGGACCAGGAAGAGCTCGGGCTCATCGGCGCGAGTTCCTACGTCGACCGTGCGGCCGCGCGCGGCGACGATGTCGCGGCCAACTACAACCTCGAGATGATCGGCTACACCGATGACACCCCAGGTGCCCAGACGATTCCAGCCGGATTCGATGCGCTCTTTCCCGAAGGGTACGGGCAGATCGAGGACAACGAGTTCCGAGGGGACTTCATCACCGTCGTGGCGGACGACCTCATCGCGGACGGCGCGGCTGCGATGGTGGCTCAAGGGCAGCGGCTCGACCTCCCGGTCGTGCACATCGAGCTGGACGCCGACCTCAAGAACAACCCCCTGCTCTCCGACCTCCGCCGCTCGGACCACGCGCCGTTTTGGGAGGTGGACTACCCGGCGATGATGATCACCGACACCTCCGAGTTCCGCTTCCCAAACTACCACTGCGACCCAGCGCCCGACGTCGTCGAGGACCTCGACCATGCGTTCTCCCGCAAGGTCGTGGCCGCGACCGTGGGGGCCGCGGCTACGACGCTTGTCCTCGTCGGTCCCGCCGGCGGCTGAACGCGAACAGCGGAATCAGGACGAGCCAAGCCGCCGTCCCGCTGCCTCCGACCGCGCAACCGCTGCCGCCGCCCGGCTCGCCTTGGCCGATGCCGTCGGTTTCGGTCGGCGCGTCGGTCGACGTCCCCGGAGGCTGATCAGTCCCGTTGGATCCCGCGGATGCCCCGCTGCTGGTACTTCCGCCCGGCTCGCCCGTCGGGTCCGGCGTCCCGGTCGAGGTCGCGGGCTCCCCCGTCGGATCTCCGGAGCTGCCTCCGCTAGGGCCTCCCGTCGTGTCTCCGGCTCCGGCCGGGGCGATCGAGATATTGGCGCAGTGGTAGTAGAAACACGGCGCGCTGTGGCTCGACATGTACTGCACGACTTGCAGGGTGCAGTTGTCGCAGGTGACATCCTCGGGGAGCGTGACCTCGAAAGACTGCTCTCCGTCGAACGGGCCGCTGTGGGCAAGCATCCCGTCCGCAATCACGGGGAACACGGGCGGGTCCATGATCTCCGTGCTCGCACACTGGTCTTGCGGCGTCGGTGTGATCGGCGGATCAGCCGGGAGCTCGCTGACGTCGTTGGTGGCGAGTGCGACCCGGTAGTGCCCCGGATGATAGATCTGCTCGCTGATCGTGATCGAGACCGTGTCCCCCGCCGTGTACGCCGTGATGTCCCCGGTCAGCGCGCCATCGACCGTGCCACACGGGTAATCCTTCTGCGGATCGCCCAGATCATTCTGCACGGTCATCACCGCGGGTGCTTCGAGGCGGAAGTGCGCCTGCGCATCGTCGGTCGTGATGGCGGTCGAGCCGATCGCCAAGCCAGTGAGAGTCGTCAGAATCGCAAGCCGTCGCATCGGCGCATCGTATCAGGATCACAGCAAGAGCCCGGTCGGACCCAGACTGCGGTCGCCCCTGCGAGAACGCATACGAACCGTGCACGCAGGGCACCGGGATGTCGCGGGAGGCCGCGCCGAGGTGCATTGCCCCCGGGGTTGCTACGCTGCGGTGTGCCCAGCGGCTGAGTTCGGCTCAGCGCGCCCGGGTGACATCGGCGGCATGCACCACGCGCAGCCCGGCCTCGGTCTGCACACGAAGCGCGCCAGCATCGTCGATACCGAGCGCCATTCCCTCGAACACCTCGGCGCCGGAGGTGACACGCACCCGCGTGCCAACCTGGAGGTTGGCCTGCTCGTACGCCTCGCGCATCGAATCGAAACCGACGATCAAGAAGCCGTCGAGGCGTGCCTGCAACGCGGCGAGCAGACGCGCCAGCAATGTCGTGCGCCCCAGATGTACACCCACCTCATCCAGCGCGATGGCAACATCCTCCAGCCCTGGGTCGATGCCCTCACGCCGCAGATTCAGGCCAAACCCGACCACCAACTCGACGTCGGCGCCCCACCGCGACTCGCACAGAATCCCGCCGAGTTTCCGGTCCCCCACGAGCAAATCGTTGGGCCACTTCAGGCCGAGCCCGGGTACGGCACCCAGGCCTTCGTACAACGCAAGACCCACCGCGAGGCCGACCGCCGAGAGGTCGCGGCGCGCCGAGGCCACCCGCAGCCCTAGGCTGACATAGAGGTTGTGCCCGGGCGGCGAGTTCCAGACCCGCCCATTGCGACCGCGGCCGGCGGTCTGCGTGTCCGCCGTGACCACGAGCCCGTGTGGCCCGCCCTCTCGCAGCCACGCCGCGGCCCGGTCGTTGGTGGACGACAAACTCTGGTGGTGCTCGTGGGCATGCCCAAAGACCCGGGTGTGCAACGCGTCACCGAGTCTTCGGAGGTCGTCGTCGTGTTCCATGGGTGGGCGCTGCGGCTTAGGCGAATTCGAACAGCAAGGAGAGGTCGGCCGCGGGGGCGCTGTGGGTGAAAGCGCCGACGCTGATCACGTCGATGCCGATCTCGGCCAACGCCGCGACCCGCTCGATCGTGATGTTACCGCTGGCTTCGAGGATCGCCTTGCCCCCAAACCGGGCCACCGCTTCGCCGCACAGTTCGTTGTCCATGTTGTCGAGCATGATCACCTCGGCGCCGGCATCGATGGCCTCCTGAGCCTCGTCCAGCGTCGTGGTCTCGCACTCGATGCGCAGGCCGTGCGGCGCCCGAGCCTTGGCTCCCTGAACCGCCGCAGTGATGCCGCCAGCGGCACGGATGTGGTTTTCCTTGATGAGCACACCCGAGCTCAGGTCATTACGATGGTTGTGCCCACCGCCGCAGCGCACCGCGTAGCGCTGGAACGCGCGCAACCCCGGCGTGGTCTTACGGGTGTCCACCACCCGGCACCGTCCCGCTGCCGCATCGGCAAACTGCCGCACCACGGTCGAGGTGCCGCTGAGGCGCTGCATGAAGTTGAGCGCCGTTCGTTCCGCGACCAGCACCGCGCGGGCTGGACCCTCGATCGTCGCGACGACCGTCTTGGGCTCGACCTTCGTGCCGTCCGCGACGACGGCGGTGTATCGGACCGCGGGGTCCATCATCGAGAACGCCCGGGCCGCGATGCCCTGCCCGCACAACACCAACGGCGCCTTGGCGACGATCTGCGCCTTCGCCTGGGCCTGCGCAGGGACGGTCGCAACCGTGGTGATGTCTGTAGAAGGGAGGTCTTCGTCGAAGGCACGCTGCAACACGCGGTCGATTTCACCGAACTCGAGGTCTCGCATCATCAGCTCATCGTCTTTCGGGGGCGACGCCCTCGGCGGTCCATGTCGTGATGGGCCAGCTGCGGGCGTGGGCTTCTCGGCGAAGCCGAGGGTCGGGGTTGATCACATGGGCATGGCCCACGCGCTCGAGCATCGGGAGGTCGGAGATGCTGTCGCTGTAGAAGTAGCTAGCACCGAGATCCAGATCGTGCACGGCTGCAAACTCCTCGGCATGCGACACCTTCCCCGGCCCGTAACACGCGGGCTCGAAGTGCTTGCCGGTGAGCTTCCCGTCCGCGATCTCCAGCTGGGTGCACAGCACGTGCGGCACGTCCAGAATCTCAGCGACGGGCTTGCTGAGGAACGGCGTGGCCGAGGTCAGCAGGACCAACGTGTGGCCTTGCGCGCGGTGAGACTCGATCGCAGTGCGGGCCTGCGTGCAAATCGCCCACCGAACCTCGCGCTCAAACCAGGTCGCGACCTCTTCGTAGATCGGCTCGACCGCGTCCCCGCGATAGCGCGCCAACACCTTGCGCGCCATCGCATCGTAGTCGAGGAACCCGAACCGATACTGGCCGAGCCACATCAACGCTTGGCCGAGTTGGAGCGCGGTGAGCTGGCCGGTCTTCCATTGGTACCCGATCCACTTGGTGCCCGAGTTGACTTCAAGGACCGTGTTGTCGATGTCGAAGAACGCGCCAATGGCCATGGTGTCCCGGTCTTATCGCGGAAAGGTGCTGGCGAGCAGCACCGCCATCAAGAGGTTGGATGCTGCGTGAAACAAGGCTGGCGCCCACAGGGTGTTGCTGCGCCGCCACAGCCACGAGAACACCAGCGCGGGAAAGAACGTCGCCAGCCGCGAGACCTCCGCCATCCCCACCAGGTGTCCGACCGCGAACAAGGCGCTTGCCGCGACCGCGCCCAGCCCGAGCTTGACCCCCAGAACGCGTGCCTTCGGAGGCCACAGCTCCTCGAGCGCGCTCATCAAGTAGCCCCGGTGAAACACCTCCTCGGGCAACGCGATGGCGAACACCTCCACAGCGACGGCCAACACGATGCCCAGCCCGCCGTACTCGAGCCAGTCTGTCGGCAGCCGAATCGACTCGGGCCAGAACCCCCCACCGTGGGCCCGACACAGCCGCCCGAGATAGTTCTCGAGACCGCCCTGTGCCGGGGTCAGTGACTCTAGACCGATGACCGGTGAGAGGATCGAGAGGTCCCCGCTGCAGACGTGTTGATAGAACCAGAAGAAGGCGAGCACAAACGGTGGGAACACCAGCAGCGCCATCACGCCCGCGACCCTGGCCCCCCGCCAATCCCACGGCGGCACCACCCCGCCGGGGCCCACCTGGTACTTCGCTTGGCGGTCCTCGTCGCGCTTGAGCATCCACTGCGGCAAGAAATAGAAGGCCCCGACCAGCGCCAAGTAGCGCAGGTCGGGATGCAGGCCGACCAGACCCAGCACCGCGTAGACCCCGTACAAACCCGCCGTGGCCAACAACGCCCGCATCGCGACGTGTCGCGCGGTGTGCGGTGCAGATGGAGGCAGCTCGGTCACGTCGGCCGCGAGTCTACGCCACGGATCAGCCCGCGTCCCCAAGGCCTTACGACGAGCCCGCTCCACGCTCTCCAGGACAGCAGACCGACCGTAGCCGGGCCCTTGCTAGACTTGCCAGCCCCCCCACCCAGCGGTACGGCAGAGCCGTAGAGCCTTCGTCATGGAACTCGATCTCGTCCTTCTCTCGCGCGCCCAGTTCGCGCTCACGATCATGTTCCACTACCTGTTCCCGCCGCTGTCCATCGGCCTGGGACTCAACATGGTGATCATGGAGGGCCTGTGGATGAAGACGGGCGAGCGGCGCTACGAAGCGATGGCCCGGTTTTGGACCCGCATCTTCGCGGTCAACTTCGCGGTCGGTGTCGCAAGCGGCATCGTGATGGAGTTCCAGTTCGGCACCAACTGGTCGACCTACTCGCGCTTTGTCGGTGATGTGTTCGGCTCGGCCCTGGCCGCGGAGGGCATTTTCGCGTTCTTCCTCGAATCGGGTTTTCTCGCGGTGCTCGTGTTCGGGTGGGACCGGGTCGGACGGCGCATGCACTTTTTCGCCACCTCGATGGTGTTCCTGGGCTCGGTCTTCAGCTCGGTGTGGATCGTCATCGCCAGCTCGTGGATGCACACTCCGGCTGGTCACGAGCTTGTGGAGCACGACGGGGCGATGCGAGCCGAGGTCGTCGACTTCTGGGCGATGGTCTTCAATCCCAGCTCAATGCATCGACTCGGGCACGTCCTGCTCGGCGCGTTCATCCTCGGAGGCTTCTTCGTCATGAGCATCTCGGCCTGGTATGTGCTCCAGCGGCGTCACGAAGACTTTGCCAGGCGCTCGTTCGTCATCGGACTCGTCGTGGCCAGTCTGGCCTCGTGGGGCGAGCTGGTCTCGGGACACGCACAAGCGCAGATGGTCGCGGAGCACCAGCCCGCCAAGCTCGCCGCGTTCGAAGGACACTTCGAGAGCACCGACGACCCCACGGGGCTGTGGCTGTTCGGTTGGCCCGATGTCGAAGCCGAAGAGGTTCGTTATGGCGTCGAAGTCCCGGGGCTCCTCACCTTCTTGGTGCACTCGGACTTCGAGACACCGATTCCCGGCCTCGACCAGATCCCGCCGGAGGACCGCCCTCCGGTTGTGATTCCCTTCCTGACCTATCACGTGATGATCGCGCTCGGCACCGCATTCATCGGCCTCACGACGTTGGCCGGGTTTCTGCTGTGGCGCAAGAAGCTGTTCGAGCAACGCTGGCTGCTGTGGGTCTTCGTGGTCGCGGTGATCGGCCCCTACCTCGCCAACCAGGCTGGCTGGATCGCGACCGAAGTGGGGCGGCAACCGTGGGTCGTGTACGGCCTGCTCCGGACGGAGGATGCGGTGTCGAACGTCGTCCCGACCGAACAGATCCTCGGTTCGCTGGTCCTGTTTTCGGTCGCGTACGCCGCCCTGTTCGCGCTTTGGGTCTACGTGCTCAACGAGAAGATCAAACACGGTCCCCCCGAACCGGAGGCGGACGCCACCGACAACGTCGGTCTGCTCGCGGCGGCGATCGGAGCCCGACGCGAGAACGCCTCGCTGACCGCGACCCGCAGTGAGTTCAGCCCGAAGCAGGAGCAGCCCTGACATGGACCTCAACCTGATCTGGTTTGTGCTGCTCGGCGTGCTCTTGATGGGCTACGCGATCCTCGACGGCTTCGACCTGGGCGTGGGCATCCTGCACCTCTTCGTCCGCGGAGACCGGGAGCGCCGACTCGTGCTCAACAGCATCGGGCCCTTGTGGGATGGCAACGAGGTTTGGCTGGTCACCTTTGGAGGGGCACTGTTCGCCGCGTTCCCCGAGGCCTACGCCACCATCTTGTCGGGGTTCTACTTCCCGGTGATGATCGTCCTGCTCGGCCTCATCGGCCGTGCGGTCTCGCTCGAGTTTCGCAGCAAGGTGAAGACCCCGCGCTGGCGAAGCTACTGGGACGTGTCGTTCTTCCTCTCCAGCTTCACCGTGACGTTTGTGTTTGGGGTCGCCCTGGGCAACATCATCGCGGGCGTTCCGCTGTCCCCCCAAGGCGAGTACGCGGGCAGCCTCGCAACCCTCCTGGGACCCTTTGCGCTCGCAGTGGGAGCCCTTGCGGTGGCCGGCGCGGCGATGCACGGCTGCATCTACCTCTACCTCAAGACCGAGGGTGACCTACAAGCTCGCGTACAAACCTGGATCCCGCGCACATTCGGGGTCTTCGCCGTGCTGTACGTCGTCGTCTCGACGATGGCACTGCTCACGCAGCCACACACCATCTCCAACTTCACCGAACTCCCGGTCGCGTGGGTCATCGTGGCCCTCAACGTGCTCGCCGTGGCCAACATCCCCCGCGCCATCAAGTTGGGCCGGCCCGGGTACGCGTTCTTCAGCAGTTGCTGCGTCATCGCGGCGTTGACCTTCCTCGCGATGATGGCGATCTTCCCGAACCTCGTCCTGTCCACCTCGGGGACCGCGAACCTGTCCATCTACAGCGCGGCCTCGAGCCAAGGCACGCTGGAACGGATGGGAATTATCGCGTTGATCGGACTGCCCCTCATCGCGACCTACACCGGCATCGTGTACTGGGTGTTTCGCGGCAAGGTGCAACTGGGCGGAGAGAACGCGTACTGAACCTTCAGCGTACCGACCATGTCGGTTCGGAGCTCCGCCCGGAGGTGGGGTCCGAGACGACGGGCGTCGCACTCTTGCCCGCGCAGCTCGTCACCGCCCGCTTGGACTTGGCGCAAGGACACGCTCGAGCGTCATGTGGAGATGACTCTTGAGCGCCCGCAGGACGCTGTCGCACTCCGAGTTGGTGAGCGAGAGCTGTCCGATCAGATGTCGGCGTGTCGCCGCGAGCAGGAGACGACGCGCCCGGACCAGGTGCCGCGAGATCGATACGCGGTGCAGACTGCGCTGCCGACCAAGCTGCTGCGTCGTCAGTCCGTCGACGTAGTGCTGCAGCAGCAGGCTCTTGTCGTCGGCTCCCAGTTCGGCGAATGCGGCCTCCATCGCACGCTGCACGTCGCCGGCGAAGCGCTGGCGTTCGTACCCGACCTCGGGACGCCCGCCCAATGCGTCGGGTACGCACATGGCCTCGAGCACGCTTTGCTCCACCGACGGCTGTTTGGCCTGCCGACGACGGGCCTTCACGGCGCTTCGCACCGCGCAGATTCGCAGCCAGTGGAACAACTCGGCCCGTCCGCCGTACCGCGCAAGCCCGCCCCCGGGTATCGACGGCAACAGCAAGCTCTCCCGCAACGCGGAGACCACTTCGTCGGCACCCGCCGACTCGATGCGCTCGACCACGGGGCCCAGTCGGCGGAAGTAGACCCGTTCGAGCTGCGAGAGGGCGCCAGCGTCACCTTGCACACACGCGAAGGCGAGATATAGGTCAGCGATGCGGAGTTCAGCGAGGGCGTCCGGAGACGGCCCCGACTCGACCCGTTCGGCGACGTAGGCGATGAAGCTCGATGGGGACAGGTCGATGGACGGCCACGTTGCGCGCGCGGTCGACACCCAGCCTTCAAGCAGTGAGGGAAGCCCGTGCCAGCCCGCGAATCTGGGATCACCCGATCCCGGAAGCGCTGCGAGAAAGGCGTCGACAAGCTCGGAAGCCATGCCGGGTACGACGACGGAAGCCGACGAATTCTTCGATGCGGGTCGCAGGTGTTTGCACCCGGACGAAGTCGCGGCCTTCGTCGCTTCCCCCGAGGATGCCGCCGCCACCGCCGCGGTCCACGAACACATCGCGACGTGCCCGGTCTGCCGGGCCTGGGTCTCCGAGCTTGCACGTGCGTCCTGGCTCGAAGCACACCCACGACCCGTCGACCGTCCTTCCGCGCCACCGGACGACACGCGCTACCTGCCGCTTGTGAAGCTCGGCGAGGGCTCGATGGGAACGGTCTGGGCGGCTTACGACGCGATGCTGGACCGTGAGGTCGCACTCAAGGTGCTCGACACCACCCGTCCCTCCAGCACGAGCGCGGTGGCACGGCTTCGTACAGAGGCCCGAGCGTTGGCCGCCCTGTCCCACCCCAACGTGGTCGAGATCCTCGACGTGGAGTTCGAGGGGCCCACTCCAAGGATCGCGATGCCGGTCGTCGAGGGACCCACGCTGGACCAATGGCTGGCACTCACCCCCCGCACCTGCGCGGAGATCGTCGCCGTGTTCGAACAAGCGGGTCGCGGACTTGAAGCGGCGCACGCAGCAGGGCTGGTGCACTGCGACTTCAAACCGCGCAACGCGATCGTGGGTGCCGACGGGCGCGTGAGGGTGCTGGACTTCGGGCTCGCCGTCGACTCCAGTTCCGGCCGCCCTCGGTGGGCTGGCACGCCAGCGTACATGTCTCCCGAGCAACGCAACGGCGACTCTGCGACCCCAGCCAGCGACCAGTTTTCATGGTGTGTCGCCCTGTACGAAGCCTTGTACGGAGACCGCCCAGGGGTCCGTCCTCGCCGCCCCAGCGCCGGATCGGCCCATGTCGTGCCACGCCGGATTCGGCGCATCCTCGACCGCGGACTACGGACACATCCTGGGGAACGCTGGCCGTCGATGACCACGCTGCTGTCGGCGGTTCGGCGCCCGCCTGCACGGCGACGCCCAGTGGTGGCCGCGGTCGCGTTGGGCGCTGCCTTGGCGCTGGCCGGCTTTGCGACGCAGCGCGAAGACTCGTGCCAAGCCACGAACGCATCCACGTGGGACGCGACGAGCCGCGCTCGCATCCAACGTGCGCTCCGCGAAGGCGCCCCCACGGGCGAACCTGCGCTTGCGGTCCGAGTCGACCGAGTCCTGGCGCAACGCGTCGAGCAGCTGGCAAATGCGACCGAGCAGCTGTGCAAGACGGGAGCACGGATGGGGGCCAACACGCGTTCACAGCGACGCCAGTGCCTCGACCGCAGCGCCCATCACCTCCAACTGGCGGTGACGGCGCTGAGCGACGGCGTCGCCCCCCTCGATGCTGCGACCCTCGTGGAACGGCTGCCCTCGGCAGCTTCATGTTTTGAGGTCACCGGCACCCCCTCCCCCATGAGCCAGCAGGAGGTCGCCCTGGACCATGCCATCGTGGACGTGAGGGTCCGCAGCGATGCGGGAGACCATGCCGGGGCCCTTGCCCACGCAGCCGCCCTCCAACAACGCATCGAGGACACCGGGCACGACGCGCTTCGGAGCCGTCACGCCTATGCGTTCGCGACGGCCCACCACTATGCGGGCTCTGATGGCACCGCCTGGTTCGAAACCGCGGCCCGGCTGGGTGTCCGTGGAGGTGACGTCAAGGTCGCGGTCCTTGCCGCTCTACAGCTCGCAGGCGGCTATTCCCCCGCGCTTGCCGTGGACTTCGAAGACTCGAACAAATGGTTGCGCAGGGCCGAAGCCCTCATCGGCCAGAACACGCTGCACGATTTCCGGCACGAGCTCGCCCGCGCCCGGGGAAACGCCGCCGATACCCAGGGGCGGTACGACGACGCCATCGAATCACTGAAGGTATCGGTGGTGCTCGCCCGGGAAGCGAACGCAGGCGAACTCGTCGTCGCCCGCAACCTTCAAGACCTCGCGACCGCGCAACGCCACGCGGGGCAACTCGACGCCGCCGAGGAGACTCAGACGCTGGCACTCCGGATGTACGAGGACGCCGTGGGGCCGCAACACCCATTCTCCGCCAGCGCCTTGGGGGAACTCGCGCAAGTCTGGCAAGATGGCGGACGGTTCGGTGAAGCTGCCGAAGCGTACGCCCGCAGTCTCGCGCTCCAAGAGGCCGCCGTTGGTCCCGATCACATCAGCGTCGCTGTGGTCGCGACGAATCTCGCGAGCGCCCACCTGCAGCTCGGAGACCCCACCGAAGCGGTGCGACTCCTCCGCCGAGTGGACTCCATCGAGCGTGAGCAACTCGCCCCAGGCCGCGCGACAGCGTCGACCCAGCACGCTCTGGGCAACGCGTACGTCCTGCAAGGAAACCTTTCCGCGGCGAGCGAGGCGTTCACGACGGGCCTCGAGCACACGGAATCGGAGCTTGGCCGGGCCCATCCCGAGAGCGCGATCTTCTTGAGTTCGTTGGCAAGCGTCGCGCTCGATCAGGGCAACACTGCCGACGCCGTAACGTTCGCCACCGAGTCACGGGCGCTGAGGCAACGCTCCTTCGGTGCCGACGACCCGCGTTTGGCGTTTGAAGACCTTGTCCTCGCCGGCGCCCTGCTCGAGCAGGGTCAACCCGAACTCGCCCTGGAGCACGCAGAGCGGGGGGCAGCCCTTCTCGAGCACGACCCGATCCGTCCGCTGTGGCTCGCAGAGTTGGTGTACTTCCGGGCCCGAGCACTCGCGGACTTGAAGCGTCGGGATCTCGCGCGTCAAGCAGCCGCCGAGTCGGCGGGGTTGTTTGACGCCCAAGGAGACGAGGCCAACGCGGCCGAGATCCGCAGCTGGGTCCAGGCGCTCGCCGGGCCCAGCTAGCACCATCGACGGGAGCGCCGCTACGGGCGTGTCACGTAGCGGACTTCTCGAGTCTGTGTGTCGCTGTACACGATGTGGAGCGCGTCGTCGCTCGCGATGGCGAGCGAAACTCGGTCGGAAGCACTCATGGCTACGCTCGGGTCGAGAACGGTCTGCTCAGACCAGCCCTCGCCCAGAGGCCGAGACGCGTGCTGGAGAACACTCCCCGATGCCCGGTAGACGACATGCAGGGTGCCGTCTCCCGCCGTCGCAACCGCAGGCGAAGCACCGTAGACCCCCGGTCCGAAGACCGGCGAGACCTCCCAGGGCCCCTCGGTACCGTCCCGCCGCTGTGCGGACATCAACGTCTGTTCTCCATCGACAAAGCCCCGGTACACCGCAAGAGGAGCACCGTTCGCGCTCACCGTGAGGCTGCCGCCGTCGCGTGTCGCTCCGACGACGACCTCATCGCTCCAGGTACCCGTCGGATCCCGGTGAGCGTAGCGAAGCACAGACCCACCGCGAAAGTCATAGGCGGCGGGTCGGGTGCCATACGACACATGTACGCCGCCTCGCTGATCGACGACGACCGCCGGCGACTCTGGCGCGGCCACCGTGCTCCCGAGATCGGAGATCGGCTGCACCTGCATGTCCCCGATCTCCCCCGTCCTCGCGGTGAGCCGGTTGGCGTTCGAGCCCGACCCATGGACGATATGCGTGTCGCTCGGACCCACTGCGATACCAACACTGTGCGCGACGGACACGGGGTCGTCGCGGTCGACCACGACGGCATCATCGACCAACAGAGATCTCAACCGATAGCTGCTATCGACGTACGCAACGTGGACCTGCGTGTCCGCAGCGACCGCGAGGCCCCCGCGCACGTACTGCTCATCGAGCACATGCGGCTGCCAGCCGTCGCCCTCGGCTGCGTAGGTCGGCTGCGTCCCCTGACCGACATAGACCACGTGCACACGGTCGGCGTGATCGACGGCGACACGTGCCCACGCCCGCAGCTCGAATGCGGTCGAACCGCGCGCACCGATGACCTCCGGCTCCGAGAACACGGCAGGGACACCAGCGTCCGCGATGCAGCCTTCGTCCGCGAGGCCCGACCACGTCGACCCCTGAGGACAGGTATCCCCATCCGCCCCGCAGTCTGGGTCGGGCAGGTCGCACCATCCATATGGGTCGTCGCAGAAGTCATCGTCGTACCAATCCCACGCAGCACAGATGTCGACGCCATCCGCCTTGCCGCCATGGCCCTCCGCCTGCTCCGCCTTGTCGGCGCCAACATCGGCATCTGGGGAGTCCTCGGTACATCCCGGACCGAGGAGAAGAAGGCTGGCAAGAAGCGCAGGGCGGCTATGAAAAGGTATTCGATTCATGGAAGGGTTCCATGGGTATGGGCCTCCACGGGCGTCCCTGTAGCGCCTAAACCCCGCGGTTTGTGGCGAGTTTCTCGTGCGATGAGTCGTCGGACGCCTCTACGCCTCCGCGACCGAGATTGTGTAGCTCCCGGTGGAGTTTCCGATGTTGCGGACGAGCACGAACGTCATGCCCCCCGCGGTGTCGAGCGCGGCGCCTTCGGCCGCCCCCTCTGCGCCATTGTCCACCACTCCGATGGGCTGGCCGAGCCCATCGTGAACCTCGAGCTGAACGTCGTCATCCACATCCGGAACGACCTGGATGACAAACGTACCGGCGGGCAACGGCAGCTGAAAGAGATCGACGTCGGTCAGCGTGCCGAGCAGACGCGTCGCGGAGTCGCCAGCGTTGAGGATGTCGTCGTCGGAATCGAACCCGGTGTCGATCTCGCCCACACACACGGACTCCGTTTCGCTGACCGCAACACAGAAGCCCGACGCTCCGACGTTGGGGCAATCGTTGGCGATCGCCTGGTTGCAGAACTCGGTGCAGTGGTTGTAGTCCAGACCGACACACAGACCCGACGCGCACGGTTCCGGCTCTTCACACGTCTCCCCGTACGAAAGGGCACCCAGGCAGCTGATCCCGTCGCCCTCGAAGCCATCGTCGCAGGCGCACGCAAAGTCCCCGATGGTGTTGGTGCAGCTCGCGTTGGGATCGCACGGTCCTCCCCCCAGAGCGCACTCGTCGATGTCCGCACAGGAGCCTCCATCGCCCTCGAAGCCGGGGTCGCACGCGCACGTCGGGCCCCTCACACCATCGGTGCAGCTCGCGTTGGCGTCGCAGGGGTCGTCCGCGCAGCTGGCCGCGACATCGCAGGACTGACCGTCTCCGACGAACCCGTCGTCGCACTCACACGCAAACGAGCCCTCGGTGTTGGTGCAGGTCGCGTTGTCGTCACAGTTCGCGCTCCCCACCGCGCATTCATCGATGTCTGCGCAGACGGTGCCGTCGCCATCGTAGCCTTGGGGACAAACACATAGGTTCGCCTCGCAGCTGGCGATCGGGTCACACGACGCACATGGGCTCTCGCCCTCCGTGTCCGTCGCGTCCGTCGAGGCAGCACCCGTCGTGGTGTCGTCGTCGGTCGGACCGACCTCCGTCGTGCCATCACTGAGGCCTCCATCGTCGTCGTTGACGTTCGAGTCGCCGTCGTCCGTACCCGCCGCCGCGGTCGTACTGGCATCGTTGCCGAGCGCCGATCCGGAGTCACAGCCCGTCGCGAAGGCGAGGCCCAGCGCGGCAAGAAATAGGTCACGTTGTTGTTGGATCATGGTTCGGCGCTCGTGGCAGAGAGCTCGCGATCGTCCGTCGATCGCGAGCCGCACCCCCAAGAGCCGTCGACCCAGGTGCTGTAGCGATTTTTTTTCTTGGACCCAGCGAGCACCGAGGGTTCGGGTACCGCGCGGAACGCAACACCGAACCTCCCCCTCGTCCGCCAGCGTTCAACGGCCGCGCAGACCGGCGCTCAACCCTGCCAAACAGAGCGCATCACGAGCCCCCCGCCAAGGTCGCCCTCACCGCGCCTGCGCCTCGAGCACACGCGCGGGGATGTAGCTCAACACCACCGCGGTCCCGTCCATGGGATCGACCGAGAGATGGGCGAGGTCGCCGGTGGACACCGCAAACGCCATGCGCTCATCCCCTCGCACGAGGTGGGCGAGCATCCCGGTAATGCAGGGGTTGTGTCCGATGGCAAGCATACGGACGTCTGCACCCGCAACGACGGTGGCACGCTCGATCAAGGTCGCGACCGCGCCCCCGGGCGGCGCTCCGGGAACGAGCCCGGGTTCGGTCTCCATTCCCACCGGAGACTCGGCCGCCTCGAGGACCCCCTCGAGCGTCTGACGGGCGCGCACGAACGGGCTGCTCACGGCGATCGTTGGGTCCCATCCCAGCGTCTGGATGAGGTTGCCGGCCCGCTGCGCCATCGCGTGGCCCCGTCGCGTGAGCGCCCGGTGTGCATCGCCACCCTCGGAGAAATCCTTCGCCTCACCGTGGCGCATCAACATCAACTCGAACCGACCCACAACCGACGAGAATAGCAGCCGGCCCATCGTCCCACCCGCATCTGCCCGTCGCGCCCGCCCCCCACCTCCCCGTAGAGACAGTGAGCCTTCTCCGCATTTTTACCTGAGCACCGTGGGAACGCGAGCGCAGGTGCGGGATGTAAGGAGGTGGTGCGAGCCCATGCGCAGACGAACTCCGGCCGGTCCGAGTTCGACCCAGACGAGCTGCGCGCCGCGCAGCGAGGGGAACACGGTGCCTTGCGACGGCTGGTCGAGCACCACACCCGGCCCGTCTTCGCGCTGCTCTCGCGGTTGCTCGGGCCGGCCGGCCATGGCGAATCCGTGGAGGACCTTGCGCAGGAGACCATGCTTCGCGTCACCACCGCGGTCGGACGCTTCGACCCGTCGGGGCCGGCGAGGCTGTCGACGTGGGTGCTCACGATCGCCACTCGACTTGGATTGCAGCACCTCAAGCGCCGCCGCCCCGCGATCGTCGCCCCGGCCACTCCCATCCCGAGCCCACTCCCATCCCCCGAGGCACACTTGTGCGCAGACCAACTCCGTCTCCATGTTCAAACGGTCGTGGCGGAGCTGTCTCCCGAGGTTCGCGCGGCCTTCGTGCTCGCTGACGCGCACGGAATGACGCCCGCCGAAGTCGCCGCGGCGTTGGAGATTCCTCCCGGCACGGCTCGCACCCGGATTCACCGAGCCCGCCAGCGGATCCGGGCCGCACTCGACCGAGGAGACGGAGCATGACCACCGACGACCGAACCCCATTGATGCGGCAGCTCGATGCTCTGGAAGTCTGGGACGTCCAGACGCCGCCGCAAAGCTTCACCGACCAGGTCTTGACGCGCGCCCGCGGCCCGAAGCCGAAGCGCCACGCCGCCTCGCGAATTGCCGTGGCAGCAATTGCGGCGGCTCTTGTGCTCGGCCTGCTCGGCTGGTGGTCCGCACGACAGCTCCCTGTGCAGGCGGGGTCCCTCGTCGCCACCGCGCGCCACACGGTCCCGCTGACCGCAGGCACGACCATTGTCGCGGAGCCCGGCGCCGAGCTTCGCTGGGCCGAGCGCGACGGAACGCTGGAGGTCGAACAACGAAGGGGCAGCGCGTTCTACCGGGTGGACCCACGCGACCCGGAGTTCGTCGTGCAAACCCCTGCCGGTTCGATCCAAGTCCGCGGCACCTGTTTTTCTGTAGACCTCGAGGAAGCGAATTCGCTCATGACCGACAAGCGCCCCCCCAAACCGGCCGACCCGCGAAGGCCCCTCGCCCTGGGTGCGGCCCTCGCCGTAGCCGCCACCGTCACCGTCTATGAGGGCCGCACGGTGCTCGCCAACGACTCCGGGGTGCTCGAGCTCTCCGCGGGAGAACGTGGCACCGCGCGCTCAGGCTCCGCCCCTTCTCGATCCAACCCAGCCGCCCTCAGCCTTGCGGAGCGCTCCGGTGGTCTCAGCGACACCACGACCCAAGAGCTCCACGCACTTCGATCCGAGAACCGGCGTCAGGCGACCGAGCTCCAAGAACTCCATTCCCAGCTCGGGAGGGCCCCTGAAGCCGACGACACAACCGCGCCTGATCCCAAGAAACGCACTCGATTCTCGGCCTGGGGGCCCCCCATCCCCGAGGGGTTCGACCACTACCAACCGACCCAAGCTGCGCTCGAGGAGATGGCGGAGTGCGGCATCGTGGCCTGGGACCAGCCCCCGGTGTGGGCGGACGACCAGCAGCCCGACCCGGAGTACCTGGATGCGCTCGGGCTCACGGCGCAGGAGCGAACGATGTTCGAGGCCGCGTTCCACAGCTTCCGGAGCGAGACGATCGCGACAGCCCGAAGTTTCTACGTCGAACTCGGGGGCGACTCCGCGCTCGCCGAGGCCATCGACCCCACCGAGCTGCTCGGTATGGTCTACGGCCGGACCGACCTCGACACGCGGGAGGACAGTCGCATCGCGCTGGCCATGGAACGGGCCGGACTCGCCGAGGCTCCGTCCGAGGAGCTCCAGCCCAGCGAGCGTTTCTTGCGCTGGGATGCGAACCTCGGCAACGCTTTCGAGGCGTCCCTCGAGGAGCACTTCGGGGCACAGCGGGCGCAAGAACTTCGCGCCGCACGAGACGGGTGGCCGGGTAAGCGCGCGACGTGGGCCGACCTGTGCAACGGGCACAACTGACCCACAGCCGGAGTTCGAGGGGTGTGCCACACTGCGGATCGTGTCCGCGCTTTGGCAGCAGGTCATCGCCACCTCGGCGCTCGAGTGGTTCGGAACGCTCACCGGTCTGGTCGCGGTCGCCCTCAGCGTACGGCAGCACCGTCTCGCGTGGCCACTGTTCATCGCTTGCTATGCGGCCTATGTGTGGCTCAGCGTCGACGCGGGCTTGATCGCCGCCGCGGCGATGAACGGGGTGTTCATCATCCTTTCCATCGAAGGATGGCGGTCATGGAAGGCCGGCGAAGCGGACGAAGACCAAGCGTTCCGCGTTCGACCTGGTTCGGTCGGCACCTGGGTCAGCGCCACCGCTGCGTGGGTCGGCGCCACCGCTGCCATCTCGATCGTCCTGCTGGTCTCGGGCAAGACCGAGTCCCCGGTGCTCGACGCGACAGCGACCGCAGCCGGCTTCGTCGCGCAGTGGCTACTCACCCGCAAGCTGGTCGCGACGTGGGCCTTCTGGCTCCTGTCGGACATCGCCTTCATGGTCCTGTACGGCCGTGCGGGCTACGGACTCACCGTGGGGCTCTTCGCGGTGTTCGTCGGCCTCGCGCTGCATGGCGCGTACACCTGGACTCGTACCACTCAGGAGGATGCATGAACCCCCTCACCCGAATCGTGCTCATTGGCGCGGAGTCCACCGGCAAGAGCACCCTGGCCGCCGCACTCGCCGACGCTCAAGGCCTCCCACAGACCGGCGAGTTTGTCCGCACCTACGTCGAGGGCCTGGATCGGCCGCTGCGCAGGGTCGACCTCGATCCCATTGCGAACGGACAGCTCGCCGAAGAAGACCGCCATCTCGACGCCCCCGCGGTCCTGCACGACACCAACGTGTTGAGCACCCTGATCTACGCCCGACACTACTTCGGCGTCACCCAGGAGTGGCTGGAGCAGGCGTTCGCCGCCCGACACTACGCGCTCTACTTGTTCTGCCAACCCGACATCCCGTGGGCACCCGACCCAGGCCAACGCGACAGCCCCGAGGCGCGGGACGCCCAACACGAGCTCTTCGCCGCCGAACTCGAGCTTCGCGGGCTTCCCACGATCCGAATCGCTGGCGACCCAGCGACACGGCTTCGCTCCGCTCTGAAAGCGCTCAACAGGGTCCTGCGGTGAAGCTCTCGCCCAACGCTCCGTGCCCGTGCGGCAGCGAACGCAAGCTCAAGAAGTGTTGCGCGCGCTTCCATCGCGGTCGCGCTGCACCTCCCCTCCTGCTGATGCCCGCCCGCTACACCGCGTATGCGATCGGCAATGTCGACTTCCTCATTCGCACCACGCACCCCGACGGTCCGCAGTGGAACGAGGACCGGACCCGGTGGGCCGCCGAACTCCTCACCTATTGTCGGTCGACCGAGTTTGTTGCTCTGGCCGTCCTCGAACACGACGTCGACGAAGACAAGGGGCGCGCACACGTGACGTTCCGCGCCGAACTTCGCCACGAGGGTGCGCCCGCGGGCTTCACGGAGCGCAGCTTGTTCGTTCGCGAAGACGGTCGCTGGCTGTACCACTCCGGCGACATGAACACGTAGCTCTACCCCCGGATCCCGGGCAACACGTCACTCGCCATCTGCCCCACCGCGCCGTCGAATCCGTTCGGCGCCCCGCCATAGCCGCGCTCGCCCGCCCATTGCCACTCGTCCTCGGGCAGGTCCATCGACTGCAGCGCGGTGGCCAGCCACTGGTTGTAGTACAGGCCCGGCCGTTGGGTGAGGAAGTCGTCGTTCAAGGCGCGGCCCATGTCGTCGCGGTTGCGATAGTCGTACATCCGACCCGTGGCGAAGAAGTCTCCGGCACCTCCGAGGGTGACGACTGCGTGGTCGTGCGGGTTGTGCGTTCGACAGCCGGACTCGCTGGTGTACATGAGCAGCGAGTTGTCGAGATAGGTTCGTCCGTCGGCCTCCTCAATGTCGAGTTTGTTGGCGAGGTCGAGCAACACGTACCGGAACCAGTTCCGATGGGACTCCAGCATCATCTGCTGCTCGACAAGCGCGGAGGGTTCGTCCGCCCGGTGTGCGACCTCTTGGTGCCAGTCGAACTCGCTCACCCCGGGGTACCAATGCCCACTGGGACTGATCGTCGCGATTCTCGATGTTCCACAGATGAACGCGGCGACCAGCACGTCGTTGTACATGGACCACGCCTGGGCCCGATCGGCCGCATCCATCGCATCTTCGGTCGGCACATCGATGTCCGAGCACGAAGCCGCGCTCAGCTTGCGCTGCAGCTCGTCGAGCCGGGAGAGGTGGTCATCGAGCCGCTGGCGGTCGCTGGCCGAGAGTCTACTGGCGTTGCCAAACGCTCCGCTACGCAGACTCCGATAGCTCTCCATGACCTGGTCCACCACCAGAGGCCGTGGCTCGTCCGCCGCGTTCGCCCCGGGGAAGGTCTGGTTGAACAACGCGATCGAACTGTCGATCGTCGGGATATCGACGACCGGGCCGGACTGCTCGGCGGGGTTGGTGTATCCGAACGCGATGTTCCCGGGCCAATCCGCGCCCAAGTGAATCGACCGCATGGTCGTCGCGGAGAGGTCTGAATAGAAACAGGGGGACCACGCCATCACCTGGTCGATGGTCGGCCGCGCGACCAAGGAGTCCACAGGGTCGTCCGCGTCATAGTTGGAGTCGTTGAAGTTGCCCAACGCCGCGCCACGCCCATGGCCCATCCAGAACGGCTTGTCCAAGCCGCGAATCAGCATCATCTTCGAGATCAACGCATCGCTCAGCACCGATCCCGGCGCGCGCACGAAGGGGGAGACTTGAACCTCACCGTCGACCGTCTGTGCGGACAGCTCCCCCCAGTGTGCATCCCACCCGCAGGGCATCGGCACCGGGTTTGTCGCGGTCCCCATCCCCGGATAGGTGTTCTCCGGCCACACGCCGCCGTGGTGGGTCATCATCCCAACGAAGCGCTTGGGGGTGGTGAGTTCGCTGGCGGAGACCTCCGTCGGCATCAGCGACTCGAGCAGCGGCAGCGCCACGCCGGCCGCCCCCGCACACTTGAGAAACTGCCGCCGGGTCTTTCCTGTGGTGACCGTATAGACCGGTCCTCCATCGTTCATGCGCTTCATGGCTAGTTTTCCTCCGTGCGGGTGCGAATCTGAAACTCGGGTTGAAAGGCGACATCGAGCAGCATCGAGCGGAGCGATCCTGCGTCCTCCAGCGCAAACTGCAGCGACTCCAGCGCGCACGCATCGGTCACAGGGTCCTCTTCACGGCCATACGCGAACCGGAAGTACTGAATCGAGAGGCAAGCCTCGGCGAGGCCGCTTTCGACGATGAACTGGCTGAGGTCGGCCCCTTCGTAGGCAACGCGCTCGTCGTCACCACGCGCCCGCGGGACCGCCTGTGTGTCGACCGGAAGCTCTCCCAGCTTCTCTCCTGTGGAGAGGTCGAAGATCTGCTCGTGTGTCCGGAGGCGGCCCAGCCCGTCGTAGTTCTCGGTCACGTACCCCAGCGGGTTCATCAGCGCGTGGCACCCCAGGCACGATGTGCCCTCCCGTTCCGTCAACAGCTCGAGCTGTTCGCGAATCGTGGAGAGGGGATCGAGCGCCGGTGGAGGGGGGATGTCGGCGGGCGGCGCAGGAATGGTTCCGCACAGCAGCTGCGTGCGGATGCGATTGCCCTTGAGCACCGGGTGCGTCACCGCCGATCCACTTGCGACCAGAGCCGCGCGGGTGACCAACCCTCCACGGTCACTGGGGAGCTCTCCGGGCGCGCTCTCACCGTCCCACGCGGACATCCCGTACAGCGCCGCGAGTTCATCGTCGCGTACAACCCCGATGTTGCTGGTGACGAAGTCGGCGAGCGAGCCCTCTTGCTCGTAGACAAACCACCGGAACACGTCCGTGACCTCCTCGACCATCGCCCCGCGAAGCTGGGCACTGGGCGTGTCCTCGCCGACGAACGCGTCGAACCCCACGGTCCCGACCAGCGTATCCATCGCCGGAACTTCCTCGAGTTCCAACCACTGTTCGGTGAACTGTCCGAGGGTCCGCCGGGTCCGATCGTGGGCGAACATCCGCTCGACCTCATCCTCGTAGCCCTCAGGCGTCTCCAGCCGACCATCCTCGGCGGCGTCGAGCAACGCGTCGTCGGGGATCGACTCCCAGAAGTGAAATGCGAGACGCGAGGCCAGCTCGTACCCGGACAGCGGGAACACGCCATCTCCGTCCTCGGGGTTGTCGTCCTCGATGATGTAGACGAAGTCCGGCACCATCAGAAGCACAGAGACCCGCTCCGCGAACGACTCCGCCGACACGTCGAGGAGGCTGCCCGCCGCATCCGCACTGTAGAAGTTCACCTCCTGCTCAGACAGCGGACGCCGGAACGCGCGGCGGCCGAACGCAGCGACGAAGCCCTCGACACACGCCGCGTCGTTGTCCGGGTCCGCGTCGGTGGCACATGGCCCTGCGAGCATCTCCAAGCGCGTCTCGTCCTCGGTCAACGCCGCGCCGAGACCCCGCCCGACATGGTACCAGCCGTCGATGTGCGCCTGGGCCAGCGTTTGATCGAGGCGCCGAAACCCCGGCGCGTTGTCTTCGGGCACGACCGACAAAGAGGCCCGCAAACTCTCCAGCACCGCCGCGGCCTCGCTCTCCCCGACAACCGGAACCGCGAGATCGTGAATCGCGTTCTCGTACTGTCGCCGGGTCAGCCGCCGCATCGGTGCCGGACTGGGCAGCACCGTGGGGTCGCACTGCGCCGCCTCCCCCGGCCCGTCGTCGTCGCTGGAGCTGTCGCTGCCGTCCTCGCCCCCGGATGGAGCGTCGTCGTCAGCGTCGTCGTGTGAGGCCCCCGTCGTCCCCGATGCCGCGTTGTCCGCCTCGTAGCCGGAGTAACACCCCGACAGCGCGAGGAGCACAGGCCATACCGTTGCTCTTGTCACACCTAGTGAGCATCAATTCGGCCTCAACTGATCAGAGTTTTCTTCGTGCGCGCGACTACCAACATCCCACGGGCTCACGAGACACCACGAGGTCGTCGTAGAGCACCCCCTCATCGCCATGCTCGCCTCCAAAATACAAGAGCAGCCACGCGACATTGAGCTTGAGATCGGGGTCCGTCCGAAACCATAGATCATCCCACAACCCCAGCTGGGTACCGTCTAGCGTCAGGGACACGACGCCGTCGGCAGCCTCCCGGGTTTGCACGGGCGTGCCCGCATCGACCATGAGCTCCACGCAATACCACTGCCCGGTCTGCAACGGCGGGACCGCAGTGAACGCAGCGTGGGCTGGGTTCGCGCAGGACGCCCCGGGGCCCAGACACGGAAGCTCGTCCCGGCTGCAAGCCTTCTCCGGGTCTGCGCACGCTTGATACATGCCCCGGTAGTCGAGTCTCCCGAGTAGCTGGGGGTCGGAGGCGGTGTGCGAGGTGAGCACGGCAAAGCGATCGTCGCCCGCTGGGCGGACGTCCGAGATGCCCAGCAGGTCGCGGTCTCCAGCGTGCAAGCCGGAGCCGAGGCCCGGCATCGACATGTCGTAGCCAGGCTCGTACTGGATGTACCAGCGCATGTGCAGTCGGTCGTAGAAGCCCGGAAGCAGTTTCACCAAGTCCACCGTCGCCGCGCCCGGAGGGATACGAAGCCGCATCACATGGTTGTCGTCCGCCCCACGGGGACCCGGATCGACGGTGAGGACATTTTCGACCACGATGTTGCCGTCGTAGTCGTCCCACTGCTCGAGGTGCCCTTCCTCGAAGTCCGTGCAGAACACGACGGCGTCATCGACATCGTCACAGAACGCGGCGGGGATCTGCGGGCCACTGCTTGAAGCTCCTGACGCGGTCGCACTTGCGGTTCCCGAGGATCCCGCCGCGCCCGTGGACGTTGCCGTGCCGGCATCACCACTGCTCGCGGACACCTCCTCGTAGAACGCCGGATCGATCTCGACACAACCAGAGCCCGACAGACCCAGCACACACATCACGAGCCGTGCTCTGCGTCCCACCCCAAAACGATAACCGATGGGGTGACCCGACGGACAGCGGCCTAGCGACCCAGCTTCGCGTCGACCCGATCCAGCGCACGCTGTGCCTCGCTCGCACCCAAGCGTCGGGCCTGTGCGTAGGCGGACCGCGCGTCTTCGAACCGCAGGACCTTGAAGTACGCATCCCCGAGCAGCATCCGGTACCGGCCCCGTTTTGGGGCCGCCGCGACGGCCTTCTGTGCGTAGCTCACCGCGTTCGCGTACCGACCGAGCTCGAAGTGAAACCGAGCGAGCCCAGCGAGGGCGGCGGCGTTCTTTCGATCGGCCGCGATCGCTCGATTGAGCAGCAGCTCGGCACGTTTCAACTCGTGCGCACGCAGGGCCTGCAGCCCCTCCTTGGCCAACGCGGTCGCGGACCGTCGATCGGGCGTCGTCCCGCGGTCCGGGACAACATCGGGCTGTGTCGACGCTGCCGTTTCATCCGACCCGCCAAGGTCCAAGCGTGCTGGGGTCGATGGCAGGATGTCTGGCTCCATAGGCGCCGGCGGCGAAAGGGGACTCCCGATCAGCGACTCCAAGCTCGCAAGGGTGCTCGCTGGCGCGTCCGGACGCGACCGACGAAGCCGGACCACCTTTGCTCGGCGAACCGAGAGGTCGTCCTGTGCGAGTGCAGCCAGGGATGCGCCCACGACCAGCTCCGCGGGCGCGAACTCCCCCCGCTCGGCTCGACCCCGGAGCGCCGAAAGCTGGGAGGCGGTCAGCAGCGAGCCCGCCCGAGCGTGCTCGTTGCTCGCATCGAACAGCACGGCAGCCGCGTAGAAGTCGGCCGCGAAAGGAGCTCCGGCCGGTTCCTTCGAGTACGCATCCCCAAGCGCCGTGAGTTCGACCGAGAACTCCTGGCGCAACCGTCCCGCTCGCTGCTGCGCAAGTTCAGCCGCCGGTCCCTCGACGTGCTCCAACGCCAGGGTGCGGCTGTATGCGGTTGGCTTGAACGGGTCATCCAGCGGTGGGTAGACGAAGTGCTTTGCATCTGCCGCGGCCCGGGCCTCCCGCTCGAGCGCTTCCACCCGGTCCATCATCGCCCCCGTCACTTGGGCCTGTTGAACCGTGAGCACTGTCGCGGTCGCAGCGGCGGACAGCAACGCCGCCGCACCGATCGCGAGCCAGGTCTTCGTCCTACGCCTGCGGTCCCGTCCAAGCTCCGACACCAACGCCTGCATCGAGGCATGCCGATCGGCGGGACTGGGCGCGAGTCCGCGCAACACCGCCGCCCTCAGCCACGGAGGAACCGTGGAAGGTGGGTCGAGGTTCTGCGAATCGATCGCCCGGCCGCGCTGCGCAAGGTCAGACCCGGGGAACGGACGCTCTCCCCACAGCGACTCGTACAGCGCGACACAGAACGCGAACTGATCCGCCGCAGCGCCGACCTCGGCTCCCCGGGATTGCTCTGGTGCCATGTACGCAGGCGTCCCCGCGAGGATGCCTCCGCCGGTGAGTTCCTCGTCGAGCACGCTGCCCGTCGTCTCTGCACCGACGTCCCGCGGTTGCCCCGCAACGGCACGTGCGAGACCGAAGTCCAACACCTTCACCAATCCGTCGTCGCCGATCCAAACGTTGGCCGGTTTAAAGTCGCGAAGCACCATGTTGGCCTCGTGCACAGCCGACAGCCCACGCCCGGCCTGCACGAACACATCCCGAACATCGCTCCACGAGCGTTGCGCCGCACGATTCCACGCCGAGAGCGTCATGCCCTCGAGCAACTCCATCGCGATGAAGACCTGGTTGCGGAACTGCCCCACGTCGTGAATCGCGACGACGTTGGGGTGCCGAACTCGCGCCATCGCCTGCGCCTCTCGCTGCATCCGGCGCTCGAGGTCGCCCCACGCGTCCACATCTGCTCGGACCAGCTTGACCGCGACCCGTCGGTCGAGTTCGGGATCGTAGGCGGCGTAGACCTCGCCCACGCCGCCGCGCCCCACGGCCTCCAGCAACACGTAGCGCCCTGCCTTCAGGGGTTCGACAGGGGTGTCGAGCACCCCCTGAAGCACCCGCTGCAGCATGACCTCATCTCCAACACCGGACTCCGGGGACCGTGCCTGCGCCAGTCGATCCCCGATCTCGCCCGCGCCGTGCTGCTTGCTGGGGGCCACCGACGTGGCTGATACAGTAGCAAGGGTTGAGCGAAGACGTCGAACTGTTCGAGCGTTGGGCCAGCGGGGACCGTGGCGCCGGCGATCGGTTGATTCGCCGCCACTTTCAAACCGTCCACCGGTTCTTTCGCAACAAGGTCTCCGCCGAGGTTGAAGACCTCATCCAGCGGACATTCCTCGTTGCCGTCGAGGCTCGCGACCGGTTCCGGCGTGCGTCGAGCTTCCGAACCTTCCTGCTCGGCCTCGCCCGTATCGAGCTGCTCAACCACTATCGGCGCCGCGCCAACCCCGGGGCGCAGTTCGACGAGTTGGTCACCGCCGCGCATGCCGTGGGCAGTTCCCCAAGCGTGCAGCTGGGTCGCAATGAAGAGCAGCGACTCCTGCTCCAAGCCCTGTGCCGCATCCCACTGGAATTCCAGATCGTCCTCGAGCTTTCCTATTGGGAACGGCTCTCTTCCCGAGAACTCGGGGAGGTCCTCGACATCCCTGCCCCCACGGTTCGCAGCCGACTACGGCGCGCCCGGGAGCTCCTCGAAGCCGAACTCGCCAAGTCCCCCACCGACGACGCCGCGCGGCATAGCGTGCTGACCAACCTGGAGGCGTGGGCCAGCGGTCTACGAAAGGTCATCGACGGCACCGACTGAAGAGTGCGGACCAAGTTCGCCCTGGCGCTCGCCGATTCCAGCCGCGGCGACGCGCGCCGCAGCGACTCCGTCCACCGCTCGCTATCCAGCATCGCATACCCAAGCCTCGCCCAGAAGGCCTTCTACGCCAATCCAACCGGCCCAGGACGCAAGACGCTCGGGCCGCTTGGCCCGAGCGTCGTCGCTCGAGCAGGCGCGAAGCGGAAGTCGCGACGTCTGTGAACGCGCGAACGAGTTCGCAGTAACCCCGCTTGAACCGGACACATCCGAGAGGACATCCGTGGAACGAACACGAGAACCGGACACAGTCTGACCTGGCAGTCAGTCGTTGATGACCAGCTCGCCGTAGGTCGGCAACTCCAGTCCCGGATACAGCGCGTTGAGTCGAGCGATGAATACATCCGCGACCATTCGATGACCGAGTTCGCTGAGATGGATGCCATCGGGCACCACGTCGGAGGGCCCAGGAAACTCGCCATCGTACGAGAGCTGGCCGGCGAACAGGGCGGTGAACGCCGAATCTAGATCGATGACGAAGTGACCAGCGTCCTCGTCCATGGCGGCGGCGATCGCTGCGTTGTGGGTTTGTGGCTCGGGACACAGCCCACCATTGAGCAGGTCCGGGACGTTGGCGAACAACACCGGAGCTCCGGGCGCGGACGCCTCGACGACGGCGAGGCCGGCCTGCACATCGGCCGACAACACCTCTGGCTCCTCGCACGCGTTGTAGAAGAACACGTCGGTGCTCAAGACCAGTGTCGTATTGGGATCGATGCCCCCGTGGAACTCCTCGACCCCCAGCGTGGTCACGTACGGCGGAGCCGCTCCGCACGGCTCCAGGCGCTGCCAAGCCGCCGCTGCGATCCGAGCCCAATACCGCGGCTCGAGCTCGAACCCGTCGGGTGTGCAACCGAGGCCACACGCACCCAGCGTGTTGCTCACCCCCGGCGCCACGACTCGCTCGAACAGGGCCAGTGCCTCGGGCGGAATGCCTTCGCAGTCGGCGGCCCCGCTCGTCGTGCCACCGGACGAGCCAGACGCCTCGGCGGAGCCCAAACTCTCACCACCGTTGGAGGCCGTGGTCGACTCGGGCGATGTCGAAGAACCGTCCGAGCCCGCACTCGTGCTGCTGCCCCGGGACTGCCCCGACTCCTCGCCACTGGAACCGGAGGTCGATCCCGTAGTTCGAGTGGTCGAGCTTGGCTCCGTCGCGCTCGGCTCGGTCGGGCCGGGCCCAGACGACACCCGTCCCGTCGACCCCTCGTCCGCGATATCGGTCCGCGTTCCGCAGCCGACCACCATCAGAGCCCAGGGCAAACACATCCGAATACGGGTCTTCACGAACACGAGTTGCAGACCTGGGCACAGACCCGTCACTGAAAATCGAGTGCCAGGCGGATTCGCCCAAAGACCGCCCGCGATTCCACGGGCGTCGCGCGAAGCTCCGGCGACACCTTGAGTGCCGGTCCCTAGAACCGCACGTGCACAGTCCCAGGGGCGAGCGTAGCTCGTGACTTCGTTGTCCTTCGACGGTCCACGAGCAACAGTACAACACCGGTCACAACTGCGGCCGCGCCGACCGAGACCAACGCGATGCCACCGCCGAGCGTGTCTCGGCGGAACTTGCAGACACCGACCGAGTTCACGTTCTCACCATTGCACCGGGAGGTGATCGCGTCCTCATCGATCGAGACCAGCACGGACCCCGCGACGACCGCCCCAAGACCAGCGCCTACACTCGTCCAACCCAGGGGGCGAGCGAGCCGCCGCTGTCGCGAGATCGGGGAGAGTTCGAAGCGAAGGGTCTGCTCCAGCCCTGGTTGTGACTCAAAACTGCGTCGCTGTGAGACGTGCCCCTCGAGGACGGCCTCGGCTTCGTGGGCCCCTGGTTCGACCTCTTGGTCACGGGGCATTGGCCCGACCTCCCGACCGTCGAGAAACAGACGTGCTCCGGGAGGCACGCTCTCGAAGACGACGAGCGGGCTCGCGCTCGCCAGGGAGTCGACCTTGGATGCGAGGGTACCGGCGACGTCCTCGAGCAAGGTCCCGACTTCGACCAACCCACACAGTTCGCAGACCTGACGCGCGCGTGCGATGACCTCCTCCTGTCCGACCTGTGACAACTCGAGCGAGAGCTCGTAGTCGCCCCCACGCTTGCTGATCCGCGCGTGCACCACGAACGCGGCGTCTCGCGACTGCGCGTAGTCCCGCCAACACCGGGCGTTCGTCGGGCCGCACTCGACCGCGTCCGGGTTTCGTGGGGCCAGGAGTCGCACATGCTTTCGTGCAAGGCCGCGCGCCAACGCCACGGAGAAGGTCTCCTTCCACCCTTGGGCGACGTCGCCCTCCACCTCGAGCGGCCGGACCACGATCTTCGGTTCCGCCTCGTTCTGGGCGGCGGGCTCGAAGGCGGCAAGGGCCATCAACCATACGATGGACGCACCGGACACTTCGTCGCACGCTAACACGCGCGTGACACTCGGTCCGATGACGTGGCGCCGCAGGCCGCCGACTAAGATTCGAGGACCCGGTGAACCGCCGCCACCGAGGCGTCGAAGAACTCGCTGCGGACGGCTTTGTAGCGAGGGTCTGCAAAGAAGGCGGCGCTCCGCTCTTTCGCGGGGAAGGACAGGACAAAGAACCGGTTCACAGGCGCTCCCTCGGGGCTCTGCAGCACCTCCCCTCCGAGGATGTCCCAATCGAAGCTGCCCCCGTACTCCGCGAGGATCGGACGCATCCCGGCCCGGTAGCGCTCGTAGACGTCGTGGTCACAAACTTCGAGTGCGATGACGTGCGTGTGTCGGGACTCAGCGGGCATGCGCGTATCCTCCATCAATTGCCAAGATTGTGCCTGTGACGAATTCGGATCGTGCCAGAAACAGTGCGGCCTCCGAGGTCTCTTGAACTTCCCCGACCCGCCCCAACGGGTGCAGCCCAGCCAATGAGTCGGGATCGTCGATCAGTGGCGTTCGAATGATGCCCGGTGCGATCGCGTTGACCCGGACCCGACGCGACGCGAACTCCGCCGCGAGCGCCCGCGTCAGCGCGTGAACGCCTCCCTTGCTCGCCATGACCGCGGCGACCGGAAGCCCGGTCATCGGCTGTTCAACCAGCACCGTACCGACGTTGAGCACGCTGCCACCTCCCCGCTCGATGAGCGCGGGGATGACCGCTTGCGAGACGAGAAACGTCCCCTTGAGGTTGGTCCGCACGAACGCATCGAGTTGCTCCTCGGAGGCTTCGAGAAACGGTCCAGGGGCGTAGATCCCAGCGTTGTTCACCAGAACGTCGACGCCGCCGAACCGTCGGATCGCCGCCTCCCTCAGCGCCACTCCGGTGCTCGCCTCACCGACATCCCCAGCGACGACCTCGACGCGGTCTGGCGCGTCGAGGCTCCGGCCGGCCTCCTCGAGCTTGACCGGGTCCCGTGCGCACAGGACGACCGACGCGCCCTCGGCCAAGAAACGCCGCGCCAGATCGTAGCCGATGCCACTACTGGCTCCCGTGATGATGATGGTGTCGAGTCGTGCAGTCATGTTGGTCTTGCGAGCAACCTAGCCCCCAGTGCGTCGGCCACCAGTGGCATCTCGCCACGGACTCCATTACCGTTGGTTATGGAGTTCCCATGACGCTGGACCAGCTCTACGCCTTCGTTGCCGTGGTCCGCGAAGGCACGATCACCGCCGCCGCCGCCGCGCTGCACAAGTCGCAGCCTGCGGTGAGCAAACTGGTCAGCAACCTCGAGGCCGACTTGGGCACCGCGCTGCTGGACCGCTCGGGCTACCGCCCGACCCTGACTGACGAGGGGCGGGTGTTCTTCGAGCGTGCCCAGAGCTTGACGCAGGATGCGGGCGCGCTGCTGCAACTCGGCGAAAACCTGAGTCGGAACCCGGAACGTCGTGTCCGTGTTGCGCTCGACGCCATCACGCCGCTGCCCCCGGTCCTCGATATTCTCGTCCGCGTCCGACGGCAGTTTCCCTCGGTGCGCATCGAGTTGGACGTGGGCCGATGGACAGGAGCATCCGCGGCGCTCGTCGACGGCAAGGCCGACCTCGCCGTCGCAGGCGGGTCGCTCCCGGACAGCCCGCGCGTGGTCGCGCGGCCGTTCCCTTCGGTAACGGTCGTCGCCGTCGCGCGAGCCGATCACCCCGTCGCGTTGGCGCCGTTGCCCGTCGCGGATGCCGTGCTGCGAGAACACCCGCAAGTTGTCCTCGCCGACCCGACCGGCGCGGGCTCATCCACTTCGCTCAACGTGCTGCGCGACGGACTGTCGTGGCGTGTCACCGACCTGTGGGCGAAGAAACAGATCATCGAAGCCGGCCTCGGATGGGGCGGTCTTCCTGCGCACCTCGTCGCCGGCGAACTCGCGTCGGGCACGCTGAAGCAGCTCGACGTGCCTGCGTTCGAAGCCCACTCGATGACGCTGCATGTTTTGCGCCGTCGAAGTCGGGCGAAACGCGTGGTCACGGGCATGCTGTGGGCAGACCTCTGCCGCCTCGCAACGCTCTAGCGCTTCATCTCGCCGGCCATCTTCGCCAGACGACGACGCAAGCTCTCGAGCGTTTCGTTGAGTTGGTCGAGGTGGTCGAGCACATCCATGTCCGAGGCCAACGCTTGGACGTCCCGGCGACACAGTCCCGGAGACTCGAGGGTGTCGAGGGTCCGTGTCAGATAACCCTCGATGCGGGTCATCGACAACGCCGTCTCGCGGAGATCGTCATCGAGGAACAACATGAGGTTGCCGATGTTGCCGACCCCCTTCAGCGCCGCGTTCGGGGTGTAGGCCTGGGTCGCGCGGTCCATCAGACGGTCGCGCGGGCGGGCGCGCCGGCCGCTAGACCGCCGCTCACCCAGCTCAGGAGACGCAGCAGCAACAGCGGACGAGACGTGAGCGGACATGAGATTGGCCTGACATGACCCACGCCAGTCCTCCAAGTTTTCCGCAACCATGGCCTTGCGCGCTTGGCTTATGTAGTCAACCTTACGTACTCGCCCCTCAATCAGTTGGGGGGTCCATCCGCGGCATGCCTGGGCAAGCATGGGCGCGGCTTTCGTTCATCGAACGACCCGACTGCCAAGAACAACTCCGGCGAGGCGAACGTGGCGAACATTCCCGACGACAAGGTCCAAGAGGTCCGCGACAAGGTCGACATCATCGACCTCGTCGGTCGATACGTGGAGTTGCGGAAAGCTGGGCGAAACTTCAAAGGTCTGTGCCCGTTCCACCAGGAGAAGTCGCCGAGCTTCAACGTCAACCCGCAGCGCAAGGGCTACAAGTGCTTCGGCTGCGGCGCCGGGGGAGACGCCATCGGTTTCGTCATGGAGATCGAGGGCAAGAGCTTTCCCGAAGCCGTGAGAAAGCTGGCCGAGCAGTACGGCGTCCACCTCCCGGCCGACGCGATGAAGGGCGGCGGCGGCGGACCGAGCCGCCACGAGAAGGACGCGGCGTACGCCGTTGCGCGCGCGGCATGTGAGCTCTACGAGTCCATCCTCAAAGACTCCGAACACGGGAAGGCCGGCCGGGCCTACCTTGAGGCGCGCGGGCTGACACGCGAACTCGCGGAGCGGTTCCGGCTGGGCTACGCACCCGCCCCCGCAGAGGCCGGCTGGGACACGCTTTGTCTCCACATCAAGCGTCTGGGGCTCTCCATGGACGCCGCGCAAACACTCGGGCTCGTCGGCAAGAGCGAGCGAACCGGGAACACCTACGACAAGTTCCGCGGCCGGCTGATGTTCCCCGTCATCCAGCCAGGCGGCGAGGTCATCGCATTCTCCGGTCGAATCGTCCCGCCCCACGACCAAGACGAACGCAGCGACAACCCGCCGCCCAAGTACGTCAACAGCTCGGAGTCCCTGCTCTTCACCAAGAGCAAGCACCTGTTCGCATTGGCCACCGCCCGCTCCGCCATCCGCGAAAAGAAGCGGGCCATCTTGGTCGAGGGCAACGTCGACGTGGCGAAGCTGCATCAGTGGGGCCATGAAGAAGCAGTGGCGCCGTTGGGCACAGCCTTGACTCCTGAGCAGTCGCGTTTGCTCGCGAGATTCGCCGAGCAGGTCATCATGTGTTTCGATGGGGACAAGGCCGGAAAGAAAGCCGCGTGGACGGCCCTGCCTCAGCTCATCGATGCCGATCTCGACGTCCGCATGGTCCTGTTGCCCGAGGGCGAGGATCCCGACAGCATCGGCGAGGAACGGTTCGGTGCCCTGCTGCGCGGATCTCGTCCCGCGCTGGAGGAGATGATGCTCCGCGTTGCCGCCAAGGCCGGGGACGCGGCACACGCGCGAGGCAAGGCGCTCGACAAAATGTTGCCGCTCATCGCGCGGGTTAAAAGCGACAGCGCGCGGGAACTCTTCGCCTATCGCGCCGCTGAGCTGTTCAAGATGCCGGTCGACCGGATCGAAAGTTCGCTCGGCGACCTCCGAAGGAGCGGGAATCGCCCGCAAAGCGCGCAAGAAAACTCTCGTCAGAAAGACTCGACTTCAGAGGCACATGTGCCACTATCCGCGGCCGTGCGCTCCCTCCCGCCGCTGCCAGCGGGCCAGTCGAGGCTGGCCATGCTGTTGGTTGACGTGCCCCATTTGGCCACCGTCGCCGAGCGTGCGGGCGCGCTGGGGTGCATCACGGACGGACGTCTCGAACCCGTTGTTCAAGCCGTCATCGAAGGCGCCAAGCAAGGTCGCGACCCCAGTCTCGAAGACCTGCTCACCGCGGTCGATCCGAGCGCGCATCGGCAGCTCTACGACACCGTCTTCTCGGGTGAGTATAGAGGATTGGCGGACCAAGGTGCCGACCCGCAGGCAGTCCTTGGATCACTCGTTCGCGCGTGTCGAGCCGACGAGGCCGACGCGCGCATCAGCGAGATCAAAACCCAGGTCAGCGAGGCCCTTCGACAGGGCTTTCCCGAGACCGCTCGCGACCTGTCCCGCGAGCTGAGCGAGCAAATCCGTCGACGCGAGAAACTCCTGCTCGCGACCGGTCCCCTCGCCCCGGAGGCCCCCCAAACCTCCACCGTCCCCTCCGCCGCCCCCTCCCCCGAATCCGCGTCAGGCCCCGACGCTCCTACTCCTGTCGATCGCCCTCTCGACGGAAACCCAGCGCCGGATTCGTTGCCCAACTAACCCGTCCGCTTAAGACCCGCCCCCTCTTAAGACCCATCTATTGAAGGTTCGAAGGTAGCCATGTCCAAGAAAGCCACCGCCCGCAACGTCGATCAGGAAAAGCTCAAGAAGCAGCTCATCGCGTTCGGAAAGAAGAAGGGTCACATCACCGCGGCCGAACTGCGTCAGCTCCTGCCGCCGGAAATCGTCTCACCGAGCGAGATCGGCAACTGGGAGAAGCTTCTCGTCGACGAGGGGGTCCACGTCCTGTCCAAGGCAGACGTCAAGGCTGTGGCAAACGCGACCGCCAAGGTCACGGGCATTCGCAAGCCCGCCGCCAAGAAGGCCGACAAAAAGAAGAAAGACGACGACGAGTCCACCCGCACCAACGACCCGGTGCGGATGTACCTGCGGAAGATGGGCTCCGTCTCCCTCCTGACCCGCGAGGGCGAGGTCGAGATCGCGAAGCGCATCGAGCAGGGCGAGAAGAGCATGCTGGAGATCGCGCTGCGCAGCCCCGTCGCAGTGCCCTACTCGCTCGAGATGTTCGACCGGGTCCGCCGGGCTCAGGTTCGCGTCAAAGACGTCATCCAGATCAGCGCGCCGACGGACAACAACCCGAACAAGAAGAAGGAAGACACCGTCCCGGCCAACCAAGAGGCCGCGCTCGAGAACCTTCAAAAGCAGATCGACAAGGTCCGCCGGCACCAAAAAGAGATCGAGAAGATCCGCGAGGGCCTCGCCACCGCGCCGCTTGAGGAGATCGAGGAGAAGGCCGAGAAGTTCGGACAGCAGCTCGAGGACCACCACCGCGCGTGCGCTGAGGCCATTCGCGACATGAACCTGTCCAAGCGACCGGTCGACGGCATCGTCGAGGAGCTCACGCAGCTGGTCAGCCGGGTCGACCGGGCCGAGCGCGACCTCAACGAGTGCGAGCGTCGGGCTGGCATGGACCTCAAGGAGCTCCGCGGACTGTTCAAGAACGTCCGCCTCTCCGAGGAGGAGGAGTTCAAGCTGTGTCGCCGGCTTGGGCTGCACCCCTCCGAACTCCACGAGATCGAGGCTCGGATGCGCCTGGCCACCAAGCGCATCCGTCAGGTCGAGCAGGAGACCCACATGGGCGCCGCCGACCTCCAGGAGCTCCACGAAGAGCTGATGAGCGCGCGGCGAAAGGCAGAGAAAGCCAAGGCCGAGCTGGTCGAAGCCAACCTTCGCCTCGTCGTCTCGATCGCCAAGAAGTACACGAACCGAGGCCTGCAGTTCTTGGACCTGATCCAAGAGGGCAACATCGGTCTGATGAAGGCGGTCGACAAGTTCGAGTACAAGCGCGGCTACAAGTTCTCGACCTACGCCACCTGGTGGATTCGCCAGGCCATCACGCGTGCCATCGCCGACCAGGCCCGGACCATCCGGATCCCGGTCCACATGATCGAGACGATCAACAAACTGATCCGCACCACACGAAACCTGGTGCAGGAGCTTGGCCGCGAGCCGACCCCCGAAGAAATCGCCGAGAAGATGGAGCTTCCGCTCGACAAGGTCCGCAAGGTCTTGAAGATCGCGAAGGAGCCCATTTCGCTCGAGACCCCGATCGGCGAAGAAGAAGACTCCCACCTGGGCGACTTCATCGAGGACAAGAACATGACCTCGCCCTCCGAGGCGGTCATCAACCTCAACCTCGCCGACCAGACCCGTCGCGTGCTCGCCACCCTCACGCCACGCGAAGAGAAGGTTCTTCGCATGCGCTTTGGCATCGGCGAAGCGTCGGACCACACCCTCGAAGAGGTTGGCCAGGACTTCTCGGTCACCCGCGAGCGTATTCGCCAGATCGAAGCCAAAGCGCTTCGCAAGCTCCGGCACCCCAGCCGCAGCAAACGACTCAAAGCGTTCGTCGAGAGCTGAGCAACACCGGGGGCTCCCCCAGGGCCCGTCTCGTGTTGCAGAGCCACAGCGCGACCCGAGGTCGCGCGAGCGCTTCTGAGCGTATTCAGCAGAGCTGTGTCCGCCTGGCCTCGTCGTGCCCGTCCGGGTAGATTGAACCCATGGTTTGGGGACGGTGTTGGAGCCACGTCGCGCTGACGCTTGCGCTCACGGGGTGCAGTACGTTTGCGGAAGCGGAATCGGCCGGAGGAGGCGAGGACGGAGAGTCCTCGGGGTCCACAGGCAGCACAACCTCGACCCCCAGCCTGTCGACATCAGGAGGAACTGACAGCGCGAGTGGTGGGCCCGGGACCACGCCTGTCACATCCAACTCCGACACCTCCGGCACCGGCCCGACCGACGCTTCGAATACGGACCCAACACCTTCCGACACCGGCTCCGATCCTGACACCGACCCAGACACGGCATCTTCGGGCACCGGGCCGTCGACGAGCGGTGACGAGACCGGAATGGTTGAGACGGGCGTCGTTGAGACCACAGGCCCCGCGGTCTGCAACGAGGCCGACATCGAACCGAACGGAAACCCGGTAGACGGCGAGTCCCAGGACCTACCCGACCAGTTCTGTGGCAGCGCTGCCTCGGTTGTATCGGGCACGCTTCTGGACGACGAGGACCTCGACGCCTTCGTGTACTTCGGGGAGTGGGACTGCGGCAGTACAAACAACCCGAATCACCGGGTCGAGGTCGACGGCCCCGTGACCGCGTGCGTCTTCCCGCTGTGCCCTTTGGGGAACCCCACGGATACGATTTGCCTGTCCGGGACGGCGGCGACGGTCAACGGTGTGGCCGGTTGCTGTTCCGATGACGTCGCGGTCGCTGACGTGAACTGCCAAAACACCCCCGACGAGTCCTCGCTCGGATTCCTCCTCGTCGAGTCCGCCGACGCCGCCTGCACCGACTACACGCTGACGTACGCCTTTGACGACGCCTAGGCAGCCCCAGGGAAAACGGGAAACGGCCTAACCGCCTGCAGCTGCGTGAGCCTCGACCGCAGACCAGACTCGCAGGACGTTGCCCGATGCGATCTTTTCGAGGTCCTCCTCGGACACGCCCCGGCGCAGCAACTCTGCGAAGAGGTTGGGATAGTCGGCCACGCTTCGCAGGCCCTTGGGCAGCGAGTCTCCGACCCCGTCGAAGTCGCTGCCCAGACCCACGTGCTCCACACCGACCAGCTCGATCACGTGCATGACGTGGTCCGCGACCTTCGCGACGGTGGCCCGCGGTGACTGGTGATCGATGTCGTAGGCTCCCGCAGCCTCCTTTCCCTCCTTCGACTCCGGATCGAGGTGCTCTTCCTCGAGATACGCCTTCAGCTCGGCATCGTGCTTCTTCCGCCCAGCCCGAACGCCACCATCGAGGAAATCAGAACCGAAGTTGATCTGAATGACCCCGCCCGCCTTCGCGAGCGCACGGATCATGTCATCCGACATGTTGCGGTCGAAGCCCGGCGTGAAGTGCCGACAGGAGCTGTGCGATGCGATGACGGGGACCTTGGACAGCTCGATGACCTGCCAGAACGCGTCATCAGAGATGTGCGAGACATCGACCATCACGCCGACGCGGTTCATCTCTGCGACCACCGACTTCCCGAACCGCGACAACCCCTTGTGGGTGTGACGCTTGTCGTAGGACGAGTCGCTGATGTGGTTGTCTTTGCTGTGGGCGAGCGTGATGTAGCGAATGCCTCGCTTGTGAAAGCGGGCCACATTCTCCAGCTTGCCCATCAGGGGCGCACCGTTCTCCATGCCCATCGGTAAAGAGACTTTGCCGGCCGCGAAATTGTCCCGCACGCTCTGCACCGTGGGTGCCAGCCCGAAGTCGTTGGGGTGGGCAGTCACGATGCCCTCGACCATGGAGATCAGACCCTCGGCGACCTCATCCGCGCCCTTCATTTCGAAGTCTGGCGAGACGTAGATCGACATGAACGGCGCGTCCAAGCCGCCCGCGCGTGCCCTGGGCAAGTCGAAGTCCCCCGACTCCGTTGCGGCCCCGACGTCCTCGCCGAGCACGCCGTCCTTCGAGGATTTCTCGAGGCGCCACGGGACGTCGATATGCCCGTCGAGGATGATGAACTTCTTCGCCAGAACCACCGCCCGCTCTTCGACGGACATCTCGGGCTCCGCTGCCGCGTTGGGGGCCGGCTTCGCGGTCGGCTCCGTGGCGACCTCCGCCGCGGCGGGCGCAGGCGCCGGTGTGCTCGACCCCGAGTCGCAGGACGCCACCAGTCCCAAACACACCAGCAAGCCCAACTGCGCACGCATGCGATGCGTGTACCAGCCCTGGCCGGTCGGCGTCGAGGGCCGGGTGGTCAGCTGCTGAGCGAGAAGAAGTCTTTGATCCGGTGCAGCAGCTCATTGCGCGACGCCGTCGAGGCCTGCGACACCCGAGGCGCGCTCTGCTTCGACGACGCGCTGTCGAGCTGCTCCCTGCGGGACACGAGGACGTCGCTGATCTGCTCGGCCAGCTCGGGAGAGCCATCCAGAACCCGGGCGAACGGCGTCTTGGAGACCACCAAAACCAGGGTCTCGGTCAGGGTCCGAATGGTCGCCATGCGAGGCTGTCCGGTCATCAACGACATCTCGCCGAAAAACGCGCCCTTTCCAAGGCGGGCGACCTCGACCGAGTGCCCGTCCGTCTCGAGGAGCACCTCGACCTCTCCGCGCTGCACGATGAACAGCTCGTCGCCTTCGTCGCCCTGCTGCAGGATGGTTTCCCCGGGCGCATACGGGCGCTCCCGGCAGCTCGCGACCAGCTCATCGACCTGCTCGTCGGAGAGGTCCCGAAGGAAGTCGACGTTGCGAAGAGCAGCTCGACGCCGCGCCATCGCTTCACTGCGGGCCGCGCTGCGGTACGACTCGTCATCTTGGTGGAGCTCCAAATCGGCAACCGGCACCGCCATCTGGATATTGGCACGGCGCAGCGAGTACCAGATCCGGTCTCGAGCCAAGCTGTCGGTCACCTCGCGACGCTCGAAGTCGTCGGTGTGAAAACGGACCCAGTACCGGACGCCGCGCTCGACGAAGTCGGAGGTGACCACCGAGGGGGCCGGACGGCGGAGCACACCTGGGGTGTGCTGAAGACCCTCGAGGATGACGTCCTGGACCCGGTGCGGCGGCTCCGAGAAGGGAACGACGACAAACAAGCTGCGCCGACTCATCTTGGTCGGCTTGGTGAAGTTGCGAATCGGGGCTCGGGCCAGCGGCCCGTTGGGGATCACAATCTCCACGTCGTCGAGGGTGAGCACCTTGGTCGCGCGCCAGTTGATCTCGATAACCTTGCCGATGTCGTTCTCGTCCGAGTCGTACTGGATCCAGTCCCCAACCTCGAACGGGTTCTGCGCCTGAATGGACAGGCCCGCGAACAAGTTGCCCAACGTGTCTTGGAGCGACAGACCGATGACGGCCGTCAACAGCGCCGAGGTGGTGAGCAGCGCATCGAGCTGAGCACCCGCGGAGCGCAGGGTGAGGAGAACCGCGGCCGAGTAGACCAACCCCTCGCAGATGTCGCGGAAGATCTTGGGGATCGGGCGCGCGAGCCGGCGGGTCAGGATGTTGTCCACGACGAGCAAGAAGCCCGTCCGTGCGCCCGCCAGCAGCAGGAACAACACGGCCAGAGTCTTGAGCACCGAGGCCGTGGTCGATGCGGGGTCGACGATGGCGCCCATCACCACCAAGGCGAGGTGCACCACCAGCGCACCGGTCGGGGTGCGCAGCTTGTCTCGGTCTCCCCGCAGCAGCGTGAACCGCAGCGCGAGGATCAGCAGCCCCACGGTCAACACGCCCAACCCCGAGAAGGAGAAGGCGCTCCCGTCGGCGAGCGCGGAGGCTAGGCGGCTGAACCAGGACATGGGGGACTCGAAGAGAGATTAGAACGGCTTGTAGACCGCGAGCCAAGCTCCGATGCCACCGATCACGGGCAGCACCAGATACCAGGCCGTGCCCATCGGACGCTTGAGCAAGGCCGCCGCGCCGCCGAGCAGGAGCCACACCGCGAGCTTGCCGAAGATCCACTTCGGCCAACCGCTCTGCATCATGCCCAGCTTGGCCATCAGGCCGAAACCCGCCACGAAGATCACGAGCAGCGCGACGCCGTGCAGGATGATCAACGGCTTGCGCGCTGCCTTCAGCTCCGCATCGGTGCCACCGCGCAGCGTGACCATGGCCAGGCCACCCATCGCGGTGAACAGCACGAGGATCGCCAGAAGGTGGAGGACTTTGTAGAACTCGTAGGGCATGGCGGGTCGGCGGACTATCGCGCGCCACCGTAGCGCGCGCCAAGCATCTCGCACAGATCGGTGAGCGCGACCTCATCCACGTCCGCAAAGGCAGCCCGATGGTCTGAATCCACGTCGAGGACCGCGAACGTCTCGCCGCTGGCGCCAATCACGGGCACCACGATCTCCGAGCGTGTCGAGCTCGAGCAGGCGATGTGGCCGTCAAAGGCCTCCACATCGGCGACCCGCTGGACCGTCCGGGTCCGCGCGGCAGCCCCACAGACCCCTCGTCCAAATGGGATTCGCAGGCAACCGTGACCGCCTTGGTAGGGGCCCACCGCGAGAAGCGCGGGCGCGACGGTCCGATAGAACCCGGTCCAGTGGAAATAGTCGAACGCGTGGTGCAGCTCGCATGCCACGGTCGCCATGGCGCTGACCCAGTCGTCCTCGTCGGCCAGGAGACTGTCCATCACCGCTCGGAGCTCCGCGTACCGGGTCGTGCGTTCCGCCGCAGGTGCGTTCAGCGGGAGCGGTTCCATCGGCGCAGGATACTGCGGAAGCGGCTAGCGGGGGGAAGTGACCGCGGGACTGCGTACCCACGCCTCGGCATCCCGCTCTTCCAAGAACGCCATGATCTGGATTCGGCCGGTCCACGACATGGAGATGCCGTTCCACGCGCGCGTTGCACGGTCCATGGAGCGCTTTCGACTCGCGTCGTCCTCCTGAATGAGCGCGACCCGAGCGAGTGCCGGGTTTGTGCCCAACCACGACCACATCATCGCCCGGACCCAAGGCGGTGGAGCCTCGGTCTGCCGGTTGTCGAAGACGACCGCCGACACCCCCGAGGCTGACATCGCACACTCGATCTCCGCCTGCATGGTCCGGACCTTCGCTTCGGAGGCCGGATACCCCGACTGCGACACGAAGATGTACCCGTGACGGGATTCGACCGTAAACGCGAACGTACAGGCCCGCCCCTTGCTCTGCGCTGGAGTTCCCACCCTCGTGTGAACCCTATAGCGAGCGAGGGAGCCTCGCGCCTCCCCTTGCGCAGGACCACTGTGGGCCCGTCCACCTCAGCTTCTTCCGGCCGACCATAGATTCCCCGCCTGCGGGATCGTATCGTCCCGGGCTCGCCCACCTCGTGCGGCGCAGGAGATCCCCAAGTGTCCCAAGACGCCCGCAAGGCAGCTGCCCTCATCGAAGAACGCGCCCCCGGGCGCTCCCCCAAGATCGGCCTCGTGCTGGGCTCAGGCCTCGGTGGCTTGGGCGACCAAGTCGAAAACGCGACGTCCTTCTCGTTCGCCGAACTCCCCGGTTTTCCTGAGCCGACCGTCGAGGGCCATGCGGGCCGCTTGATCCTCGGGACCCTGGCCGGAGTCGAAGTTGCCTGTCTCCAAGGCCGGGTCCACTTGTACGAGGGGCACCACGCCAACACCGTGCAGCCGCTCATTCGCACCCTCAAGCTGCTGGGCTGCGACAAACTCGTCCTCACCAACGCGGCCGGCGCCCTCGACCTGGACGCGAAGCCGGGACAGCTGATGCTGATCACCGATCACATCAACGGTCAGGGCACCAGTCCACTGCTGGGCAAGAACGACGACAGCTTCGGCCCGCGCTTCCCCGCCATGACGGGCGCGTACTCCAAAGCGCTTCAGGAGCGCATCAAGGACGTCGCCAACAGGCAGGGGGTCACGCTTCGCGAAGGGACGTACATCGCGCTGCTCGGTCCCACCTTCGAGACTCCTGCGGAGATTCGGATGTGCCAGGCCATGGGCGCCAACGCAGTGGGAATGTCCACCGTGCCCGAGGTCATCGTCGCGCGTCATTGCGGGATGGAATGCGCCGCGGTCTCCGTCCTCACCAACATGGGCGCAGGACTCTCCGACGAAGAACTCAGCCACGACCAGACCCTCGAGTTCGCGAACAAGGCCTCGGCCACGCTCCAAGAGCTGATCAAGGGCTTCATCGGAACGTTCGCCTGACGGCCTGCGGACCAAGGGCGGATGACAGGCGGACTGCGAGCCAATCGCAGCCGGACCCCACGCGGGTCGAAACGCTGGAAGGAACACACGATATGGGCAAGAAGAAAGACAAAGACGCCAAGGCGCTTCGGGCGGTGGAAGCACCCAAGGAACGCCACACGTTCGAGCGCAACCCGGGCACTGCCCTCGAGCTCGACTGGGTGAAGGATCTTCGTGTGAACCGCAGCGCCGTCGAGCGTCGCGCGGGCACCATTCCGGGCCGGCGTAGCGTCAAGAAGGAGTGGCAAGCCGCGTGGCTCGTCCGTGCGATCCAGTGCATGGACCTCACCACCCTCTCCGGCGACGACACGCCCGGCCGTGTGCAGCGGCTCTGCGCGAAAGCCCGAGCACCGCTGTCTCCGTTCCTCATCGAAGGCCTCGGCCTGGGCCACGTCGGCCTCACCACCGGAGCGGTGTGCGTCTATCACGAGATGGTCCCCACCGCCGTGGCTGCACTCGAGGGGACCAACATCCCGGTCGCCGCCGTCTCGACCGGTTTCCCGCACGGGCTCTCCCCGCTCAAGCAGCGCATCAAGGAGATCGAAGCCTCGGTCGCCGCAGGTGCCAAGGAGATCGACATCGTCATCACCCGCGCTCACTTGTTCACGGGCAACTGGCAGGCGATGTACGACGAGGTGAAGGCCTACCGCGAAGCGTGCGGCGAAGCGCACCTCAAAGCGATCTTGGCGACCGGTGACCTCAACACCTTGCGCAACGTCGCGAAGGCGAGCTTGGTGTGCATGATGGCGGGTGCCGACTTCATCAAGACCTCCACGGGCAAAGAGTCGGTCAACGCGACGCTCCCGGTCAGCCTCGTCATGGTGCGGATGATCCGGGCATTCCGGGAACGCACCGGACACATCATCGGCTTCAAGCCCGCTGGAGGAATCTCCAGTGCCAAGCTCTCGCTCACCTACCTCGCCCTGATGAAGGACGAGCTCGGGGACCGCTGGCTGCAGCCCGACCTGTTCCGCTTTGGCGCCAGCAGCTTGCTCGGCGATATCGAGCGGCAGCTCGAACACTTCCTCACGGGCCGCTACGCCGCCGGCTACCGCCACCCCATGGCCTAAACGGGCCCCAATCGGCCCCCACCGCGAACAACGCGAAGGACGACTTCCCATGACCAACGTCGCCGACATTCTCGAGACCATGGAGTACGGACCCGCCCCCGAGGGTGATGGACCGGCTCGCGCATGGCTGGACGCCCACAGCAGCCGCTTCGGACTATTCATCGGGGGCACGTGGACCGAGCCCGACACGGGCAAGTGGTTCGCCGCCGAAAACCCCGCGACGGGCGAGAGCATCGCCCAGCTTGCGCAGGCTGGCTCGCGCAGCGTCGACGAAGCGGTCGCGGCCGCCCGCGCCGCACAGCCGGCGTGGGCGGGACTCGGCGGCCCCGGACGAGCTCGATACCTCTACGCGCTCGCACGCCTGGTGCAGCGCCACAGCCGTCTGCTGTCGGTCGTCGAGACCCTCGACAACGGCAAGCCGATCCGCGAGACCCGAGACATCGACATCCCACTGGTCGCCCGGCACTTCTATCACCACGCAGGGTGGGCCCAACTGTTCGAACAGGAGCTGCCCGACATGGCTCCGGTGGGTGTCGTCGGCCAGGTGATCCCGTGGAACTTCCCGCTGCTGATGGCCGCGTGGAAAATCGCCCCGGCGATTGCGGCCGGCAACACCGTCGTTCTCAAGCCGGCCGAGTTCACCAGCCTTTCTGCGCTGCTGTTCGCTGAGCTGTGCCAGAAGGCCGGCCTTCCCCCAGGCGTCGTCAACATCATCACGGGCGACGGAAGCACGGGCGCCGCCCTCGTCGAACACGAAGACGTCAACAAGGTCGCCTTCACTGGATCGACCGAGGTCGGCAAGATCATCCGCAACGCCACAGCGGGCAGCGGCAAGCACCTCACGCTCGAGTTGGGGGGTAAGAGCCCGTTCATCGTCTTCGCGGACGCCGACCTCGACTCCGCGGTCGAAGGTGTGGTCGATGCGATCTGGTTCAACCAAGGTCAGGTGTGCTGCGCCGGCTCCCGTCTGTTGATCCAAGAAGAGATCGCGGACGCCATGATCGCCAAGCTCAAAGCACGCATGGAGACGCTGCGGGTCGGCAACCCGCTCGACAAGTGCGTCGACGTGGGCGCCATCGTGGCGCCGGTTCAAGTCGAGATGATCGACAAGATGGTGCAGCAAGGCGTCCGCGAAGGCGCCACGCTCCACCAGCCCAGCGGCGGCTGTCCCAAAGAGGGTAGTTTCTATCCCCCCACCCTGCTCACCGGGGTCCAGCCCGCGTCCACCGTTGCCCAGGAGGAGATCTTCGGGCCCGTCCTCGTCGCCATGACGTTCCGGACACCCGACGAGGCGGTGGCCCTCGCCAACAACACCAAGTACGGCCTCGCCGCCAGCGTGTGGAGCGAGAGCATCAACCAAGCGCTCGACGTCGCCCCACGGATTCATGCCGGCGTGATCTGGGTGAACAGCACCAACATGTTCGACGCCGCGTGTGGCTTTGGTGGCTACCGAGAGTCCGGCTTCGGGCGCGAAGGCGGCATCGAAGGCATGCACGCGTACGTCGAACCAGCGTTCCTGCACGAGCTTCCGAAGTACGAAGACCAGGCATCCGAGACCGCGACCTACCCCGGCGCAGTGCCCGACGGCGGCCTCCCCACGGGGCCCGGCGGTCTGGACCGCACCGCCAAGCTCTACGTCGGCGGCAAGCAATCCCGCCCCGACGGCGGCTACAGCCGGAGCATCCTGTCTCCTGAAGGCACGATGGTCGGCGAGGTTGGAGAGGGCAACCGCAAGGATATTCGCAACGCGGTCGAAGCGGCTCGGAAGCAGACCGCCTGGCCCAAGGCCACGAGCCACAACAAAGCGCAGGTCCTGTACTACATCGCGGAGAACCTTGAGGCGCGCGCCTCCGAATTCGCGGGCCGCATCCAGTCGATGACCGGCGTTGGGGCGGACGAAGCCGCCGCCGAGGTGGCGACCACCGTCCGCCGACTGTTCAGCTACGGCGCTTGGGCCGACAAGTACGAGGGGCGTGTGCACTCGCCTCCGCTGCGCAACGTCACCCTCGCGATGAACGAACCGGTCGGCATCCTGGGCATCGTGTGCCCCGACGACCGCCCGTTGCTGTCGTTCATCTCTCTCGTCGCCCCGGCCATCGCCATGGGCAACCGCGTGGTGGCCGTGCCCTCCGAGCGCCATCCGCTGGCGGCGACCGACCTGTACCAGGTGCTCGACACGTCCGACCTCCCTGGCGGCGTGCTCAACATCGTCACGGGCCAAAGCGCTGGACTCAGCAAGGTGTTGGCCGGACACGATGAGGTCGATGCGATCTGGTACGTCGGGCCAGAAGCCGGCAGCAAGCAGATCGAGGCGCTGTCGGTCGGCAACATGAAGCGCACGTGGGTCAACGATGGCCGGCAGCGTGACTGGATGGATCCCCGCCAGGGCGAGGGTCGCGAGTTCCTGCGCGAAGCGGTGCAGGTCAAGAACATCTGGGTCCCATACGGAGAGTGAACCGCATGTCGTTGCTTCCTCAGGAGATCATCCGTCACAAGCGTGACGGCAAGGCCCTTTCCACCGAAGAGGTCCAGGCGTTCGCCGACGGCCTCACCCATGGCGGGTTCACGGAGGGGCAAGTCGCAGCTTTTGCCATGGCCGTGTTCTTCCAGGGCATGAGCATGGACGAGCGCATCACGCTGACCCAGGCGATGACGCGCTCTGGCGAGGTCCTCGACTGGTCCAAGCACGACTTCGGCAAACCCATCGTCGACAAGCACAGCACCGGGGGCGTCGGCGACAAAGTCAGCTTGATGCTCGCCCCCATGCTGGCGGCGTGCGGGACCGTGGTGCCGATGATCTCCGGGCGGGGTCTGGGGCACACCGGAGGGACACTCGACAAACTCGAGGCGATCGAAGGCTACGTGGCAAAACCCAGTCCCGAACTGTGGGGCAAAGCCCTGCACGAGGCGGGGTGCGCGATCATTGGACAAACCGGCGACATTGCCCCGGCCGACCGACGCTTCTATTCGATCCGCGACGTCACCGCGACCGTCGAGTCCATCCCGCTCATCACGGCCTCCATCCTCTCCAAGAAACTGGCGGCCGGGCTGCAGCGGTTGGTCATCGACGTGAAGTTCGGGTCTGGCGCCTTCGCCAGCTCCTACGAGATGGCCCAAGAGCTCGCCCACAGCCTCGTCGAGGTGGCGACGGGTGCGGGGCTCCCCACCACCGCGCTGCTCACCGACATGAACGAGGTGCTCGGTCGCACCGCGGGCAATGCCGTGGAGACACGGGAATCGATCGACTACCTCACCGGAGCCGCGCGCGATCCTCGTCTGCATGAGGTCACGCTCGCGTTGTGTTCCGAGCTGCTCGTCGGCGCGGGCCTCCACGCCGACGACGCGTCGGCCCGGGCCGCACTGCAGACCTGCCTGGACGACGGGAGCGCCGCGGAGCGATTCGCCACCATGGTCCGCTCGCTCGGCGGCCCTTCAGACCTGGTCGAAAATCCCGGCGCGTACCTGCCGCTCCCGGAGGTCACCCTGGACGTTTCACCCGAGCATGAAGGTGTCGTCGAGGGTATTGACACCCGGGCGGTGGGCATCGCGGTCGTGGACCTCGGCGGCGGACGTCGTCGTCCCGAGGACGATGTCGACCCGCTGGTTGGTCTCACCGACGTCGCGGGCCTTGGCGAGACCGTCAATGCCGACACGCCGTTGTGTCGGGTGCACGCGCGGACACAGGCCCAGGCCGAAGCCGCGGCCGCTCAGATTCGAACGGCGTTCTCACTTCGCAACGCCGCCGTGACCCCGACCCCGATCGTGGTTGAGCGAATCGCAGCTGGTTCGACCCCTCATCGGTAGCCAACATGGCGTCTCCAAGGACGCGGCCACGTCGTCGCAGACAGAAGCCGCGTCCTGCGACCTCGTGTCCGATGCGGGCCGAAACCACAACATCTAGTTGACACGGCGCCAGTCGACACAATATACAGACCTTGCGATGGTGCTTCCGACGTCCGCGTCGGAGGCCGAAAGAGGGAACCCGGTGTGAATCCGGGGCTGCCCCGCAGCGGTCAACGAGAACGAACCCCACGACAAGCACTGGTCGGCATTTCGGCTGGGAAGCGGTGGGTACTAGGCGTCTGCATCCGGATCATTTCCGGGTCGGCACGCTCGTGAGCCCGAATACCTGCCCTCGCCTGGCGCCCACCAACATCGGTGCCTGCTCGACCTGGAGGCCTCGCGGGAGGCATCGGTCCGAACCAACCCTGGGGTGCGCCTGCACGCTGTGGTCTCGGCACCGTCCTTTCTTCCGCGCGACCTCCGTCGCCCGCGGGGGCGAGGGTTGGTCCAAGGGCACCGTGGCTCTGGGCGTCTGCATGCGCAGCTGCCCGCGACCGATCCGTTTTCTCCTCCGCGGTCCTTCTTGCCCGAGGAACGAGAGGAGAACTCATGTCCACCCTACCCCCCCCAGTCCCCGCCCCATCCGCAGTGCATTCGTCGATGCGCGTACGCAAGCGATGCGGTGAAACCCAACGCGTCGACCTGGTCCGTATCGTCAACGCCATCAACCGCCACTGCGACGGTCTCATGGGCGTCGATGCCCACCGCATCGCGACCGCCACCATCGGAGGCCTCGTCGACGGCTCCACCACACGCGAGCTCGACGACCTTTCGATCCGCGCCGCGGCTGCACTCACCTACGAAGAGCCCGCCTACTCGAAGCTCGCCGCTCGTCTGCTGTGTGCGTCGGTCGAGGACGACGTCGCTGCACAGGGCGTCACAGACATCACGACATACGTCGAACGCGGCCGTTCGCTCAACCTGCTCAACGAGCGGTTGTGTCGATTCTTGCTCGAGCATGCCGGCCCCCTACAAGCCGCACTCGACCCGTCGCGAAACCGAGCCTTCGAATACTTCGGTCTGCGGACGCTGCACGACCGGTACCTGCTGCGTCATCCCCACACACGCGTGGTCCTCGAGACGCCGCAGCTGTTCTTCCTGCGCGTCGCCGCGGCCCTGTCGGACTCCCCGAGCTCCACCATCGAGTTGTACGACCTGCTCTCATCCTTGGACTACCTCCCCAGCTCGCCCACGCTCTTCAACGCCGGGACCACGCACGAGCAGCTCTCCAGCTGTTTCCTCCTCGACTCGCCCCAGGACCACCTGGAAGACATCTACGGTCGCTACACCGACGTTGCGATGCTCTCGAAGTTCTCCGGAGGCATCGGGCTCGCCTTTCATCGGGTGCGCTCGCGTGGTTCGCTGATCGAGAGCACCAACGGACGCAGCAGCGGCATCGTGCCGTGGCTCAAGACCCTGGATGCGTCCGTCGCAGCGGTCAACCAGGGGGGACGTCGCAAGGGCGCGTGCTGCGTGTACCTCGAACCCTGGCACGCGGACGTCGAGGCATTCTTGGAGCTCCGGAACAACACCGGGGACGAGGCGCAGCGGACCCACAACCTCAACCTCGCCAACTGGATCCCCGACCTGTTCATGCAACGCGTCGAGGCCGACGGAACCTGGAGCCTGTTCGACCCCAAGGTTGTTCCAGACCTCCCCGACCTGTGGGGAGACGCCTTCGTCGCCCGGTACGAGGCAGCCGAGCAGGCCGGCCTCGCCACCAAATCGATCCCCGCCCGAGAACTCTACGCGCGGATGATGCGGACCCTGGCCCAGACCGGCAACGGGTGGATGACCTTCAAGGACGCGTGCAACCGGAGCTGCAACCAGGCCGCGCAGGAGGACAACGTCGTGCATCTGTCCAACCTGTGCACCGAGATTGTGGAGGTCAGCTCCGACGGCGAGGCTGCGGTCTGCAACCTGGGGTCTGTGAACCTCGCGCAGCACACGGTGCGCAGCGGCTCGCAGGTGCAGTTCGACTTCGACAAGCTCGCCCGCACCGTCCGAGTCGCGGTCGGACAACTCGACGCTGTCATCGACCTCAACCTGTACCCGATCGCGTCCACGAGTCGCTCCAACGCCCGCTGGCGACCCGTCGGTCTGGGCATCATGGGATTGCAGGACGTGTTCTTCCAGATGCGGGTGCCCTTCGACAGCCCCGAGGCTCGCGCGCTCTCCCGAAGGATCGCCGAACACATCTACTTCGAAGCCCTGACCAAGTCGTGCGAACTTGCGGAGGACGCCGGAGCTCACCCCGCGTTCGCGCAGACTCGCGCCGCCCGTGGCGAGCTTCAGTTTGATGCGTGGGACACCGAACCGTCCGAAGCCCTGGACTGGCCTGGACTCCGCGCACGCATCCAGCGGTCCGGCCTGCGCAACTCGTTGCTCGTCGCGATCGCCCCCACCGCCACCATCGCCTCGATCGCTGGCTGCTACGAGTGCATCGAGCCGCAGGTCTCGAACTTGTTCAAACGCGAGACCCTCTCCGGCGACTTTCTCCAGGTCAACCGCTACCTCGTCGAAACGCTCCGCGAGCAGGGTTTGTGGACGCCAGAGGTCCGGGATGCGATCAAGGAAGCCGAGGGCTCGGTGCAAGCCTTGTCCGGACTTTCCGAGGACGACAAGGCTCTGTTCCGGACCGCGTGGGAGCTGCCCATGCGATCGCTGATCGACATGGCCGCGGACCGAGGCGCCTTCATCGACCAGAGCCAATCCTTCAACCTGTTCGTGGAGAGTCCTGAGATCGGCCGTCTGTCGTCGATGTACTTCTACGCCTGGAAACGCGGGCTCAAGACGACCTACTACCTGCGCTCGAGGCCCGCGACACGGATCGCGAAAGCCACGGTCCGCGACACGAAGATCGCGTGCTCCCTCGAGAACCCCGAAAGCTGCGAGGCGTGCCAATGAGCGCCGTCCTTCGCCCCGCATCCCTGCTCGACCCGGGGTTGTGTTTGACCCTTCGCCCGATGGTCTACCCCCAGTACTTCGACATGTACCGGGACGCGATCAAGAACACCTGGACGGTCGACGAAGTGGAGTTCTCGAGGGATGTCTCTGACCTCCACGGTGGCATGAGCCCCGCAGAGCGGCATCTCATCGAGCGCCTCGTCGCCTTCTTTGCGACGGGCGACTCGATCGTCGCCAACAACGTGGTGCTCGCGCTGTATCGCCACATCAATGCCCCGGAGGCCCGGATGTACCTGTCTCGTCAGCTGTACGAGGAAGCGTTGCATGTGCAGTTCTACCTCACGCTATTGGACACCTACGTGCCTGACCCCGACGCACGGCACCAGGCGTTCGCTGCGATCGAGACCATCCCGTCCATCCAGCGCAAGGCCGACTTCTGCCTCAAATGGCTCGACTCGATGGCGTCTCGCGAGCGTCTCGAATCCAGGGACGACCGTCGCCAGTTCCTGCTCAACCTCATCTGCTTTGCGGCCTGCGTGGAGGGGCTGTTCTTCTTCGGCGCGTTCGCCTACGTGTACTTCCTACGCTCCCGCGGATTGCTGCAAGGGTTGGCCACCGGGACGAGTTGGGTGTTTCGCGACGAGAGCGGCCACATGCGGTTCGCCTTCGATGTCGTTGACACAATCCGCCGCGAGCACCCGGACCTCTTCGATGCATCGCTCGAGCGAGATGTGCGCGCCATGATCGTCGAGGCGGTGGACTGCGAGGCGATGTTTGCCGACGACCTGCTTGGCCAAGGGGTCGCGGGGCTGAGTCCGGCCGACGTCCGGCAGTACATCGAACACTGTGCCGATCAACGCTTGGCCAGACTTGGGATGCGCCCGCTGTACGGGAGCACAAACCCCCTGGCGTTCATGGAGTTGCAGGACGTGCAAGAGGTGACCAACTTCTTCGAGCGACGTCCCTCCGCCTACCAAGTGGCGGTGGAAGGGAAGGTGGAGCTCGATGTCGCCTTCTGAACCCATCCGCCTCATCGAGATGGTCTTCCCCGAACAAACCAACCACTACGGCACTCTGTTCGGGGGCCAAGCCCTGGCGTTGATGGACAAGGCGGCCTTTATCGCCGCCTCGCGATACTGCCGCCGTACGGTTGTCACCGCGAGCAGCGAGCGCTGTGACTTCATCAGCGCTGTGCGACAGGGGCAGATCGCCGAGCTGGAGGCGCGCGTCGTCTCGACCGGACGAACATCGATGACCGTTGAGGTAGACCTCGTCGGCGAGGATCTCCTCAGCGGGACTCGCAACCTCGCCACGCGTGGCCGCTTCACCATGGTCGCCCTCGACGATGCAGGCCGCCCCACGCCCGTCGTTCCAGCTCCGTCCTCGTGTCGTGGAACAGAACGCTAGCGGTCCATCAGATCGCGGAGGCTCTGCGCCCACTCGTCGAACCGCCCGACCATGTCCTCGACACGTTCGGCGCGGGGGTCGAGAGAACGCAGCCGCGCCGCGACAGCCTCTCGGGCGCGGCGCAAGCGACTCTTGACCGTGCCTTGCGGGATCTCCAGCACCTCGGAGATCTCCAGCGTCGACAGGGCCTCCCAGTAGTGCAGCTCGAGCACGACCTGGAGCTCCAACGGCACCTCGCGCAGGGCCTGCAGCAGGAACACGTGCTCCTGCTTTCGGGCGCGGATCGAGCTGGGCGACTCGGCCATCTCCGCGATGCTCAGCTGGTCGATGTCGACGCCCGGCGCCTGTCCGCGCTGTCGATAAAACGCGATCAGCCGTCGGCGAGCGACAGCCAACGCGTAGGTGCGGAACGAGGACCGTCCCTCGAAGTTCTGCAGGTTCCGCACACAGTCGAGCACAACCTGCTGGGTCAGCTCGTCGACCTCCGTCGCCACCTTGTTGCGGAAAAAGCGGCGAATCGCGGGGACGATGGGAGCGAGCAGCGTGTCCCCTGCAGCCCGATCTCCGCCTTTCCACGCCTTCAGCAGCGCGACCTCGTCCTTCACGCAGCGGACCGTAGCATGGGTCGCTATCCTCGTCTGGCCCGTGTCTGCCCCCACCCAGTCGCCCGATGACGATCGGACACCGACGCTCCCGGCGTGGGTCACCGCATCGCCCAAGCGCGTGGTGCCCGATCGTGTTGGCCCGTTCAAGGTGCTGGAGAAGATCGGGGCCGGTGGCGCGGGAGAGGTCTGGGCCGCGTACGACGAGGCACTCGACCGTCGGGTTGCGCTCAAGCTGGTGCGCCGAAGGGGTGTGGCGGACCAACATGAGACCCGCTTGCTGCGTGAGGCGCACGCGCTCGCGAAGCTCTCGCATCCCAACGTGGTCACGGTGCACGATGCGGACAAAACGCAGGACTACGTCTACATCGCGATGGAGCTCGTCGAAGGCGGCACACTCAAGTCCGCCTTCGCAAACGCCGCGCACGGACCCCTGACCAGGTTGGGATGGCTGCTGCAAGCCGCCCGAGGGCTCCAGGCCGCGCACGACCTCGGCTTGGTTCACCGCGACTTCAAGCCAGCCAATGCGTTGTTGGGGGACGACGGCCGGGTGCGTGTCGCGGACTTCGGCTTGGCGCGACGTGCCGAGCCCCACAGCCAAGCCGCCTCGACCCAGGAGTCGACCGACAACCCATCACTCGACACCGCGGCCGACTCCGCCTTCTCGGACCTGACGATCACCGGAGCGATCCTCGGGACGCCTGCCTACATGAGCCCGGAGCAACGCATGGCTCAGCGCGTCACGCCTGCGTCGGACCAGTTCAGCTTCTGCGTCGTCGCATGGCAAGCGCTGTACGGGGAGAACCCGCTCGCCGAACTCAACCTCGCCCAGTGGGTTGCAGGCGACGCTTCGCTCCCGCACGCCCCGTCCCTCCCTGGAGTTCCAAGCTCGCTCGCCGCAGTGCTACGACGGGGACTGGAGCCCTCCCCCAACGCTCGCTACCCCTCGATGACACCGATCCTGCGAGCGTTGGAGTCGGCGACTCGGCCGCGGCGCGGGTGGAAGTCGATCGCCGTGACTGGGGCGGCGGGAGTTCTCGCTGCGAGCGTCGCTGCAGCCGTACTGTGGCCCGCACCGCAGGAGTGTGCCGTGCCGAGGCTCGGGTGGACGACGCCTCGTCATGCGGCCACGGCATCGGCCCTCGACGATGGCACCCACGCCGGACAAACCGCGGCGGCTCTCGCACAGCGGGGGCTTCGAGATTTCGAGGAGGCCTGGGCGGCTCGGGCCCAACTCCACTGCGAACGAAGCCCCAGCGACCCCTCGCCGTGTCTCGAGCGCGACAAAGCGACATACGAGCGCGTCGTCGCCGTGCTGCATCGAGACGCCGGTCGAAGCCACGTGCCCGAGCTGCTCGCGACCTTGAACCGTGCGTGTCAGCTCACCGACAACGCCGCCGACCCGTCGTGGATCCGGCTCGCCCAACTGTGGCCCGAACTGGCCGCGGGTAACGCCCAGGAGGCACTGGCGGACAGCACCCGACTCGCCGCAATCCTGGCCACCCGCCGACAGCCCGAGGACCCCCACCTGCAGTCGGAGCTCGCCCGCCTACGCGGGGCGGCCAAGGCCCAACTCGGCGATACGCATGAAGCCGTCGAGACTCTTCGGGTCGCCTACAACATCGCCGAGCGCACCGGTGCGGATGCGGTCGCTGCAGCGGTCGCTGCGGATCTCGCGAGGCTCGCGGCGATCGACCTGGGCCAGCCCGCTCGTGGGCGGGTCTGGCTCGAGTCGGCGGAAGCCCTTGGCGTCCTCCCGCAGGAGGTCCATGCGAAGGTCGCCTTTGTTCGCGGGCTGCTGGCTGCGAAGGAGAACGACTGGCGGGTTGCGGCGACGGCGTTCGAGCGATCCGCAGCACTGCAGGAAAACGTCCCTGCATACACCGACGGACCCGCCGAGGCATGGTTGGGTCAGGCCGAGGCTCTCTCCCGGGTGGGGGAGATGGAGCACGCACGACGGTGCGCAAGTCGGGCCGCCGAGCGCCGCGACAGACTCTACGGACCGACGCATCCCAAGGCTCGGGCTGCCCGAACCCTCGAACTCTCGCTGCAGTCGCTATAGTCGCCGCATGTCCTGGGCCGGCCCCTTTCCCGACCGCCTCGACCTCGCACGCCTCGAGACGCCGATCGTTCCACTGCCGCGGCTGCGCAAACATCTCGGAGGACCCGCGCTGTGGGTCAAGCGCGACGACCAGACCGGCGCGACCGAGAGCGGAAACAAGATTCGCAAGCTGCAGTTTGCGGTCGCCGAAGCGATGCGGGCTGGGGCCGACACCCTCATCACCTGCGGTGGGCTGCAGTCCAACCACGCCCGGACCACGGTTGTGGTCGCCCGCAGGATGGGGCTGAACGTCGAGTTGGTGTTGCGCGGCGAAGCGCCCGAGCGCCTTGAGGGCAACCTGCTCCTCGACGGTCTACTGGGCGCGACGGTCCACCTGTATGACCCAGAGGCGTATGCGGACAAGGACGCGATCATGCAAGCTCGCGCGAACACCCTCAGGGCCGAAGGCAAGCACCCCTTCGTGGTCGCCGAAGGCTGCTCGATGGCCAGTGGGTCGTGGGGCTACATCGACGCAATGCGCGAGATCGTCGCGTGGGAAGCCTCCAGTGGCGTCCGTCTGGATGCGATCGTCAGCGGTGTCGGGAGCGGAGGCACCGCGGCGGGCATCGAGCTCGGCGCACGCCTGCTCGGGTTTCGCGGGGAGGTTATCGGGGTGCCGGTCTGTGACGACGAGGCCTTCTTTCGGAAGAAGATCGCCGGGCTGTGCGACGACACGACTCGGGCCTACAACTTGCCCGCCGAGGTCCGGGAGGACGAAGTGGGACTGCTCGGCGGATACGTCGGCGGGGGCTACGGGATCAGCAGCGAGGCGGAACGCGAGAGCTTGGTGATGCTCGCGCGGCACGAGGGCATCGTCCTCGAACCCGTGTACAGCGGGAAAGCGTTTCACGCCCTGCGCAGCGAACTCGAGGGTCGGTTCGCGAACATGCAGAACGTGTTGTTCATCCACACCGGAGGCGTCTTCGGGCTGGCCGCGTACGCCGATGTCCTACCCGCCCTGCAACTGGCGACGCAGCCGTGAACGCTCGGACCACGCCAGCGCCACGATGAATCCATCGAGCAGCACGTGGCCCAACGCCAATGCTGCCACACCGCCCCACGGTACGACGACCGCCACCGCCACGCCGTAGGCCAGGCCCTTGGCGAGACAACCCCGCCAAGAGAAGTTTGGATGGTGCAGCAGCCCGAACAGTACTCCGGCACCGATTGCGACCGCCCCTGATCCGACGCCGAGGACCGAGGCCAGGGCCAACATCGGGACGAGCACCAGCCCGTCCTCCCCCGCGACGCCCAGCGTCTTCCACGGCCGGGAGACCAGGTCCTGCACAGCCTCGGTCCCGGCCGACATGTCCGCGGTCGTGGAGGCAGGCAGCGCTCGCTCCATGAGCCACCGGACCAGCAGCTGTCCCCCGAGCGCAACGACCAGGTACGCTACGACGGCGCCCGCAGCGAAACGCCACGGGGCGAGCAGCAGGTGCACAGCCAACAAGCCCAACCCCGCCCACTCCAGCCCCCGGCCCCGGTACAACAACAACCGGGAGACCGAGCTCTCCGTCGCCGTCAGCCAAAACGCGGCCTCGACCGAGCCCCCTCGCGCCGCCCGGCGGTACCAGCGACGCGCGCGACGCATCGAGCGACGTGCCCCACGACCGTCTCGGTAGCAGTGGCCCAAGAGCACGGCTCCCCGGGGTTGGCCAGCATGGGCGGCGTCCACCGACCACAGGTAGGCGGAGCGATCATTCTCGAGCGCGCCGTGCCGAACGGCCCGGGCATCCAAGCCCGTCCGGAGCCACGAAGACGCGAAGCGAAGGCGAAGCGACGAACGCCCGTCGGCCAGCGTCCGAAGGGCGTTCATGTGGGATAGCCAGCACCCGAAATCCCCTTCGTCGCGGTGCGCCGCAGCCTCCAGGGCTTCGAATCGAGCACAGACGGGGTCGGTCTCGGAGGTTGCGCCCTCACCAGAATCCACGGGTGCGGTACCTCGCACCGCGGGAGGCTATTCCAGCAGGTCTTGCGCAATTGCTGCGAAGAACGCGTCCGACTGGATGTACGCCGCCCAGTCGGTCTCCACCTCGGCGGCGCCGCGGCGCTGCTGAAACAGGACGGGGTCGTCATACTCGCCCTGGTACCAGCCCCAGAGGAACCGGACCCGCATGGGGTCGATGTTGCGCTGGCGAAGCACGGCCAACATCTGGAGGACCTCCATGTCGTCGAAGGCTTCGATGTAGCCCTCGGCCTCATCGATATGCAGGCCGAGACGGTCGATGCCCGTGGAGGTCAGTCGGTACTCGCCAAGCTTGCGATCGATCGCGACCAGCCCTTGCACCGCGAGCCCCTCCAGGGTCGGCTCGAACGCCGCCAGAGCCGACGGTAGCAGCACCGGCATGGCGACTCCGCCGTCCTCCGGGGAGAGGTCGAGCAGCTTCAGGACGAACAGCTCAACGTAGGTTCGCCGTTGGTCTTCGGAGAGTTCATGCATCGACAATCGTCCAGCGGTCTGCGGTCAGTCGAATCCGGGGCTCGGGGCCCCGGGGGTTGTCGAGCCATGCGGTCACGTCCCCCTGCGCCACATGCAGGGAGCGTTCGCCCAGCCCGGTGGGTGCGGGGATGTCTTTGTTCTGCGGGTTGCACAGCGCCAGCACGACGTCGGTCTCGGGACCGAGCACCGGCACGACCTTCTCCGAAGCGAATCGTGCCCAGGGCACCCGCGCTGCGACCTCCTCACCGCGAACCTCGAACCAAAACTCGAGATGCAGGGGGCCCGGCTCCGGTTCGTCCGGGGTGTGGATTGCGATGAGCAAGGGGGCCTCGATCCGGCGCAGGACTCCATCGTCGAGCCACACCTCGGACGGACGGCACCATCCATGCTCGTAGAAGTCGTCGCCCTGCGGCGAGTCCGGCTCGAGCCCCAGCAACCTGCGAGTTCCGCCCCGTTCGAACGGAATGTCCGCGACGCCGAGCATCAGGCGATGCTGACCACGCGCCGGTTCTTCTGCGCGCGCAGTCCGAACCGACCCCCTCGACGCGGCGTGCTTCGCGGACGAGGCGTGGTGGAGGTCTTGCTCTTGTTGAAGTTGCCGCCGCCGCGGTTGTACTTGCGACCCGACTGGGACTTGGTACCGGTCTTGTTCGACGAGCTGAACTTGGACGGGTTCGCCTTGCGGTACGAGTTCCGCTGCGTGGTGAGGCTGCCGTGCCGAGCGGCGGGGGTGTGATACGGCTGCCGATACATCGGACGATAGCCGGGCATGAACGCACGCGAGATCATCGAGCCGACCACCATGCCCGCCGCGATGTCCCAGAATGGAGAGCGGTAGGACGAGTAGCGGTTGTGGCCCTGGATTTGGTACCGGCCTGAGCCCTCGCCGGTGAGGTCGCGGCGGAGCGTGAAGATCTTCTCGCCCTCGTCGATCGCTCCGTTGGTGTTCTTGTCGAAGAAGCCCGTAACCTCTTGAGTCGTGTCATCGAGGTCGTGCACGCCCACACTGACCAGCTCTTCGCCTGTGTAGATTTCGTTGACGCGGCGCTCGAAGTCCTCGGGACCCTCCGCTTGCTTGTAGGCTTTGGAGACGGCATCCCAGTCGATGTCGACCGATGCGTCCTGCGTCGTGACCCAGCGGTCGTTGCCGCGCGAGCCCGCGTCGCCGCAGCCCGCAGCCGGAAACGCCAGAGCCGCGCTAAGCGCGAACATGCCGGCGGAGGTTCGAAGACGATTCACGAAAGCCAACCTAAGCCTCCATCGCGCCAGGTCAACCGAGAGCTCGCCCGCGAACACCACTTCGCGCCTTCGCCAGATGCGTGCGCCGCTCCGTCGACCTCCACGACCCCAGTCGCCGCGCCCCCACGCGGCCCCCCCGTCAGTCTTTGACTTGGCCCGGGAACAGGGGCGGCGCGGCTTTGGCGAACGCCTGCCGGAGGTTCTTCTTGGTGAAGATCCCAGTCCTCAGGAGTGACTCCCCCGGGCTCTCCTGCGGCTTCACCTTGCCGCCGGAGCCCACCTTGAACGCCGCCTTGGGGGAGCGGTCCCCCGGGGTGCTTGCGACCACCACCCAGTCGAATCCTCCCTTGCCGTCGCTGTCGTAAAACGTCCAGCGAACGTCGGCGACTTTGAGCATGGCGAACTCCGCGTCGAACTTCCCTGCCCGGACCTGCTTGGCCAGGTCCTGGTGGTTGACGCCTTCGGCCGCGCTGTCGCCGTCGAGATCGATGAGCACCAGGTCACGGCCGTACTCGGTCACCATGGCCACAGCGTTGCGCAGCCCGCCCGAGTCGCGAATCGCCACGCTCGCACGCGGCCCGAAGCTGAGCGCAGGAAAGCTGTCAATACCCACGCCCGACTGCGCGGTCGTCCCCGGCATCGCCTTGGAGACCGCAGTCGCAAAGCGAGTCCGCGCGTCTTCGGCAGACAAGAGGTCCTGGCGCAACAACGCACGCCCCAGCTGCTCAGTCGCCGGGGCTCCAGAGACCCAAGCCTCGCTGGTCCCGGTGAATCCCAGCACGTTGGTGTGCAGGATCGTCTCCAACGTGCCGTCGTCGTCTGCGTCGTACCAAGCCCAGCGCGACGCGCCCTGCTCGAGGACGACCACCTCGATGTCCGCACTGCCAACCTTGCGCGCCATCTCAAAGCCACTGGAGACCCCCGCGTTTTGGTCGAGGTCGAACAGGTACCGGCGGTGGAAGTACGTCGACTCGATGAACGTATCGAGGGTGCCATCCCCGTCGTGGTCCGAAGCGAGCAACGACTCTGCCGATGCCTTGGGATCGGGAATGATGACCTCGCCATCGCCAGACTCGGCAGCGCCGGGAAACACGACGGACGCCACGCGGCCATAGCGTTCCTTGAGCTTGGCATCGACGAACAGTTCACCGTCGAGTCCATCGCGAACGAGCTTGTCCGGGCTCGCAGTGGCACCGCCGTCCTTGGGCACGGTGTACGCAGTCGTGATGTTGCCGATCGTGCCCAGCATGAACACGTCGTGGTGACCGTCGTTGTCGGTGTCGTACCAAACGTTGCGGTTTCCACCTTGGTCCAGCACCACCAGCTCAGCATCGAACGGGCGGTCATCCTTGGCGCTGAGGTCGTCCCAGCTGGGCAGTGGCTTGGCCTTCCCCAGCGAGTTCTGGTCGAGGTCGAAGTAGTACGCCGTGCTGCTTCCTACACCCGGACCCGCCGCCACCACCGTCTCGATTCGGCCATCGAGGTCGACGTCTCCACCATGCACATTGACCGCCGCGACGTCCCACGGGTCGGGGATGAAATCCAGCGGGTGCTCGGGGACCTCCTCGAGCAGCACCTTCACCTCGGCCAAGTGCACGTGGAAGCTCAGCCACTGGTTGGTGGTCATGTCCCGCCGGACAAACGCGTTGACGGCCACAATCTCTCCGGCCGTGTTCACCAGCGGCCCGCCGCTGTCGCCGGGGAGAATCTTGGCGGTCGATTGGACCACCCGCCCCTGCTTGTCCATCTGCGCCTTCCGCTTGGCGAGCTGTTCCTTCTGATAGCCGGAGGCACCGTCGAGCGCGAGGTCGGTATGCCCGGCGAGCTTGCCCGTGCTCGACACCTCTCCTCCCTTGAGCGCCCACAGCAGCCCTGCGCCCGCGTGCCCAACCGCAGCGACCCGTTGGCCAGGATACGGCGCCTTCTCGCTGATCTCCAACGACGGCAGGTCGGCAGGCGGGTCGATGAGTTGCAGCAACGCGAGGTCGTGGTCGATGTCGACCTCCAACACGTAGGCGTGCTGGGTCTTTTCTTGCGGCTCGAACGCCTGCAACTCCTCCGAGTAGGTCCCAAGGGTCACGTCCGCCTTGATACGCAGCCCTTCCCGCTCCCCACCTTCGATGACGTGGTGGTTGGTGAGGATGATGCCCTTGGGGTCGATGATCGAGCCGGACCCCACGCTTCCAGGGACGCGAATGACCACGGTCGCGGCTCCGACCTGCCGATACAGCTCGCCCATGTCCTTCTCGACCACCGGCTCGTCCTCATCGGGATCCTTCTCGTCCGGGACCGGTGGCGGGATGTCGAGTTTGGGTGCATCGACGACCTCGGGCGTCTTGTCCCCGCCATCGTCCGACTCGCCTTCGTCCTCGTTGTTGGCGACCACGGTCTCCGTCTCGTCGGTGCCGCCCAACAGGAAGTACGCGCCCGCGGCCCCACCACCGAGGACCAGCACGCCCGCGACCGCAGCGATGGCAACGCCGGCCCCCGACTTCTTCCGCTCCGCTGGCGCGGCCTCCATCGCAGCCTTCTGCCGTTGGAAGTCCGCCATGAGTGCCGCGCCGTCACCCATCACCGTGCCACCGGCGGCCTGATGCATCGCGCCGACGATCTGAACGACTTTGATCACCGTCTTCCCGCACGTGAACGCCTCACCGGCACTCATCGCGAACTGCGGGAGGTTGCGGCCTTCTTTCCAGGTGCCGTTGCTGCTGCCTAGATCTCGCACCACCAGCTGGCCGTTTTGGAACTCCAGCTCGGCGTGAGTGGCCGACGCCTCCGTGTCGGCGAGCACGATCTCGCCGGCATCACGACCCACGACGACACGTGCGGCTGAGAAGGACAGCGTGGCCGCAGGGCGGCCGACATAGTTGATCTCGAGGATGTAGTGGGGCTCCACGGCTCGGCTCCAGCGCGGGGTGCGGACCGCGCGCCCCACCACGGTACCAGCATCAGTGACGCATCGAGCGTTCCCAATCTGAACCGGGGATCTCCTGCCCACTGCGACCCCGCGGACCACCCGCGGCAGGATCAACGCCCTCCCCCGAATCAGCGCTCACTACAAAATGTCATCCTGATTGACATTCGAACATCTCGCCTCACACTGTCAATAGAGATGACAAACATAGTGAAGGAAGAGCGGGTCGTCGTCGTCGGTGCGACCGGATACCTGGGACGGCACGTGGTCGCAGAGTTCGCGCGACGCGGGCATCACGTGTCGGCGGTCGTCCGCAAGGGGAAGACCGTTCCAGGGGCCCACCGAATTATCGAAGCCGATGTGACGCAGCCTGCAACCCTGGCCGGAGCGTTGGACGGCGCCGCGCTCGTCTTCTCGGCCTTGGGGATCACACGACAGACCGACAAGGTGACCTACGAGGACATCGAGTACACGGCCAACCACAACGTGTTGCACGAGGCGGCGCGAGCCGGGGTGAAACGCTTCGGTGTCATCTCCGCGGTCAACCCCGATGTTCTCGAGGGGCTGGCGATCATGGAGTCCCGAGAGCGGTTCATCGCAGAGCTTAGCGAGGCTACGGTTCCATCGACCGTCGTTCGGGCCACCGGGTTCTTCAGCGACCTCCAAGACGTCTTCGACATGGCCGCATCCGGGCGGTCCTACGTGATTGGAGACGGAACGACACGAGTCAACCCCGTGCACGGCGAAGACCTCGCCGCCGCCTCGGCCGACGCCATGCTCGCTCAACAGGACGAGATCGACGTCGGCGGCCCCGAGGTCTTCACCTGGAACGAGGTCGCCCAGACCGCATTCGCGGCCCTCGGTACGCCGGCGAAGATCACCCACGTGCCTGCCTGGGTCGTGAAACTCGGGCTCCCGCTGATCCGCCCGTTTAACCGGCGGGTCTACGATGTGGGAAGCTTCATCGTACGCGGGGCCACCCACGACATGGTCGCGCCTTGCCACGGCCAACGTCGCCTCGCTCCATTCTTCGAAACGCTCGCTCGTGCCCATTCCACCCGACCTCGCCTGGCAGCTTAGTGACCAGCTCGGCCACGCGTACTCGGTCGTGCTGGGCGTCGCCCGCCGCGAGCTCGCCGGAGAGCCACTCTCTCCGGCCGAAGTGGTTGCCCTCGTGATTCTCACAGGCTTTCCCGAGGGTCTGACCCAGACCGCTTGGGGCGAGTACCAAGGTGTCTCCCGCCAGCGGGCCCACACCATCGGAAACAAGCTCACCAGCGCCGGCCTCACCGAGGTCACGCGCGCCGGACGGGCGAGCACCGTCACCCTCACGCGGGCCGGCCAAGCGCTCGTCGCTCGGGTTCAACCACGCACCTCCGAAGCGCTTGCCGAAACGCTGGACGGGCTGAGTACGGCCGAGGCGCGGGAGCTATCCAGGCTGCTTGCGAAGCTCACCGACGGAGCATGATTCGTGCGCCCTGCCGGCTCTCCGAAGCCGGATCAGTCCCCCGCGGCCTGCACACCGCTGTTCGGAGCACGAAACGCGGGGTTCGACCGCAGCAACGCATGCCCGTCGCACAGCGCCTCAATCGTGTCGACCACCTGCTGGGCGTCGGCCGCCGAAGCCACAGCCGTGGGATGGGTCGCAAACAGAAGTGCCTTGGGGTCGATGCGCCCTTGTTCTACAGCTGGTGCGATGCGGCCGACACAGCGGCAACTCGCGGATGCTGACACCAACCCGCAGTGGCTCGCAGTGAACCGCTGGACCCGGTCTCGGGCGCGAGAGAGCCGCTTGCGAAACGTGGGCGCCGAGACGTCCATGATCTGTGACGCTTCGTCGCCGGGGACCTCGAGGATCTCCCCCAGCAAGTAGGCCATACGATGGTCGCGGTCGAGACACTGCAACATCGCCTGAGTGCACGCGATTTTGACCTCCGCGCGGAGCACAGCCCTCTCTGCGTCGGTGTAGCCCTCGGGCGCTTCGGCCGTGAGGCCATCGAGAAGGTCGGCGCCGAAGTCTTCGAAGGACAGAGTCTGCTCGGCCCGGCCGCGCTTCATGTTGAGGAGCGCTCGCACTGCGACACGGTACGTCCAGGTCCGAAAACTCGAGCGCCCTTGGAAGCTGGGCAACCCCGTGACGATGCGCAACAGGATCTCCTGGGTGGCATCCGCGGCGTCCTCGGGGTGCCAAAGCATCCGAATCGCGAGCCCGTAGACGTTGTCGCGAACGGCCTCGACCACCGACTCCAACGCGTCGGCGTCGCCCGCGACCGCTCGCTGCACCCGCTGCTCGACGGACTCCATCCTTTGCTTCTGCCACGCCCACGTCGTCGTTTGGAAGAAAAACCATCCTGCCCGGTCACGCGCGCGCCGGCCCTCGTGTCCAAAGGCGTGATGAACCGTTTGAGTGTCATCGTCCTTCCGCTCCTCGCCGTGGCGTGTGGCGGAAGCGTGTCTTCTCCAACCCAGCCCCAAGCCAAAACAAGCATGAGCACATCCAAAACCGAACAAGCCGTCTTGACCGCCGTCGAAGTCATGACCGCCGCCTTCCACGCCAAGGATATCGAGGGCGTGATGGCCAGCTACGCTCCGGGAGCGACGATCGTGTTTGAACCCGGCGTAGCCGTCGACGACCCGGCCGCGCAGCGAGAAGCGTTCGAGGGGTTCTTCGCCATCTCCCCACAGTTCACATACTCGGGACACGATGTCCTCGTGTCGGGGAACCGAGCCGTCCACTTCGCGCCATGGACCATGCGGGGAACCCAACCCGATGGCCAGGCCGTGGAGATGACGGGGCTGTCCGTCGCCGTCCTCGAACGCCAACCCGACGGCCAGTGGCTCATGGTGATCGACAACCCCTACGGCGGGCACTTGCTCGCCGCCGGCTAGGGGCCGTCAGCTGGGGCGCGAGCAGCCCGCTAGATCGAGCCTCGGTCGATCGCCTTCGTCGCCATCCGTCCCAGCGCCGCAACCACAAGATCCAGCTTCGCAAAGCGCGGGTCCTTGGTGTGGCCCTTGGCAAAACGGAAGAAGATCTGCTGCACGATGACACCGATCTTCAGCAACCCGAACGCGTAGTAGAACAAGACGTCGGACACGTCGCGGCCGGTCTTCTCCGCGTACCGCTGTGCGATCTGGGCTCGGGTCAACCCACCCGGAGACGCCGTCGGGGACAGGCCCAGAGCCTGCCAAGCGGGGTCGTCCCCGGGCTCCGTCCAGTAGCCCAGCGTGGTCCCCAGGTCCATGAGCGGGTCGCCCACCGTGCACATCTCCCAGTCGAGGACCGCCACGATGCGCGTGGGGTCGGCGGGATCGAGCATGACGTTGTCGAACTTGTAGTCGTTGTGGATGAGCGTGTGCGCGACGTCTTCACGCATGTGCCCGCCCAGCCAATGCCCGACCGTGTCGAAGTCGGGGAGCGGCGACGTCTTGGCGCGCTCGAGGCGGCGGATCCACCCCTCGACCTGACGCTTCACGTACTCGGGGCCACGGTCGAGCTGGTCCAGCCCGGTCTCGGCCAGGTCGACCGCGTGTAGGTCCGCAAGACCATCCACCACCGTGCTGCACATTTTTCCGAACAACGCGGGGTCACCTCGTAGGGACTTGGGGAGCGCGTTGCGGACGATCAGCCCACGGCGACGCTCCATCACGTAGAAATCACATCCGAGCACCTCATGATCGGTGCACAGCGCCAGAGGCTTGGGCGCGTGGGGATAGGGTCCCGCCAGCGCCGACAACACGGTGTGCTCGCGCTGCATGTCGTGTCCGGACTTCACCTGCGCACCAAAGGGTGGGCGCCGCAGGACGAACTCCTGGCCCCCCTTGCTCAAGAGGTAGGTCAGGTTGGAGAAGCCCGAGGGGAACTGCTCGACCCCGAGCGTTCCGGTGAACTCGGGGAGTGCGGTGCTGAGGTACCCGTCGAGGGCGTCCAAGTCGAGGGTCTCGCCCGACCGAACCGCCACCGCTGCGTCGAGGAGCTGCTCTGTGGAGTCGTTCATGCTTGCCTCGCTTCTTTGAGAATCCGACGCGCCACGACGGACTTGTGGACCTCGTCAGGGCCGTCGTAGATCCGCGAGCCGCGTTCGTGACGGTAGAACCACGACAACACCGTGTCGTCGGTGATGCCCAGTGCACCGTGGACTTGAATCGCGCGGTCGATGACCCGCATCAACACGTCGCTGGCGAAGAACTTGATCATCGAGATCTTCTGTCGGGCCGCCTTGGCACCAACATCGTCGATGCTCCAGGCGGCATCGAGGACCAGCAAGCGTGCGGCCTCGATCTCCGCCGAGCACTCCGCGATCCAGTGCGCCACGGCTTGCTTCTCGCCCAGGGATTCGTGCGGGGTCAGCATCCGGGACGCGGCCCGGCTCGCCATCATCCCCAATGCCCGTCGACAGATGCCGATCCAGCGCATGCAGTGGTGAATCCGGCCGGGGCCAAGACGGGCCTGCGCGATCGAGAACCCGGCTCCGCGCGTCCCGAGCAGGTTCGCCTGGGGGACCCGTACGCCGTCGAAGGCGACCTCGGAGTGACTCATCCAGCCGTCGCCCTCCTCGCCCATGATCGGAATGTTGCGGGTCCGCGTATACCCCTGCGCGTCGGTCGGCACCACGACCATGCTGGCGCGCTGATGCGGCGGAGCATCGGGGTCGGTGACCGCCATCACGATGCAGAAGGCCGCGCCGTCCGCCGCGGTGGTGAACCATTTGCGACCGTCGAGGACCCACTCCTCCCCTTCGAGGCGTGCCGTCGTCTCCAGCCACACCGGGTTGGACCCGGCACGCCCAGGCTCGGTCATTCCGAAACAGCTGCGGGTCTCGCCGGCCAGCAGCGGCTCCAAGAACCGCGTCTTGTGGTCGTCGGTTCCGTACTCGAGCAGCACCTCCATGTTGCCCGCGTCCGGGGCTTGGCAGTTCGCGACGTAGTGACCCAGCGGCGAGGCACCCAGGACCTCGGTCAACAGACCGTGCTCGAGCACGCTGAGACCCTGGCCGCCCGCGGCGGTGGGAATCTGCGGGAGCCACAGGCTGGAACCCTTGAGTTCTTGCCGAATCGCATCAAGCTGCGGCTGCACCGCGTAGAAGCCCTCGGCGATCGCCTTGTGCTCCAGGGGCTCGAGGCGGGTGAGCAACGCGGCGGCAGCATCGAGTCGGGGGCGGAGATGGTCAGGAGTGGCGAAGTCCATGTTGGTTTCTATCGGTTCACAGCAGCGCCCCGGCGACACACGCAGAGGAGAAGTTGGCGAGGGTCGCCGCGAGCAGGGCTCGAACACCGAGCCGGGCGATGTCGTGTTTGCGTTCGGGGACCAAGCCTCCGAGGCCACCGATCAGAATCCCGATGCTGGAGACGTTGGCAAACCCGGTGATCGCGAAGGTGGCGATGGACTGGCTCCGCGTGGACAGCGAACCCGAGACCTCGCGAAGCACGTCGAAGGCCACCAGTTCGTTGACCACCGTACGGGTTCCGAGAACCTTGCCGACCTCGAACGCCTCTTCGTACGGAACGCCCATCAGGAACGCGAGCGGCATGAACAGCCACCCAAACACACGCTCCAAGGTCAACGGAGCCCCACCGACGCTGAAGACCTCGAGGAAGGCGTTGCACAGCGCCACCAAGGCGATGAAGGCGATCAACATCGCGCCGACGTTGAGCGCAAGCTTCATGCCCTCGCTCGCGCCGCTGGACGCAGCGTCGAGGAGGTTGGCGTCGGTCTGCGGGATGTCGACGTCGACCTTGCCCGCGGTCAGGGGCGTCTGCGACTCGGGGACGACCAGCTTGGCCATCACCACCGAGATCGGTGCGGTCATCGCAACCGCCGTCAGCAGGTTCTCGATGGGGATCTTCCCAATCGAAACGTAGGCACCAAGAATCGCACCAGACACCGATGCCATCCCGGCGACCATGACCAAGAAGAGCTCGCTCTCGGTGAGCTTCGCAAGGAACGGGCGGATCGTGAGCGGGGCCTCGGTCTGCCCCATGAAGATCGACGCGCCCACCGCCAGAGACTCGGCGCCGCTGGTCCCCATCGTCCGCACCATCACCCACGCGAGCCCGCGCACGATGATCTGCATGACCCCGAGGTAGTAGAGGATGGAGAACAGCGAGGCGACGAACACGATGGTGGGCAGGATCTGAAACGCGAAGATCACTCCGAGGTTGGTCTCCCCTCCCCCTTGAGCCCCGAGCCCGCCAAAGACAAAGGCCGAGCCTTCGTAGGACTTTTGCAGGACTGTCGTCACGCCCTCCGACGCGGTCTCGAGGACCGCTCGTCCTGCCGCGACGCGTAACAGCAGCAGTCCGATGAGCCACTGCGCTGCGACGCCCCACAACACCGCACGCTTCGAGATGGCCTTTCGGTCGCGGCAGGCGGCAAAGGCCAGCCCGAGCATGACCATCGCGCCGCCGACCGAAACCAGTCGCTCCATCAGGTGGCCTCGACTTCGTCAGAGAACCCGGACAGCTCGTCACCAATCGTCTCGAGAAATCGCCGTTTCTCGTGGAAAGGGAGGAAGGCCGACTTGAACCCGTTCATGATGACCTGCTTGATGTCGTCCAACGAGAAGTCCATCTGCGCGTAGAGCAAGTGGAGTTCCTTGGACACCGTCGTGTCGGTGACCAAGCGGTTGTCGGTGTTGACCGTCACCCGGGCCCCGAGGTTGTAGTAGAGCTTCATCGGATGCGTGGGCAGGTCTTCGACCGCCCCCGTCTGCACGTTGGAAGACGGGCAGCACTCCAGCGGAATGCGGTGGTCGACCACGTAGTGCAGCAGGTCCCCGTCTTCGCGAAGCCGGCACCCGTGCCCCACCCGATGCGCGCCGCAGTCGTGGATGGCTTGGGCGATCGACGCGGGTCCGTAGGCTTCGCCCGCGTGAATCGTCACGTTGATGTTGTTCTTGCGCACCAGCTTGAACGCCTCGCTGTGCGCGACCGCCGGGTGGTCATGTTCGGCGCCCGCGAGATCGAAGCCCACCACGCCTCGGTTCTTGTAGGCGACCACAAGCTCCGCCATTTGCAGCGAGCTCTCCGGAGAAATGTTTCGGATGCCACAGAGGATGACGCGCGTGACCACCCCGTGTTCCAGCTCTGCGTCATGCGCGGCCGAAAGGACAGCCTCGACGATCTGGGTGAGGCGTAGGCCCTGACGCGTGTGCAGCATCGGGGCGTAGCGGACCTCCATGTAGCGGACGTTTTCCGCGGCCGCATCCGCGCACAGCTCGAACATGGCGCGGTAGATCGCGTCACGGGTTTGCAACACCCTCAGCGTGACGTCGAACGCCTTGAGATACTCCACCAAACTACCGGTGTTCTGTCCCAGCTTCATCGCGGCGCGCAGCCCGGCTTCGTCCTTGGCCGGCAATTCGACGTTTTGCTCCTGCGCGAGCTCGAGGAGCGTGGACAGGCGCATGGAGCCGTCCAGGTGGACGTGCAGGTCCGTCTTGGGGAGCTTCTCGAACAGTTCTTCGGGCAGGGTCGCCATGGTTGGCGGCCCACAGTAGCCGATCCGGCACCCATTGCCATAGACTCACAGGCCGTGAGCCGGGCAATGCGGACCGTGTGTGCTGGACTGGTGGTCATCGCCAGCGCCGGCTGTAGTCGTCCGCCGCTGGGGCAGTTCTGTCCCGACGTCGCGGAGGGCGAGCTGGTCATCACCGAGATTCGCGGCCCGCAGACCGGCGGGGACAACCGCGGCCAGTGGTTCGAGGTCTACAACGCCTCGGATCGGGCCGTGGATCTGCGAGGGCTTCGCATCGAGCTGTACAACCTGCAAGGGGCTCTGGCTCCGCCGGCGCGGCCGATTCTCGTCCGGGGAGAGGACGTCGTCGTGCAGCCGGACGAATACGTGACGTTCGGACATCACGATCCGGCCGCCCTACCCGAGTTCGTCAACTACTCCTTCATCACGGACTACTTCACGAGCCCCAGCCTCAACGAAGACGAGGTGCTCGAGCTCTTGGACCTCGGCTTAGAGCCCGAGGATTTTGGCGGCCGCCAGCCCAAAGACCTCGAGCGTTCCGGACGGATCGACCTCGTGGCATGCGATGCCCTCATCGACCGCGTTCGCTACGAGGACCTGCCCAGGGAGGGAACGTTGAGCTTCGACGGCGCCCTGCGACCTGATGCTGTCGACAACGACGAACTCGAGAATTTCTGCACCAATGAGGCAGAGGAGGAGCTTGCCCCGGGCGAGCCCCGAAACTTCATCGGCCTGCCCGGAAGTCCACAGGAGGAGAACCCCGCATGCGAAGACTGATCTCGACGGGGGTCCTGGGGCTCCTTCTGGGGCTCACGGCCAGCTGCGGCCGCACAACGGTCCATTACAGCCGCCAAGCCCTCGCCGATTCTCTCGGGACCCCGGATGCACAGGCTGAGGCGGGGCTGTCCCTCGGCGAATTCGCCCTCGCTCCAGGCGCCGTCGTCGATGGCGACACCCTCAAGGTCGTCGGGCTCGACGCCAGCTTGCGGCTTCTGGGCCTCGACACCGAGGAGACGTTCAAGTCCGAGAAGGACCGTCGCTTGTACGAATCGCTCGGGTTCGAGGCCTACATGGCCAAGAAGGGCGAGGGATCCGACCGCCCAGCCAAATGCGCCACGCCGCTGGGCGACGACGCCAAGAAGTTCGCCCAGGCGTTCTTCGTTGGCGATATCAGCGTCAAGCTCGAACGCGACCATGCGAAGGACATGCGGGGCCGATTCGGACGCCTGCTCACCTACGTCTTCGTCAAGCGCGGCGACGAGTGGATCAACTACAACGTCGAGGCCGTACGCGCCGGCATGAGCCCCTACTTCACCAAGTACGGGTACTCGCGGCGCTTCCACGACGAGTTCGTCCAAGCTCAAAAAGAGGCTCGCGAGGCAGAGCGGGGGATCTGGGATCCCAGCCTCGAGCACTACCGAGACTACGACCGCCGGTTGGAGTGGTGGGACGCGCGTGGAGACTTCATCGCCCGGTTCGAGGAAGACGCACAGGGACGCGAGGACATGATCATGCTCGGCCACTGGGACGCGCTCGAGCGGATCGCCGCGATGGAGGGCAAGGAGATCGAAGTGCTTGCCGGAGTCGGAGAGATCTACCCTGGAGAGGGCGCTCGTCCGACCCGCGTGATGCTCAGCAGGCGAATGTTCTCGGACTTCCCGCTGATTTTCTTCGATGAAGACGTGGTGTTGAGTTCCCGTATCGAGGAGGCGAAGGGCGAGTTCGCCAGAGTCCGCGGCACGGTCAGCGCCTACACGTACAAGTCGCGTCGGCGCCGTGACGACGAGGACCGCACCCAGCTTCAGATCGAGGTGAAGCTGTCACAGCAAGTGATCATCTCTGACACCGCGCCCGGGTCCCCGAGCCGTACCCTGCTCGAGCCAGCGCCCCAGCCCGAGGACGCGCCCGACCCCTACGAGGCCGCAGCGACGGCTCCTCCAGCGGCTCCGCCGGCTCCCGATGTCTCGGACACGCCTCCCGAGGAGCCAGCCTCAGACTCCCCCATCGAAGACCCCCCGCCGGCCCCGGAAGCCGGCCCCACAGGAGACCGACAGCCATGATCCGCCCTTGGACCGCCCAATCTCGCCGCCTCGCGGCTCTGTGTCTCCTCGCATCCGCGTCCGCCTGCGGGGACAGCTCCGGCCGTGGCGACGGACCCGGCGAATGCACCGCGAGTCTTCTCCCGGGCGACTTGGTGATCACCGAGGTGATGGCCAACCCCGACGGCGCAGACAAGGGCCTCGAATGGTTCGAGGTCTACAACGCGACGGACTCCGAGATCGACCTCTCGGGAGTGCTGTTGCGTTTTCGGAAGGTGGACGGAAGCGGGGAGAAGATCCATCAAGTCCAGGACACGGTGATCGGGCCGGGCGAATACCTCGTCTTCGGAGACGCCGATCCCGAGGCTCCGCCGGACCACGTTGACTACGGTTACGGGGATGAACTCGGCGCGAGCGGCCTCACCAACAGCGGAGGGGAGCTCTCCGTCGGATGCGGCAGCGCCATCATCGATATCGCCCTCTACGAAGAGAGCGATGACGCGATTGCCCGGGCCTTTGACGGCACACGGGAGCCCGACGCTGTCGGCAACGACGACCTCGGCGCCTGGTGTGACGCCACCACGGAATACGCGGAAGGGGCCCTCGGGACCCCCGGCGCCGGAAACGATCCGTGTTTCTCGGAGCAACCGACGACGTGCAACCAGGACGGTGTCCCACGGGACATCCTGCCCCCAACCCCGGGCGACGTCGTCATCACCGAGTTCATGCCCAACCCCGATGCAGTCGGCGACGATGAGGGAGAGTGGTTCGAACTCTACATCGTCAACGATTTCGACCTCAACGGCCTGGCCCTCACAAAGCTCGGCGACGAGGAACCCACGGACATCATCGGATCGGTCGACTGCATGCCCGCGGGCGCCGGCACCTACTTGCTCTTTGCCCACTCTGCGGATGCGACGGTCAATGGCGGCCTCCCACCGGTCGACCACCTCTTCACCATGTCGATGTCCAACACCTCGGAGAACGGAACCGGCATCTCCGTAGGTTGGGGCGGTCAGTTCCTGGACTCCGTCACCTGGACCAATAGCGGCACCGGGGCCAGTAGTCAGCTCAACCCCATGCTGCTCGACCCCACCCGCAACGACGAAGAGGATGCATTCTGCCTCTCCGAGGAACCGTACGGGGACGGCGACCTCGGATCTCCAGGCGCCGCCAACCCACCGTGCCCAGTCGAAGCCCCGGAGGGCTCGTGTGCGGACGAAGACGGGGCTCTTCGCGACATCGTCGCGCCGTCGGTCGGAGACCTCTGGATCACCGAGTTCATGCCCGATCCGTCCGCAGTGGGCGACCCCGACGGCGAGTGGTTCGAGGTCCACGCGAACGCTGCCTTTGACCTCAACGCGCTCGAGTTTGGCCGCGAGGACGACGTGGAAGAGACGATCGACCTCGACTCCTGCGCCCCAGTCGCGGCTGGAGACCGGATTCTGTTCGCAAAGAACGCTGAAGCCGCGACCAACGGCGGCCTGCCGGCGGTCGACTACGAGCTTGGGTTGTCTCTGCTCAACAGCAACGGCCGGCTCTTCATCGCGGCCGACGGCGAGGTGCTCGATGTCGTGACGTGGAGCGGGACGACCGCTGGGGCTTCGCGCTCACTCGACCCGTCCGTCTCGGGTCCTGAAGCCAACGACGACGAGGCCAACTGGTGCGACGCCGAAGCGCCCTACGGAGACGGCGACTTCGGAACCCCCGCCGCCGAAAACCTCGCATGTGGTGGGACTCCGGCCGGCACGTGCGACGACGGCGGCAACATCCGCGACGTAGTCTCCCCCAGCGCCGGAGACCTGGTCATCACCGAGTGGATGCCCAACCCGGACGCTGTCGGCGATACCGACGGGGAGTGGTTCGAGGTTCTCGTCACCGCGAACGTCGACCTCAACGGCCTGCAGCTCGGCGACGACCCCGAGAGCCCCGACACCACAATCTCCCCCACCGGGGACTGCATCGCCGTGTCCTCGGGTACCCGCGTCGTCTTCGCTCGCAATGCCGACGCACTCACCAACGGAGGGGTCGAGTCGGCGATCGAGGCAGGCTTCACGCTGGGCAACGGCGGCGGCGCCCTGTTCGTCGGCATCGGGGGGGAAGTCCTCGACCAGATCTCGTACTCGGACTCGGCCGCGGGCAGCTCCACCAGCGTTGCGCCCGGCTCCGAGGACACCGTCGCCAACGACGATGAACTCAACCACTGCGAGTCGAACACCCCGTACGGCGATGGCGACAACGGCACGCCCGGGGCGGAGAACGCATGCGGGTAGCCTTCGCAGGCCTACTCCTTCTGACCATCGCCGGGTGCGACACCTCCGAGGGTTCCAGCTGTGGACCCACGCAGGCGGTCGTCGCACGGGTGATCGATGGGGACACGGTCGAGTTGGACGACGGCTCGCGCGTTCGCTACCTGATGATCGACACCCCGGAGAGCACACAGGGCAAAGACGACTGTTTCGGGACCGAGTCGACCGAGCTCAACCGGATGTTGGTCGAAGGCAAGACCGTGACCCTTCGCTACGACGCGGAATGCACCGACCGCTACGATCGGCTCCTGGCGTACATCGAGGTCGATGGGCGCGAGATCAACAGCTTGATGGTCGAGCGGGGTGCGGCCTGCGTGCTGCACATCCCGCCCAACGGTGAGGACCGCGTCGACGAGTTCGAAGCCCTCGAGGACGAGGCCCGCGATGCGATGGTCGGAGTCTGGGGCGCGTGTGAGGACGTAACTTGTGACTAAGCGCCTTTTACCAGTCTTGGCGCTCGGCGCTGCCCTGCTGGGCTCTTCTGCGGCAGACGCCGCCCAGTACGAGGTGTTCGTCGACGTCGACGACGAAGAAGACCTCTATGACCTGCAGGTCGCAGGTGAGATCAGCAGTGGGACGTTCGAGATTCTCGTCGACCAAATCCGGCGCGGGGTCGACCTCAACACCGCAACTCGCGAGCAGTTGTACGCGCTGCCGAACCTGACGTACGAGGAAGTCGACGCGATCCTGGCCTATCGTGAGGAAGCCGGCCGAATCGGCGACCCTGCGGCCCTCGTTCTTGCCGGAGCGCTCCCTCGGCGAAAGCTAGCTTCAATCGCTGCGTTTCTCCTGGTCCCCGCGCCCGAGGGAAGCAAAACCGGAGTTCGCGGACAGGTCCGCTACAGGACCGTATGGACCTCGGAAGACGACCGCGTCCCACCGATGCTCCTGCAGACGCGGGTCTCAATGCTCCGGCACCTGACGGTCGGCGCAGCCGCCGTGCTCGACCGCAACCGCCTCGAGAATGCGGTCTGGGACCCCAACCGTGACGCCCTGACAACCAACGGACCCCGCACAACGGCCCGGGTCCCGAAATACTTCGCGCAATGGGACACCCCGAAATGGGGAATCATCGGCGGTACCTACAACATCGGGTTTGGTCAGAAGCTCGTCTTCGATACCACCGGTCGCTATACGCCGAACGGGTTCACCTACGACGACACGATGTACCGGCAGACCGACCTCACGACCGAATGCCGGTTGTCGACGGGCGAGCTCTCCGAAACACCGTGCCCCCGGGACCAACCTCAGACCTACGTCACCCCGGACTACCGCGAACGGGTCCGGCAACGCGGTGTTGCGGTGGGCGCCAAGCATATCGACATGCCGGTCGGGTGGATGCAGGCCTATGGTTTTTTCTCGCATCAGACCAAGCCCATCTACTGGACGGGCGTCTACAACTCCGACACATGCGACGACCCGCGGCTCGCCTCCGACTTGTTCGACGTCTGTGCCGCTCCCCCGGTGTACTTGGGCACCGCCTCCGACTCGCTCACCCCAGCCCCAAGCCTTCGGTACGCTTCGCTGCCGAACATGTACAACGAGGTTCTGGGCGGGACGAACATCAGCTACTTCGTCGACCGCCGCACGCATGTGGGTGTGACGGGCTACGGCAGTGGCGTGACATGGCTGACCGAGGGCGCGAACCTCGACTTCCAAGAATGGCAGCGCACGCCCTACGGTGGCCCGTTCGGAGCAGCCGGTGCCGACATGAGCTGGGGTCGCAACTGGGCGGATGTTTTTGCGGAGGTCGCCTACTCCTTCGACTCCATCCCGCAAGACGGAGGCGGAGGCCCAGCAGCGATCGTTCGGCATACGGCAAGCTGGGATACCCACGAGATTGAAGTCGCGGGTCGCTACTACGACGAGCGATACCGCAACCCCTACGCTCGCTCGATTGCAGCTGCAGACCAGAGCGACGGTCTCCGCGCATCTGATGAGGCTGGCGGCCGGATCCGCTACACAGGAATGATCGCGGAGCGCGTCCAGCTGCGAACGCTGCTCGACGTGTGGCACGAGCTGAGCACAGACCTCACGCGGCTACGGACGTACGCACGCGGCGACATCCAGGCGCTCCCTTGGCTCAGACCCGGGATTTGGGTCGACTACCAGACCCGTGACGTCACTGGACGCGGACGCGACCGTTGTTTTTCCGGAGACGGCGACGACACCCGGACAACCGTCGACATCATCGAGTTCACATCCTACGAAGACTTCATCCGGCAAGCAGACCGGGGATGCACTGGAACCCGGTACCGGATCCGCCCGCGGGTGCGCGTCGACCCCCACAAGCGCGTCAATGCCCAGGTCCAGGTCCAGTACTCCTGGGTTGACGACGATCGTTTCCCGGGACGTTTCGCCAACGACATCCGCGTCGTTGGTGTTGTCGGTGCCAACCCGATCGATCCTCTCCGGCTTCGGTTCCGCATCGCCTGGGACAAAGATGCGATCTCCGACAACGCGTACCTCGAGGAGACCCTGTGGGGGTACTTCCAGGCGAGCTACCGCTTCCAGACCTGGCTGCAGCCGAGCCTGCGCTACGACATCCGGGCTTGGCTCGACGACCGCGACAGCACCCGTTCTCGCCGGCCCAACCCCGAGCACTGGGTGCTCTTGCAGATCCTCAGCCGGTTCTAGCGAATCGTCTCGAGCTCGATCTGCCCCCCGATGAGCACCCGCACCCGCGCGGCCTCGGGCGAGGCGACGTACGCCTCCCCGACGGTCTCCTCGATCAGCTCGCCCTCCTCGTCGTAGGCGTACCAGCGACGCAGCGGCTCGCCCTCGTCGAAGCCTTCGGCCGGAGCGGTGTACGTGTCGGCCTCCTCTTCGTCGAGCGTCGCGGCGAAGTGCGGCAGCTCGAACTTGCCAGGCGCACCCGCGGCACCGAAGAACTCGGTCGACGCATCGTCGAACCGGAAGTCGCAGTGCACGTGGGTGTTGTACTCGACGAGCATGCCGCCGCGGTTGGTGCAGGCGGCCTCCAGGGTGCTCAGGCCGACCGCGCTCGGATCGAGGTCGAAGCCGTCACCGTACATGTGGCGAGAGTGCGTGGCCCCGCCCACACCTGCGTTGTACTCGGGGGGGCGGTACCCGGAGTTCACCGTGATCGCGCCAACGTCGTCACGCAGCAGCTGCACGGACTCGACCGCGTGCGGCTGCACGATGCCGTAGCGTCCCTTGTAGGCCTCGGCGAACTCGCTCAACCGGAAGTTCGGAGACAGCATCGTGGCCGGATCGATCGCCTCGAGGTCGATATATGCGATCGGCTGACGGTAGTTGGGGTCACCGCCGAGTGCGGGTGGGTAGTCGTAGCCGTCGGGTTGGAGGTAGTGAAGCTCGAAGCAGGTGGTCCCGCTCTTGTCCGCGCCGGGGTAACAGACTTCGGTCGGCGCCACGTCGTCGCCGGTTCCATCTCCTCCGGTGCCATCGCCGGTGCCATCCGTCGCCCCGGTGTCCTCGCATTCGCACTCGCTCCACCCGTCGCCGGCCGCGTTGCAGAGCTGGGAGCCCAGGTGCAAGCCGTCCTCGCACAGGCACTGACGCCCCATCCCGGGGTTGCAGGTCCCGGTGGCATCCGTGGGGTCCTCCGCTCCCTCCTCATCGCCTTCGGGCTCCCCCCCGGTCGACTCGTCCCCGCCGGTCTCGCCCGTCGAGTCGCCACCGTCTGTCTGCGCGCTCTCGCCGGCGGTGAAATCGGGGTCCCACCCCTGCCCCGTCGGGTCCTCCTCAGCCACACAGCCAAAGCATGACAACGCGGCGACCACGCCCGCCCACACATACCCCCTCCGATTGAACTCCCCCACGAGGCCTACATGTGCACCGCGGGGGTCCAAAGGTTCCCGCGGTCCATCCTCCCCCCGAGTTTCGCGCATCCGGAGGCGTGACGTACAGTCCGGGCCGATGGCGCCATCGACCGGAGGCACCGTGCTGCTCGTCGGAGGTGGCACAGGAGGACACATTTACCCGAACGTGGGCGTTGTCGAGCGGCTCGAAGCTCGAAACCGCAAGGTCGTGCACTTCCTGGTTTCGGACCGCCCCTCGGACGCCAAGATCCTCGACGCGCTGGGGTACCCCTACACGTCGTCTCCGGCTCGCCCGTTGCCCTCGGCGCGCAAGCCCTGGAAGGCCCTCGACTTCCTCGCCGGGTGGCGACGCTCAACCCGACAGCTGATGGCGCTGCTGGAGCGAGAGGGCGTCTCCTGCGTGGTCGCTACCGGCGGGTTCGTCTCAGGACCCGCCGTCGTGGCAGCGGCGCGCCGCAAGATTCCTCGCGTCCTCGTGAACCTCGATGCTGTCCCCGGGCAGGCCAACCGACGTCTGGCTGGGCTGTGTACCAAGGTGTTCTCGAGCTACCCCAGCGACCTGCTGCCCGGCGCCGAACGCATCGGACTGCCCCTTCGTGCGGTCTCGGTCGGCGACATGTCCCCACAGGACGCACGGTCGGCACTCGGCCTCGACCCCGAGCTCGCGACGCTCTTCATCACCGGAGCCACCCACGGGGCAGAGTCTTTGATCAAGGCGATGATGGCGTTCGTGGGGAACGCGGAGCGAGCCGCCGCCTTTGACGGTTGGCAGGTGTTTCACCAGTGCGGGACGTTCGATGTGGCGACTCTGCAGAAGGCCTATGACGACGCAGGTGTGACAGCCAAGGCGGTCGACTACTGCAGCTCGATGGGCGCCGCATACAAGGCCGCCGACCTCGTGGTGAGTCGTGCGGGTGCAGGTAGCGTGGCCGAAGCGTGGGCCAACCACGCACCATCGATCTTTCTTCCCAACCCGTATCACAAGGACCAACACCAGCGTTTCAACGCAGAACCGATGGTCCAGGCGGGGGGCGCAGTGATGGTGACCGACCACGTCGACGCTGACGCGACGGCGGCCGATCTTCAGGGCCCCCTGCTTCAACTGCTTCGTGAGTCCGCCGCCAGGGACGCAATGACCCAGGCATGTGCGGAAAGCTGTCCGCCCGACGGCGCGGAGCAAGTCGCCACCTGGATCGACACAAACACGTAAGCCCGGGTGCCCCGGAGCGTTGAGGTTTCGATGGACGGGCGAGAGCGCGGATCGGGACTGAAGATGGGGGAAACCAAGACGCAGCGGCGCGGGTCGAATCTTCGCTGCCCCCCCACAGCCGGTCCTCGCCGCCTTCGACTGCTCGAGACCCCACGCCCCGTTCAACTCCACGACCGGGCGCAGGGTCACCGACCCGTCCCGCGGCGCGCCGACCGAGGAAAGCCCGATCTGGTGACCACGCCCACACCCCGAGACACCGGCCGCCCCCACAGCCTGGCCCTACCCGCCTCTCACGAAACCTGGCTCATGCTCCAGCGCTTCAACAAGGTCGCGCTGGCCAAACGATTCCCGGGTTGGGATGCCGCGCCGCTCGAACCGACCGGTCACGAGTAGTCGCCGCCACCGGGCCCCGGACGCGCAGGACGAAACCCGCGAGCACCTTTCCTCGCCCGGCTAGAGCGCCCGGTCGACCAGCGCGCGAACCTCTTCGCCAGCGCGAGCCATCATCTCGGACTCGTCGACGGTGACCAGCTCGCCATCGGTCAGCAGCGGTGTTCCAGCCACCGCGACATGGCGCACGGCATCTCGACCGGCCCCATAAACGATGCGGTCGTACACGCTCGAGCAAGGTCCGAAGGACGCCGGCCGCTCGAGGTCGAGCACCACCACGTCGCCCTGCTTGCCAACCTCGAGGCTGCCCAGGCTGTCGGCTTTGTCGATCGCCGCGGCGCCGTCACACGTTGCGAGAGCCAGTGCCGCCTCGGCCGAGAACGCGCCTGGCTTCTGCCGGACCCCCTGAAGCAACGCCGCCAGGCGAATCTCTTCGAGGATGTCCATGTCGTTGTTGCATGGGGCTCCGTCGGTCCCGATCCCCACCTGCACGCCTTTCGCATCCCCGAGGAAACCGAGATGCGCGATGCCGGAGCCAAGCTTGAGGTTGGCGGACGGGCAATGGCACACCCGCAGGGACCGCCCCGCGAGAATCTCGAGATGCTCATCGTTGAGTTGCACCCCGTGGGCGATCCGCAGGTCGGTATCGAGGACGCCAAGTCGGTCGAGGTAGCCCATCTGGCTCTCGCCGAGGACCTCGCGAACCTCGTCTTCTTCGCGCGGGTGCTCGAGCAAGTGCGTGTGCACCGGGAGGTCGAACTCCTGGGCAAGTGCAACCGTCCGTTCCCACAGCGCCGTGCTGCACGAGAGGATGAAGCGCGGACACAGCGAGGACTCGATGCGACCGTCGTGACCGTGCCAGCGCGCGTGTTGCTCTCGAAACAACGCCTCCGCTGCGTCCGGAGGCTCGATGAGCGCATCGGACACGCCCAGCCCGGTGTCCATCAGACACTTGCCTGCGATCGCCCGCAGACCACTGTCGCGAATCCCCTCGAACAACGCATCCATGTGCGTCACGAGCCCGATTTCCTGGACCGTGGTGGTTCCCGAGCGGATGCAGTCGGCGGCGCCCAGCATCGCCGACCAGTACGCGCTGTCGTGAGAGTGCCCCGCTTCGAGCGGCCAGATCCGCTCGCGGAGCCAGTCCATCAACTCGCGCCCCTCGCTGAGCCCGCGCAGCAACGCCTGACCGAGGTGAACGTGGCCTTGGATGAAGCCTGGTAAGACGACGTGGCCCGAGACGTCCACCGAGCGGACGCCTGGAGGTGCGGGGGCATCGCCCAGCGCCGAGATGACCCCGTCTTCAATGAGCAGGTCGCCGGTCACCACGCGACGCTGCGCGTCCATCGTTACCAGCGTGCCGCCCCGCAGGTGCAGCGAGCCGGCCATCAGCTCGAGTAGACCTCGGGCTTGAGGACGCCGATGTACGGCAGGTTTCGGTAGTGCCCGTCGTAGTCGAGTCCGTAGCCGACGACGAACTTGTTGGGGCACACGAAGCCGCGGTACCGAACCTGAACGTTCTCCGAGCGTGCCTCGTGCTTGTCCAACAACGTGCAGATCTCGATCGACGCGGGCTGCCGGGTCTGAAGGTTCTCGACCAGGTACTTGAGCGTGAGGCCGGTGTCGATGATGTCCTCGACGATCAGAACGTGCCGGTTCTCGATCGAGGTGTTGAGGTCCTTGAGGATCCGGACGACGCCCGAACTCTTCGTGGTTCCCTCGTACGAGCTGCACGCCATGAAGTCGACCTCGAGCTGGATGTCGAGCGCTCGGGTCAGGTCCGCGATGAACGGGTAGCAACCGCTGAGGATGCCGATGACCAAGGGGTTCTTCTCCCGATAGTCGTCCTCGATCGTTGTCGCGAGTTCAGCGATCTTCGCGTCGATCTGCTCGCGGCTGAAGAGGGTCTCGGCGATGGCGTCGGCCAGGCTCGGCTTGGACATGCGGCCGACACTGTCGCGCTCGCGTGGCACCCGGGTCAAGCGCCTCGCCGGCGGATCAGACCCAACACCCCCAGAAACACCAGCATCGCCGCACTTTTCGGGCGTTCCCCTGTGGAGCACCCCCCCTCTCCGGATGCGGCCGCCGAATCCGTGTCGGTCCCCGTGCCCCCGTCCGCGGTCGTTGTAGGGGTCCCGGCCGTCGCCGAATCCCCGGAGTTCGACGTGGACCCTCCCGGGCCGTCACTCGACGAGCTCGGGGTTCCGCCAGTTGTCGAATCCGAGTCGCCGGAGTCCGACGCATCGCTCGTCTCCCCCGTCGTCCACCCGCCGCCGCTGGAGCCCCCGCCCGTGCTCTCTCCCGATGCATCCGGCAAGGTGTCGAACTCCACGTCCTCCAGCGAGTCGCCTTCCAGCGCGTGGTCGAGAATGATCGTCGGAACATCCTCAAATTCGATCGCCCCACGCAGCAGACCGACCTGAACGAAGTGTGGATTGTTGTCCGCCAGCGTCTGCGCGCTCGCGTCGGCCACCACCTGCTCACCATCGAACCACAGGCTCACCCGCCCCTGGTCCACGCTGGTCGACCAGGTGACCGACATCGCGATCCGATGCCACTCTCCCACCGTCAACACGTCGGCCTCCCACGGGGTCACGTTCTGCGGCCGCCGCGTGTGGAAACGAAGCGTGCTGCCCACGGCCTCGAATGCCATGACTTGTTGATAGCTCCCGGCGGACTCCCAATAGCCGATCTGCTGACTCGGGTCCGCGGGGAGCCCATACGGGACATACAGACTCCACGCGAAGAAGGTCGTCGAGCCCTCAGCCGTCCGCGCATCCTCGGGCCGGTGTTGCAGCTCCACCCGCTTGAGCCCGTTGCCCCACTGTGCATCGTTGTGAAGCTCGACCCGGGCGGCGTACGAGCCCTGTGCGACCTGGCCCTCCTCGAGGGTGATGTAGTCCACACGGTTGATCGTCGGGTTGAGTAGGAACCCGAACTGCGAGAGGTCGGCGGACTCGAAGTCTCCCGACCAGACCGGCGCAGCCTCCACCACCGACGGGGCAAGCAACAGTCCGGAGGTCAGGGCGAGGGCGAGGCCGCGGGTTCGCATGACCCGATGGAGCCCCAGCCAGGCCAGCGCGTCAACGGCAACCGTGTGGCGTGCGGACCAGGTATGACCGCATACGGTTCGGCCTCCGCGCGGCCTCAGTCGGCCAGGCCATACACCCGAACCGCGCGCTCCGACTCGCGGACACCGAGCGCCTGCGCGATGACGCGAGCGATCTTCTCGCCGCCGCGGACACCGGGTTCGATCTCGTTCGCATAGTCCGCCGGCTCCGTACAGACGCTCCGAAGGTCGATGACGTCGGCGCCCCGAGCGAGCGCAGCACGGATGATGACATCGTTGAACAGCGCCAACGCGGTCACAGCCCGCGCTCCTTGTTCGCCGGGGATGTTCGCATCGTAGACCGTACAGACGCTGACGGGACGCCCCAGCTCGCACACAGCATCGAGCGCCCAGCCGTACGACTGCGCGAACTCGGACACGCGTTCGCCGAGGAGGTCGATTGCGCCGCCGGCGTCTCCGACCGGAATACCGCCCAGCAAGTCGGCGTTCTCCAGGGCGTCGTTCCCTCCCAGTGACAGCACGATGTGCGTGACATGGTCGGGTACGCGGGCCAGCTGCGCGCCGACATCTTGGGTCGTGGTCCCATCGACGGCACACAGCGTGACCCGCCACCGGTCCGGGTCGTCGGGTCCGCCCATCACGGCACGGAGCTGGGCCGCGACGTCCGGGCCCGCGCCGACATAGGCTTTGTTGTCGAGGATCGAGTCTCCAAGTAGTGCAATCGATGTCATCGGACTCCTGTCCGACCGTACGGTAGCGGATCCCTCGACCAACCGCACGCCGCGAGGGTGTATTCCGAGGCCGAAGACCGGCCCGCGCCCCCTGTCCTTGTGGGTCATTTACCGCTTGCCGACGACCGTGGCCCAGCTACGATGGGCGTGATGCACGCTCGACGAGGACTCCAAGCCGCCCTGCTCTCCCTGGTCTGCGGCGGGGGGCTCCTCGGCGGTGGGGGCTGCGGCTGGATCATGGGCGAAGTCGCCGAGCAGAAGGTGCGGCAAGAGGCGCTCGAGAAGGTCCGCTACGACGACCTCGACGAGCTGTGGAAAGAAGCGGTCTCGCTGTGGGACGAATACGACTGCGAGCTCACCAGCAAACCGACGCCCGATGAGACGTTCACGTGCGAGGACGAGCGTCGGTGGCTCCGCGTGAAGTCCCACTCCGGAGAGTTCTCGATCGAACTCGAGCACGAAGTCACGCATACCGAGACCAACAGCGAGGGAGAGTCCAAAGAGAAGAAAGTCCGCCAGCGCGACTGGGACCTCGAGTTCAAGCTTCTCGAGCGCGCCCAGCCCAAGAAGGCCGAGGAGATCGACGCAGCCGCGGAGGCCAAAGGCCAGAAGGCCAAAGACGCCACCCGCGACCTGATCGACGCGTTCGAGTAGCGTCGCGTCCCCACGTTCGCAGCGGGCCGACGGAGGCGGGACAGAGATGCTTGGCGTTGCTGGTGTCTCGTGACCGGGGATGTCGCTGATCCGGGCGCGGCTGGAATAGACGAGCGGGGCTGGCGCGTGCACGCGAGTGCCCGAAGACCGTCTTCCCCGGTCGAAACCGAGTCTCGTCCTGTTCTTCCTGTCCATTCTCGGGCTGCAGTGCGTGTGGTTCTTGGTCGCCCGGTACGCCCAGACCGCAGCGAACAGCCACCTGGGATTCGGGCACCCACGGGGCCTCGGACTCGGGCTCGTACTCCTGCTTGATCTGGCCGTGGTCGTGTTCCTGCTCGCGCGAGCGCTCGGCACGAAGTCTCGGCCCTCGCGGCTTGCATGCGCCGCTGGAGCGCTGACGACCGCAGGCTGGTGCATGCACCTCCTCACGATCGGTTGCGAGAGCTGTCGGGCCGGTGGCTGACCACCCGACCTCGGAGTTCGACGCTACGGTTCGGCACCGTGTCGAGCCACCAGGGCGAGACCGCGAGCCAGCGCTTCCACGCCGAGCGTGACCAGCGGGAGCCCGAGCAAGGTCAACACAGCCGAGGAGATCAGACCGCCCATCACGGTTTGGGCCAGTGGAAAGTAGAACATCCCGCCCACCGCCGAGCCCCCGATCGCCAGCGGCATCAGGCCGAGCACCGTGGTTGATGCGGTCATGAGAATCGGTCGGAGTCGGTCCCGGCCAGCCTCGATGAAGGCGGCGTCTCGCTCGACCCCCGCGTTCCGAAGTTGCCCGACACGGTCCAGCATCACGGCACCGTTGTTGACGACGATGCCCATCAAGATGAGCAAGCCGATCTGCGCCATGAGGTTCAGCGGCGTGCCGGCGATCGCCAGCAGCCACCCGGCCCCAGGCAACGCAAAGATGATCGAGACCAGGATCGCGAGCGGCTGGGTGAGAGATTCGAACAAGGCAGCGAGGACCAGGTAGACCAGGGCGAGCGCGAGCAGGAAGTTGATGCCCATCTGCTCGTCCTGGTCGTCCTGCTCGAGGATGCGGTCATCCCAGGACCACGCGTACCCCAGCGGAAGATCGAGAGCGTTCATCTTGGTCTCGATGCGTTCTCGGGCCGCATCCCACTGCGTGCCCTCGTACGTCGCCCCGACTCGGGCGTTGCCTTCGCGATTGCGGCGCACGATCGTCTGAGGCGTCGGCACCGACTCGAAGGTCGCGATGTCGCCGAGACGTACGGGGTTCTCCCCAGCAACGGGGAACGTGATCGCCTTGAGGTCAGCGAGGCCGGCCCGATCCTCGATGCGCAGCGCGAGCCAGGTGTCGACCTCGCGCTCGCCGTCTCGGTAGCGCGGCAGCGACATTCCGCCCAAGGTGAAGCCAAAGGCCTCGGCCGCGTCTTGAGGGGTGATGCCCCGACGCTGCGCTCGCTCTCGATCGATGCGAACTTGAATCTCGTTGCGGGTGTGTTCCAACGAGCCACCGACATCGACCACGTCGGTTTCCTCGCGCAGCATCGCCTCCACCTGGGCTGACACGTCACGAAGGACGCGGCCATCGCGACCGTACAGCTGCAGCGAGAACCGGGTCTGGTCGCCTCCCTGGTCGTCGCCCCAAAACCCCAACCGCACGCCTGCGACCTCGGGCAACGTCTCGCGGATCTCCGCCCGCAGAGCCTTGATGCCCTCGTCGTCGAGGTCCGCGCGCGCCAGCGTGATGACCGTGGCCGCGTCGTTCTCTGCAAAGTAGCTGTAGACCTCCTCGATCTCGAACTGCTCTTGATGCTCGTAGAGTACGGCCTCCACCTGGTTCACCACGCGCTCGGCCTGCGACTTGTAGTGAAAGTCGTCGAAGTCGTACCGCACGGTGATGCGCTCGTTGACGGTGCCCGAGAACTGCTCACTGGCGACCATGCCCGTACTCATCGGCACCGCGCCGAGGGCCAACGTGGCCAACAGCAGCGCCGTTGCCCACCCCTTGCGCCGAAGCGTCCAGCGCAAGATGGCCACATATCCGCGCTCCAGCCACGACACGCGCGCCGGCTTCGTCGGACCTTTGACCTGCTCAGGACCCGTCCGCAGCAGCCGCGAGGCCACCAACGGGATGAGCGTGAGAGAGCAGACCAGCGAGCAAACCAGCGCCACCGAGATGGTGACACCGACTTCGCTGAGCCAGGTGGTCAACTCACTCTTGCTGCCCAGGACCAGCGGCAGGAACACGATCAGCGACGTCGCCGTGGCCGCGATCACCGCCACGGTGACCGACCCTGCCCCGGACAGCGTCGCGGCACGAGCATCCGGTTCCTCCAGTTGCTTGCGATCGATCGCTTCCAACACGACGATCGCGTTGTCGACCAACATGCCGACGCCGAGCATCAGGCCCATCATCGACAGGAGGTTGAGCGTCATGCCCATGAAGTAGAGCACCCCGCAGGTGGCAAGGACCGAGAACGGGATGCACATCGCGACGATCAGCGTCGACTTCAAACGTCGCAGGAACGCGTACAGACACAGGATCGCCATGGCGGCGCCCATGAGGCCGGCCCGCTGCAAGCCATCCACACCGGCCCGAATCTCGTCCGCCTGGTTTTCCCAAACGAACAGCTCCATGCCCTCGAGTGTGGGGTCCGCCGCGATGTCCTCTTCGATGGTGCGCATCACCGCGTCCACGACTTCCACGGTGTTGGCGGTAGATTCCTTGAAGACCGAGAGCCCGATCGCCTGCTCGCGGCCGAGGTGTCGCCCGTACCCGATCGGCGGCTCCTCGTAGCTGAGCTCTGCCAGGTCCCGCAGTCGCAAGTCTGCAACGCCGACCGAGACCGAACCCAGCGCCTCCAGCGAGTCGAATGATCCGAGCCCTCGGACTGCGTACCGTGTTTGTCCGCGCTCGACCTGCCCCAGCACCATCTCCACGGAGGCGCTCTGCAGCCGCTCCACCAGGTCGCTGACTTCGATGCCGTGCTCGGCGATGCGGTCGTGGACGAGGTCGACGTACACCTGCCGCGGCGCCACGCCGTCGAGGTCCACCCGCGCGACACCGGGGATACGTCGAATCGGGTCGAGAACCCGCGCCTCCAACAGCGGGTAGCTGGCCGAGAGGTCCTCACTCTGCGCCGAGAGTCGCGCCTGCACCACCGGGATGTCGGCGGTGTTGAACGACGAAATGCTGACTCGCTGGGCGTCGAGAGGCAGCGTGGGCCGAACCTGCTCGACCGTCTCGCTCACCTGCATCCGGACGATGTCGAGTTCCTGGCCCCAGTCGAACTCCAGGAAGAACACGGCTGCGTCGGCGGTGGACTCCGAGCGCAACGTGTTGATGCCCGAGAGCGTCGCCAAGGCCTCCTCGACCGGCTCGGTCACCTCCTCCTGGATCTGTAAGGGGCTGGAGTTGGGCCGCGGGATCGACACCACGATGAACGGGACATCGACCTTGGGCAGGTAGGCCAGCGGGAGGCGAACGAGGCCCATCACGCCCACGGCCAAGATGCTGACCAGGAGCATCAGGGTCGTGACCGGGCGGTCGAGTGCGAGGCGGACCAGGTTCACGCGCCGGGCTCCGTGTAGCGCTTGCGGTCGATGATCCGATAGACCGCCGGGATCACCACCAGCGTCAACCCCGTGGCGACGACGAGGCCACCGATCACCGCGATGGCCAGCGCACGCCGCAGCTCGGCTCCAGGACCTTGCGCCAAGGCGAGTGGCAGCAGACCCAAGATGGTGGTCGCGGAGGTCATCAGAATCGGGCGCAGGCGGTCTCGGCCGGCGGCGACGATGGCGGCCTGTTGCGTCATACCGCTGGCCCTGCGCCCGTTGATCGCGTCGACCAGCACGATGGCGTTGTTGACGACGATGCCGGCGAGCATCACCACGCCGACCATGGAAATGACGCTCATCGAGCTGCCCGTGAGCAGCAACGAGCCCACCACGCCGATGGCACCCAGCGGAAGCGTGAAGATGACAATGAACGGGTGCAGCAGGGACTCGAACTGCGAGGCCATCACTACGTAGACCAAGAAACCGGCCAGCGCGGTCGCCAGAAGAAGCGAGCGCAGGGATTGGAACATCTCTTGTTCCTGGCCTGCGAGCTCGACCCGCGCACCCGCGGCGCGTGCCGCCTCGGCCGCTCGGGTGACGTCCGCCGCGACCGCCCCCATGTCTCGGCCCGAGACGTCTGCCGACACCACGGCGGCCCGCGACTGGTCCAGCCTGCGGATCTCGCTCGGCCCGGTGCCGAGTTCGACCGACGCGACGGATTCGAGCAGGATCGGTGCACCATCGCGCGTGGCGACGATCAGTCGGCGCAAGTCCGCGGGCGTCGCGTGTTGGCGAGGCAGGGCGCGGACCCGGATGTCCACATCGCGGTGTCCCTGCCGAAAACGCGTGGTGACATCGCCCTGCAGCTGGGTCCGAACCGAGGTCGCGACGTCGGAGACCCGGAGGTCGAGCTGTGCGATCGCCTCGTGGTCGAAGCGGACCTGCACCTCAGGGTTGCCAAAGTCTGCCGAAGACCGAGCCTCGACCACACCTTCGATGGTGGCGATCTCAGCCCGAAGTGCATCGGCTTGGTCGCGCAGACCCGCGAGGTCCTCTTCGAGCACGTGGAGCTCGACCGGGCGCCGCAGACTGAAGACCGCCGGGCGGGTCAGGCGGGAGCGTTGCACGCCCGCCTCGGCCAGGGCATCGCGAAGGACCTGGATGACTTGCGCTTCGTCTTCAGCGCTCGCGCCTTCCGCCATCCGGACCGAAAGCGCAGCGGTGTGCTCGCCTCCGGTGGTCCCGGCTGAGCCGCTGACCGCGGAGGCGCCCGCGACCGACGACACCCGATCGACGCGGGCGTCGTCGACCAGGACGCGTTGGGCATCGCGAACGACCGCGTCGGTCCGCGACAAGGGGGTACCCGCTGGCAGCTCGAGGGCAAAGCCGAACTCCCCTTGGGAGAGGCTTGGGATGAGGTCGAGGCCCAGGCGTGGGACCGAGGCGACTGTGGCCGCAAACGCCAGGAGCGCGATGCCCACCACGGTCCACGGGCGCCGAACACTTCCGCGGCAGACCGAGGGGTACACCGCGGCGAGCCTTTCAAAGGCTGCGCCGAACAGGCCCGCGACGGGGCGCAGCACCCAGGCCACGCCCGCGACGATCGTCGCGACACCGAGGCGGACCAACACAACCGGCATCAACACGGTGCGCGCCACCCGTCCGAGCTGCGGCGGTGGCGTCCCCTCCCGGCTCAACGCGGAGATCATCGGGATGAGCGTCAAGGAGACCGCCAACGACACGACGAGCGAGAAGCACACCGTCACCGCCATGTCGCGAAACAACTGGGCAGCCATGCCTTCGAGGAACACCACCGGGAGGAACACCGCGACGGTCGTCAACGTGGATGCGATCACCGCACGCCCGACTTCGCTGGCCCCTTCGCGGGCGGCCTCGACCGCTGCCGCCCCCTGTTCCCGGCGGCGATGAATGGCCTCCAACACGACGATCGCGCTGTCGACCAACATTCCGACGCCCAGCGCCAGGCCGCCCAGCGACATGACGTTGAGCGTGGTGCCCGTCTGGTACATCAAGAAGAACGTCGCGACGACCGAGACGGGAATGCTGACCGCGATGATCGCCGTGCTCCTGCCGTCCCGGAGGAACAACAGCAGGACCACGACCGCGAACACGCCGCCCAGGACCGCCCCCTGAAGCACCTCGTCGACCGAGGCCTCGATGAAGGTCGACTGGTCCGCGGCCACGACCAGCACAACCCCCTCGGGCAGGCGTTGTCGCACCACCTCCAGCCGCGCGTGGACCGACTTGGCGACGGCCGTGGTGTTGGCGTCGCCCTCCTGGAACAGCGCGAGTTCAACCGCCTCCTCGCCGCCGAGGCGGGTCACGCTCTCACGCTGACGATGGGTGCGTCGCACCGTGGCCACGTCCCCAACCGTCACCCGGCGTCCGTCTTCGTCGAAGAGGACCGTGTCCTCGATGTCCGCCAGGGAGCCGAAGCGGTTGCGGGCCCGGACGAGGTATCGCGCCTCACTCTCGTAGAGACTCCCGCCCGCCTGATCGATGTTGGCCTTGCGCAATGCCTCGGCGACAGCGGCCAAGTTCTGACCCGTGAGGGACAACCGGCCCGGGTCGATTTCGATCTCGATCTCCGGCTGCAGGCCACCGCGCACGTCGATCGCCGCCACGCCCTCGGTGCTCTCCAGGTCCTTCTCGACCCGTTCCTCTGCGATCTGTCGCAGTGTGAGCAGGTCCAACTCCGCCGTACCGTCGGTGGTGAGATACAGCCGCAGCACCGGGTCGGCGGAAGGGTCGTACCGCCGCAAGATCGGAGGTTCACTCCCATCGGGGAGCCGCAGCAGTTCCAGCTTCTCGCGCACGTCGATCGCCGCAAAGTCCATCTCCCGCCCCCAGCCGAACTCGATGGTCACCTGTGAGAGCCCCGGTGTGGAGATGGAGGAGATCCTCTGTACCCCCGAGACGACCCCAACGCGCTCCTCGATCGGCCGGGTGAGCAGCTGCTCCACCTCGGCGGGCGCAGCCCCCGGCATCGACGTCTCGATCGTCAGGCTTGGATAGGACAGATCGGGCAGCAGGCTGACCTTCAGGCGGCTGAACGCCACCAGCCCGAAGAGCACCATGGCCACCGCGCACATCGCCACCGTCACCCGACGGCGCAGGGAGAAGTCGACGAGCTGCATCAGCCGGCCTCTTGCGGAACGACCTCGACCTCGGCGCCATCCTGCAGCGCCCCGTGTCCCGCGATGACCACCGATTCACCGGCGTCCAGTCCTTCGAGGATCTGTGAACGTCCGGACTCCGTGGCCCCAACCGTAACGGTTCGCCGCCGGGCCACGTCGTCCTTCACCACGTACACGTGCTCGCCCTGGTGGTCCACGATCACGGACTCCCGCGGCACCAAGCAGGCGTCGTCGTGCTGCTCGCGGAGCAGACGAATGCCGACGAAGCTACCGGATCGCACCTGCGCCGGAGGACCCGGAACCTCGATCGTGACCTCGACCGTGCCGCTCTTCACATCGACCACCGACGCGATGCGCTTCACACGGCCGGTGAACTTCAGGTCGGGGTTCGCCTGCAAGACGAGCTTCGCCTCGCGGCCTGGCTCGAGTTGCATCGCGTCACGCTCGGGAATGTGGATGCGCGCCACGAGCGTACTGAAGTCCGTGACCTCGAACAGAGGATCCCCCACCTTCACGTACTGACCGCGTTCCACACTCCGCTTGGTGATCTTCCCCGCGAGTGGAGCCCGGACCCGAGCCCGGCGCAGCGCCGCATCCGCGTTCTCGAGTTCTTGTCTTGCCAGGTCGCGGTCCGTCACCGCCGTGTCGAGTTCTTCGGATGCAACCAACCGCTGACCGGCGAGTTTTGCCGTACGAGCTTGGGCGACCTCGGAGGAACGCAACTTGATCCGTGCGGTCTTCCGGGCCCGGGCAGCTTCGGCTGAATCCAGCGCCACCAGCAGGGCACCGCGCTCGACGCTCTCGCCCTCTTCGGCACCCAGCTTGGTGATCCGCCCCGGCGCCTCGGCGACGACGGAGATCGACCGCTGCGCGACGAGGTTGGCCGTGGCCTCGATGTGCGAGGCGATGCTCCCCCGCTCGGCCAGCTCCAGCTCGACCCGGCGAACGCGCTGCGGCTCCCCAGCCGAAGCCTGCGCCTCCCCAGCGTCCCCCACGGGCCCCGGACCCAGGACGCCACCGAACCAGGCTGCAGCGCCCACTGCCGCGACTACGATCGCAACCCCCACACTTCGCTGAACGGCTCTCGTCATGGTCTCCCCCTCTCGACGCAGAGAACGCCGCCCGTGTTTCGCCCTGGGGCAAGTTCCTGGAATTGAGTCGTGCGCAGGGTCATCGTCGGCTGCCCGCAGCCGGGTATCCGGACGGCCCGCCGATGGGTTGCTCTTTTTCGCAGCTCAGCGCGCGGGGGACGAAGACCCGGGAATAAGCGGAGCGCAGCCCGGTTCCGACTCCGCGCTGAGTCCCTCTCCCCGAGCGACTCAGGCCGAGGGGTTCACGAATCGGGACACGAATGCCTCGTACGCATCCTTCATCGGCAACTGCATGACCGCGACCAGCCGCCGACGCTGCGCACAGGTTTTCTCGCCACTGGTCGGGTTCAGCCCTTCCTTCTCGTACGCCTCCCACACCACCCCCACGCCGCGACGCTGCCACAGCGGAAGCTGGTTGAAGTTGACCCCGCGCGAGAAGAGCAACTCATTCTTCTGAGCGGCCGAGCACCCCTCCAACCGAGCGGTCGCGTCCCCGGGCGTGGCTCCGTCCTCTCGGAGGATCCAGTAGCAGTGCGCGCTCAGCGAGTTCCTGTGCGCGTCCGCGCTGCGCCACCGAAAGTAGTCGAGCACCAACGTCCGACTCGGAAGCTGCGAGAGTCGGCAGTCGAACGCGGCCACGCTGCCAAGCAAGCTGGTGAACTTGGCGCTCGCCTCTCCCGCCAGCACCGATCCGAGCTTGCGCAACTTCCGACCGAAACTCTGGTCGTGTGGCGAGAACAGCAGCGAGATTTCATCACTCTGCGTGAACCCGTACGCGAAACTCATCCCGGTCTCCCCCATGAGGTACCGCGTGGTCTCGACCATCATGTCGCGAAACCGCGGATCGAACGGCGCGGCGAAGTTGTGCACGTCCTTGGTGAGGCGGGTGAATGACCGTCCATCCAACCGCGCCACGGCATAGACACCGGGCAGCACGCGCTGCTCGTTGACGGTCTCGAAGACACGCATCCGCGCGTCGAGTTCGTTGAACTTCATGATGGTCTCCAGGGCTCGACGACGAAGCCCCGCTCGATCCGGACGTAGTGAAGGGCGTCGAAGCCCTCCGCGGGTTGGGGTGTTTCGAGTCTCCCGGCCGCCCCGAGCAGCCCCCGCGGGGGAACCCGTGCGCGGCCCTGTCGAGCTTCGTTTCGAGCCATCGACTCGGCGAGCACCGATTGAAAGTAGTACCCCACCACGCCAAACCCCGCCGCACGGGCCGGCACGATGTAGCGCGCGCGGTCACTGCGGGACACGTTCGTGTTGTCCACGGCCACCGACTGTTTGGCGGTGAGGCATGCCTCGAACAACAGCCGTTCACGATGCCGTGTGCGAAGCATGTCGAGATTGATCCGAACATGCGTGTCGAAGAACCGCTCCCGGAAGAACGTGCTCTTCCCCACGGCTTGAATCCCCGTGAAGACCACGAGTTCCATCTCAAGGACCTCCGGACACCGCGAGTTGGCGCCACACAATGCGTTTCGTTGTTCGAATCATCTCTTCCATCTCCTGGTACGCAAGAAGCTCGCGCAACAGGGGGAACTCGACTCGGCATCCTGCCGAACGGGCCGCCGTGACTGTCGGGAAATAGAGGAACCCCAGTGCGCATATCGTCGCGCCATCTGGGTGGTCCAGACAGCGCTAGCGGTGTGGAGTTCCGGCGGCCATCACCCTTCTTTCGTACGGCCGAACCCCAACCCCGTCAAGGCGCGTTCTTCAGAGAATCCGTCCCCGGTCGGTAGGCCTGCTGACAGACAGCCGCGCGCCTCGGGCTTAGACTTGTCGAGGTCTTGCTTCTGACCGTCGACGATGCCCTCGCCCTGCTCGCACGGTTGGGTGCGCCCGCACACCTTCGCCATCACCACGCACTCGTCGCTGAAGCGGCGGAGGAACTCATCGCGGGGCTCTCGGACTTCACCGCCTGTTTCGATCCACAGGACGTCTTGCTCGGGGCAGCGCTCCATGACGTGGGAAAACTCCTGCACCCGGACGAGGTGCACGCCCGGGGCACTCGCCACGAAGAGGCCGGCCGAGCGCTTCTCGAGGCGCACGGACCCCCCCGCATCGCCCGGTTCTGTGTCTCGCACGGCCAGTGGAACTGCGATGCCCTCGCCCTTGAAGACCTGCTCGTCGCGCTCGCCGACAAGCTGTGGAAGGGCAAGAGGGTCGGAAAACTCGAACAGCGGGTTGTTGCGACACTTGCACGGAGCACCCGCGCGCCCGCGTGGCAGGTTTTCTCCCGACTCGACCTGGTCTTCGAGTCCGTCGCGGCGCGGGGCGACGAACGCCTGCTTCGCTCACAAAGCGAGGTTCATCCCAAGCGATGAGCGGCCGCGACAAGCAGCTCGGCGGATCCCGTGCCCTCATACTCCCGCAACGCCGCCTCAACGAGCTTGATGGTGTGGTCGTCGTCGGAGCGTGCAGCTGCAGTTGCCAGCGCGACCGGATCCGCGCCGGACCCGGACAACGGTTCCGTAGCCGAGGAGTCCGCCTGAGCGTGCGTTGCATGAACGGCGGCCAGCGCTTGCACGAGGTACCCGACCGCAACCCGCTGATCTCGTGCAGACAGAACCGGCAACAGGAGGCGGAGCGCAGCAGACCCCGTCACCCCATGCAGGTAGACGAATGACGCTCCACGGGCTCCGGTGGTGACGAACAGTCGTGCCGCCGCGAGGACCAGAGCATCGAGCACGACGTCGGGAGCTTGCGCCTCGGGGTCGTAGGACTCGACGACGGACACAAACCCAGGGTCCCCGATAAGCACGTCGAACCGCTCGAAGATCAACCCCGCGTGGCGTCGCTCCAGCGGAACGATTGGAACACGGCGCAGAACACCCGAGCCATCGCGACCTGAAATCGGCGCCACGCCTGGCGAGCCTGGCAACGGCTGGTAGCGTGCTGCCCAGTACCCCAACCCCTGGGCCAGCTCGTTCGCGCGTGGAGCAGACGAGCTCCGGTTCCACCCGCGATACGCGTGAGCCGTGCGCAGTAACCCATGGAATGCTCCGCCAACCATTCCTGGAAGGAGCAGGGGTAGCGCGGCCTGCAAGAGGGCTTCAGGTCCGATGCGCCGCAGTTCGGCCTCCATCGATGCGATCAGGCCCGCGCGGGCCTCGGGTTGTCCCCGCGCTTCCGACCAGTCGTCCAGCAATGGAGTTGCCGGCATCGGCTCGAGACGAGATCGGTACCGGCGAAAAAACGGACCGATACGCTCGGTTGCTCCCAACGCTTCGAGCGCCTCACATGCCATGGGGCCGTGGTTGGACAGTCCCCCCGAGAACTCCGGATCGGTGCGGTGCAGCTCCAACAACGCCTGGTCGAGCGGCGCGGTATCGGGGCCGGGTGGCCGCGCTGCACCGAGGTTTCGTTGCGGTTCAGACTCGGGGGGGACGACCGGCTGTTCCTCCGGCCGGGAACACCCCGCGAAGAGCCCGGCTCCAGCCATGCGAACGACGTTGCGTCGGGTGAACATCACCCCTGAGATGTCACGGACAGCGCGAAACCTTGCGACCGCGGGTGGGGCGAAACGCCTCCTCGATCCAGTAGAACTGCTTGTGCCCACGGGACTCGTACAGCTCGGCGATACCAATCGCCTCGCACCTCGACGATACCCGCGCCAGCTCAAACTCGTTGCCGTTGTCGTCGGTCCGCATGATCCGCCAGCGGTCCGGCGCGTCTGGGCTTCCGGTGCCCAGCCCCTCGTGGGACTCGGCGCCCACAAATCCGAGATGGAAGGCCACGTGTCGCCGGTCGGGGGCGTTCGCACGCACCGGAACGAACGTCGGTCGATCCGTCGGCGGCCCTTGAGCACCGTCGTCGAGGCGTTCGAAGAGGCCAAAGGCGTGTTGATCTCGCTGCGGGACGAACGACAGGCTGCGTTTGCAGCGACGCAGCTGCCCGACGGAGCCAAGCAACTTGAGGCGTTGCGGGTGGCATACCTGACCCCGCGATTCTTGGGGGTACTGCTGCCGCGGCTGGATGAAGCCCTGAAAAAGCGTGGGCTGCAGTGCGAGGGTTGTCCCGCGGCCGAGCGCCCGGCGCCGCACGAGGTGATATGGGCTCAATATCAGCCGTTCCTGCTGGCGCACGTGTGGCCCGACCCCGTGGTCACGCCTCGCGATGACGCCGGCAAGGCCGTCGGCGAGGCGCGGGTGTCCGTGCACATCTGCGGGGGCATCAACGGCGTGGCCGAGATGAGCACGCCCGACGCCCGGCTGGTGCAGGCGGGATATCTCGGGGCCTTTCATACCGCGCCGATTCGCGACCGCGTGACCGAGTTCATGGAGGCGCTCGAGGCCGACGAAGCCTACGGCGCGCTGGAGACCGACGAGCTTCAGCGTCGACCAGTCGATCGCCGCGACATGCCCGGCCGGCAGTACGTGCTGCAGCTCGGCCGCGGCGTTCTCCGGCTGCTGGAACACCGACTTGAACAGCGCGTCGTCGCGCAACCTCACCGAGCCCCCAGCACCTCCCGCCAAACATCGGCAGGACGGAGGCCACCGCACGACGCAGCTCTTTTTGAGCGCATCGCGCGGAATATTCATCGCGCGCCGAGACGGCGACGGAGCCCGAGATAACCGAACCTCACCCACGATCCACCTAAACGTGACCTAAGCCGGTCGACCGGGAAGGCGCCAGCGAGTGGGCCGCACCTCGCTGACGCGAACACCTCCAGCGACGGAACACAGATCCTCCGCGGGAGCGTAGTCTCCTGGGGTGGCACTATCGATGCGCGCTCCGAGCCTGCTGCCGCTGATCATCGTCGGCTTCGCGTGTTCATCCGCAACACCGCGAGCGCCGCCCCCCCCGGACAAGGCCTCCGCCCAAGACATCGCGCTCACACCGGAGTCGCACGCTGACGACGCCACGGTCACCTGGCCGCAGCTCCAGGCCGAAATCGAGGCCGTGATATGCACACAGACCCTTGAGCCCCCCGGCCGTGATCCGATCCGGGTGCCGAGGTACGGACGCCGCGACTACTGCGGCCTGGAACCCGCCGCGACTCCGATCGAGCGATCGGTGGTCGCTGGCTTTGCTTCTGCGAACGAGGTCTTGATCTCTTTGCGAGCCGAACGTGACGCGGCGTTCGAAGCGGTCGCCGAGCCCGAGCCGGGCACCCGCCTGGCCGCGGTCCGTCGTGCCTACCTCAGCGACGCGTTCCTCGGGGTGCTGCTGGTGCGGATGGACGCGGCGTTGGCAGAGGAGGGATTGCACTGCCAGGGGTGCCCAACGCCGGTGCGGCCGCCGCGACGGGAAGTGACTTGGGAGGAGTTCGAACCGTATCTCCTCGCCCACGTTTGGCCTGACCCGGTCGTGACCCCGACCGACGACAATGGACGACCTACCGGCGACCTCAAGCTGCACGTGCACATCTGCGGCGGCCTCAACGGTGTGTCCGAACTCGCCGAGCCTGACTCCAAGCTCATCCAGGCGGGCTATCTTGCGGCGATCCACACATCCGCCGTGCACACGCGTGTAGGAGTGTTCCTGGGCGAGTTCAAGAAGGACGAAGGGCTCGAGGCGCTCACAACCGATGAGGCACGGACCAACCACATGCGACAAGCGATCGCGCCATACCTGCTCGCCGACCCCGCGGTGCGAACCGGGGTCTGCGCCACCCTGGCTCGCCTCCAGCCGGACACGGGGGTAGCCGTCACCGCGTGCGACCACCCGCAACCCTGACCGCCGGGTCACGCCTCAGTCCAGCATCTCGAAGAGGGCTCTGCCGCGGACGAACCCGGGCCCTCGAGGTGACCGCAAACGGGTCCGTGGCCCCAAGCCCAACCCAGCTCACCCTCGAAAAGAGGTCGGCGCAAGGGCCACCAACGTACTTTTCCGTACGGCTCTCGGCGCCACTCTGTATCGGCGGTCGGCCCTCGAAGCTCAACCCCAGCCAGCGCAAGGAAGCGGTGAAAATGGCTCGCTCTGGAAAGAATGGGTGCCAGGCGGATTCGCCGTGGTGCCACCGACGGGGACGCCCCCAAGACCCTTTCATCGCCCGTAACCGGCGGCTCATCGACAGGGCCGAACGGGCGCTGGGGGCCTGAACTAGTCGACACTCATGCCACCGTCCTCACCGCCGCAAATCGAGGACGCCAACACCGGCCGCCTGAACACCCGCCGTTTCAAAAATTCGACTTTCGGGCCTATCTGCCGCCCCGAGGCCCCCTACGCGCCCGTAGCAATGTCAACGCAAAGTAGAGATGTCGGCCTGTCTGCAAAGTACAGATGTCGTGTTCATGGTCGAATCCGGGTCTGAGCAGGCGACTTCTTCCGGATCCATATCTTTTCTCTGAGCGACACCTTCTTGTCCTTCAGCCTGGCTTCGTCCCGCTTCTCTTGGCGTCCCTCGACCCACTTCATGGCCGCCCCCAGTCGCTTGTTCTCGACCACCTCGCCTTGGTCGACGTACGGGTTCTTGTCGAAGAGGGTGAAGGGAAGGGCGCGGCCATCGCAGACGACCTCAAGGTGGCCGTCGTCCCACTCATAGATCCGCACCCGACGTCGAACCAGCCCCGTCGTCTCGGGCTGGAGTTGCCCCCGAAAAACCGGACACGACTACAACGAACACCAGCCCCACAAGGGCCTCAAGATGCTCTCACCGCGGCAGTTTCGCCGCCTTCAAACGAACTGAATACGTGTCCGGTTTTTCGGGGGCAACTCCACTCGGCCTGACCATCCACAGCGGGCAAACCATGGCTGAGCCCCGCCGTCTTCAGCCGAGTCTGAAGGGGAGCGTCTCTGGGAGCGGGTCAAGGTCGGCCGCCCACATGCCTCGAAAGCCCTACAGACACCCGATACGGCGCTTTCTGGGCAGATGCTGTTGGCTGCGACAGAGGCCGCCCCGCATGTAGGGGACCCGGCACCTCTTAGCGCCGTCTACCGTTCCGATGCTCCCCATGCCCCGATCCCAAACGCGACTTGTCCACTCGGCGTGGTCCGTCTCGTTCAGTTCGCGAGCCGGAGTAAGGCTTCGCGCGCGACGTCCGCTTGCGCTCCGTCCGGGGCGAGCACTAAGTACTCCCGATACGCCTCAATCGCGGCCTGGGGGTCATCGAGGAGCTCTAGCGCGAGCGCCCTCAGGAGCCAGCACGGCGCCAGTTCGGGCGACAACTCGGTACAGCGGGTGGCCGATGCAAGCCCCTCCTCGATCGCCCGGGCACTCAGCAACTGGATCTCCGCGAGAGACCCCCACGCCTGTCCGTCATCAGGCGCCACGTTGAGACGCTGTCGAAGCCAAGCCTCGGCCTTCGCGACCTGCACAGCGTTGTCTCGTTGCTGACGCGACTTCTCGAGTTCCTCGACGGGCCCGAGGCGCTCGAGGACGTCGCACAACACCTGAGTGATCCAGATCTGGCGCGGGCCTCCCTCGATTGGACTGGGGGGTCCAAGCACGACACCGACTCCCCCATGGGTCATTCGGTCCGACAGAATCGGACCGCGGGTGACCGCGGCCTGCATGAACACGGCGTGGGCGTCGAGAGGACCGTATGCAGCACCGACGTTCCGATAGAACGCCATGCAATCCACCCCCGCGCTTGTCGGTTGAGCACCGCGGGCGTTCACGGAACCATTCTTCGCCATCGCCACGCTGTCCTCGCGCGCCGCTTCGGCCAGGGCTTGACTCCAACGAAGCGGTGCGAGGCCTCGGTGAGCGCGCGCGTTTTTGATCTGTTCGAAGTTGACCTCGGCCAGTTGTTCGCCCTGCAGGGCGGCACCGACAACTTCCACGAACGATTCGACGCTGGAGGGTGCGCTCTGACCGCAATGCAGCTGGAACGTGGCGACGATTTCCTCGACGGAAGACACCTCGGTCACGACGTCGACGTAGCTTACCCCGGCGACGGCTCCAACCTCAGAAATTGTGGTCCGTATGCGCGCAGCCAGCCCGGCCCTACGATTGCGAGGCGATATGCGCAGGCCTTGAGCAGGAGCCGTACGTCTGTCCCTGACCTCGGGCCTCGGGCCTCGGGCCTTCTAAGGGAGGAACCACATCCGTGCGGAAACCGATCACAACCTTGCCAACGCTGCGCAGCCCGCTCAAAGCGTAGGCCTGCGCCGAAACCCGCGGTTTTTGGAATACCTCTTCGGAGGACCCGATTTCAAGGGGCTGGACCCTCCTTCAGAGCCACCCGTTCGGAACACTCCGGATCCGACTTTGCCGGCTCCGCTGTGATCGGATTTCGCACCGATATGGTTCCTCCCCTTGGTTCGCTATGGGGCTAGGACTCCGCACGCAGTCACGACGAAGCTTGCTGTCGCACCTGCGGGGTTCGCGATGTACAACTTCTTCTCGTTGACGCCGTACGTCGGATTCGACGTGGTCGTCTTGTTGCCCAGGACCTCACCATCGAACAGGTCGGGGTCCTTGGCGCCAGACCGATCCACTTTCACCTTGAAGGTAATGCTGTCGGCGTTCGGGTTCTGCGTGATCAACCAGGTCATTCCGGTAACGGGTGGTTCCGGTGTTTCGGTGCTGAAGTTGGCACTGGACCGTTCCTTCTGGCCTTTCTGGGGCGCGGGACCCGACGTCACCGTGCCCAGTACCGAGTAAGGGTTCGGATATCCGGGCAGCGCTAGGACACTACATTCGTTGTCCGAACATCCGGTCAGGAACGCATCAGTCTTCGGACCTCGGGTCGCACCTGCGGCCAAGAGCTGGCGCCCGACAGCACACAGATTGGGTGCCGGAGGCCGAGCCGCGACCTCTGAGAGGAACGCATCCAAGCGACTCTTTTGTGGCGGCGCGTGTTGGAGAAGCAGCCGGGCGATCCCGGCCCGATCGGCACTGATGTCCCCCGGCGGCGCATCGGTACCAAGGATCCGATCGAACGGGAGTCGATTTGCCTCTGGGCCGCCCGCCAAAGTCGGATCGGCGCCCATCATGATGAGCGCTTTGACCACAGCGAGGCGTCCGCTGGCGACGGCCTCGCTGATCACGGAATGGCCAGCCTCATTCTGGAGGTTCGGATTCGCGCCGGCGTAGAGGAGTGCGCCCACGACCGGCAGATTTCCGGAGGAGGCGGCGACGTGAAGCGCCGTGTTCCCGTCGCTCCGCGTCTGGTCGAGATCGGCACCCGCACCGATGAGCGTCTGCGCAAAACTCGGGTGTTCACTCGCGAGGTGTACGAGGGGCGGACCGCCGCCCAGATCAGGCGAATGGGTGTCGACATTGGCACCGGCGAAGAGCGCAGCCCGAAGTTGGTCCAGGTCCTGCTCGACCGTCGCCCTGATCAGGTCGGCCTGCGCATCATTCGGTTTCTGTTCCGCGCCGCAGGCACACAGCGTCACCGCGAGGAGTGCAGACCAGCCGCACCGCGACCAGGCGCGTGCGGATGGGTAACTGAGGATGTCGCTCTTCTTCATGGGTGCTGTCTAGGGTGCCAGGAAGATTGCTGCTGGGGGTCGAAGCACATCGGCGAAAAATGTTGCGCTAAGGACTTATGCGCAAAGTGGCGGTCAGACGCCCCTTCCAAAATCCCGAATCCGGGCGCGGAGCACCCCTCCACCCGGGAGTCGCCCTCTCGGGGCCGATTTGTATTGTGCGGAAAGTGATCCCCCTCGTTAGCCCTCGCCCAGATGGCGCATAACACCCGCTACGGGGCCTCTACTTGGCGTACAAGACCAATTGTGCGACGAGTGTTACTCGTCGCACAATTCCTTAGCGCAACATTTTTCCCCGATGTGCTCCGACTCCCAGCCTTGGCGAAGGCTGTCGGATCGGACATCCCCGCACGCACAGAGGCCGCCCAAGACTCAAGGTCGGCGTCCGTGCTCTCAAGCAACTTCGGAGAGGAATATTATCGGGCACCGTTCTCGGCGCTCTCGCGCGAACACCGGCCTTGGGATCTAGGGGGTGAGTCGGACTACCGCTCCGACCCATGCCGGCGTTGCACTCGGCCGCCATGCTCACCCTCACCCGCAAAGTCGGACAGCGCACCTTCATAGGGAGCATCGAGGTCGAGGTCGTCGAACGACGGGCCTAGCGGCAGTCCGGGCGTCCGCAGAGGTTCTCGAGACGGACCGCCTGCTCCTGCGCCGCGGCGAACAGGGTCTCGATCCTCTGCTCGGCGGTGCTCTCGCTCGCCCATAGCTCGGCGAATTGAAACGAGCCCGGCGTCGGCTGGGTGAGCCCGTAGGTCGGCGAGCGCACGACCACCACGACGTGATCGTTGCGGTCGTGCTCCGGACCGACCAGGATCAGCGGGCCCAGAGTGTCGACCTCGGGCAGCTCCGGCAGCGCAAAACCTTCGCCGTATCCGGGCTGGGTGGTGCCGCTGCTGTCGTCTTCCCCCGCACCTTCCGGAAGGGTGCCGCCACCGCAGCCGTCTGGAGTTGCCCCCGAAAAAC